>NZ_JAALFV010000006.1:0-401586 GCF_011800405.1 Pantoea sp. EKM21T
CGGAGACGCTGATATCAATCCTGCGAGTGCCCACACAGATTGTCTGATAAATTGTTAAAGAGCAGTGCGAACAGTGCGTTAGCGTCCTGTCGCGAGGTGGCGTATATTACGCTTTCCTCCTGCAGAGTCAACCTCTATTTCAGAAGTTTTTCTCCGGCGGCGCAGTCTCCTGTGCCTCCTGACCCGTTTTCCGTTTCCGGTTTGCCGTGTCAGTGGAGGCGCATTATAGGGAACGGCTCAGATAGCGCAAGTGCAAATTGAGACTTTTTTTCTGTTCGTCTGAAATTTGCACAAAAGCGCCGTTTTACCCCTTTTTAACGCGCGCCGGAAGCTCTGCCAGGCTATTAATCACCCAATCTGCTGCTGCTTCACCTTCAGCAGTGACCGGTTTGCCGCTGCGCACCAGTACTTTCTTGCCGACACCGGCAGCCTGCCCTGCCAGCATATCTTCCAGCTTGTCACCCACCATATAAGAAGCGGCCATATCAATATTCAGTTCTTCCTGCGCCGTCAGCAGCATACCCGGCTGAGGCTTGCGGCAGTCACAGGCCTGACGGAACTCTGCTACTGTTGCTTCAGGATGGTGAGGACAGAAATAGATGCCATCAAGATCAACATCGCGATCGGCCAGCGACCAGTCCATCCATTCTGTCAGCCGCATAAAGGTATCTTCAGTAAACATACCGCGCGCGATGCCAGACTGATTGGTCACGACCACCAGAGCAAAACCCATTGCCTTTAGTTGTTGCAGCGCTTCAATCGTGCCGTCAATAAACTGGAAGTCATCGATCTCATGGACATAGCCATTATCGACATTAAGGGTGCCATCACGATCAAGAAAAATAGCGGGGACTTTATTCGCCACGTAGAAACTCCTGCTGTAAAAATTGCCGATCAGTATCGCATGATTGCTATAAAAGGGAGAATGTCAGATTGAATCACTTCCATTGATTTAGACGTCTGGATGCCTTAACATCCATCCAGCTTTTATACCGAATAAAAGCGACGAGGCTTCCCACACCACGGACAACGCAACACGATAATAAATAACATAATGATTAAACTAGAAAATATCACCAAGGTGTTTCAGCAAGGCACGCGGTCTGTTCCGGCGTTAACGGATGTCAGCCTGCACGTGCCTGCCGGACAGATTTATGGCGTTATCGGTGCTTCCGGTGCCGGTAAAAGTACGTTGATTCGTTGCGTTAACCTGCTGGAGCGCCCTACTTCGGGCCGCGTACTGGTAGACGGTGCTGATTTAACCGCACTCAACGAACGTCAGTTAACCCAGGCGCGCCGCCAGATCGGCATGATCTTCCAGCACTTTAATCTGATGAACTCCCGTACCGTCGCGGGTAACGTCTCTCTTCCACTGGAACTCGGTAATCTCTCCCGCGCTCAGATCACGGCTCGCGTAACTGAGCTGCTGGAACTGGTGGGATTATCAGACAAGCATGATGCCTGGCCCGCCAATCTGTCGGGCGGACAGAAGCAGCGTGTCGCGATTGCCCGCGCCCTGGCCAGCAATCCCAAGGTTCTGCTGTGTGATGAAGCCACCAGCGCACTGGATCCCGCGACGACCCGCTCTATTCTGGAATTGCTTAAAGACATTAACCGCCGGCTTGGGCTGACGATTCTGCTGATCACTCATGAAATGGATGTAGTGAAACGCATCTGCGATCAGGTTGCGGTCATCAGTCACGGTGAACTGATTGAGAAAGATAGCGTCAGTGAGGTCTTCTCTCATCCTAAGACACCGCTGGCGCAGCAGTTTATTCAGTCTACGCTGCATCTGGATATTCCGGATGATTACCAGCAGCGCCTTTCTGCGACCGCCGCTGAAGGCACCGTGCCTCTGCTGCGGCTGGAATTCACCGGTAAATCGGTTGATGCGCCGCTGCTGTCTGAAGCTGCCCGCCGTTACAACGTGAATAACAACATTATCAGTGCCCAGATGGATTACGCCGGTGGCGTGAAGTTCGGCATTATGCTGGCCGAAATGCACGGCACAGAAAGCGATACCCGCGAGGCGATAGCCTGGCTGAAGGAGAATCATGTGAAAGTAGAGGTGTTAGGTTATGTCTGAAGCGATGATGTGGTTGCTGGGACGGGGCGTGTGGGAAACGCTGATGATGACCTTCGTCTCGGGCTTTTTCGGTTTTGTGCTGGGTCTGCCGGTCGGCGTTTTACTCTATGTCACCCGTCCGGGCCAGATTCTGCAGAATCAGGGACTTTATCGCGTGCTCTCCGCGCTGGTGAATATCTTCCGCTCCATTCCTTTCATTATCTTACTGGTCTGGATGATTCCTTTTACTCGCGTAATCGTCGGCACCTCAATCGGACTGCAGGCGGCCATCGTTCCGTTGACCGTTGGCGCGGCACCGTTTATCGCACGTATGGTTGAAAATGCCTTGCTGGAACTGCCAACCGGACTGATTGAAGCGTCACGAGCTATGGGCGCCACGCCAATGCAGATCATCCGTAAGGTTCTGCTGCCGGAAGCGATGCCTGGCCTGGTGAATGCTGCGACCATCACCCTGATTACCCTGGTTGGTTACTCCGCCATGGGTGGCGCGGTGGGTGCCGGTGGTCTGGGCCAGATCGGTTATCAGTATGGTTATATCGGATATAACGCCACTGTGATGAATACGGTATTGGTGTTGTTAGTGGTTTTGGTGTATCTCATTCAATTCTGTGGCGACCGCATCGTGCATGCGGTGTCCCATAAATAAGCCAGCAATATCACATTATTAAGAAGGAAAGGATATGTCTTTCAGATTCAAGAAAATTGCCGCTGTGGGTGCACTGATTGGCGCGATTGCGCTGGCAGGATGCGATCAAAAAGAGAAAGACCCTAACCACATCAAAGTGGGTGTGATTGTCGGTGCTGAGCAGCAGGTTGCTGAAGCAGCGCAGAAAGTTGCCAAAGAGAAATATGGTCTGGACGTTGAGCTGGTCACCTTCAACGATTACGTACTGCCGAATGAAGCGCTGAGCAAAGGCGATATCGACGTCAACGCTTTCCAGCACAAACCGTATCTGGATCAGCAGATCAAAGATCGTGGCTACAAGCTGGTTTCAGTGGGTAACTCCTTCGTCTACCCAATCGCGGGCTATTCGAAAAAGATTAAGTCACTGGATGAGCTGCAGGATGGCGCTCAGGTTGCCATTCCAAACGACCCGACCAACCTGGGCCGTACGCTGCTGCTGCTGCAGAAAGTGGGTCTGATCAAGCTGAAAGATGGCGTGGGCCTGCTGCCAACCTCGCTGGATATCACTGAAAACCCTAAGCATCTGAAAATTGTTGAGCTGGAAGCGCCGCAGCTGCCACGCTCACTGGACGATCAGCAGATCGCGCTGGCGGTTATCAACACCACCTACGCCAGCCAGATTGGCCTGACACCAGCCAAAGATGGTATTTTCGTCGAAGATAAAGATTCACCGTACGTGAACCTGATTGTGGCGCGCGAAGATAATAAAGATGCGGAAAACGTGAAGAAATTCGTCAAGGCTTACCAGTCTGACGAAGTCTACGATGCCGCTAACAAAGTCTTTAACGGCGGCGCGGTTAAAGGCTGGTAATTCAGCTGTTCATCTCCTTAAGGGCGGCGCTATGCCGCCCTTTCTGTTATTGGGTGCCCTGCCCGACTTGTTATTTATTCTTGTCCTTGTTTCAATAACGCCACTTTTTGAAACCTGAGGATGTTGCCATGCGTTTTTTACCGCTCTGCTTGTTAGCATTGATGCTGACAGGGTGTGTTCATGAGTATCACCCGATAAGCAGCGCACCGTCCCGGCCGCAGCAATCCAGTGAACCCACCCGCAAGCCTGTGTCACGACCGGCACCGGTTAAGCTCTATACTGATGCCGCCGATCTGGTCAGCAAGCCGTTCCGCGATCTGGGTGAAGTCTCCGCTGAAGATTGCCAGATGAGTAATCAGAACTCCCCAGCCAACATCGCTACTGCACGTAAACGCCTGCAGATCAAAGCGTCACAGATGAAAGCCAATGCGGTGCTGCTGCATCAGTGTGAAATCGTCACCGGCACGCCAGGCTGCTATCGTCAGGCGGTGTGTCAGGGTTCGGCACTGAAAGTCAGCAATCAATGAGTGAATTCGCCTTTGCGCAAATTGGGGTAATCCGCTCACCGTGGAAGGAGAAGTTTGCCGTACCGCGCCAGCCAGGGCTGGTGCAGGATGGCGGCGGCGAACTGCACCTGCAGCCACCTTACAATCAGCCGGAAGCGGTGCGTGGTCTGGAAGCGTTCAGCCACCTCTGGCTGCTGTTTGTCTTCCATCAGACGATGGAAGGTGGCTGGCGTCCCACGGTTCGCCCTCCCCGGCTCGGCGGCAATGCGCGCATGGGGGTATTTGCGACACGTTCAACGTTCCGTCCCAACCCCATTGGAATGTCGCTGGTTGAACTGAAAGGTATCAGGATTGAAAAACAGCAGGTGATCCTGCAGCTTGGCAGTCTGGATCTGGTGGATGGCACGCCGGTGGTGGATATCAAACCTTATCTGCCCTTTGCCGAAGCGCTGCCCCATGCCCAGGCGGGTTTTGCTCAGGCGGCCCCTGCGGCTGATATGCCGGTTCGCTTCTCTGCGCTGGCCCAACAGCAGCTTCACCAGCAGTCTCGCTACCCCAATCTGGCACGCTTTATCAGTGAGGTGCTCGCTCAGGATCCCCGTCCCGCTTATCGTCAGGGCGAAACGCAGGAACGGGAATATGCAGCCTGGCTGATGGATTTTAATGTACGCTGGCGCATTGACGATGCCGGTACGGAAGTGATCGCTATCGACCCGCGTTAAAACCCGCTTTTGAGCCAGTGATCTCACTGGTACACTAGCCGCCAGCAAAATTCTGTCTGTGACTTTCCGATCAACTGGAACCGTAATCAATGCGTACTACTCAATATCTGCTCTCTACTCAGAAAGAGACGCCTTCCGACGCTGAAGTGATCAGCCACCAGCTGATGCTGCGCGCCGGTATGATCCGCAAACTGGCTTCTGGCTTGTACACCTGGTTACCGACCGGGGTTCGCGTGCTGAAAAAAGTCGAAAACATCGTTCGTGAAGAGATGAACAATGCGGGCGCGGTTGAGATTTTAATGCCGGTTGTACAGCCCGCCGACCTGTGGCAGGAGAGCGGTCGCTGGGAGGAGTATGGCCCGGAACTGTTACGTATTGCAGATCGCCACGAGCGTCCGTTCGTGCTGGGTCCGACGCATGAAGAGGTGGTCACTGACCTGATCCGCAATGAGCTGAGCTCTTATAAGCAGCTGCCGCTCAACCTGTATCAGATTCAGACCAAATTCCGTGATGAGGTGCGTCCGCGCTTTGGCGTGATGCGTTCGCGCGAGTTCATCATGAAAGATGCTTACTCGTTCCACGTCTCCCAGGAGTCGCTGCAGGAAACGTATGACGCGATGTACCGCGCCTATAGCCAGATCTTCAGCCGCATGGGACTGGATTTTCGCGCCGTTCAGGCCGACACCGGCTCCATTGGCGGCAGTGCATCACATGAGTTCCAGGTCCTGGCGCAGAGCGGTGAAGATGATGTGATCTTCTCTACCGATTCTGATTACGCCGCCAACATTGAGCTGGCTGAAGCCGTCGCACCCGCCGGTGAACGTGCCGCGCCGTCGCAGGAGATGCAACTGGTTGAGACGCCAGACGCAAAAACCATCGCGGAACTGATTGAGCAATTCAGTGTGCCTGTTGAAAAGACAGTGAAAACGCTGATTGTTAAAGGTGCTGAAGAGAGCGGTCATGCGCTGGTTGCCCTGCTGGTACGCGGCGATCATCAGCTGAATGAGATCAAAGCAGAGAAGTCAGCTATCGTTGCGTCACCGCTGGTGTTCGCGACGGAAGAAGAGATTCGTGCCGCTGTCGGTGCCGGACCGGGTTCAATCGGGCCAGTAGGTCTGCAGATGCCGATCATTGCCGACCGCACCGTGGCGAAAATGAGTGACTTCAGCGCCGGTGCCAACGTCGATGGTAAGCACTACTTCGGTATTAACTGGGAGCGCGATCTGCCGCTGGCCAGCGTGGCAGATATCCGTAACGTGGTCGAAGGCGATTTAAGCCCGGATGGCAAAGGCACGCTGCAAATTAAACGCGGTATCGAAGTCGGTCACATCTTCCAGCTGGGTACCAAGTATTCTGACGCGCTGAAAGCCTCCGTTCAGGGTGAAGATGGCCGTAATCAGGTGATGAGCATGGGCTGCTACGGCATCGGCATCACCCGTGTGGTGGCGGCAGCCATTGAGCAGAACCATGACGATCGCGGCATCATCTGGCCAGCTGCACTGGCACCTTTCGAGGTTGCGATTCTGCCAATGAATATGCAGAAATCGTTCCGGGTTAAAGAGCTGGCGGAAGAGCTGTATGCCACCCTGCGTGCTAAAGGCGTTGAGGTTATTCTGGATGACCGTAAAGAGCGTCCGGGCGTGATGTTCGCTGATATGGAACTGATCGGTGTGCCACACACCATCGTCATTGGTGATCGCAATCTCGATAATCAGGAGATTGAGTACAAATCACGTCGTGCCGGTGAGAAGCAGATGATTAAGCAGGATGAAATTGTTGAATTCCTGCTGAAGGCTCTGAATAAGTAAGTTCTTAGCGTTAATCAAAGCGGGCTGAATCTGGCCGCAACAGATGAGCTCAACGCGAAGGGAACCGGGTCAGGAGAGGAAAGCGTCCCGCGCCAGGGACGGTGCGGGCCGAGCGGCCATGGATGGCTTTAGCGACTTTCCGATCTGACCCCGTTCCCTGAGCAGGCTCGATCTCTTCGCCGCTCGCCCCTGACGTTGTAAGTACTCAAACGCCCCGCCTGCGGGGCGTTTTTTATTGTACCTTGCCGCGCATCGATTTAGTTGAACTGCGGCGGGCTTTTCCTTCCAGACGGCGCTCTTTTGAGGCGCGGGTCGGCCGCGTGGCGCGCCGGGCTTTTTCCACGGTACTCAGCTCCTGGATCAGATTAACCAGACGTTGCAGCGCCGCTTCACGATTCATCTCCTGACTGCGATACTCCTGCGCCTTGATCACTACAACGCCATCACCGGTAATCAAATGATGAGTGGCGGTGAGCAGCCGCTCTTTATAAAACGCGGGCAGTGAAGAGGCAGCGATATCGAAGCGCAGATGAATGGCGGTGCTGGCTTTATTGACATGTTGTCCGCCTGCGCCCTGAGCACGAATCGCCGTCAGCTCAATCTCACTCTCCGGAATCTCAACCGAACGGGATAGCATAATCATAAGCTCGCTCCCCACACCTTAACCACGTTGACCTCCGATAACCTGTTCATCAAATTAACCTTTTGTGCTCTGATTTATTCCGCCTCAGACAGCGGAATCTGTCACTTTAGCAGTGATTCGCGCACTGTTCCTGCTTTACGCAGGCTGATTTCCTCTAAATGGCTATGATATAGTCGCCAGTTAACCAGAGTATTTACGCTCTGCCGAGGAGGGCCACGTGCAAAATTATTGTGAGTTAGTTCGCCGGAAGTATGCCGAAATCGGCAGCGGGGATTTAGGTTACATACCGGATGCGATTGGCTGCGTATTGAAGGCACTTAATGATGTTGCCGCAAATACTGAGCTAAACTCTTCTGTCAGGGAACAGGCGGCCTACGCCGCTGCTAACTTATTGGTGAGCGACTATGTTGATAAATGAAGCGTACCAACCTATCAATTGCGATGATTACGATAATCTGGAACTCGCCTGCCAGAACAACTGGATGCTGTCGCTGGAAATGAAAGATGGCGAGCAGCTTAAGGCAAAAGCCAAAGAGATCTTTTCACGTAAGAACGTTGAATATCTGGCTATCGATCTTTCCGGTGAACATCGCGAATTACGTCTCGACCATATCGCCAGCTTCACCCATCCCGAGTTGGGTACGGTGGTTGTCAGCGCAGAGTAACCTACGCATTCAGGGCGGGACCTTTCCGCCCTGTTAAACTTCAGGGCTGCAACGAACTGTAGTACGCCGCTAAATCCGCCATATCGCTGTCACTCAATCCCGCCACAAACGCCTTCATGACTTCAGCCTGACCGCCACTGCGTTCGCCCTTTTTATAGGCCTGCAGCGCATGTTCCAGATAAGGTGCGTGCTGCCCGGCCAGGTCAGGATAGAGCGGCACCGCCGCTTTTCCTGCTGCGCCATGACAGGCCATGCAACTGCCCGCTTTCTGTGCGCCGCGCTGCGCATCACCCGCTGCCCATGCCGGTAACACGGTGACCGCTAAACAGGCAATAAGCCACTGTTTCATTATTGTTGTTCTCCTGCGCCGCATGCTCCGTCCCAGACTATCTGCCAGCCCTGCTGATCAGTGGCCGCGCCATCACGGGTGACAAAAAGAGTCGGAACGCAGACCAGCGTCTGGTTATAAAAAATTAACGGCAGCCGTTCACGCTGCCACGGCGGTATCTGCAACTCCTGCCACAGTTTTTTCATTTCCCTTCCGCCACGACGGCCCACCAGATGGACATGACCCTGTGCGTGAAACCGCACGCTGACCTGCTCATCCGGCTCAGGATAGCGCAACAGGCTCTGCGACTGGCTGGCACGCAGCGTGCCAAGATTCTGCGGTAACGCCAGCGGCTGGCAGAGATTGGGCCATGCCAGCTCGGTGTCGCGCAGTGAACTGAACAACGGCAGCCAGTAGAGCTGCTGACGGTAACGACGAAGTTCAGCCTGACCGAATCGCAGCCGGGGCTGCGCATCCTCCCGGCTCGCCATCACTTCGTCGTGGATGCGTTTCAGCGCTTCACGGGACGGCATCGCCCCACCCTGTCCGGCGATCCAGCGCCGCAATAAGGCATTAGCACGCAGCTCACTCATGCCCATTAAGGGTGGAAAGTGCAGGCTGCCATCAGGCTGGATCAGCTCTGCCAGTTGCCCGGTGAGCAGTTCATCCAGCAACTGCTCCTGCTCACTGCACAACGCCGCACTGCGGGCCGTTGCCCCGGCAAAATGGGGCCAGCGCTGGTGAAGCTCAGGCAGCAGCCGCTGACGCAGAAAGTTGCGGTCGTAGCGAAGATCCTGATTGCTCTCATCTTCAATCCACGCCAGCTGATGCGCGTCGGCATAGGCTTCAAGCGACTGTCGCGTCTGATTCAGCAGCGGACGCACCAGCTGATGTGAACCCAGCGTGCGTGTAGCGGGCATCGCTGCCAGCCCGGCGGGACCACTGCCGCGCTTCAGCGCCAGCAGGAATGTTTCGCACTGATCGTCGAGGTGCTGCGCAGTGAGTAACACTTCGCCCGGCTGCAGTGCCGCACTCAGCGCCTGATAACGGGCGGTGCGGGCGGCCGCTTCAATGCCGTTTTCCCTGCCATCAACGTTAACGCGGAGCACTTCACAGGGCAGCTGCCACTGCGCGCAAATCGTCTGGCAATGGGTTGCCCAGCGATCGGCATTCGGGCTAAGCCCATGGTGAACATGCAGTGCCCGCAGGCGCAACTGAGGATGCTGCTGCTGCCAGCCGCGAAGCTGATGCAGCAGCACGGTTGAATCCAGTCCACCGCTGAATGCGACCACCAGGGCGGCATCAGGTTGCAACAGGTTGTCAAAAGCGGGCAAAGACATGGCAGAATCCAGAAAATCGGGCCACTGAATGTCGCCCGCTGAGCGCGCTATTTTACGCCTGATAAAGCTCCAGCGGCAAACCATCCGGATCGGCAAAGAAAGTGCATTGTTTACCGGTCAGGTCATCAATGCGAATCGGCTCGCAGATAACGCCTTTATCGGCCAGCGTCGCGACGGCAGCGGCAACATCTGGCACGGTAAAGGCCAGATGACGCAGGCCACACGCCTCGGGATGGCTGACTCGCGCCGGCGGCTCAGGAAAAGAGAACAGCTCAATGGTATAGCGATCCTGTAGGGCAAGGTCGCCTTTCCAGGAGTCCCGCGCTTCGCGGTAATATTCGCCCATCAGACGGAAACCCAGTACGTCACAATAGAATGCTTTGCTGCGCTGATAGTCAGAGGCGATGATGGCGATGTGGTGAATAGCGGTTAACTGCAACATGTTCAATTACCTGATTCGGGCAGGCTGTCCGCAGACACCCTGCCGCTGATAGTCGTTTAAAGGTTTATGCGAGGTCGTTTTTCAGCACGCGGACGCGATACTCGCCCTCTTCGGTCAGGCTGGCACCGTGAATATCCGTTTCGAAGCCCGGATAATGCCGTCCAATGCTGCACAGCATCAGCAGAAAATCGAGCACCGCGCGGCTCTTCTCAGTAATCATCTCGCCTGGCATCACCAGTGGAACGCCTGGCGGATAAGGCAGAATCATATTGGCTGACACCCGCCCGACCAGCTCGCTGAGTTCCACCGTTTCGATATTGCCCTTCACCTGCTGCTGAAATGCCTGATGCGGCGTCATCTTCATTTCGGGCAGGACATCAAATGCCTGCAGCATCAGACGCGGCAGATCGTGATGGCGGATCAGCTGATGGATCCCCTGCGCCAGTGTCTGAATGCGCATATTGCGATAGAAGTCAGGATCTTCGGCATAGAGATCCGGCAGCATGTTTTTCACCCGCAGATTAAGATCGTAGGCGCGTTTGAACTCGGTCAGTCCGCGCAGCACGCTCATCGCTTTGGTTTTGTCGATGCCGATGCTGAACAGAAACAGCAGGTTATAGGGGCCGGTTTTCTCCACCACGATGCCACGCTCATCCAGAAACTTCGCCACCAGCGCCGCCGGGATCCCCTCTTCCGCCATCTTCCCCAGTTCGCTCATGCCCGGCGTCAGAATGGTGACTTTGATCGGATCCAGGTACATGTGATCGCGATCGGCCTGAGTAAATCCGTGCCACTCTTCGTCGCCGGGCTGGATCGGCCAGCATTGCGCTTCATCAACATCTTCCGGCTGCCAGATATCAAAGAACCAGCTGTCGGACTCTTCGCGCAGGCGCTGGATCTCCCGACGGAAGTGCAGCGCGCGCTCCACCGAGCGATTGATCAGTCGTTTACCGGGATTGCCACGCAGCATGGCAGCAGCAGTTTCAATAGAGGAGACGATGGCGTAATTGGGCGAGGTGGTGGTGTGCATCATGTAGGCTTCGTTAAACGTCTGTTCGTCGTAGTCGCCCTTAATGTGAATCATTGATGCCTGCGAAAACGCCGCCAGCAGTTTGTGGGTCGATTGCGTCTCATACACCACTTTTCCCGGGATGCGGTCGCCACTCATGCCACTTTTACCGGCGTAGATCGGATGGAAATTGGTGTAAGGCACCCACGCTGAATCGAAATGAATCGACGGTACATCCAGTGTCTCTTTGATGTACTGGGTATTGTAGAGCAGCCCATCATAGGTGGAGTTGGTGATCACCGCATGAACCGGCCACGTGGCACGGTCGGTGGCAGCCACCTTGAGCGAAATACTCTCGCGGGTGAACTCCTGCTTCGGGATACCGCCGAGAATACCCAACGCATTGCGGGTCGGCTTCAGCCAGATGGGGATAAGATCGCTCATCATCAGCAGATGGGTCAGTGACTTGTGGCAGTTGCGATCGATCAGCACGGTGCTGCCCGCCGGTGCGGCATACATGCCGACAATTTTGTTCGACGTTGAGGTCCCGTTGGTCACCATGTAACTCTGCTCGGCACCAAAAGTGCGTGCAATGTACTCCTCCGCTTCAAGGTGCGGACCGGTGTGATCAAGCAGCGAACCCAGTTCGGTAACGGAAATTGAGATGTCCGATTTCAGGGTATTGGCCCCGAAGAAATCGTAGAACAGGCAGCCCACCGGGCTCTTCTGAAACGCGGTACCCGCCATATGGCCCGGCGTGCAGAAGGTGTACTTGCCCTCTTTCACATAGGTGAACAACGCTTTAGTCAGCGGCGGCGTAATGTGGTCGAGATAGTCATCGGTATATTGCCGGATATGCAGCGCGATATCGTCGGCGGCATTCAGCGCGTACTCAAAAAAGTGCAGCGGCATGCGCATCTCATTGACGCTGATATCCATCTGCGAGTGGGTGTTGATAAAGGCGTACAGCGGCAGGTATTCGTTGAGCTGATTAATCTCACCGCAGAGTTCCGGACTGTTGTGCGCGTCCCAGTCGAAGATGACGCCGCTGATACGCGGATTGTGCTCGATCAGTTTCAGCAGATCGTCACTGTTTTTCGGGTAAAGCAGCCTGAAGCCTTGCAGATTTAACGCCGCGTCGAGTTCGCGTAACGGTTCATCTTTATAAAACACGCCGTGCGCGCCCATGATCGCCAGAATATTCAATGCCCATCTCCCTGATTATTGTGGAACCGGACAAGCATAACCGCTAACCCGCGGAAGGTGTAGCAAGGCGGCTATCGGATGGCGCTGAAAGAGAGGGGAATAGCGTGCGGAGATAAACCGGCGGCATAAAAAAGCGGACCGGAGTCCGCTTTTATTGATGGGGCTAAATCAGGCGTAGCCGTAGCTCATCAGGCGCTGATAACGACGATCCAGCAGCTCTTCAGTGCTAAATCCATCGAGATCGGCCAGATCGGCCAGCAGCTGCTGCTTCAGTGACTGCGCCATATCAACCGGACGGCGATGCGCGCCACCCAGCGGCTCAGGGATCACCGAGTCAATCAGCTTCAGCTCTTTCAGACGGTGAGCGGTAATGCCCATCGCTTCAGCGGCCAGCGGCGCTTTGTCAGCGCTTTTCCACAGAATAGATGCACAGCCTTCCGGCGAGATCACTGAATAGGTGCTGTACTGCAGCATATTCACTTTGTCGCCCACGCCAATCGCCAGCGCACCACCTGAACCGCCCTCACCGATGACCGTACAGATCACCGGCACTTTCAGGCCAGACATTTCACGCAGGTTGCGGGCAATCGCTTCAGACTGCCCACGCTCTTCCGCGCCCACACCCGGATAGGCACCCGGTGTGTCGATGAAGGTGATGATTGGCATTTTGAAACGCTCAGCCATCTCCATCAGGCGCAGCGCTTTGCGATAACCTTCCGGTGCTGGCATGCCGAAGTTACGGCGAATTTTCTCTTTGGTTTCACGGCCTTTCTGGTGCCCGATGATCATCACCGGACGTCCATCAAGACGTGCAATCCCGCCCACAATCGCTTTGTCATCGGCATAAGCACGGTCGCCCGCCAGCTCATCGAAATCGTCGAAGGCGTTGCGCACGTAGTCAAAGGTGTAAGGACGCAAAGGATGACGCGCCAGCTGAGCGATTTGCCATGCGCCCAAATCGGCGAAGATCTTACGGGTCAGCTCAACGCTTTTCTCACGCAGACGCTGAACTTCTTCATCCAGATTAACGTGTTTATCATCCTGACGACCAATTGAGGTCAGCGAATCGATCTTCGCTTCCAGTTCTGCAATTGGCTGTTCAAAATCCAGGTAATTAAGACTCATAATGTTCCTGTTCTAGTCAAACTCCAGTTCCACCTGCTCCGATCCAATCAACGAGCGCAGATCGTTAAGTAAACGATCGCTGGGCGAAATTCGCCACGCTGCACCAAAGCGCAGCTTCGCTCGCGCGTCGGCTCTCTGATAGTAGAGATGCACCGGAATAGTCCCTGATCGATGAGGTTCCAGAGACTGACGGAGTCGGTTTAATAGCTGGTCATCAATTTGCCTGTCCGTCAGCGAGATAGCAAGTCCGCGCGCGTATTTTTCGCGAGCTTCGTCGATGTCCATGACTTCACGAGCGGTCATTTTAAGGCCACCACTGAAGTCATCAAAGCTGACTTGTCCGCTGACGATCAGAATTCGGTCTTTCTCCAGCAACTGCTGGTATTTATCTAACGCATCGGTAAATAACATCACCTCAAGACGACCGGAGCGATCGTCCAGAGTACAGATACCAATTCGGTTGCCGCGTTTGGTGACCATTACCCGTGCCGCGATCACCAGACCGGCCGCCACGGTAATTTTACCCCGATCGGTAGGATGCATATCTTTCAGCCGCACCCCGCCAACATAACGCTCAATTTCTTTCAGGTACTGATTAATCGGGTGGCCGGTAAGGTAAAGCCCCAGCGTTTCCCGTTCGCCATCCAGCTGCACCTGCTCAGGCCACGGCGTGACGCTGGCGTACGATTTCTCAACCTGCTCCGGCTCTTCCGCCAGTACGCCAAACATATCAGCCTGGCCAATCGCTTCCGCTTTCGCGTGCTGATCGGCCGCTTTTAACGCGTCACTGAGTGAACTCATCAGCGCAGCGCGATGCGGTCCAAGGCGATCAAAGGCCCCGGACATGATCAATTTTTCCATTACCCGACGGTTGATCTTTTTGGTGTCGGTACGGGCGCAGAGATCAAACAACTCGCGGAAATAACCGCCTTCGTTACGGGCGTCGATGATCGCTTCGATCGGGCCTTCACCGACGCCTTTGATCGCGCCGATACCGTAAACGATCTCGCCCGCGTCATTAACATGGAACTGATAGAGACCGGAGTTGATATCAGGCGGCAGAACTTTCAGTCCCATCCGCCAGCACTCATCGACCAGGCCAACCACTTTCTCGGTGTTATCCATATCGGCGGTCATGACCGCAGCCATAAACTCAGCCGGATAGTGCGCCTTCAGCCACAACGTCTGGTAGGAGACGAGTGCGTAGGCCGCAGAGTGTGACTTGTTAAAGCCATAACCTGCAAATTTTTCTACCAGATCGAAGATCTTCATCGACAGTTCCCCGTCGATGCCCATACTTTCGGCACCGTCGCGGAATACAGAACGCTGTTTGGCCATCTCCTCGGGTTTCTTTTTACCCATGGCGCGACGCAGCATATCCGCACCGCCCAGCGTGTAACCGGAGAGAACCTGGGCGATCTGCATCACCTGTTCCTGATAGAGGATGATGCCGTAGGTCGGTTCCAGCACCGGTTTCAGGCTTTCATGCTGCCACTGAATGTCGGGATAGGAGATCGCTTCACGGCCATGCTTACGGTCAATGAAGTTATCCACCATGCCGGACTGCAGTGGGCCAGGACGGAACAGCGCCACCAGTGCGATCATATCTTCGAAGCAGTCGGGCTTCAGACGCTTAATCAGATCTTTCATGCCGCGCGATTCAAGCTGGAACACCGCAGTGGTTTCCGAGCGCTGCAGCATATCGAAGCTTTTCTTATCGTCCAGCGGGATAGAGGCGATATCGATCGGCTCCAGCCCCTGCTTTTCCCTGCGCGGGTTGATCATCTTCAGCGCCCAGTCGATGATGGTCAGCGTACGCAGACCCAGGAAGTCGAACTTCACCAGGCCGGCATATTCCACATCATTTTTATCGAACTGAGTTACCGGGAACTGCCCATGCTCATCACAATAGAGCGGCGCAAAATCGGTGATCTTCGTTGGCGCAATGACCACGCCGCCCGCATGTTTACCGGCGTTACGCGTGACCCCTTCCAGCTTGCGCGCCATGTCGATCAGCGCTTTAACCTCTTCGTCCGCGTCATACATGGCGGGAAGCTGCGGTTCAGCAATAAAAGCTTTTTCCAGCGTCATGCCGGGATCGGGCGGGATCAGTTTTGAAATGCGGTCAACGAAGCCGTAAGGATGTCCCAGCACGCGGCCCACATCGCGAATGACCGCTTTCGCCGCCATGGTGCCGAAGGTAATAATCTGGGAAACCGCTTCACGTCCGTACATATCTGCAACGTGTTCGATCACCTGATCGCGCTTCTCCATGCAGAAGTCGACGTCGAAATCGGGCATCGAGACGCGTTCCGGGTTCAGGAAGCGTTCGAACAGCAGGTCAAATTCCAGCGGATCGATATCGGTGATTTTCAGCGCATAGGCCACCAGCGAACCGGCACCGGAACCACGCCCCGGCCCGACCGGCACGCCGTTGTCCTTGGACCACTGGATGAACTCCATTACGATCAGGAAGTAGCCGGGGAAACCCATCTGGTTAATAACGTTGAGTTCAATCTCCAGACGTTCATCATATTCCGGGCGTTTCTCAAGGCGTTCGGCTTCGTCCGGGAACAGGAACTCAAGACGCTCTTCCAGACCCTCACGGGATTTCACCACCAGATAATCTTCGGTGGTCATGTCACCGGTCGGGAACTGCGGCAGGAAGTACTCGCCAAGCCGGACCGTGACATTACAACGCTTAGCAATCTCTACGCTGTTTTCCAGCGCTTCCGGGATGTCCGAGAAGAGCTCGCACATCTCCTCTTCGCTGCGCATATATTGCTGAGGACTGTAGTTGCGCGGACGCTTGGGATCATCCAGCGTATAGCCATCATGAATGGCAACGCGAATTTCGTGCGCATCGAAATCTTCTGCATTGATAAAGCAGACTTCATTGGTGGCAACCACCGGTATTCCCTCTGCAATCGCCAGTTCAACTGCCGCATGCAGATAGCTCTCTTCGTCCTGACGGCCGGTACGAATCAGCTCCAGGTAGTAGCGATCGGGGAAATGTTGCTGGTAAAACGACAGGCATTGCGAAACCAGGGCATTGTTGCCGCGCAGCAGGCTGCGACCCACATCGCCACGCCGTCCGCCCGACAGCAGGATTAATCCTTCCTGCAATTCAATCAGCCAGTCGCGGTCGATGATCGGTCCGTCCACGCCATACCCACGCTGATAGGCACGGGAGATCAGCAGCGTCAGGTTCTGGTATCCGGTATTACTGGACGCCAGCACGGTAAGCTGTGTCAGCTCATCCCCCATCAGCTCACTGGCAACGTTGAAATCGGCACCAATGACCGGCTTTATCCCTGCGCTATGTGCGCCACCGTAAAATTTCACCAGGCCACAGAGGTTAGTGAAGTCGGTAATCGCGATAGCCGGCATGCCAAGGGCAGCCGCCTTCTTGATTAACGGCCCGGTTTTCGCCAGGCCATCAATCATCGAATAGTCACTGTGGACACGCAGATGTATAAAACGGGGTTCAGCCATATCAGTTTCCGGTTAAAACAGCGTCAGGCTATTAAAGCGTAAGGGTCTGGCGTGCAGCCAGTACTTCAGCATCGAGCAGCGCATTGCGAACGGGCGCAAAACTGCGACGGTGGTGCGGCGTGACGCCATACTGCGTCAGTTTTTCCATATGCAGCGCCGTCGGATAACCTTTGTGCTGCGCAAAACCATACTGCGGGAACAGCAGATCGAGTTCGGTCATCTCCTGGTCACGCGACACTTTGGCGATGATCGATGCTGCACTGATTTCGGCAACCAGACTATCCCCTTTAACTACCGCCTGTGAAGGCATTGGCAGTGCCGGGCAACGATTACCATCAATCAGCACATAATCGGGCTGAATGCCGAGGCCAGCTACGGCGCGCTGCATCGCCAGCATAGTGGCATGCAGAATGTTGAGCTGATCGATCTCTTCAGGCTCTGCGCGTCCCAGACTCCATGCCAGCGCTTTCTCTTTGATTTCGTCATACAACGCGAGGCGGCGCTTTTCAGACAGTTTCTTCGAGTCGGCCAGGCCGGTAATCGGGTTTGCCGGATCGAGGATCACCGCGGCAGTAACGACCGCGCCAACCAGCGGACCGCGCCCCACTTCGTCCACACCGGCAATCAGTCTGGCGACAGGATAGATAAAATCAGGCATTCACCAGCTCCAGTACCGCATCCGCTGCCTGCTCATCGGCGTTCCAGCGGATCTGTTGATGTAATTCATGAAACGTCTGCAGGAGTGTTTCTCGCTCAGGCCCGGCATGCAGCAGCGGATCTAATGCTGCGGCCAGGGCTTCAGGCTGACACTCATCCTGCAGTAACTCTTTGACCAGCTCACGCCCTGCCAGCAGGTTTGGCAGCGAGACGTAAGGGGTTTTGACCAGCCGTTTCGCCAGCCAGAAGGTGGCCGGCTTCATGCGATAACCGACGACCATCGGGCATTTTGCCAGCATACACTCCAGTGCGGCAGTGCCTGACGCCAGGAGTGCGGCATCGCTCGCAATCATCGCCTCACGTCCCTGACCATCAAGCAGATGCATCGGCAGTTCGGGGGCGGTTTCGGCTTTAATCTTCTCAAACTGTTCGCGGCGACGGGCGTTGACCAGCGGCACCACGATTTCCAGTGCCGGATAGTGACGACGCAGCAACTGAGCGGTTTTCAGAAAATCGGCGCTGAGCATTTCCACTTCCGCACCCCGGCTGCCGGGCAGCAAGGCCAGGCAGAGCGCATCATCGGCAATGCCCAGATGACGGCGTGCAGCCAGCTTATCGGGTTGCAGCGGCATGGCATCCGCCATGGTGTGACCGATAAAACGACAGGGAACGTTATAGCGATCGTAAAAAGCTTTTTCAAATGGCAGAAACGCCAGCACCAGGTCGGTGTTACGACCAATCTTAAAGACACGCTTTTGCCGCCATGCCCACACCGAGGGGCTGACATAGTGGATAGTGCGAATGCCAGTGCGTTTAAGATTGCCTTCCAGCGTGATATTGAAATCGGGCGCATCAATCCCGACAAAGACATCGGGTCGGAGTTCGGTAAAACGCCGGGTGAGATCGCGACGGATTGTCAGCAGGCGTCGAAGGCGACCGAGCACCTCGACAATGCCCATCACCGCCAGCTCTTCCATCTCATACCAGGCTTCACACCCTTCTGCCTGCATCAGGGGACCCGCCACGCCGACAAAGCGTGCATCCGGATGACGGGCTTTCAGGGCACGGATCAGACCTGCACCAAGAATATCGCCGGAGGTTTCTCCGGCGACCAGGGCAATCGTTAAGGGACGCGCTGACATGGATTAACGAATTAATCCACGGGTTGAACGGGTGAAGAAATCGTAGAAAGGTTGCACTTCGCTGTGCTGCTGTGCGATGGCTTCGATCTCCGGTTTCACTTCCTCCAGCGTTCTGCCGCTGCGATAGAGCAACTTGTAGGCGTTGCGGATAGCGTGCAACGACTCTTTGCTGAAGCCACGACGCTTGAGACCTTCGATATTGATCCCGAACGGCGTAGCGTGGTTGCCCTGCGCAATAACGTAAGGCGGCACATCCTGCGCCACGCCCGAACAGCCGCCAACCATCACGTGAGCACCGATGATGCACCACTGATGTACCGCTGTCATGCCGCCAATAATGGCGAAATCATCGACCGTCACGTGACCACCCAGGGTGGCGTTGTTGGCGAAGATACAGCGGTTGCCAATCACGCAGTCATGCGCGATGTGAGCATTAACCATCAGCAGATTATCGCTGCCCACTGTGGTGACCTGGCCACCCTGCGTGGTGCCGCGATGAATCGTCACGCTTTCACGGATGCGGTTACGATCACCGATCTCAACCCGTGTTGGCTCACCGGCATATTTCAGATCCTGATTCACTTCGCCAATTGAGGCGAACTGATAAATCTGATTATCTTTACCGATGCGCGTGTGGCCGTTCACCACAACATGTGACTTCAGTACCGTTCCTTCACCGATCTCAACATTCGCACCAATAAAGCAAAACGGGCCAATGTGAACGCGGGCGCCAATAATAGCGCCCTCTTCGATGACAGAACTGGGATGGATAGTGGCTGTTGGATCAATCACGAATTATGCCTCCCGGCTGCGGGCACACATCATGGTCGCTTCACAAACGATTTTCCCGTCGACAGTCGCTACGCCTTTAAAGCGGGTCAGACCACGGCGGGTTTTCTCGAAAGTGACTTCCATGATCATTTGGTCGCCTGGTACCACAGGGCGCTTGAAACGGGCACTGTCGATACCGGCAAAGTAGTAGAGTTCGCCTGGCTCCAGTTTACCTACGCTTTTAAACGCCAGAATACCGGTAGCCTGCGCCATCGCTTCCAGGATCAGAACGCCAGGAAAAATCGGTTTACCAGGGAAGTGCCCCTGGAAAAACGGTTCATTAACAGAAACGTTCTTCACTGCACGCAGGTATTTGTGCTCTTCAAATTCCAGCACGCGGTCTACCAGCAGAAACGGATAGCGGTGCGGCAGCAGCTCTAAAATCTCTTCAATTTTCAGAGTATGAGTTTCAGTAGTCAAAATACTCTTCCTGTCCTAAAAATCTGATGACATCAATAACACGGCCTGCACAGATCAAAATGATCTTCCGCAGGCCGCAAATAGGTTCTGTGGCGCCGGGCTTCCCTGCTTAACATTTTTATTATGAAAGCCGGTCAGTTTTGGGATGGCGGTTAGTCGTCTTTGCCGACCTTGCGCTCGATGGCTTTTAAGCGTTTGCTCATGTCATCGATGTTCATCACCAGCGCTGCAGTTTTGCGCCAGGTTTTGTTGGGTTGCAGCGGAATGCCTGATGAATAGACACCAGGCTCTGTGATAGGACGCATGACCATACCCATACCGGTCACCGTTACTTTGTCACAGATTTCCATATGGCCGTTAATGACGCTGGCACCGCCAATCATACAGTAACGCCCAATTTTCAAACTACCCGCCATGATCACACCGCCTGCAACCGCAGTATTGTCGCCAATAACTACGTTGTGAGCGATCTGGCACTGGTTGTCTATGATAACACCATTGCCGATCAGAGTGTTATCCAGCGCACCGCGATCGATAGTGGTGCAGGCACCTATTTCTACGCGATCGCCGATTATCACCGCGCCTAACTGCGGGATTTTCACCCAGTTACCACGATCGTTGGCATAGCCGAAACCATCAGAACCGATGACGGTACCTGACTGAATCAGGCAATCCTGACCGATTTCAATTTCGTGATAAACAGAGACGTTGGCCCAGAGACGGGTACCGCTGCCGATACGGGTTTTTTTGCCAACAAAACATCCTGCACCAATGACCACGTTATCGCCCAGCTCAACATCCGCTTCGATCACCGCATTGGCGCCAATGGCGACGTTGCTGCCGAGTCGGGCTGAGGGATCGATCACTGCACTGGGGGCAATATTTTGCGCTGGCTGTGGCGTGGTATCGAGTATTTGTGCCATACGCGCATAGGTCAGGTAGGGATCTTTCACCACCAGCGCTGCGGTATTGCACCACTCCAGATCCGCTTCCGTCAGCACCACGGCTGAGGCCTTAATCAGGGCGAGTTGCTCGCGGTAACGGCTGTTTGCAAGAAAAGTGATTTGGCCAGTTGTGGCGGATTGCATAGAAGCAATGCCGGAGATGACGATATCGCCATCTCCGTGCAATTCTGCATCCAACTGCTGGGCTAAATCAGCCAGTCGAATAGATGACATGAATTATTTAACCTGTTTCAGCACGTCAGCAGTGATGTCTTTTGCGTTTGACGCATAAGCCACCGCGTTAGCGTCGATCACGACGTCGTAACCATCGCTGTCAGCGACTTTCTTCACGGCATCCTGAATACGGCTCAGCAGCTTGTTACGCTCTTCCATCTGACGACGGCGATTATCCTGCTCAAAAGACTGGGCTTTTGTAGAGAAAGCTTCACGCTGAGACATGACATCTTTTTCCATACGGCTGCGTTCGCTCGCCTTCATGGTAGAACCGTCACGCTGCAGACGCTGCATTTTGGTTTGCAGATCGCGCTCCTGGCTCTGCAACTCAGTTGCACGGCCTTTGAACTCGTTTTCCAGCTGTTTAGCAACAGTCGCACGTTGCGGTAACTGTTGGAAAATGCTGGACACGTTTACCACTGCAATTTTGTCGGCAGCCTGAACACCAGCGGAGACCGCTAAAGCAAGACCCAGACCTGCGGCACACAACAACTTTTTCACTATAAACTCCTTACCATCAACGTTTGTGTCAGCGACACAGTGTTTGCCCCGGAACAGCAACAGGTGCTGTCCGGCAGCAATACTTCAGCTATGCATCCATGCTCAGAACATTACCAGGTTTTACCAATGTTAAACTGGAACTGCTCTGACTTGTCTCCATCGACTTTCTTCATCGGCTGGGCGTAAGAGAACACCAGCGGGCCGAGCGGTGACATCCACTGTAGCGCAACACCGCTGGATACACGGATATTGTTTGGATCGCTGTAGTCAGGAATGCCCGCCGCACGCGTTTCCGCGGTATTTTCCCAATGGGTATCCCACGCTGTACCGGCATCGACAAACACCGAGGTACGAACCGAGTTAGCATACTTCTCGCTCAGGAACGGCGTTGGCGTAATCAGCTCAAGGCTGGCAATCGCCATGGCGTTACCGCCCACCGCATCGTCAGACTTACAGACGCCATTTGGATCGGCGATTCGGCAGTTCGACGAGTTGTTATTTAAGTAGGCTGCTTTCGGTCCAATGGTGTTGGACTGGAAGCCGCGCACGGTGCTTGAACCACCGGCGTAGAAGTTCTCGTAGAACGGCATCTCTTTGCCGTCGAGACCATCGCCATAACCTACGCGACCACGGCCTAACAGCACCCAGGTACGATCCTGGTTAATCGGCACATACTGCTGAGTATCCAGCGTGGCCTTATAGAAGCTGTTATCCGAGCCCGGAATCGTCACCTTACCGTTCAGGTTGGTACGGTTACCGGACGTCGGGAAGAAGCCGCGGTCAAGGGTGTTATAAGTCCAGCCGTAGTTAAAGGTGAAGTCATCTGCTGAGAAATCACCTTCATCATTGAGCTGCTGCGGCTTGCCGACCGAGTCAAGATAACGCCACATCGCCACCTGAGGCTGCATGTTTGACAGGTCATTGTGGACATAGCCCAGACCGACACGCAGGGTGTTGTTTTCGTTAACCGGGAAGCCAAGCGTGCCATCCAGACCATAACTTTTGTTGGTATAGTCAGAAAGGTCCGCGTTATCTGCTTTAAAGTCGTTGTAGAACAGACGACCACCCAGACTGACACCATCAACGGTAAAGTAAGGGTCAGTCAGCGAGAATTCAGCATAGGTCTGGTAATCGTTCTTGGTCCCGCTGATGCCCACGGTATTACCGGTGCCCAGCCAGTTATCCTGCGTGACGCCGACCTGGAAGCTCACACCACTTTCGGTGCCGTAGCCGACGCCGAAGTTAAAGGTACCGGTGTTACGCTCTTTAACCTTGTAGACCACGTCAACCTGGTCCGGCGAACCTGGCACACGCTGAGTATCCACATCAACGGTTTCAAAGTAACCGGTACGGTTCAGACGCTCTTTACCCTGTTCAACCAGATCGCTGCCCAGCCACGCGCCTTCCATCTGACGCATTTCGCGACGTAACACGGAGTCTTTCGACGTGTCATTGCCTTCGAAACGGACGTTACGGACATAATAACGGTTACCTGCATCCACATTGATATGCAGTTTTACGGTTTTGTCGGCGTCGTTGATTTCTGGCTGTGTTGCCACGCGCGGATAGGCATAGCCGTAGCGGCCCAGCAGTTTCTTGATGTCATCTTCCATTTTCGTGACTTTGGCGCCGTTATAAAGCTCGCCTGCCGGAATCTTGGTCAGATGTTCAATTTCTGCTGAATGGCCCGCCATGCTGCCATTGACGATCACGCCAGCGATTTTGTACTGGTCACCTTCGGTGATGTTCACCGTGATGTAGATGCCTTTTTTATCAGGCGTCAGACTGACCTGCGTTGAATCGATGTTAAAGCGTGCGTAGCCACGATCCAGATAGAAGCTGCGCAGGGTTTCAAGGTCACCCGCCAGTTTCTGCTTCTGATATTTACGATCGCCGACCACGTTCCACCATGGCACTTCATCGCGCAGCTGGAAGCGGGAAATCAGCTCATCGGAGCTAAAGGCTTTATTACCGACGATGTTGATCTGCTGAATTTTTGCAGAGACACCTTCAGTAAAGACCAGCTTCAGATCCACACGGTTACGCGGCAGTGGCGTGACCACGGCTTTCACGTTGGCGGTATATTTACCTACGCTGTAGTAGAAATCCTCAAGTCCCTTCTCGATAGAGGAGATGGTGGTACGGTCCAGCGCTTCGCCGACACGGACACCTGAGGCTTCCAGATTTTGTTTGAGCTGATCCTCTTTCACCGCTTTGTTACCGGTGAAGGTAATGCTGGCAATGGTAGGACGTTCTTTGACCTGGACAATCAGCGTTGTACCGTCTCGCAGGACCTGAACATCCTCAAAGTTGCCAGTAGCGAACAGCGAGCGAATGGTATTTCTGACATCATCGTCATTCACCGTATCGCCAACCCGTACTGGCATGCTCAGCAGAGCCGCGCCGACGGCGACTCGCTGCAGCCCTTCGAAATGAATATCCTTCACTACGAAATCGTCTGCACCGTAAACGGTGGCGCTGCTAAACAGCAGCGACGCTATGAGCAACTTTTTCATCGCCATCGTTGTTATGCGTTTTCCTAACACATCCCTCGAATGTTCGCGTTCCAGCGGTTACAAACGTGAGAAATCATTGAAAAGTGCAAGCCCCATTAACAGCACCAGTAAAATTGAACCGATGCGATAACTAAAGTCCTGAACTCGCTCGGACACCGGTCCACCCTTGATCTTTTCGATCGCCAGGAAGAGCAAGTGCCCACCATCTAAAACCGGCAGAGGGAACAGGTTGATGATGCCCAGGTTGACGCTAATCAACGCCAGGAACATCAGGTAGTAAATCAACCCATACTCTGCTGACAACCCTGCACCCTGCGCAATCGAAATTGGCCCGCTCAGGTTGTTCAGCTTCACATCACCGGTTATTAACTTGCCCAGCATGGAGACGGTGAGCTTCATCAGTTGCCAGGTTTTTACACTAGCCTCACCGATAGCCGCAAACGCGCCATACTGTCTTACCGTCTTGTACTCTTCTGGCAGAGGAACAATGCGCGGAATGACACCCGCAAATCCCGCTTTACTGCCAGATTTCGCTTCTGGCGTCATCGTCAGCGCAATAGACTCACCGCCGCGATCCACCTCAAGCGCCATGCTTTTGCCGGGGTTATCCCGGACCTGCGTGACAAAAGTCTGCCACTGCGATAATGGCTGACCATCGACTTTAACGATCCTGTCGCCTGCTTGCAAACCGGCTTCACTGGCTGGCGAGTTCGCCTGCACTTCTGCCAGCGTGGTCTCAATCTGCGGACCGCGTGGCTGAATCCCTAACGCGACGACCGGATCCTGCTTATCAGGCTCAAACTGCCAGTTACGCAAATCCAGCTGTTTCTGCTGGGTTGCGTCCTCGCCAAATCGAGCCACTGTTAAGGTGGTGCTGCTGTCGCCGATTTTACCCACCAGCGCCATACGCACAGCATCCCAGTCAGGCGTTTCGATACCGTCAACAGCCTTAAGTTCCATGCCGGGCGTAATTTGAGCTTCCGCAGCCACCGAACCGTTTAAAATTTCACCGATTACCGGGCGCACACCGGGCACGCCGTGAATAAACACAACCCAGTAGGCAAAGATGGCAAAGATGAAATTAGCGACAGGACCTGCCGCAATGATGGAGGCGCGTTGCCAGACGGCTTTGTTGTTAAAAGCCTGATGACGAAATTCGGCTGGCACGCTTTCAACACGCTCGTCGAGCATTTTAACGTAGCCGCCAAGGGGAATCAGCGCGATGACAAATTCGGTGCCGTGGCGATCACGGCGCTGCCAGAGCGACTTACCAAAACCAATGGAAAAGCGCTCAACTTTGACGCCACAGCGACGAGCGACCCAGAAATGGCCAAACTCATGAACGGTAATTAATACGCCCAGCGCAACGATAAAGGCGACGAAACTCCAGAGTATGCTCAACATCTTTGCCTGTCCTTAAAGGGTGCGAAACACCAGCAGCAATAAACAGGCAAACACCGGCACCGCCGCAGTCAGACTATCAATACGATCAAGAATGCCACCGTGACCAGGAATCAGATTACCACTGTCTTTGATGCCCGCTTCACGTTTAAACATGCTCTCAGTGAGGTCGCCCAGCACAGAGGCCAGCGTCGCGATAATCGCGCAAATCACCAGCGTACCGGTGGAAACCGTCAGTGGCGCCAGCGTCGCAAACAGCACTGCAATCAGCGCCGAGGTGACCAGACCGCCCAGGAAGCCTTCCCAGGTTTTGCCTGGTGAGACCTTTGGCGCCAGCTTGTGCTTGCCGAACATCTTGCCAAACATATAGGCACCTGAATCCGCTCCCCATACCAGCAGCAACACAAACAGCAGCCACCAGGCACCGGCGAAGTGGTCGGTGTCATAGTGATACTGGCGCAGCGCCACCATGCCCCAGAAAAAAGGGACCAGCGTTAACACGCCAAAGAGTAAGCGAAGTGGACGCGAATGGCGCCAGAAGGCCGCAGAAGCGGGATAGGAGAGCACCAGCAGCAGTGCAACGATCCACCACACCAGCGACGCCCAAAGCGATGTCGCGATCTGTGGCAGATGCACCGTGTGTTGATAAGGTGGCAGCGTAAACTGCATCAGCGCCAGCAGCAGACCACAAAGTACAGCCAGCCAGACGCGCTGTTGCCGTGATGCCATCCCTGCAAACTGGCCCCATTCCCAGGCTGCCAGCATGCAGATAACGATGGTTGTCAGGGCGAAGCCAACAGGCGGTAACCAGAACAGTGCAGCTATTACCAGCGGAATTAATATCAACGCGGTAATCAGACGAGACTTCAGCAAAGGTTACCCCCAGATTGCTCAGGCGCCGCCTGGTGCAGCGCCGCCAAAACGACGCTCCCGCAGAGAGAATGCATTCAGTGCACCTTCAAAAACGTGTTCATCGAAATCCGGCCAGAGCACATCGGTAAAATAGAATTCAGCATAGGCAATCTGCCACAGCAGGAAGTTGCTAATCCGATGCTCTCCCCCGGTCCTTATCACTAAATCCACTGGCGCCAGCTCCTGCATACAGAGCTGCGACGTCAGGCTCTCTTCGGTAATCTGGTCAGGTCGCAGTAATCCTTCCTGAACCTGTTCAGCCAGTTTTTTCACGCCTTCGATAATATCCCAACGGCCGCCATAGTTGGCAGCAATGTTGAGCGTCAGGCCACTATTATTTGCGGTCAGCGTCTCAGAACGGCGAATACGTTCCTGAATACGCGGGCTGAAACGGCTGGTATCGCCAATGACGCGTAAGCGAACATTGTGTTTGTGCAGGCTCTTCACTTCACTATCAAGCGCCCAGACAAAGAGTTCCATTAACGCGGTGACTTCCTGCGGCGGACGACTCCAGTTTTCACTGCTGAAGGCGTAAAGCGTCAGGGCTTCAAGATTGTTACTGACCGCAAAGCTGACGGCACGGCGTACCGATTTAACGCCAGCTTTGTGGCCTGAAATGCGCAATTTTCCCTGATTTTTGGCCCAGCGGCCATTGCCATCCATGATGATAGCGACGTGGCGCGGACCGTTTCCCTGCTGGTCATCAGTGTTGTTGTGATTGTTAGACGACATAACGCTTAACCAATTCCTTTCATCAGAAATGCTGTGGTTTCTGAATACATTGCGCCCGATTCAAATCCCGACACACTCTCAGTGCCGGGCCACACCGAATTCGGTGACAGACCGTGAAACGCGAGCCAGCGACTATATCATTTTCACCTGAAGCGAACAAATGGCCTCATAACGATCGGCATCACGACGTGAAACGCGGCAACATTTCTGTCGCCAGCGCGCGCGCAGTGCGATCGATTTCAAGGACAGCGTCCACCGAATCCGGCTCCGGACACACTTGTGCCGCCATCACCTCACTATTTAGCGCGGCAATGTCGGTGAAGCGGATCTGGTGATTCAGGAAAGCCGCGACGGCAACCTCGTTGGCTGCATTCAGCGTGGTGGTCGCCGCCTGTCCTGCATCACAGGCATCAATGGCCAGTTTCAGACAGGGGTAGCGACTAAAATCAGGTTCTGCAAAGGAGAGCGCCGACATGCGGGTAAAATCCAGCGGCGTCACGCCTGCATTGATGCGCGAAGGCCAGGCCATGCTGTGGGCAATCGGCGTACGCATATCAGGAGAACCTAATTGAGCCAGCACGCTGCCATCGCAGTATCGCACCATGGAGTGAATCACCGACTGTGGGTGGAGTATCACTTCCATCTGCGCTGCGCTGGCATTAAACAACCAACGGGCTTCAATGTACTCAAGACCTTTATTCATCATGGTGGCCGAATCGACAGAGATTTTTCTCCCCATCGACCAGTTCGGATGTGCACAGGCCTGATCTGGCGACATGGCGCTGAGATCCGCTAAATCTGTGTCACGAAAAGGACCACCCGATCCCGTAAGGATAATCGACTCAATGCCATTATCCCGCAGGTCAGCGTAACCTAACTGATGCTGGATGGTAGCCGGTAAACTCTGAAAAATGGCGTTATGCTCGCTGTCGACCGGTAGTAACTGTGAGTTATGATGACGCACGGCCTCCATAAACAAACGGCCGCAGGTGACAAGCGATTCTTTGTTGGCCAGCAGCACCGTTTTTCCGGCGCGAATGGCCGCCAGCGTCGGCAGCAAACCCGATGCGCCAACGATCGCCGCCATCACCTGATCCACCTCATCCAGCGCGGCCAGCTCACAGGCTGCCTGAACGCCGGAGAGCACTTCAGTATTGACCCTGATTGCTCTCAGTCGCTCACGCAACGCAGCGGCGGATGCCTCGTCTGCCATGCAGGCGTAGCGCGGTGTAAAGGCCGCACACTGCTCGGCCATCAGCGCCACGTTATGGCCGGCAACCAGCGCCGTAATCTGATAAAGCGCCGGGTTGGCGCGCACCACCGCCAGCGTACTGGTGCCGATTGATCCGGTGGATCCCAGCAGAGTTAATCGCTTCATGAAGCTATCCGTGTGAAGTCAGCGTGCCCACAGGCACAATGTAAAACGCCGCCAGATGTCGCATTCATACGAATACCTCTCTGTACGGCGTTTTGTCCGGCAGTGATGAGATTAGAAATCCATCAGCTCCGTCTCTTTTTCTGACAGTGCAGCATCAACTTTCTTGATGTACGCATCGGTCATTTTTTGCACTTCATCCTGCGCACGACGTTCGTCGTCTTCGCTGATCTCTTTATCTTTCAGCAGCGCTTTGATTTTATCGTTGGCATCGCGACGGACATTACGTACCGACACACGGCCCTGCTCGGCTTCGCCGCGCACGATTTTAATCAGATCTTTACGACGCTCTTCTGTCAGCGCAGGCAGCGGAACACGGATGTCGGTACCGGCTGAACTTGGGTTCAGACCGAGATCGGACTTCATGATCGCTTTTTCGACTGCCGGACTCAGTGAACGATCAAACACGTTGATTTTCAGCGTGCGTGAATCTTCCACAGTGACAGAAGCCAGCTGACGCAGTGGCGTCGGCGTGCCGTAATATTCGACGACGATGCCGTCGAGCAGCGAAGGTGAAGCACGACCGGTGCGCACTTTGCTGATGGTGGTTTTGAATGCTTCAACGCATTTTTCCATGCGCGTGTCAGCATCTTTTTTGATGTCGTTAATCACGTTGAAACCCTTGGATTCGGTTTGACCTGGCCAGTTCCGGCGTAACCGGAAGCGGGATCGATAATCATCGATAATCCTGACTGGTGCGCGATGCATTATCATCGCGCTGACAGAATATACCTTATTTTATCTCGCCTCGGGTATTAATGCGTAATCAGGGTGCCTTCTTTTTCACCCATCACTACGCGACGCAGTGCGCCAGGCTTATTCATGTTGAAAACACGGATAGGTAATTTGTGGTCACGCGCCAGGGTAAAGGCCGCAAGATCCATCACTTTCAGCTCCTGATCCAGCACTTCAGCATAGGTCAGTTGCTCATACAGCGTTGCGTCCGGGCTTTTCACCGGATCCGCAGAGTAGACGCCGTCCACTTTGGTCGCTTTCAGCACGACGTCCGCTTCAATCTCAATGCCGCGCAGGCATGCTGCAGAGTCAGTGGTGAAGAACGGGTTACCGGTACCGGCGGAGAAGATCACCACGCGGTTGTTACGCAGCAGGCTGATCGCTTCTGCCCAGCTGTAGTTGTCACAGACGCCATTCAGTGGAATCGCTGACATCAGGCGTGCATTCACATAGGCGCGGTGCAGTGCATCACGCATCGCCAGGCCGTTCATCACGGTTGCCAGCATACCCATGTGGTCACCCACAACACGGTTCATGCCGGCCTGCTGCAGGCTCGCTCCACGGAACAGGTTCCCTCCGCCAATCACCACGCCAACCTGGATGCCCAGTTCAACCAGCTCTTTTACCTCTTGTGCCATGCGGTCAAGCACACTCGCGTCGATACCAAAACCTTCAGCGCCTTGCAGGGCTTCGCCGCTGAGTTTAAGCAGGATACGTTGATAAACAGGTTTTGCGTTGGTCGCCATGGTTAGTTCTTCCTGGAAGATTGGGTGTAAAGGAGAAGTAAATTCTGATCGATCATCCGCTTACCGCAATGAAATTGCTATTGGGATGAAACTGAAAACGTATCTGTTGCGATTCACAGACAAAAAAGAACCGCCATCTGGCGGTTCTTTCAAAGCATTAAGACTGTTTGGACATTGCTGCAACTTCTGCAGCGAAGTCAGACTCAACTTTCTCGATGCCTTCACCAACTTCGAAGCGGATGAAGTTGATAACGTCAGCGCCCTGCTCTTTCAGAGCCTGGCCAACGGTTTTGCTTGGGTCGATAACGAAAGCCTGACCAGTCAGAGAGACTTCGCCGGTGAATTTCTTCATACGGCCTTCAACCATCTTCTCTGCGATCTCTTTTGGCTTGCCAGACTGCATCGCGATGTCCAGCTGAACCTGGTACTCTTTATCAACCACGTCAGCAGAAACGTCTTCTGGCTTAACGAATTCAGGCTTGCTTGCCGCAACGTGCATCGCGATCTGTTTGATCAGATCTTCGTTAGCGCCTTTGGTTGAAACCAGAACGCCGATACGTGCGCCGTGCAGGTAGCTGCCCAGCTCTGCGCCTTCCAGGATAGCAACGCGACGGATGTTGATGTTCTCACCGATTTTAGCAACCAGTGCAACGCGCTCTTCTTCGAACTGCGCTTTCAGAACTTCAACGTCGGTAACGCGATCAGCTGCAGCCACATCCAGAACTTTGTCTGCGAACGCCTGGAAACCGCCATCTTTTGCAACGAAGTCAGTCTGGCAGTTTACTTCCAGAATCACGCCGTAGTCGCCAACGATCTTGGTTTTGATTACGCCATCAGCAGCAACGTTGCCTGCTTTTTTCGCTGCTTTGATTGCGCCAGACTTACGCATGTTCTCAATCGCCAGCTCAATGTCGCCATTCGCTTCAGTCAGCGCTTTTTTGCAATCCATCATGCCAGCGCCAGTACGCTCACGCAGTTCTTTTACCAATGCAGCGGTAATGTCAGCCATTCCAGAATCCTCGGTTCGTGCCTGTGTACGTTTGCACCAGCAGACACTTATTTGCGGAAAATTTACTCTGTCCCGCCGTCCGGTTGGGGGCGTGACAGACTTAGATAAAATAAAGGGGCCAGTATAGGCCCCTTACAGATCACATCTGAATGCTAAGGGCTCTTATGCAGAGCAAACCTTATTAAGCGTTTTCTAAAGACGCTTCTTCAGCTTGCTCAGCCAGGTCCTGAGAGCGGCCTTCGCGAACGGTGGTCGCAACGGCAGTCAGGTACAGGTTTACAGCACGGATCGCATCGTCGTTACCTGGGATAACGAAATCAACGCCATCTGGATCTGAGTTGGTATCAACGATAGCAAATACCGGGATACCCAGGTTGTTTGCTTCTTTGATTGCGATGTGTTCGTGGTCAGCATCGACAACAAACAGCGCGTCTGGCAGACCGCCCATATCTTTGATACCGCCCAGGCTGTTTTCCAGCTTGGCCAGCTCACGCGCACGCATCAGCGCTTCTTTTTTGGTCAGTTTGTCGAAAGTACCATCCTGAGACTGAATCTCCAGATCTTTCAGACGCTTGATTGACTGACGCACGGTTTTCCAGTTAGTCAGCATGCCACCCAACCAGCGGTGGTTTACGAAGAACTGGTCGCAGCTCAGTGCAGACTCTTTTACCGCCTGAGCAGCAGCACGCTTAGTACCTACGATCAGGATCTTACCTTTACGGGAAGAGATCTTGTTCAGTTCAGCCAGAGCTTCGTTGAACATAGGTACAGTTTTTTCCAGGTTGATGATGTGAACCTTGTTACGAGCACCAAAGATGAATGGCTTCATTTTTGGGTTCCAGTAACGGGTCTGGTGACCGAAGTGAACACCAGCCTGGAGCATGTCGCGCATGGAAACAGTTGCCATGATAAAACCTCTAAAGTTTGATTGGGGTTGGGCCTCCATGTATCCCATACGACCGACCTCTTTCAAGGCACCCCGGCGTATGTGTCGATACATGTGTGTTTTATTACACATAATGAGAGTTATGCGTTTCCTGCTGACCGAAACGGCCATACAGAGAATCGTCGGCGCGCTTTATACCACAACCAGCCCAGGGACGCCAATAAATGATCGCTGACGGAGGTCAGCGCGTTCTCTATTTGGCAGCCCATTTGCTGGCTGCTAACATGACAGCACAGAACTTATTATTGTCGAAAATTTCGACAACTGCGGATTAATTTAATGGCAATTTCAATTAAAACCCCTGAAGAAATCGAAAAAATGCGCGTCGCGGGCCGACTGGCCGCCGAAGTGCTGGAGATGATCGAGCCTTACGTAAAACCGGGTGTGACCACCGGTGAACTGGACCGCATCTGCCACGATCACATTACTCAAAAGCAACAGGCCGTCTCCGCCTGCCTCGGCTATCACGGCTTTCCGAAGTCGGTCTGCATCTCGGTGAATGAAGTGGTGTGCCACGGGATCCCCAGCGATGATCGTCCGTTAAAAGATGGTGATGTAGTGAATATCGATGTCACCGTAATTAAAGATGAATACCACGGTGATACCTCAAAGATGTTTATCGTCGGTAAGCCGACCATTCAGGGCGAACGCCTGTGCCGTGTCACGCAGGAGAGCCTCTATCTCTCACTGCGTCTGATCAAGCCCGGCATCCGCCTGCGCGAACTGGGCCGCGCCATCCAGAAATATGTTGAAGCCAACGATTTCTCTGTGGTGCGCGAATATTGCGGCCACGGTATCGGCAAGGGTTTCCATGAAGAGCCTCAGGTGCTGCATTACGATGCCGATGATGGCGGCGTGGTACTCCAGGCAGGTATGACCTTTACGGTAGAACCGATGGTCAACGCCGGGGATTACCGCATCCGCACCATGAAAGATGGCTGGACGGTAAAAACCAAAGATCGCAGCTTGTCCGCGCAGTATGAGCATACTATTGTGGTGACGGAGAACGGCTGTGAGATTTTAACCCTGCGCAAAGACGACACGCTGCCCGCTGTGCTCGTCGCCGAAGGGTAATTCCCCCATTACAGATCAAGCCGGCGCTGAGCCGGCTTTTTTTTGGCTAAAAAAGAGAAGAGCTGCATGAGCGTGAGTCTGTCAGAAGATGTGAAAAACGGTCTGGTCGATTCGCCAGCCGAATGGGGTGACGACCAGCTGACGCGTGACATTCTGAAGCCGCGGCTGGAGCAGTTTCAGCAACATCTGGCCGCCGCGTTTGATGCCGGTGAACCCGTTGAGCCGCTGATTGATGCCCGCACGCTGTTTATCGATCGTCTGCTGCGTCGCCTGTGGCGCTTTTTTGGCTTTGATGAGATGCCGGCTATCGCGCTGGTCGCCGTTGGCGGCTATGGCCGTGCCGAGCTGCATCCACTCTCTGATATTGACGTCCTGATCCTGAGCCGCCAGCCGCTGAATGAACAGGCTGCGCAGCGCACCAGCGATCTGTTAACGCTGATGTGGGACCTTAAGCTGGAAGTGGGTCACAGCGTCCGCACGCTGGAAGAGTGCCTGCTGGAGGGGTTATCTGACCTGACCGTTGCCACCAATCTGATTGAGTCACGCATGCTGACCGGCGATGTGGCGCTGTTTCTGGAATTACAGAAAAACATCTTCAGCGACGGTTTCTGGCCCTCATCCTGCTTTTTCGCCGCCAAAATTGAAGAGCAGCAGGAGCGCCACAAGCGTTATCACGGCACCAGCTATAACCTCGAACCGGACATTAAAAGCAGCCCAGGTGGCCTGCGGGACATTCATACGCTGCAGTGGGTCGCCCGACGCCATTTTGGCGCCACCACGCTCGATGAGATGGTCGGCTTTGGTTTCCTCACCGACGCGGAGCGCAGCGAACTCAACGAATGTCAGGCATTTCTCTGGCGCATCCGCTTTGCCCTGCATCTCTCCCTACCCCGTTACGATAACCGCCTGCTGTTTGATCGCCAGCTCAGCGTGGCACAACGCCTGAATTATCAGGGCGAGGGCAATGAGCCGGTCGAGCGGATGATGAAAGATTTCTATCGGGTCACGCGGCGTATCGGCGAACTGAATCAGATGCTGCTGCAGCTGTTTGATGAGGCGATTCTGGCGCTCTCCACCAGCGAAAAGCCCAGGCCTATTGATGACGATTTCCAGCTGCGTGGCGATTTGATCGACCTGCGCGACGAAACGCTGTTCCGGCGAGAGCCGCAGGCGATTCTGCGCATGTTCTACGTCATGGTGCGTAACGACAGCATCAAAGGGATCTACTCCACCACCCTGCGTCACCTGCGCCATGCGCGTCGTCATCTTAAACAGCCGCTGTGTCAGATCCCGGAAGCGCGCCGCACCTTTATGTCGATTCTGCGACATCCCGGCGCGGTCAGCCGGGCGCTGGTACCGATGCATCGCTACAGCGTGCTGTGGGCTTATACGCCGCTGTGGGGCCATATCGTCGGACAGATGCAGTTCGATCTGTTTCACGCCTACACCGTAGATGAGCACACCATTCGGGTGTTGCAGAAGCTGGAAAGTTTTGCCAATGAAAGCACCCGTCCGCAGCATCCACTGTGCGTCGAGTTATGGCCGCGCCTGCCGCAGCAGGAGCTGTTGCTGATGGCCGCGCTGCTGCATGACATTGCCAAAGGGCGCGGCGGCGATCACTCTATTCTCGGCGCGCAGGATGCGCTCGACTTTGCTGAAATGCACGGCCTCAACTCACGTGAAACCCAGCTGGTGGCCTGGCTGGTGCGTCATCATCTGCTGATGTCGGTGACAGCACAGCGGCGCGATATTCAGGACCCGACGGTGATACAGCAGTTCGCCGAGGTGATGCAGAATGAGAACCGGCTGCGCTATCTGGTTTGCCTGACCGTAGCCGATATCTGCGCCACCAATGAAAGTCTGTGGAACAGCTGGAAGCAGAGCCTGTTACGCGAGCTCTTTTTCGCCACCGAGAAGCAGTTGCGACGCGGCATGGAAAACAGTCCGGATCTGCGTGAGCGGGTGCGTCATCATCGCCTGCAGGCGCTGGCGCTGCTGCGGATGGACAACATCGATGAAGAGCGTCTGCACCAGATCTGGAATCGCTGCCGCGCTGACTACTTCCTGCGCCATACGCCGAATCAGATCGCCTGGCATGCCCGTCACCTGCTGGTTCACGACCTGAAAAAACCGCTGGTGCTGGTCAGTCCGCAGGCCACGCGCGGCGGGACTGAAATCTTTATCTGGAGTCCCGATCGCCCGCACCTGTTTGCCGCCGTGGCAGGTGAACTCGATCGCCGTAATCTCAGCGTGCACGATGCGCAAATCTTTACCAGCCGCGACGGCATGGCGATGGATACCTTTATTGTGCTGGAGCCGGATGGCAGCCCGCTCTCTCCGGATCGCCATCCGATGATCATTCAGGCGCTGGAGCAGGCGATAACCCAGTCAGAGTGGGCGCCGCCGCGTACCCGCCGTCCGTCGGCCAAACTCAGGCATTTCAGCGTCGATACCGAGGTCAATTTCCTGCCGACACATACCGATCGTCGCAGCTATCTGGAACTGGTGGCGCTGGATCAGCCAGGCCTGCTGGCGCGGGTCGGTGAAGTCTTTGCCGATCTCGGAGTCTCACTGCATGGCGCACGCATCAGCACCATCGGCGAGAGGGTCGAAGATTTGTTTATTCTGGCCAACAGTGAACGTCAGGCGCTGGATGAAGAAATGCGCAAAGCGTTGCAACAACGGTTGACAGAGGCCCTTAATCCAAACGATAAAGTGTGACCAGACTCGATTTGTAAACATTAATCTCTTTACTTGTGTCGGGTTATTGACCGGCATCGCACATGACAGATCAGGAAAAAAATATGCAACAGTTACAGAGCGTTATTGAATCCGCCTTCGAACGTCGCGCTGACATTACACCCGCCAGCGTTGACAGCGAAACCCGTGATGCCATCAACCAGGTGATCGCCCTGCTGGACAGCGGTGCACTGCGCGTTTCTGAGAAGATCGACGGCGAGTGGGTAACGCATCAGTGGCTGAAGAAAGCCGTACTGCTCTCTTTCCGCATCAATGACAATCAGGTGATGGAAGGTGCAGAAACCCGCTTTTACGACAAAGTGCCGATGAAGTTTGCTGGCTGGGATGAAGCGCGTTTCAAAGAAGCCGGTTTCCGCGTCGTGCCGCCTGCGGCTGTGCGTCAGGGTGCCTATATCGCCCGCAACACGGTGCTGATGCCTTCTTACGTCAACATTGGCGCCTTTGTTGATGAAGGCACCATGGTGGACACCTGGGCAACCGTTGGCTCCTGTGCACAGATTGGTAAAAACGTTCACCTTTCTGGCGGCGTGGGTATCGGTGGCGTGCTGGAGCCGCTGCAGGCGAACCCGACCATCATCGAAGATAACTGCTTCATTGGCGCGCGCTCTGAAATCGTTGAAGGCGTGATTGTTGAAGAAGGTTCCGTGATCTCAATGGGCGTTTACATCGGTCAGAGCACCAAAATCTATGACCGCGAGACCGGCGAAGTGCATTACGGCCGTGTTCCTGCGGGATCCGTGGTGGTCTCAGGTAACCTGCCCTCTAAAGATGGCAGCTACAGCCTCTACTGTGCCGTAATCGTGAAGAAAGTGGATGCGAAAACGCTTGGCAAAACAGGTATTAACGAGCTGCTGCGCACCATCGACTGATTTAAGCGACGGGCTGGTTTCCAGCCCGTCATCTTTTCTTTACAGTGATTCCTGAACAACATGCTTCGCGTCGCGAATTAACTGGTGCGTTTAGTTTTTATCCAGGTCATAATCCGCGCCAGTTAAATCCTGTCGCGCAATGTTCATCCCGCTTATTTATGTCTACAGTTGACGGACGTCATGAACAAGTCTGCGCGCTTCTCACTTTTGATGGAAACAACGCTATGTATGACAATCTGAAAAGCTTAGGTATCAGTAACCCGGACGACATTGACCGCTATAGCCTGCGTCAGGAAGCCAATAACGACATTCTGAAAATCTACTTCCGCAAAGATAAAGGTGAGTTTTTCGCGAAGAGCGTCAAATTCAAATATCCGCGCCAGCGCAAAACGGTTGTTGCCGATCACGCGACCCAGGGCTACAAAGAAGTTCAGGAAATCAGCCCGAATCTGCGTTATGTCATCGATGAACTGGACCAGATTTGCCAGCGCGATCAGGTTGAAGTGGATCTGAAACGCAAAATTCTGGATGACCTGCGTCACCTGGAAAGCGTGGTTTCTCACAAGATCACTGAAATTGAATCGGATCTGGAAAAATTAACCCGTAACGGTCGTTAATTTCCTGCCCGACCAGAGAGGCCAGCATTGCTGGCCTTTTTTATGCCGCAAATCTGCACTTCAGCCCTGCTCATCCAGTTGCAAAGCAACATAGAGCAACAGCCTGTCATCAAAATGGCCTAGATTCAGTCCGGTCAGTTCAGAAATCCGGTTCAGCCGGTATTCCAGCGTATTACGATGAATGAACAGCGCACGCGCGGTGGCGCTCGGCTGGACGTTATGGGTAAACCAGGCGATCAGCGTGCGGCGCAGCAAGCCGTTGTTATCCATGCTCTTGAGCTTCGCCAGTGGTCGGGCGAGCTCATTGGCCTGCCAGCCACCCCGCAGGCTGTCGAGCAGCACGGGCAGCACCAGATCCTGATAAAAATAGCTGCGCACCTCGGGCATACGTTGCTTGCCCACCATCATCGTGGTGCGCGCCGTCCGGTAAGAGCGTGCGATGCTGCCGGGTCCGGTAAAGAAGTTGCCCAGCGCGATACGCATCCGAAGATGACCGCTCTCTTTCATCCGCTGTAGTAGCTGCTCTACGCGGCGGCGATGATCTTCCTGATCGTGACGCCCATGCCCATTAAGGGCCGGTTTCAGCACCACCATTTCGGTCAGTGACACAATCGCGATCAGATTGTCCCGCTCCGGCGTGGTCAGCAGCGTTTGCAGCTGCTGTAACTCTGACATCGCGCTGTCTACCCCGAGCTGACCACTATCCACTTCCACCACGGCGACCACACGCGGCTGATTGAGATCGATACCGAGCCGCTGCGCCCATTCGGTCAGCTGTGGCGACAGGGTATCGCTGCGGATCAGGTTCAGCACCAGCTCTTCACGCAGACGGCTGTCCTGCGCCAGCATATGCAGCAGCCGGGCCTGCTCCAGCATCATCTCTGCGGTCATGCAGACCAGCTCGCCATAATGCCGCAGCGCCAGCGGCTCGCCGGTCAGGCCGATCACCCCGACGATGTCACCATCAATGCGCAGCGGCAGGTTAATGCCAGGCCGCACGCCATGAAGATGTTTAGCCACGGCCTCATCGATGTCGACAACGCGCCCCTGAGAGAGCACCAGCAGTGCACCTTCGTGCAACTCCCCAATACGTTCCCGGTCACCGCTGCCGATAATCCGGCCCCGCGCATCCATCACGTTGACATTGCTGTCAATAATTTTCATGGTGCGCGCCACGATATCCTGTGCCAGCCGGGCATCAAGGTGATAGGTAGCCATCCATTACTCCTGAAAAGAGGGGGGAGAAACAGAATACGCATGCACAGCACGCAGAACATTGTGCAATTGCACAGAGCCAGGCCGTCATTTGCCGAATTTGCGGTGAGCATCACACTCTGACGAGGCAGAAAGTGGACATAAAAAAGGCGGACCGCAGTCCGCCTCTTCATCCGTTGCTGTTCGCTTACTGCATCAGCAGATAGATACTGCTGTCGCCGCGTTTCACATTCAGCGCCAGAACGGACGGCTTGCTGTCGAGAACTTTGCGCAGCTCACCCAGGTTGGTCACTACCTGCTGGTTAACACCCTGGATCACATCGCCCTTTTTCAGGCCGATACGCGCCGCGGCACTGCCCGGTTTCACGTTATCAACCCGGACACCTTTGGTACCCGCTTCGATATTGCTGAGATCGGCGCCTTCAATGCCAGTGTAGATGGTCGCGGACTGCACTTTTGACTGGCTGCTCTGCTGCAACTTAACAGAGACATCGACCGGTTTGCCGTCACGCAGCAGCCCCAGTTTCAGGGTGGTGCCAACCGGCAGTGAGCCCACTTCCGCACGCAGCGAAGCAAAGCTGCTCAGCGGTTTACCGTTCATCGACACAATGACGTCGCCCGCCTTAATACCGGCTTTGGCGGCCGCTGAGTCTGGCAGCACCTGGCTGACAAAGGCACCACGTTGTGCGTCGACCTTCATCGCTTTTGCCAGCTCAGAGTTCAGCTCAGTCCCCTGCACGCCCAGCTCGCCGCGTTTCACCTGACCAAACTCGACCATCTGTGCCGTCAGGTTTTTCACCATGTTGCTGGGGATAGCAAAGCCGATACCGATGTTGCCGCCATCGGGCGCCAGAATGGCGGTGTTAATCCCGATCAGTTCACCGTTGAGGTTAACCAGCGCACCACCGGAGTTGCCCCGGTTAATGGCCGCATCTGTCTGGATAAAGTTTTCGTAGTTTTCCACGTTCAGGCCACTGCGTCCCAGCGCGGAGACGATACCTGAGGTGACCGTTTCACCCAGACCATAAGGGTTGCCGATCGCCACGGTATAATCGCCGACGCGCAGGTTGTCAGAGTCAGCGATTTTGACTGCGGTAAGATTTTTGGCTTCCTGCAGCTGAATCAGGGCAATGTCAGAGCTGGGATCTTTACCGATGACTTTGGCGTCATAGCGACGACCGTCGCTGAGCTGTACCTGAATTTTGGTGGCATTATTCACGACGTGGTTATTAGTTACCACATAGCCTTTGTCAGCGTTAATGATGACACCCGATCCCAGAGCACGGAATTTTTCCTGCTGTGTATCAGGCACTGGCGCGCCGCCGTTACCGCCTGCACCGTCGCCGTTCTGGCACATCGGTGAACCCTGGAACGGGGAACCATCCTGGCAGAATGGCGAATTGTCGCCAAAGAATTGCTGAAATTGCTGCGGCATACGCGGGGTTTTCACCGTGGTGGTCCCCTCGACGCTGATACTGACCACAGACGGCATCACCTTCTCCAGCATCGGTGCCAGACTTGGCTGTTGCAGGCTATCGGAAGAGGCCGTTTGCGCAGCAGAAACAGTAACAGGGGCGAGCGCCATGCTCAGGCTCAACGCCAGCGCACTTAACATTAAGGTCTTTTTTTTCATTTTTCGTTTCTCAATAAGATTACTGTTCAGACCATTGCTGTGGTCGAAAGGTGAGATAAATGTTTTAGCGCGAAGTTCCTTTAAAAGTTTAAGGCAAAAGTAAAAATTTATTCGCGCTCTTTACAATTGGCGGCTTATTCTACCGCCATCAGTCGCCGGTACTCATCCCAGGCATAGAGATCGGTCATACCACTGATATAATCCTGAATGAGCCGGAAGCGATAATAACGTTCCCACAACAGACGCTGATATTTATGTTCTACAACCAGATTACGCATCTTATGCAAATAGGCTTTACGGTGTTTACCCGAGAGCTTATGAAAAAGCCGGGTTTCGATCGGATGCTGACGGAGGAAATCTTCATTTATCAGCGTGGTAAAGGCTTCGTAATTAAGGCGCATCAGCGGCTGATAGATCTCCAGCAGCCCTTTAATCACCCGGTAACCCTGCAACTCCAGCTGCTCTACTTCAGAATGATTAAAGACCTGCTGGCGCGCAACGGTTTTAAACAATTGCAGTAAGCGGCCCTCTTCACCCTCATCTTCCAGTAGCGCATGGTTAAAACTTCCATCGAATATAGCAGGAAGATTATCAACAAAACGTTTCACCGCATAGCTTACCAGCACGCTCTGAACATTTACGCGGAGTGACATAAAAAATTGATCGCTGCGGCTTCGGCGTTTTTTACTGCAGGCTTCACGCCAGGCTTCGCCAATAGTCCGGCTGAAAGCGTCATTATTTTTAACCGGCCCCCAGGCTTTATTGAGAAACTCATACAAACTTTCAACATTAAAGATATCTTTTTCTACAGCGTCGTCCAAATCGGCAATACAATAGGAGATATCATCCGCAGCTTCCATTATATAAGTCAGCGGAAAACGGTGGTGTTCTTCCATATTGGTGGCAGCACGCAGGTCGGCAATATAATCCTGCTCAGAGAGATAAAACCCAGGCTTCTTCATGAGTACGCTAAATTCGGCGGGCTTTTCCCCCTGCCACCAGGCAGGCGCGGTATATTTCAGGATGCAGGCGACCTGAGAATAACTGAGATTCAGTTGCAGCAGCGTATGCACCATCCGGATCGCCTGCGCATTGCCTTCAAAGTGACAGAGATCCTGGCGGATCATGGCGTTGAGTTGATCAAAGGCTTTACGCTGTGCTTCTCCTTCCACGCCGGCCACCAGCGGATCCACCAGCTCGGCTGAGAGGTTCTCTTCAAACCAGTCGTTAATCGCCGCCTCGCCAAAATGGCCAAAAGGTGGATTACCGACATCATGCATCAGACAGGCCATCTCTATCAGACTTTCAAACGCGCCTTCCAGCTCATCAAGACCATACTGCGCCAGCCCGCCCTGCATCTTCAGGGTTTGCAGGATCTCTTTGGTGATGTAACGCCCGGTCTGCTGCACCTCCAGCGAATGCGTCAGGCGGGAACGAACGGCAGCGTTACGCTCCAGCGGAAACACCTGCGTTTTTTGCTGCAAACGCCGGATTGCGGCGGAGTTTATAATCCTTCCGCGATCGCTCTCAAAATGGCGCGTAATGTAATATTCGCCTTCCGGTTCCTTGCGGCTGTTATAAGGGCGCGAGAAGCTGATCTTCTTCCTGAAATTGATCGCTGACATGGATTACCCCTTATTTTTTCGTGAATTAATCCCCTGAATGCCATGGTAGACTATGCCCTAAATTTTGATTCTTTACATTAGCGGAACTCACTATGAAAGCAGGCATTATTGGCGCGATGGAGCAGGAAGTCACACTGCTGCGCGACAAAATTGAAAACCGTCAAACGCTGTCGCTGGCGGGTTGTGAAATTTATACCGGCACCCTGCAGGGCGTTGAGGTGGCTCTGCTGAAATCGGGCATTGGTAAAACCTCTGCCGCGCTGGGTACCACGCTGCTGCTGCAGCTCTGCAAGCCGGATGTGGTGATCAACACCGGTTCGGCTGGCGGTTTAGCGCCGTCGCTCAGCGTCGGTGATATCGTGGTGTCAGAAGAAGTGCGTTATCACGATGCTGACGTCACCGCTTTTGGTTATGAGCCGGGTCAGATGGCGGGTTGTCCGGCCGCGTTTGTGGCAGACAGCAAGCTTATCGCCGCTGCAGAAGCCTGTATTAAGCAGCTGGATCTGAATGCCGTACGCGGTCTGGTGGTCAGCGGTGATGCCTTTATCAATGGTGCCGAACCGCTGGCGCGCATTCGTAATCTGTTCCCGCAGGCGATTGCCGTTGAGATGGAAGCCACCGCTATCGGCCATGTCTGTCATCAGTTCCAGGTGCCTTTTGTGGTCGTTCGCGCCATTTCCGACGTGGCCGATAAGCAATCTCACCTCAGCTTTGATGAGTTCTTAAGCGTTGCGGCGAAGCAATCTTCGCTGATGGTGGAGAACCTGCTGGCGCATCTGGCGCGTGGCTAAAACGCGACTCCTCTGCTGGCTGCTGCTGCTGAGCGGCAGCCTGCTGGCTTCACCGCCACGCGTGATTACCCTCTCCCCCCATCTTACCGAACTCGCCTTTGCTGCCGGGATTACCCCGATTGCGGTCAGCGCCTGGTCCGACTATCCGCCGCAGGCGAAACAGATTGAGCAGGTCGCAAACTGGCAGGGCATCAAGGCTGAACGTATTCTGCAGCTTAAGCCGGATCTGGTATTAGCCTGGCGAGGCGGTAATCCGCAGCGTCAGATTGACCAGCTACAGCAGCTCGGCGTGCCGGTTAAATGGATTGATCCGCTGACGCTGGATGAGATGTTCACGGCGCTGGCCGATCTGGGCCACTGGAGTCCCAGACCGGAGCAGGCAACTCGCGCTGCCCGCCAGTTACGTCAGCAGGAAGCCGCGCTGCGTCAGCGCTATGCTCATCTGACTGCGGTTCCGCTTTTTTTGCAATTTGGTCAGCAGCCCCTGTTTACCGCCGCCAGAGCCACGCTGCAGAATGAAATTATTACGTTATGTGGTGGCAGGAACATCTTTGCTGACAGCCGCGTCAGCTGGCCGCAGGTCAGCCGTGAGCAGGTGCTGATGCGCCATCCTCAGGCCGTTGTGACGGGTGGCAGTGCGCAGCAGGCGGAAAACATCCGGGTGTTCTGGCGACCGCAGCTGGATGTACCGGTGATTGCCATCAACGAGGACTGGCTTAGCCGGCCAGGCCCGCGACTGCTGCTGGCCGCGCAGCAACTCTGTGCGGCCCTGCATCCCGATGAATAAATCAGCGAATTGATTAAAGTCACTGCGATTTTTGCCGTTGATCAATACCAGAGACGAACGCGCCACGTATGCTCGCCGTCCTTTTAGCGCTCCGGCGCTTTTTTAAAACACCAGGAACCTTATATGACCAGAGCACTGCTGCTGGCCATAGGGCTGTCGATCGCCGGTTCTGCCTTTGCAGGATCGATAAATGGCTCTATTGGCGCCAGACTTGTCATCTATTCACGCTGTGAAATCAGCACGGCTAACGGCCAGCCCGCACCGCAGATCAACTGCGGCAGACAGGCAAGCGCGCAGCCGCGCGTAACAAACGGCCAGATTCAATCGCAGGGAAGTGTGAAGCAAAGTAACCGGCTGGTCACAATAGAATGGTAAACGAGGCCGTCTGTATGACGGCCTGCATTATCAGATACTGAAGGAAGAGCCACAGCCACAGGTGGTTTTGGCATTCGGGTTGGTCACGATAAAGCGTGAGCCTTCCAGACCTTCCGTGTAATCCACTGAACCGCCCACCAGATATTGCAGGCTCATCGGATCAACCACCAGTGAGACGCCCTGCTTTTCAATCGTCATGTCGCCATCATTCATCTGGTCATCAAAGGTGAAGCCGTACTGGAAACCACTGCAACCGCCACCGGTGATATAGACGCGAAGTTTCAGCGCCGGGTTCTCTTCGTCGGCAATCAGGTTCTTCACCTTGGTGGCTGCGGCGTCGGTAAACTGCAACGGCAGTGCTACTACTTCATCACTCATGTTTTACTCCGGTAAACGCCCAGGTCAGAAAACGACCTTAATTACACTATTATCAGCCAGCACCTCAGCGCAATCAAGCTCTGCCCTTCGCACTCTGTGCCGCTTTCACTCCTGTTAAGGGCACAGAGGGTGAATCCACCTTTCGTCTGCTGCCCCTCTTCCGTAGAATGGCGCAATATTTTTATGAACCGCTGGAGCCGAAAATGAGTAAGTCCGAACAACTGTTTGCCGAGGCACAACGCCTGATTCCGGGTGGGGTAAACTCGCCAGTACGCGCATTTACCGGTGTGGGCGGCGTTCCGCTGTTTATTGAACACGCTGATGGCGCCTATCTCTATGACGCTGACGGCAAAGCCTATATCGACTATGTCGGCTCATGGGGTCCGATGGTGCTGGGTCATAACAACGCGGCGATCCGTAACGCCGTGATTGAAGCGGCACAGCGCGGCCTAAGTTTTGGCGCACCGACCGAAATGGAAGTGACCATGGCGCAGCTGGTGTGTGAGCTGGTGCCGAGCATGGAGATGGTGCGGATGGTCAACTCCGGCACCGAAGCGACTATGAGCGCTATCCGTCTGGCGCGTGGCTTTACCGGCCGCGATAAAATCATCAAGTTTGAAGGCTGCTACCACGGCCACGCCGATCATCTGCTGGTGAAAGCCGGCTCCGGTGCGTTAACACTGGGTCAGCCGAACTCGCCGGGCGTACCGGCCGATTTCGCTAAACATACCCTGACCTGCACCTTTAACGATCTCGACTCAGTGCGCAGCGCTTTTGAGCAATATCCCGAGTCGATTGCGGCCATCATCGTTGAGCCGGTGGCTGGCAACATGAACTGCATCCCACCGCAGCCAGAGTTCCTGCCGGGTCTGCGTTCACTGTGTGATGAGTTCGGCGCACTGCTGATTATTGATGAAGTGATGACCGGTTTCCGTGTCGCGCTGGGTGGCGCGCAGGCTCATTACAATGTGCGCCCTGATTTGACCTGTCTCGGGAAAATCATTGGTGGCGGCATGCCAGTCGGTGCATTCGGTGGGCGTCGCGAAGTGATGGCAGCGCTGGCCCCGACCGGTCCGGTTTATCAGGCGGGAACGCTCTCTGGTAACCCAATCGCCATGGCGGCGGGTTTCGCCTGCCTGACGCAGATCGCGCAGCCGGGTACCCATGAGAAGCTGGATGCCCTGACCCGCAAGCTGGCAGAGGGTCTGCGTGAAGCAGCACAACAGCAAAATATCCCGCTGGTGATTAACCATGTTGGCGGGATGTTCGGCCTGTTCTTCACCGATGCTGACAGTGTGACCTGTTACGCCGATGTAACCCGCTGCGATGTGGAGCGCTTTAAAACCTTCTTCCACCTGATGCTTGAGGAGGGCGTTTACTTTGCGCCTTCAGCCTATGAAGCGGGCTTTATGTCGCTGGCGCACAGCGAAGAGGATATTCAGCGCACTGTCGACGCCGCGCGTCGTTGTTTCGCGAAGCTGTAATTGCGGCAGCGTTAAAGATGAAGACCGGCAGCAGCCGGTCTTTTGTTATTGATGAGGCTTGCCCCGCTCTGTTGTGAGAGGGTGCACGCACAGGAAACAGGGTCAGATCGGAAAGGCGCGAAAGCCGTCATCCATGACTCGCTCGGCCCGCGCCGTCCCTGGCGCGGGACGCTTTCCTCCTCTGACCCAATTTCCTGCGCATTGAGCTTCTTCGTTGTTGTCAGATTCACCCTACTTTGGATCTGGCCGGCGTCTGAAACCAGCCTGCTTTTTCCTCTTAACCTGAACGCCGCAGCAGCCAGATAAAGTAAGGCGCGCCTAAAAAGGTCGCCATCAGCCCGGCTGGGATCTGATCCGGGAATGCCAGCATCCGTCCGCACCAGTCAGCCAGCACCATCAATCCCGCCCCCAGTAATCCTGACAGTAGCAGTTGCGGTAACGCCCGCCGGAATCCCAGCATGCGCGCCATATGGGGCGCCATTAGTCCGACAAAACTCAGCGGACCGATAGTCAGTGTCGCGCTGGCGGTCAGCGCGGCCGCCAGCAGCAGCAGACTCAGCCGCGCAGGCGTCAACGCCATACCGGCCGAGCGTGCGGTAGCGCTTCCCAGCGGCAGCAACGTCAGCCAGCGACTGGCCAGCGGTGCCAGCGACACCAGCACCAGCGCGCAGATTGCGCTCTGAACCGCCTGAGTGCCGCTGATGTTATAGGTCGAGCCGGAGATCCAGCTAAGCAGCCCGCCCATACGCGGATCGCCGCTGGCCAGCAGCAGCATCAGCAGAGTGACAAAGGCGCTGTTGAGCGCCATGCCCGCCAGCAGCATCCGCTCCGGGGAGAAGCCACCACGACTGGCTACAGCCATGATCACCAGCAGCGTCAGCGCGGCACCCAGCGCTCCAGCGGGCAGCAGCCATGCCAGCGCATCGCCCGGCACAAAGAACATCATGACGACGACGCCACAGGCGGCACCCGAACTGATACCCAGCACTTCCGGGCTGGCCATAGGATTGCCGGTGAGCCGCTGAATCAGACTCCCCGCCACGCCCAGCATCAGGCCGGTCACCAGCGCCGCCAGCACGCGCGGTGCGCGCCACGGCATCAGCGACTGCAGCATCTCGCCCGCTGACCAGACCCAGCCCTGCGCATTGCGCCCAAACGCCAGACCGCCCCAGCCCAGCAGCGCCATAACAGCAAGACCGATCAGCGCCCAGCGCAGCAGGTTCTGTCGCTCGGCGGGCACGTTGTCACCCTGATTCAGCGCAGGCGGCACTGAACCCGTGCGCAGTCGCGGCAGCAGCCACAGCAGAATCGGCACGCCGAGCAGCGCGGTAGCCGTGCCGGTCGGCATATCGCGCCAGTGCACGCTGAGCCATAACACACAACTGTCGGCCAGCCACAGCAGCAGCGCGCCAGTCACAGGTGCCAGCAGCATCCGGGTGATGAGCCGGCGTCCACCCAGCAGCTTTGCCAGCAACGGCGCAAACAGCCCGATAAAGCCGATGATACCGGCGACGTTCACCAGTTGTGCGCTGAGCAGGATCGCCAGCCCGAGGCCACCGATACGCGCGACTGAGAGCGACAGGCCGAGGTTTTTCGCAATGCCATCATCCAGCCCCATCAGCGTCAGCGGACGCAGCAGCGCCAGTGCCAGCAGCAACGCCAGCAACAGGCGCGGCCAGAGTTGCTGCACATTTTCCCAGCTCATCTGATTCAGCGCGCCCGTGCTCCACAGAAACATGTTCTGCAGCTGATCGTGATTGAAGATCGCGAAGATCTGATTCACCGCGCCGCTGTAAAGGCTCAGCACCAGTCCGGCCAGAATCAGCGTGACCGGCGACAGACGTTTGCCCCAGGCCACACCAAACACCAGCGCCCCTACCAGCAGCGCACCGATAAGCGCAGCAAACTGCTGTGTCAGCGCCCCGCCCGGCAGATGCCACAGCGTCGCCACGGTAATGCCCAGCTGTGCGCCGGAAGAGACGCCGAGCGTGGTTGGCTCCGCCAGTGGATTCCGCAATATCTGCTGAAACAGCAGACCGGCAAGACCCAGTCCGGCTCCTACCAGCAGCGCCAGCACCGTGCGCGGCAGCAGGCTGTAGTGCAACACCATCTGCGGCAGGCTATCGACCGACGGTGACCAGAATGCCTGCCACCATTCAGCCTGAGGCAGCGCCTGGTTCAGATTAATCAGCGTCAGGCTGAGTGAGAGCAGAAACAGCAGGCTAAGGAGGCCTGCGGGAAACAGAGCATGGCGCATCAGTGCGTCTCCAGCGCGCGTTCCAGCGCGCGAACAAAGTGCAGCGCCGAGAGCGTCGCACCGTAATACCAGACCGCCGGGACGCGCTGAAAGCGCCCGGTGCGGACAAACGGCATGGCCTGCCACAGCGGACTGCGCATCAGTTGCTGCATCTCCACGTCGTTGTCGTGATCAAAGCAGATAACCTCCACCTCCCCGGCCTGCGCCAGCTGTTCAATGCCGACCACCGCGCTGCCCCAGAAACTGGTCTCGCCCTGCCAGCCATTTTTCAGGCCCAGCAGGGTCATCACCTCCAGGAACAGACTGTTTTTACCGAAGGTAATAGCATGGCGACTGTCGAGCAGTGACATCAGCAGAATCGTGCGTCCGGCATAGGGCGCCAGCCGCTGACGCGCCGCTGCCAGTTCCGCATCGACCTCGCGCAGATGCTGCTCCGCACGCTCGCTTACGCCCAGGCGCGTCGCCAGCTGACGCAGCGATGCGCGCGCGGCGGTAAAAGGTTTCCCATCGCCGCTGTGGAGGTCGAAGCCCATGATGGGCGCGATGCGCGTCAGTTTTTCTTTCGGCGGACCGTAGCCGTTGGAACAGAGGATCAGCGACGGCTGCATTTGCGCCATCAGCTCAAGATTGGGTTCGGTGCGCAGACCGACGTCGATCACGTCCGCAGGCAGCTTCGGCTCCCCTACCCAGATGTTGTAGTTGTGCAGATCGGCCACGCCCCAGGGTGTGATGCCCAGCGCTATCAGCAGTTCGGTGGGGAGCCACTCCAGTGCAATAATCCGCCCTGGATTCGGCGTGGCAGCACGCAGGGGAAGCGCACAAAACAGCGGAGAGACTGCCAGCGCCAGCATCAGTCGGCGGCGATTAAGATCGGGCATCATCCTCTCCTTAACAGACAAAACTGACCGGCGCCCCGCCCTGCGGGTGCGGTAAAATGCCCATCGGAATGCCATAAATCGCACCGAGCACCTCAGCCTGCATAATCGCCTCTGCGTCACCTTCGGCAATCATCGCGCCCTGACGCAGCGCCACCAGATGGTCGCAGTAGCGTGCAGCCATATTGATATCATGCAGCACCGCAATCACGGTTAAGCCGCGCTGCTGGCTCAGATCTTTTATCAGCGCCAGCACCTCAACCTGATGGGCAATATCCAGCGCCGACGTCGGTTCATCCAGCAGCAGACAGCGGCTGTTCTGCGCCACCATCATCGCCAGCCAGGCGCGCTGACGCTCGCCCCCCGAAAGACTGTCCACCAGCCGCCCGGCAAAGGGCTTCAGCCCGACCTGAACAATCGCATCCTCTACCCGATCGCGATCTTCCTGACCGAACCGTCCCAGCGCGCCGTGCCAGGGATAGCGGCCAATCGCTACCAGCTCACGCACCGTCATCCCTTCAGCGGCCGGTAACTGCTGCGGCAGATAGGCCACCTCGCGGGCAAAGGCTTTGCTGTTCCAGCGCCCGACCGGCTGCTGATTCAGCAGCACCTCTCCGCTGCTGGCCGCATGATGACGGCCCAGCATTTTCAACAGTGTCGATTTGCCCGAGCCGTTGTGACCAATCAGCGCGGTCATTTTGCCCGGTGGAAAAGTCAGCGACAGGGGCTGGAGGAGAGTGCGGCCCGGCACCTCGAAACTGGCGTTTTCCAGCGTAAAGGTCGCCTCTTCTGCGTGAGGATGCGGCATGGTTATCCCTGTGAACGGGCGCCGAAGCGCCCGGTTAAATCAGAATCTGAAGGTCGCGGTGCCGACAATCTGGCGTTCCGCCCCCCAGTAGCAGGCGTATTCACGGTAGCAGCTGGCGACATAGTCACGATCGAACAGATTGTTGACGTTGACGCCCACTGTCGAGCCTGGCAGACCGAAACGGCCCAGATCATATTTCAGCGCCGCATCCACCGTGGTGTAACCGGCAACTTTAAAGTTCTGGTTCTGCTCGGTGCCGGTGCTGTAGAGACCCTGGCTCTCGCCGACATAACGTACACCCGCGCCCACGGTCACGCCTGACAAGGCGGTCTCATGGAAGGTGTAGTCGCTCCACAGTGAGGCCATATGCTTCGGCACCTGCACCGGCGTTTTGCCTTTCAGCTGGGTGTCTTCGGTATATTCTGCATCGGTGTAAGTGTAGGACGCCGTCAGGTTAACGTTGGCATTCAGCGCCGCTTTGGCTTCCAGCTCTACGCCGCGTGACCGGATTTCACCGCTCTGAACACTGAAATTTGGGTGATTCTTTGTATCCGGATCGGCAGTCAGGTTTTTGGTTTTGGTCAGCTGATAAAGCGCGGCGGTGAGCACCACCGGACGATCTTTCGGCACATACTTCACGCCCGCTTCATACTGCTTAGCACGTGAAGGATCAAATGCCTGACCCTCATAGGTTGAACCCGCATTCGGAATAAAGGCTTCGCTGTAGCTGAAGTAAGGCGCGATACCGTTATCAAACACATAGTTCAGACCGCCGCGCCAGGTAAAGGCCTGATCGTTCTGGCGATCCACGCTATCCGCCACCCGATCGTAAACCGAGTTCATGGCATAGTCGTAGCGGCCACCCAGCGTGAGCACCCAGCGGTTCCACTCCATCTGATCCTGAGCATAGAGGCCGGTCTGACGCTGCTTGTTGAGATGCTGATAAGGACCAAATGGCGTTACGCTGTTATCACCATATTGCGGATTAACCGCATTCAGGCTGGAGGCAGTGCCAAACTGTGCGTCGATATCATTGCGGGTACGCTGGAAGTCCACGCCCAGCAGCAGCGTATGATCAACCTGGCCGGTGGCGAATTTCGCCTGCGCCTGGGTATCGACCGCCAGTTGGTTGAGTTTCTCTTCTGAAACCGCCGAACCGCGCGTGATTTCCTGAGTCGCCGGCAGGAAACCATTGCCATAAATGCTGCGGTAATCGGTGCGCAGATCGGCATAACGCAGGTTCTGGCGCAGCGTCCAGGTGTCGTTAAAGCTGTGCTCGGCGTTATAACCGACCATTTTGGTGTTGCGTGAAATCTTGTTGCTCTGCTCGCCTTCATCGAAGTTGGTCGGCAGTTTGTACTGGCTGCCATCAGCGCGGGTGATCGGTACCACCGTGCCCTGACGCGGCAGCCAGCCGTAATAACCGGTTTCTGGCTCGTTCTGGAAATAGGTCAGCAGGTCAATGCGGGTGCGATCGTCGGGACGCCAGCTGAATGCCGGTGCGATGGTGTAGCGCTTCTCTTTGTTCATCGCCTGCTGCGAATCCTGACTGCGCGCCTGACCGGTCAGGCGATAGCTGTAGACGCCGTTATCATCCAGCGCACCGCCAAAGTCAAAGCCGGTCGAGAACAGGTTGTCATTACCCATCTGGAACTGTACTTCACGCAGGGTTTCCTGGGTCGGACGCTTGCTCACCAGCGAGACCACACCACCCGGATTGCTTTTGCCGTAGAGCACCGACACCGGGCCGCGCAGCAGTTCAGCGCGTTCCAGGAAGTAAGGATCGATGGCAAACTCAGAGTAGTTGTCACCCTGCAGTTTCAGACCATCCAGATACTGATTGGTGTTGGTTTCGCTGAAACCGCGAATCGACAGCGCATCAATCACGTCTGAGCTGCCCCGGTTACCGGTCAGCACGCCAGGCGTGTAGTTAAACGCCCCTTTCACGCTGGTTACGTTACGCATCTCCATCTCTTCACGGGTGACCACGGAGATGGACTGCGGATTTTTTTCAATGGGGGTATCAGTTTTGGTCCCGGTGGCGCTGCGTTTCGCTGCCACGGTGGGTGCTGGTCCCCAGGCGCTTTCCGCCTCGACGCCGCTGCCGCCATCAGCCGAGACGACCATCGTCTCCGTCTGCGCGGCGTAAAGAGAGGAGCTCAGGCTCAGTGAGATCATGATGCCCAGAAGCGGTCGGGAAAATGTTTTTTTGGTGTTGTCAGAAAAAGTCGTTCGCGCATTCATAAAAGTGTCTCTTAACAATAGGCTCAGGCAGGCGAATCGAAACGATAATGATTATTATAACGCTTAGATAATATGCGAAATTCAGCAGGCACTGCAAGAAGAAATCCCAGTAGTGACGCCGTTTGCAGGCCGATTGACGCGTATTGATCAGGAACAAAAAAAGGGCGCCGAAGCGCCCTTTTTAACCTGTCTGACTGATTTATTTGCCAAACATATCTTTTATCCACCCTGCTACGCCGTCGCTATCTTTCTGCTCCTGCTGTTGCTGGGCCGGTTGTTGCGGCTGCTGCTGTTGCTGTTGTTGCTGCTGCTGATCGAAGAGCTGTTGTTGCTGCTGAACCTGCTGCTGCTGTTGCTGACACAGCGCATTCGGATCCAGCGCCCACACTGGCAGAGAACGCCAGGTGCTGCTGCCCGTGCCGCAGACAAAGTTACCGGCAGAATCCACATTCATCAGCGACACATCTTCCGGCGGCGTCAGCTGTAACGGCATCGGGGCCTGAATGTCCAGGTAGCGACGGTAGAGCTGCATCGCGCCGCTGGCACCATAGAGTTTGGTCGGCTGGTTGTTATCGCGTCCCACCCAGGTGATCGCCACTTCTTTACCATCAATACCGGCAAACCAGCTGTCCACCAGATCGTTGGTGGTACCGGTTTTGCCCGCCAGATGCGCATTCGGGAAACGCGCGCCCAGTGCACGGGCGGTACCGTGGTCAGCCACCTGTTGCATGGTGTAGAGCGTCAGATAAGCGGCCTGCGCCGGCTCAACACGCTGCGCCTGCGGATAGCTCTGATAGAGCACGCTGCCATCTTCCGCAATCACCGAACGCACCGCTGACAGCGACGCGCGGTTGCCGCCGCTGGCAATCGACTGGAACGCCTGAGCCACTTCAACCGGCGTCAGGTTTAAGGCACCCAGCAGCATCGATGGCACCGGATGCAGCTGCTCTTTCGGCACGCCCAGCTTATTCCAGGTATCCACTACCGCATCCAGCCCCAGCGTCATGCCGAGGTTTACGGTCGGCACGTTCATTGAGTTGGTCAGCGCATCCACCAGCATCACTTTGCCGCTGAAGCGACGATCGTCGTTCATCGGTTTCCAGATGCTGCCGTTTGGCTGCTTCAGCGCAATCGGCTCATCGGCGATCCAGCTGTTCAGCCGGTAGCTGTTTGGCTGACTCAGCGCGGTCAGGTAAGTCGCCGGTTTCGCCAGTGAGCCGATAGAGCGGCGTGCCTGCAGCGCACGGTTGTAACCCGCATACTGTGGATCGGCACCGCCGACCATGGCGCGGACTTCACCGCTGAAACGGTCAACCACCACCATCGCGGTTTCCAGATCTTTCAGACCACGCTGTTTTTTCAGCGTCGGAATGCCATCGATCACCGCCTTTTCGGCCGCATCCTGCGACACCGGATCCAGCGTGGTGAAGATTTTCACCCCGGAGAGATCTTTCACCTTGTCGCCCAGTTTCGCCTGAAGCTCGTTACGCACCATCTGCATAAAGGCCGGCTGCGGCGTAATCACGCCGCCTTTCGGCTGCACGCCCAGCGGACGGGCCGACAGCATGTCATACAGCTCCTGGTCGATCACTTTCTGCTGCTGCAACAGGCGCAGCACGAGGTTGCGTCGTTCCAGCGCCAGTTTCGGGTTACGCCACGGATTATAGAGCGACGCGCCTTTCACCATGCCGACCAGCATCGCCTGCTGATCCAGACTCAGCTCATCAACCGGACGGCCAAAGTAGTAGAGGCTGGCCAGCGGGAAACCGCGGATCTGATCGCTGCCAGCCTGACCGAGATAGACCTCGTTCAGGTAGAGCTCCAGGATGCGATCTTTGCTGTAGCGCGCATCCATGATCACCGCCATGTAGGCTTCACGCGCTTTACGCCATAGCGAACGCTCGTTGGTGAGGAACAGGTTCTTCACCAGCTGCTGCGTCAGCGTACTGCCGCCCTGCACCGCTTTCCCGGCCGTGATGTTCGCCAGGAAGGCGCGGCCAATGGAGTAAGGGCTGATGCCATCATGCTCATAGAAATGGCGATCTTCGGTGGCGATCAGCGTATCGACCAGCAGATCCGGGAAACCGGCGCGCGGTACGAAGAGTCGCTGTTCACCGTTCGGCGACTGCAGCATGGTGATCAGGCGCGGATCGAGGCGGAAAAAGCCAAAATCACGACCGGTTTCAAGGTTTTTAATCTCGCTCAGCTCATCTTTACTGAAGCTCATGCGCGCGTGGATCTGCCCCTCTTTACTGTCGGGGAAATCAAACGGGCGACGCAGCAGATCGATGGTGTTGCCCTTCACCGAAAACTCGCCAGGGCGGGTAATACGGGAGACTTCGCGATACTGAGTACCTTCCAGCAGCGCCACCATTTCACTTTTGTTGTAGGCCATGCCGGGTTCCAGGCTGACCATGCGGCCATAGACGGTGGCGGGCAGTTGCCACACTTTACCGTCAATCCGGCTGCGAATTTCCGAGTCGAGGTAGATGCCCCACGCGGCCATGACCACCACAAACACCAGGAACAGTTTGATTACCCATCCCAGCCAACGGCGTTTGCCGCGCGGCGGTTTTCCACCTTTACCTTTACGTGGCACCGGCGCTTCCTCCTCGTCATCATTAAAATCGTCCTGATCGATATCCTGTTCGATATCCCTGCGTCGTCCCCGGCCCGCACTGCTGCGCGGCGGCAACGGTTTACCTTTGCGCCCTATTGGTTCGCGATCGTTCCCAGACATTACTTTTCTTCTCCAGGCAGTGCTTACGGCAGCGCCGCTACTCTAACTGCTTTCTCGCGTGCCGCATGGCAGAACCCTCTGAATTCGATCCAGCGGACTCAACCCTGCGGGGACATTTTTTTGGTTCGCCTTGTTGGCAAGGCGGTGGCCGGATCCTCGGGCCAGGGATGTTTAGGATAACTTCCCTTCATCTCTTTCCTGACCTCCGGCCAGGCACCGCGCCAGAACGCCGCCAGATCGCGGGTGATCTGCAACGGGCGCTGGGCGGGCGATAACAGCTCCAGCACCAGCGGAATTCGTCCTTCCGCCACGGTGGGATTCTGCGCCTCGCCAAACATCTCCTGAATCCTTACCGCCAGCGCGGGCGGCTTCTCCGCATCGTAGCGGATTGGCAGCCGGCTTCCGGTGGGCACAGTGTAATGAGTTGGCAGCACAGTATCCAGCCGCTGACGCTGTGACCATGTGAGTAAATGTAAGAGTGCCGTGGTCAGGTTCACCGCCTGCAGGCTGCGGAGATCGCGTACCGCTGACATCTGCGGCAACAGCCACTGCGACAGGCTCTCAAGCAGCGTTTCATCGTCGGTCGCGGGCCAGCTCTCTTCCGGCAGCCACCGGGCCGCACACTGGATTCGCAGACGCAGCTGTTCGGCCTCCGGCGTCCAGCCCAGTACCGACAGACCTTTTTCGACGATCCAGCGCAGCATGGCCGCGTGCAGCACCTCCGGTTCCGGGCGCGCCATCGGCTGGGTTTTCAGTATCAGCGCGCCAATCTGCTCACGTCTGAAAGCACGCAGCGTGCCTTTCTCTTCGTCCCACTCTACTTCGGTCCGGCGCTCAATCAGGGCGGGCTGCTGCTGGCACAGCGTTTCAATATCGACCGGCAGTGCCAGCAACATCCGGGCATCCGGTGTGGCACTGCCCTGCAACAGAGCAGGCGCAATCAGCCACTCATTACGCGTCAGGCCATCCTGCTCATCGAGTCTGGCGCCCAGCCCGTTGGCCAGCTGATAGCGACCGCTCTGATCGCGTCGCCGCGCCAGCCGATCGCCAAAGCCCACCGCCAGCAATCCGGCGAAACGATCTTCATCGATGCGCCCGCCACGGATTTTAAGCCGCTGCTGCCACTGCTGCGCCCGCCGCTGCCATTGCGCCTGCGGCCGATGCAGCGCATCACGCAGGTCGGTGCTGCCGCTGCGGGGAGGATCTTCCAGAATCGCCACCAGCAGCGCGGCGCTGGCGACCGCATCCGGCTCATCGCTTGCGGCACACAGTATGGCGGCGAGTCGGGGATCGCATCCCAGCTGCGCCATGCGCCGTCCCAGCGTGTTGAGCAGGCCGTTGTTGTCCAGTGCTCCCAGTCGGGTCAGCTGCTGCTGCGCCGCATCCAGATTTCTGGCGGGCGGCTGGTCCAGCCACTGCAGCTGTTGCGGCTGGGTACAGCCCCACTGCAGCAGATCCAGCCACAGTGACGAGAGATCGCTGTTAACGATTTCCGGTTCACTCTGCGCCGCCGCTCGTGATGCCTGCTCCTGCGGCACCAGATGCAGGCAGAGTCCCGGCATCAGTCGCCCGGCGCGACCCGCTCGCTGGATCATCGATGCCTGGCTGATTCGCTGGGTCTGCAGACGCGTCACGCCGCTGCGGGCGTCAAACAGAGCGCTGCGTTCCAGCGCACTGTCGACCACCAGCCGAATCCCCTCAATGGTCAGGCTGGTTTCGGCGATATTGGTGGCAAGCACCACTTTGCGGCGGCCGTCGGCAGCAGGCAGAATTGCCCGGCGCTGCGCCGCCAGCGGCAGTGCGCCATAGAGCGGCGTCAGATCAACGTCGTCACTGATGCGTGATTCCAGCTCGCGCTTCACCCGTTCGATCTCCGCCACACCCGGCAGAAACAGCAGCAGCGAACCGCTCTCATCCCGCAGCAGCTGGGCGACTTCACGCGCGACCGCCTCTTCAAAACGCACATTCTGATTCAGTGACGCGTAACGCCGCTCAACCGGATAGCTGCGCCCTTCTGAGACGATCAGTGGCGCATCCGGCAGCAGCGCCGCCAGCCGGGCGTTGTCCAGCGTGGCGGACATCAGCATGATTTTAAGGTCGTCGCGCAGCCCCTGCTGTACATCAAGCAGCAGCGCCAGCGCCAGATCGGCCTGCAGGCTGCGCTCGTGAAATTCATCGAGGATCACCAGCGACACGCCTTCCAGCATCGGGTCGTGCTGAAGCATGCGCGTGAGCATGCCTTCGGTCACCACTTCCAGCCGGGTCTGTGGCCCGACGCAGCTTTCGCCACGCATCCGGAATCCCACCGTGCCACCCGGCTGCTCGCCGAGTTGCTCCGCCAGCCGCTGCGCCACATTACGCGCCGCCAGCCGACGTGGCTCCAGCATGATGATCCGTCCCGGCAGCGCCGCCTGCTGTAACAACTGCAGCGGCAGCCAGGTTGATTTGCCTGCCCCCGTGGGCGCGGCCAGCAGGATTTGTGGGGCGTCACTCAGCGCCGCCAGGATGTCAGGCAGCACCGCGCTGACCGGTAAATCGCTCACAGCAAACTCCGCTTCTGCCTGTGCTAAGATGGCGCGCATTGTAGCATCCATCCGTGATATTTGCCGGAGAGCGCCATGGCGACACAACGCTTATTTTTTGCCATCAGCCTGCCTGACGAGATGCAGCAAGAGCTGGTGCGCTGGCGGGCCGATACCTTTCCTGCGGAGGCGGGCCAGCCGGTGGTCGCGGCGAATCTGCACCTGACGCTGGCGTTTCTGGGTGAAGTTGCGCCGGAAACCTCACAGCGCCTGCAGACGCTGGCCTCCCGTATTGTGCAGCCCGGTTTTGATCTCGACCTGGATGATGCCGGACACTGGCCGCGCCCCGGCGTGGTCTGGCTCGGCTGCCAGCGCGCGCCACGCGGTCTGTTGCAGCTCGCCAGCCTGCTGCGGGCCCAGGCCGCCCGGCATGGCTGTTACCAGAGCCCCCAGCCGTTTCATCCGCACATCACGCTGTTACGCCACGCCACGCAGCCGGTGACGTTACCGCCGCGCGGCTTTCACTGGCGTTTTCGCGTCTCTACCTTTTCTCTGTTCGCCTCTGAATATGCCCGGGGCCGCACCCGCTATCGCGCCCTGGCTAGCTGGCCATTACATTCTCAGGATCCACATGCACTTCTCTCCGCCCCTTAAACCCGCCCGTCTGATTGCCCGTTACAAACGTTTTTTGGCCGATGTGGTGACGCCAGAGGGCGACGTTCTGACGATTCACTGCGCCAATACCGGCGCCATGACCGGCTGCGCCACGCCGGGCGATCGGGTCTGGTACTCGACGTCCGACAGCCTGACGCGCAAATACCCCCACAGCTGGGAGCTGACCGAAACGCAACAGGGCCACTGGATCTGCGTGAATACGCTGCGCGCCAACCAGCTGATGGCTGAGGCGCTGGAGCAGGAACGGCTGCCGGCGCTGGCCGGTTATACGCATCGTCAGGCGGAAGTGAGATATGGCACTGAAAAAAGCAGAATTGATTTCCTGCTCAAAGCAGAGGCCCGGCGCAACTGCTATATTGAGGTGAAATCCGTAACCCTTCTACATGAAGGAAAAGGGTATTTTCCGGATGCGGTGACGATTCGAGGACAGAAACACCTGCGTGAACTGGCAACAGTTGCGGCAGAGGGTCATCGGGCCGTTTTGTTGTTTGCCGTTTTGCACTCGGGGATTGAGGACGTTTCTCCGGCACGTCACATTGATGTGGCGTATGCAGAACAACTGGCTCAGGCGCAGCAGGAGGGCGTAGAGGTTTTAGCGTATCAGGCAGACTTATCGGCGGAGGGAATGTTTCTTAAATCGCCGATCAACGTAACCTTGTAATATCTTTTGCAATTTTATGTGTTAAGAATGTTCTGAGCTAAGGGCCAATTACGCTGTTCCTCACAGGCTTGTCAAGGTGTGTTCATGAAGAATTGCCAACCCTGACTGCTTCTGTTATTTATAGCGGCCTGTTTTTTTCCCCAATGGGGGATCGATGTACCCCGCAGACGTTAAATGCAGGCTGGCAGCAAGGCCCCTGCGAGACGAAATTCGAAGGGTATAGTGCGTGTTATCCAGGAGAAGCAACATGCAAGAAGGTCAAAACCGTAAAACATCGTCCCTGAGTATTCTCTCTATTGCTGGCGTCGAACCTTATCAGGTGAAGCCTGGCGAAGAGTATATGAATGATGCGCAGCTGACCCATTTTCGCAAGATTCTGGAAGCCTGGCGTAATCAATTACGGGACGAAGTCGATCGTACCGTTTCTCATATGCAGGATGAAGCCGCTAACTTCCCGGACCCGGTTGACCGTGCCGCGCAGGAAGAGGAGTTCAGCCTGGAGCTGCGTAACCGCGATCGCGAACGTAAACTGATCAAAAAGATCGAGAAGACGCTGAAGAAAGTTGAAGATGACGACTTCGGCTATTGCGATTCCTGTGGCGTTGAGATTGGTATCCGCCGTCTCGAAGCCCGTCCTACTGCCGATCTCTGCATCGACTGTAAGACGTTAGCAGAAATTCGTGAGAAACAAATGGCCGGCTGATGCCGCGTCCAGCCTGTTACCACGCAGTGGAACAACTGCTGTTTTGTCCGCTGCGTGGTCACTTCTGAAACCTATGTCATCCTCCTGTATCGGTCGCTTCGCCCCTTCTCCCTCTGGTGAACTCCACTTCGGATCGCTGATTGCTGCCCTGGGCAGTTACCTGAGCGCGCGTGCGCAAAACGGCGTCTGGCGGGTGAGGATTGAAGATATTGATCCGCCACGGGAAGTGCCGGGTGCCGCCAGCCGTATCCTGCATCAGCTGGAGCACTACGGTTTAGAGTGGGATGGCGAGGTTCTGTGGCAGTCACAACGTCATGAGGCCTACCGTGACGCGCTGGCCTGGCTGCAGCAGCATCGTCAGAGCTATTACTGCACCTGCCCCCGGCGTCGCATTCAGCAGATTGGCGGTTTCTATGATGGTTACTGCCGTGAACGGCAACGCGGACCGGAGAATGCCGCGCTGCGTTTACGCCAGCATGCGCCGGTCTTTGCGTTTGACGATCGTCTGCGTGGCCGTGTGGAGGCGGACAGGCGTCTGGCACAGGAAGATTTTATTATTCACCGCCGTGATGGCCTGTTTGCCTATAACCTGGCGGTCGTTGTCGATGATCATTTTCAGGGCATTACCGAAGTGGTTCGCGGCGCAGATTTGATTGAGCCGACGGTGCGACAGATTGCGCTCTGCCAGCAATTTGGCTGGCCGGTGCCTGACTGGCTGCATCTGCCGCTGGCGCTTAACCACGATGGTCATAAGTTGTCGAAGCAGAATCATGCACCTGCGCTGCCGGATGGCGATGCCAGACCCCTGTTGGTGGCGGCGTTACGCTTCCTCGGACAGCCGGTTTCAGGCGGCTGGCAGGACTTAACGCAGGACAAACTGCTGTCTGATGCGGTGTCGCAGTGGAATATCGCTTTGATGCCGCAAGAGAACGCCCTGAAACCGGATGCATAGACAACAGCATTCTCAAACGGTTCTCAACAGGCTATGATTAGCCGCTGATTTTACCTACACCCTAATTGCCACTGTCGAGGTGTCCCATTTTTACCCGAGTAGCTAATTTTTGCCGGAAAGTCCTGAAGCGTGATGAAGAGGAAGCCCCAGCAGAGGTTGAACCAGAGCGTCTGATGACCATCATTCCTCGTGAAAGCCATACCATCTCACGTAAAGACATCAGCGAAAATGCCCTCAAAGTGCTCTATCGCCTGAACAAAGCCGGTTATGAAGCCTATCTGGTAGGCGGTGGCGTGCGCGATTTGCTACTGGGGCAAAAACCCAAAGATTTCGACGTGACCACCAATGCCACGCCTGAGCAGATGCGTAAGTTGTTCCGCAACTGTCGCCTGGTTGGCCGTCGTTTCCGTCTGGCGCACGTGATGTTTGGCCCGGAAGTGATCGAAGTCGCCACCTTCCGTGGACATCATCAGGCGGAAGAGCCGGAAGAGGATCGCAACAGCTCGCAGCGTGCCCAGAGCGGTATGCTGCTGCGCGACAACATCTTCGGCTCAATCGAAGATGATGCCCAGCGACGCGATCTCACCATCAACAGCCTCTACTACAGCGTGGCTGATTTCAGCGTGCGTGACTATGTCGGCGGCATCAGCGATCTCGAACAGGGCATCATTCGCCTGATTGGCGATCCGGAAACCCGCTACCGCGAAGATCCGGTCCGCATGCTGCGCGTCGCGCGCTTTGCTGCCAAACTCAATATGAGCATTGCGCCGGAAACCGCCGAGCCGATCCCACGTCTGGCCTCGCTGTTGCGTGATATTCCGCCTGCTCGCCTGTTTGAAGAGTCGCTGAAGATGTTGCAGGCTGGCTACGGCTACAGCACATATCTCAAGCTGTGTGAATATCAGCTGTTCCAGCCACTGTTCCCGACGCTGGCGCGCAACTTCACCGAAAACAGCGACAGTCACATGGAGCGGATGCTGGCGCAGGTGCTGAAAAACACCGATAACCGCATTCACAACGACATGCGCGTTAACCCGGCGTTCCTGTTTGCCGCGATGTTCTGGTATCCGCAGCTTGAAACGGCAGAACGCATTGCGCAGGAGAGTGGCCTGACCTACTTCGAAGCTTTTGCGATGGCGATGAATGATACGCTGGACGAAGCCTGCCGTGCGCTGGCGATTCCGAAACGTATTACGTCGCTAATTCGCGATATCTGGCTGCTGCAGTTACGCATGTCCCGCCGTCACGGTAAACGCGCCTGGAAACTGATGGAGCATCCGAAATTCCGCGCCGCTTACGATCTGCTGGCGCTGCGGGCGGAAGTGGAAAATAACCCGGAGCTGCTGCGCCTGAGCCAGTGGTGGGGTGAATTCCAGGTGGCTGCGCCGCCGCATCAGAAAAACATGCTCAATAACCTGGGTGACGATCCGGTGCCGCGTAATAAATCGCGTCGTCCGCGCCGCCGTCCTTCCGCACCGCGTCGTGACAACCAGAACGTCTCATGACACGGGTTTACCTCGCGTTAGGCAGTAACCTGGCCGATCCGCTGCATCAGGTTGATGCAGCGCTGACCGCACTGGATGCGTTGCCGCAGACGCAACGCATCGCTACCTCGCCGTTCTACCGCACGCCGCCTTATGGCCCGCCCGATCAGCCCGATTTTCTCAATGCCGCCGTGGCGCTGGAGACCGATCTCAGTGCAGAAGCGCTGCTTGACCATACCCAGCGGATCGAGCAGGAGCATGGCCGGGTGCGCAAGGCAGAACGCTGGGGTCCGCGCACGCTGGATATCGATCTGATGCTGTTTGGCGAGGCGCACATCAACACGGAGCGGCTGATCGTGCCGCACTATGATCTGCTGAATCGCGCGTTTATGCTGGTGCCCCTGCTGGCGATTGCGCCAGACGCCCGCCTGCCCGACGGTCGCGCACTCAGCACAATCCTGGCTAACCTCGACAGTAGCAGCATCGTGCTGTGGCACGGCTGAGCAGACAAACGCACATCTCTGATTCCGCTCTTTCACGCTATCCAGTAAACTGCGCCCATCAGAATTCCTGAGTTGAGAGCGCCATGAAACCCACCACGATTTCACATCTGCGTCAGGCGAAAGCCAGCGGTAAAAAATTCGCGACCCTGACCGCCTACGATTTCAGTTTTGCCCGCTTGTTTGCCGATGAAGGCATTCAGGTGCTGCTGGTTGGTGATTCTTTAGGGATGACGGTGCAGGGGCATGATTCCACCCTGCCGGTCACGGTCAGCGACATCGCCTATCACACCGCCGCCGTGCGCCGTGGCGCACCACAGGCACTGCTGCTCGCCGACCTGCCGTTTATGAGTTATGCCACGCCACAGCAGACCTTTGACAACGCCGCGCAGCTGATGCGTGCCGGTGCTAACATGGTGAAGCTGGAAGGCGGCAGCTGGCTGGCTGAGACCGTGCAGATGCTGACCGAGCGGGCCGTTCCGGTATGTGGTCATCTGGGCCTGACACCGCAGTCGGTCAATATCTTTGGCGGCTATAAAGTACAGGGCCGGGATGAAGCCGGTGCAGAGCAGTTGCTGGCCGATGCGCTGGCGCTGGAAGCCGCAGGTGCACAGCTGATGGTGCTGGAGTGTGTGCCGGTGTCGGTAGCGCAGCGGATTACCGACGCGCTCACCATCCCGGTGATCGGTATCGGTGCCGGCAATGTCACCGATGGTCAGATTCTGGTGATGCATGACGCGCTGGGCGTGACCGGCGGCCACATTCCCAAATTTGCCAAAAATTTCCTGGCGGAGACCGGCGATGTTCGCGCGGCGATTCGCCACTATATCGCCGAAGTCGAGGCCGGAACCTATCCGGCGGCAGAGCACAGTTTCCAGTAATCCAGGAGAGTCACCGTGTTGATCATTGAAACGCTGCTGATGCTGCGCCAGGAAGTCCGACGCTGGCGCCAGCAGGGTAAACGCATTGCGCTGGTGCCGACCATGGGCAACCTGCATGAAGGTCACCTGACGCTGGTGGATGAAGCACGGGCGCGCGGCGACATCGTGATTGTCTCGATCTTTGTCAATCCGATGCAGTTCGATCGCGCCGATGATTTAGCGCGCTACCCGCGCACGCTGCAGGAAGATTGTGAAAAGCTGAATCGCCACCAGGTTGACGTGGTCTTCGCCCCCTCACCTGCTGAAGTCTATCCGCAGGGCGCGCAGAATCAGACCTTTGTTGAGGTGCCGGTGCTCTCTTCCCTGCTGGAAGGGGCCACACGTCCAGGTCATTTTCGCGGTGTGGCCACTATCGTCAGCAAACTGTTTAATCTGGTACAGCCCGATATTGCCTGTTTCGGTGAAAAGGATTTTCAGCAGCTGGCTATCATTCGTAAGATGGTGGCCGATATGGGCTTCGACATTGAGATTGTTGGTGTGCCTACGGTGCGCGCTAAAGATGGCCTGGCGCTGAGTTCGCGCAACGGCTACCTGACGGCAGATGAGCGTAAGCTGGCACCGGTCCTGAGCCAGGTGATGCATCAGATGGCGACGCAGCTGGAGAATGGCGAGCGTCATGTTGACGAGATCATTGAGGCAGCCAGTGAGGCACTGCTGGCGCAGGGATTGCGTCCTGATGGCCTGGCGATCTGTGATGCGGAAACGCTGCAACCGCTGACGGTGGACAGCCAGCGCGCGGTGGTGCTGATGGCCGCCTGGCTGGGCAAGGCCCGCCTGATTGATAATCAAACCGTTGACCTGACGCAGTAATTCATCCCGCTGCAGGTTATTTTATTTCTCTGACAAGGTTTCTGGCTATGATTCGCACAGTTCTGCAAGGCAAATTGCACCGCGTGAAGGTGACGCAGGCGGACCTCAATTATGAAGGTTCCTGCGCTATCGATCAGGATTTCCTGGATGCTTCCGGCATTCTGCAATATGAAGCGATCGATATTTATAACGTCACCAACGGTCAGCGCTTTTCCACCTACGCTATCGCGGCTGAGCGTGGCTCGAAAATCATCTCGGTCAACGGTGCGGCCGCCCGCTGCGCCTGCGAAGGCGATATTTTAATTATCTGCTCCTATGTGCAGGTAGACGATGCCGAGGCGCGTCAGTGGCAGCCTAAGGTCGCCTATTTTGAAGGTGACAACCAGATGAAGCGTCTGGCGAAAGCGCTGCCGGTGCAGATCGCCTGATTAAAACCTGATTAAAAAAGGGCCGCCGGTAAAACGGGCGGCCCTTTTTATTTCTGCTGCAGTAATTAAACCGGTTTGGTTGTCATCGGCTTCGATGACTTTTTCATCGTAAAGAGGAAATTAAACCAGCCGCGTTTTCTCATCAGACATAATGTCCACGGTAACGCCAGCGCCACCAGGAACGCCGAAATAAACTTCAGGTCATTTACCCAGGCTGACGGGCTTTCAAACTTCACAATCTTACTGAAGAACTGAATCGCCAGATAATGCGACAGATAGAAGACGATAGAATTGACGCCTATGTAGTAGACCAGTTCAGACTTCAGTTTCAGCGCAATCCAGACAAAGAACGGAACCGATAATAGTGCCAGCGGTGACAATAACGCCTGGGAATGACGCTCCAGCACAAAGATATTCAGGCAGGAGAGCAGCACAAAACTAATTACTGAGATAAACAGCGTCGGGCCATGCTGCACTTTCTCCGCGATATCCACCTGCTTCCTCACGACGTAATCGCCGAGATAGAAGAATACAAACAGATAAAGCGATTTATTGATGTGGGTATTGTCGAAGCTGGCAAACACCCCATCCGCCTCAATCGCTGGCAGCGCCCAGCTCAGCGTCATACAGATGGCAAACACCAGCAGGAACGGCAAGTGACGGGCAAAGATAATCACAATAAAGAAGATAAAAAGCGAATGCAGGAACCAGGTCATATCACCGCCACCGGTCAGGTGGGAGAGAATAATATTCATCGGTGATTGCGGCGTATTAGCCATCGAGCTGAACAGGATTTTCAACCCGCCGTAGACGGCAACCCAGACCACAAATGGATAGAGAATACTGCGCACCTTGTTATTAAAAAAAGGACCCAGGCCTTTTCTTAACCCGGCATCGACAAATAAACCCGAAACAAAGAACATCAGCCCCAGCCTTACCGGTGCCAGCATCTCATTTAACAGGCCGCTGAAGGCGGTAAAGTGTCCGGCGTTATTATGTACGGCAATAGTGCTGTGCAAAAAAATGATTGCGAGAATACTCAATCCCCGCAGATTATCGATCCACGTTATACGATTCATCTTTTCCTGCCTTTGATTAAAAACTGGCCCTGATTCGGTTGCCATTTTTCTTATTAAGAAGACTCTTAGCCTACTCATTCGTCCCTGAGCAGAGGAATAACCTTATTCCGGCGCTATTCTGATAATTCATAATCAAATAAACAACAGCCAGACTTTAAGGCTATTCTTAAAAAATATTTAATAGTTAAGAATCATTCAGATAGCGAAAGATGTCAGAGTATTATCAGATAATACTTAGGGTTATTTTTTGTGAGCAAGGGTGTAAGCGAGGCGTCGGGCGGCTTCAGAGACAAAATATAACGAATGAGGCGGGTTTTAAGGTGATTTTTAAGGCCAGGCAGAACCGTAGTCAGCGTGATTTGCTCTCCACCCAAAAAAAAGCCACGCCCTTATCGCAGCGTGGCCCTTACCATTCAGCTTAACGTCAGGTGCGTAATCCGCGCCCGCGCTGTATCAGCGCATAGACCAGCCAGTAGAACACCAGAATAAAGGCCACCAGCACCGAGAGGGTAAACACCAGCGGCACATCATTAATGCCGAGGAAGCCATAACGGAATCCGCTAATCATATAAACGATTGGATTGAGTTTAGAGACAGCCTGCCAGATCGGCGGCAGCAAACTCAGTGAATAGAATACGCCGCCCAGATAAGTCAGTGGCGTCAGCACAAAGGTCGGGATCAGGCTGATATCGTCAAAGGTGCGCGCAAAGACAGCGTTCAGCAGACCTGCCAGTGAAAACAGAATCGCGGTCAGCAGCAGCGTGACCGCCACCATCGTCCAGGAATGCACGTGGAACGGCACAAAGAACAGCGAGATGGCCGTCACCAGAATACCCACGCAGACACCACGCGCCACGCCGCCGCCAACATAGCCGGCAATGATGATGTGGGTCGGCACCGGCGCGACCAGCAGCTCTTCAATGTTGCGCTGGAACTTGGCGCTGAAGAACGACGACGCCACGTTGGCATAGGCGTTAGTGATGACCGCCATCATGATCAATCCCGGCACGATGAACTGCATATAGCTGAAGCCGTGCATTTCACCGATGCGCGACCCGATCAGGTTGCCAAAAATGATGAAATAGAGCGTCATGGTGATGACCGGCGGCACCAGCGTCTGGATCCAGATGCGGGCGAAACGGTTAACCTCTTTGGCCCAGATGCTCTTCAGCGCCACCCAGTAGAGATGTGTCATGCTTTTGCTCCTGTTTTTCCCTGCGTCGTCAGACCCACAAACAGCTCTTCAAGACGGTTGGCTTTATTGCGCATACTCAGCACCTGCACACCCTGCGCGCTAAGCTGGCTGAAGACGCTGTTGAGCCCCTGCTCACGCAGCACTTCCACTTCGAGCGTTGAGGTATCGGTCAGCCGGTACTGGAACCCTTCCAGCGAGGGCAGCGGACTGCGCGGTGCCAGATCCAGGATAAAGGTTTCTGATTTGAGCTTGGAGAGCAGCCCTTTCATTGAGGTGTTCTCCACCAGCTCACCGCTCTGGATGATGCCGATGTTGCGGCACAGCATCTCCGCCTCTTCCAGATAGTGGGTAGTGAGAATAATGGTCGTGCCTTTGGCATTGAGATCTTTCAGGAACACCCACATCGAGCGTCGCAGTTCGATATCCACGCCAGCGGTGGGTTCATCCAGAATCAGCAGCTTAGGCTCATGCATCAGCGCACGGGCGATCATCAGGCGACGCTTCATCCCGCCGGAAAGCATGCGTGCACGTTCAGCGCGTTTTCCCCACAGATCGAGCTGCTTCAGATACTTTTCTGCCCGCTCATTGGCTTCACGACGCTCAACGCCATAGTAACCCGCCTGATTAACGACGATTTGCATCACCGTCTCAAACGGGTTGAAGTTAAACTCCTGCGGCACCAGGCCGAGCTGGCGCTTGGCATTCACCACATCTTTTTCAAGATCGTAGCCAAACACCCGCACGCTGCCCTCGGATTTGTTAACCAGCGAACTGATAATTCCGATGGTGGTCGATTTACCGGCACCGTTTGGCCCCAGCAGCGCATAAAAGTCACCCGCTTCAACGTTAAGATCGATGCCCTTCAGCGCCTGCACGCCGCCGGGATAGGTCTTGGTCAGCCGGGAAAGTTCCAGTGCATAAGTCATTCTGCATCCATACCCTGTTTTGATGGCATTGCAATGCCGTTTAAATTTATCAGGCCCTGTCATATAGTACGCGCGCGCACTCTGCGCAGTAACCGGTCGCTCAACACCATGACAGACATCAACACCCTGATCAGAAACAACCGCGAATGGTCAAAATTACTGGTTGAAGAAGATCCCAGCTTTTTTGAGCGGCTCGCCCAGGCACAAAAACCGCGCTTCCTGTGGATTGGCTGTTCTGACAGCCGGGTTCCTGCCGAACGTCTGACCGGGCTCGAACCCGGCGAACTCTTCGTTCACCGCAACGTGGCCAATCTGGTAATCCACACCGACCTGAACTGTCTGTCCGTGGTGCAGTACGCTATCGAAGTGCTGGAAGTGGAACACGTTATCGTCTGCGGCCATTACGGCTGCGGCGGCGTGCAGGCGGCGATGGATAACCCGGAACTGGGATTAATCGACAACTGGCTGCTGCACATCCGCGACCTCTGGTACAAGCATAGCGTGTTGCTGGGGGAACTCCCGCCGGATAAGCGCCTGGACAAACTGTGCGAAATCAACGTTATTGAACAAGTCTATAACCTGGGACACTCCACCGTACTGCAATCTGCCTGGAAACGCGGAAAGGATGTCTCCCTGCACGGCTGGGTATACGGCATTCAGGACGGCTGTCTGCGTAACCTTGATGTGACGGCAAACAGCCGGGAGATCCTCGAACAGCGCTACCGCCACGGCATTGCTAATCTGCGGAAGAACGGCGAGGCCTGAGCCGATCGCAGCGTAAAGCGCGGCATAGCCTACACCAGGCAACAGGTGCAGGCCTTGGAAGAATGTGCGGTAGAGCGGTATCAGGATTCCAGCGGCACCACTTTGCCAATATAAGGCAGATGGCGATAGTGCTGAGCATAGTCGATACCAAAGCCCACCACGAACTCATCCGGAATCGCAAAGCCGACATATTCGACGTTCACTTCGACTTCACGGCGCTCTGGCTTATCCAGCAGCGTACAGATCGCCAGGGATTTTGGCTGACGCAGTTGCAGAATCTCTCGCACTTTGCTCAGGGTGTTGCCGGAGTCGATGATATCTTCGACGATCAGCACATCCTTGCCACGGATGTCTTCATCCAGATCTTTCAGGATTTTCACATCACGCGTGCTGGACATCCCGCTGCCGTAACTGGAAGCCGTCATAAAGTCGACTTCATGCGGCACATCGATGGCGCGACAGAGATCAGCCATGAACATAAAGGAGCCGCGCAGCAGCCCCACCAGCACCATATCGCTGCCGCTGTCGCGGTAGTGGTCGTTAATCTCTTTGCCCAGTTCAGCGATGCGCGTGGCGATTGCCTGTTCAGGGATCATCACTTCAACAGTGTGTTTCATTGCGTTCAGCCCGGTTACGTCAGAAAAGCCCCGGAGTCTATCACAGACGCAGCAGCGACGGCTGCGCGGCCCCATAAGCAAACGATTACGTCGCGAAAATTATTACCCGCCGCCTGCGGCTCGCTGAAATGCGCATTACCTTAGAACATTCTGGCATTTACCAGCATGATTCGCTGCATGGTAGCCTTTATCCAACAGATCGTTACCCTACTCGCGCCGCTGGCCGGAGATCACAATGACTTCATCTTCAAGCAAAAAAACGCATATCGGCGACAGGCCGCTGCACCCTGAAACCCAGATGCTGAACTATGGCTACGATCCCCGCCTCTCTGAGGGTGCGGTGAAGCCGCCGGTATTTCTGACCTCGACCTTTGTCTTTGACAGCGCCGAAGAGGGACGGGATTTCTTTGATTACGTCTCTGGCCGACGTGAGCCGCCGGAAGGCAAATCGGGTGGGCTGGTCTATTCCCGCTTTAACCACCCTAACAGCGAAATTGTAGAAGATCGGCTGGCGGTCTATGAGCAGGCGGAGAGCTGTTCGCTCTTCTCTTCCGGTATGGCCGCCATCTCCACTGCCCTGCTGACGTTTGCCCGTCCGGGCGAGGTGATCCTGCATTCCCAGCCGCTGTATGGCGGCACCGAAACCCTGCTTAGCAAGACGCTGCACAATCTGGACATCAAAGCAGTGGGTTTCAGCGACGGCAATGATGAAGTCAAAGTGCGTGAAGCCGCTCAGCAGGCGATGGCCCAGGGCCGGGTAGCGGTGATCCTGATTGAAACGCCAGCGAATCCCACCAACAGCCTGGTCAATATCCGTCTGATGGCGCGTATCGCTGATGAGATTGATCAGCAGCAGGGTTCACGACCGATTATCGCCTGTGACAACACGCTGCTCGGCCCGCTGTTCCAGCAGCCGCTAACGCTGGGCGCTGACCTGTCGCTCTACTCGCTGACTAAGTATGTTGGCGGTCACTCTGACCTGATTGCAGGCGCGGCGATGGGCAGTAAAGCGCTGATGGCGAAAGTGCGCGCCCTGCGCAGCGCTATCGGCACGCAGCTGGATCCGCACTCAAGCTGGATGCTCAGCCGCTCGCTGGAAACGCTGTCGCTACGCATGGAGAAAGCCTGGCAGAATGCGGAAGCGGTCGCGGCGTTTCTGCGCGATCACCCTAAAGTGGCGAAGCTGCACTGGCTGCCCTATCTGGATGCGGAGAGCGCCGAAGGGAAAACTTATCGCGAGCAGTGCAGCGGTGCGGGTTCGACCTTCTCATTTGATATCGTCGGCGATCAGCCCGCTGCGTTCCGTTTTCTTAATGCGCTGTCGCTGTTTAAGCAGGCGGTAAGCCTGGGCGGGACCGAGTCGCTGGCCAGCCATCCTGGCAGCACCACCCACTCCGGCGTGCCGCAGGCGGTGCGTCAGCGTATTGGGATCACTGACGCCACGGTGCGGCTGTCGATTGGCATCGAAAACGCCGGCGACCTGATTGAAGATGTGAAGCTGGCGCTGGATCAGGCGTAATCAGCTGACGGTAAAGCCCAGCATCATGCCGGTGTCTTCATGCTCCAGCAGATGGCAGTGGGCCATGTAAGCGTGTTCTGCGGCGGCGACATAGTTGAAGCGTACCAGCACTTCACTGCGCCAGCCGTCGACATTCACCATATCCTTCCAGCCCTGCCGGTGCGGGGCTGGCGGTTTGCCGTTTTCTGAAAGAATACGAAACTGGGTGCCGTGAATGTGGAACGGGTGCAGCATCGCGTCGCCTTCACCTGAAATCGTCCACTTCTCGTAATCACCCAGCTTCACCGCAAACGACGGCTTCGTCATATCAAAGGCCTGGCCATTAATCTTATTGCCGTTGCGGAAATCGTAACCGGCGGGCGGCGTATTGCCGTGCATGCTGTGATCCATGCTTTCCATAGGCGGCATCGGCTCTGCCGTCGTTTTCTCCTCCGGCGTCTGCGACATCGTGTGATGACCGCCCTTGCCCATCGCTTTCTCGCCGTAGCGCTGCATCAGCGCCTGCATGCCCTGCTGGTCCAGCTGCGGGTCCATCATCAGCTGCAGCCAGCGTGTCGTCAGGCCGTCTGTTGAGGGTAGCGCTGGCAGCGTCGCCAGCTGATCCGGCAGCGTGGCGCTGGCCATCACCCGCAGCGGCAGGATCTGCACCAGCGGCAGCGGCTGGTCAAACGGCGGCAGCGTCATGCCCATCTGCTCTGTCGGCAGCGTCACCAGATCGAAGCTCTTACCATCAGAGGTATCGATCATCACCTCAAAACGCTCGCCCGACAGGATCGGCAGCGAGTCGAGCTTTACCGGCTCGGCCAGCAGGCCACCATCGCTGGCGATCACGTAGAGAGGACGTTTATCACTGGCGGCAACATGCAGCGAACGGGCATTGCAGCCGTTGAGCAGGCGCAGACGCAGCCAGCCACGCGGCACCGCATGCTGCGGATAGTGCACGCCGTTGGTCAGCATCATATCGCCAAACCAGCCCACCGCGGCGCGCATCACGTCGAGCTGATAATCAATGCGGCTGCCATCTTTGGTCAGTTGCTTATCCTGAAAAATCAGCGGCACATCATCCACACCCCACTGCGAGGGCAAACGCAGCGTTCCGCTCTCTTTATCTTCCAGCAGGATCAGTCCCGCCAGCCCCTGAGCCACCTGATGCCCGGTCTTGCCATGCAGATGCGGGTGATACCAGCAGGTTGCAGCGGGTTGATCGGGCGTAAAAGAGACCTGACGCGAGCCGCCAGGCGCAATCACCGCCTGCGGGCCGCCATCCACTGCGCCGGGGATTTCCAGCCCGTGCCAGTGCAGGGTGGTCGCCTCACTGAGCCGGTTATGGATGTTTACCGTCACCGGTTTGCCACTCTGCATCTTCAGCACCGGCCCCAGCAGGCTGCCGTTATAGCCCCAGGTCGGCACCGCTTTGCCGTTCCACTGGGTGGTACCCTGCATCGCGGTGAGGCTGTAGCTGCCCCTGGCATCGGGTTCCAGCAGAGACGGAATCGGCAGCAGCGGACGGGTGGCTGCCATCAGCGAACGGCTCCAGAGCGGTAATGCTCCGGCTGCACTCAGTGCGGCAGTGAGTTTCAGGAAATCGCGACGTTGCATGGTGATCATCCTTGTGGCATCAGAGCGCACAGCCTAAACCCTGACCTTATGGGAAGGTCAAGTCTTACCCGTACGAATCTGACGAAAAAAGGCGGTGCAGCGGCCCACAGCGGCAAATTAATCGAAAACCTGAGAGCAACTGTGCTAACGTCATTAGCAATATCCATTGAAGAGAACGACTATGAAGCAAAGTATCAGGATCCTGCTGCTGACGGGACTCCTTGGCTTCTCCTCCACCAGTTTTGCCCTGAGCGAATCCGAAGCGGAAGATCTGGCCGATCTGACGGCGGTTTTCGTCTATCTGAAAAATGATTGTGGCTATCAGGATTTACCGGACGCGCAGATTCGCAAAGCGCTGGTCTTTTTTGCTCAGCAGAACCGCTGGGATTTAAGCAACTACAGCAACTACAACATGAAAGCGCTGGGTGAAGATAGCTATCGCGATCTCAGCGGCATCGCCATCACCAACGACAAAAAGTGCAAGTCACTGGCCCGCGATTCGCTGAGCCTGCTGGCCTACGTCAGGTAACGATTCTTCCCTCTGCAGCCGGACATTGACCGTGCAACCACGGTCAGTGTTAGCTATCATATGCCGCCCATCTTCATGGCGATGTCATCAGAGGAGAGCACCATGGCCCACAATGAAACGTGGTATGAAACCCTTCATGCCGGTTTTGGCCAGTATTTCACGGTTGATAAAGAGCTGTACCGTGAGAAGACTGCGCATCAGGATTTAATCATTTTCGAAAATGCCGCGATGGGCCGCGTAATGGCGCTGGACGGCGTCGTTCAGACCACCGAACGCGACGAATTTATCTACCATGAAATGATGACCCACGTTCCGCTGCTGGCGCACGGCGCGGCGAAGAGCGTTCTGATTATCGGCGGCGGTGACGGCGCAATGCTGCGTGAAGTGTCACGTCATCCCGGGATCGAAAAGATTACCATGGTGGAGATCGATGCGGGCGTGGTGACCTTTTGCCGCCAGTATCTGCCGAACCACAGCGCGGGTGCCTATGACGATCCGCGCTTTACGCTGGTGATTGATGACGGGGTGAACTTCGTTAATCAGACGCAGGAAAAGTTTGATGTCATTATCTCCGACTGCACCGATCCGATTGGTCCGGGCGAGAGTCTGTTTACCTCGGAATTTTATGCCGGGTGCAAAGCGGCCCTTAATGAAAATGGCATCTTTGTGGCGCAGAATGGCGTCTGCTTCCTGCAGCAGGATGAGGCCGTTAACAGCCATCGCAAGCTGGGACATTACTTTGCGGACGTCAGTTTCTATCAGGCGGCGATTCCGACCTACTACGGCGGCATTATGACCTTTGCCTGGGCGAGTGATAATCCGGCGCTGCGCCAGCTCGACACCGCGACTTTAAAGGCGCGTTTCGAGGCCGCTGGCCTGACCTGCCGTTATTACACGCCAGCAATCCATACCGGCAGCTTTGCCCTGCCGCAATATCTGTTGAATGCGTTATCCGCCGCGTGCTGATAGTGCATTTCTAAGGGGGTGAACGAAATTGCAAAAGCTAAAACTACATGGCTTCAACAACCTGACGAAAAGCCTGAGTTTTTGTATTTACGATATTTGCTATGCGAATACTGAAGCTGAACGCGATGGTTACATCGCCTACATTGACGAACAATATAACGCTAACCGTCTGACGGAAATTCTGACTGAGACCTGCTCCATTATCGGGGCTAACGTGCTCAACATTGCGCGCCAGGATTATGAACCGCAGGGGGCCAGCGTCACGATTCTGGTCAGCGAAGAGCCGATCGATCCGAAAGATATAGATAACTCAGAGCACCCCGGTCCGCTGCCCAACTCGGTGGTGGCTCATCTCGATAAAAGTCATATCTGCGTGCACACCTATCCGGAGAGCCATCCGGCAGGCGGCCTGTGCACCTTCCGTGCGGACATTGAAGTCTCAACCTGTGGCGTCATTTCGCCACTGAAAGCGCTGAACTATCTGATCCACCAGCTGGAGTCCGATATTGTCACCGTCGATTACCGGGTGCGAGGTTTTACCCGTGACGTGAAAGGGATGAAGCACTTCATCGATCACGAGATCAATTCGATTCAGAACTTCATGTCTGAAGATATGAAAGCGATGTATGACATGGTGGATGTGAATGTCTATCAGGAAAACATCTTCCATACCAAGATGTTGCTGAAAGAGTTCGACCTTAAACACTACCTGTTTAACACCCGCCCGGAAGATCTCACTCCGCAGGAGCACAAGCGCATTACCGATCTGCTCTGGAAAGAGATGCGCGAGATCTACTACGGCAGAAATATCCCCTCAGTGGGCCTGAAGACCCTCTGATTATCAGGCGCGCAGCGTTATAGCTCATAACCTGCGCGTCTCCTTCCCTCTTGTTCCCCCTGCTTTTTCATCACGGCAACTGCCTGACTGAGGTTTGAACGGGTTTCGGTGGACACACCCGCGACTACGCGCGAAGAGAATGATGCGTACGCGCGTTAACGGCGCGTTTTAACGGCGAGAGATAAAGATAAACGCGCGGTGCTGCTCTCGTCCTGCTGATCAGGTCAGAGCAACATGGCGCGTTCTGTTCATGCGGAGGTCAGCGCCAGCGTAATCCCGCGCTCGCGCAGCGTGCGGCAGACAGCCTCATCTAACCGGCTATCGGTCACCACATCCGTCAGGTCATCCACCGGAGAAGCGCAGAATAGCGACCAGGAGCCATATTTACTGCTGTCCGCCAGCAAGACCCGGCGAGCCGCATTGGCCAGAAGATCGTGTTTCAGCCCCGCTTTCTCCTCAGTCGGCGTGGTAATGCCGCGCTCAAGGCTCCAGGAGTTACAACTGACAAAGGCGATATCGGGATTGATGCTGCGCAGCAACCGCCGTCCATGTTCGCCCACACAGGACTGACTGGAGTCGTCGATACGTCCGCCGATAATCGTCACTTCGATCTGCTTAAACTCAGACAAAAACAGTGCAATGTGCAGATCGGCAGTGATGACCCGCAGCGGCAGATGCGTGAGCTGCCGCGCCAGCTCCAGCATAGTGGTGCCCGCATCCAGCACGACCGCATCGCCCGCCCGGACAAAGCTGGCGGCACATTCTGCAATCGCCTGCTTCTCGGCCAGGTTACGCTGCATCTTCTCCAGCGTGGTCGGCTGGGCAGGAATAAAACGATTCAGGGTAACGCCGCCATGACTGCGGCTGATCACGCCCTCTTTATCCAGCTTAATCAAATCACGGCGAATCGTGGCGGGTGAGGCGGAAATCGCACTGACCAGTTGCTCAACAGTCACCAGATTATGGCTTTTCAGGTAATCCATAATCTGGTCAAGACGGCTCTGTCCCTTCATATATCCCTATGCGAGCTGCATCGCGAGTTTAATAGAGATCGCCATGCTGTCAGACTTCGCTTTACCTGTCCAGGCGATATCAAATGCGGTGCCATGGTCAGCAGAGGTACGGATAAACGGCAGGCCTGCGGTGATGTTGACGCCATCATAAAAGCCCAGCAGTTTAAGCGGAATATGCCCCTGATCGTGGTACATCGCGACCACCATGTCATACCGTCCATCCTGGCACTGCAGGAACACCGTGTCTGGCGGACAAGGTCCGTAGACATCAATCCCCTGCGCTTTCATCGCCTCAATAGCGGGTGCCACGGTGGTGATCTCCTCATCGCCAAACAGGCCGTTCTCTCCGGCGTGCGGATTAACGCCCGCCACGGCGATACGCGGGGCGCTGTAACCGACACGACGCAGGAAAGTGTCCGCCATACCAATCACGGTTTTGATGCGCGTCTGGTTCAGCGTGTCCAGGAACTTACGCAGCGCAATGTGGGTCGTGACATGAATCACTTTCAGCTTATCGGTGTAGAGGACCATGGCGTAATCTTTGGTCCCGGTAAGATGCGCCAGCAGTTCGGTGTGACCAGGATAGAGATGGCCCGCCGCATGCAGCGCCTCTTTGTTCAGCGGCGCGGTGGCAATGGCATGCACGTCGCCCGCCAGTGCCAGCTCTGTAGCACGCTTCACGCAACGCCACGCCAGATCTCCCGCCTCTTTCTGCACCACGCCAGGTTTCAGCGCGTCGGGATCGGCCAGAGGCTCATCGATGACGTTGATGATGCCGGGCGCAAACCGCGCATCCTGCACCCGGTCCAGCACCCGCAGCTCGGCCTGTGGCGTAATGTTCATTGCCATAATGCGGCGCAGCGTACTGGCACAGCCAATCACCACCGCAGGGATGCCATTCAGCTCACCTTCAGAGAGTGACTTAATGATGATTTCCGGGCTGATGCCCGCTGGATCGCCCATGGTGATCGCAATAATTTTACTCACTCGACTTCTCCTCAATAAAACCAATGGCTGCTACCAGGGTATTTTCATCACCAAAGCCACCCGCTTTGGTCATCACCGGCAGAGTAAATTCACTGTTAAGCAGAACCCCGTGCGGCACACAGCCCGCCACCAGACCCTGAATTTTAAAGCCGCTGGCCCCCAGTGCCTGGGCAACGGCAATCGCCACGTCGCCTCCCGACAGATAGAGCGCATGCGGCAGCTGTGTCCGGCACAGGCTGTGAGTCATTTCGCCCAGCAACAGACTGATCGCTTCGCCCAGCTGCTGGCGGGTCACGCTGTGCTGCTGGCTGAGATGCTCAATGTCGTGACGCTGGGATTCATGCTGGCAGGTGCGGATCACCGTATGGCGACCGGCACGCAGTGCGGCGGCAGCCTGTTCGATCCAGCGATTCCGGTCGGGCCAGGCGGGCTGCTGAAACAGCTGGCGGATATCGACATCTACGATCTCAACTGCCCGCTGGTTAAGCAGCGTGGCGATCTGCTGCTGCGCGCTGCTGCTCATCGATCCCACTACCGCCAGCACGGGCCGCGACGGGCGAACAGAGAGCGCTGCGCCCAGCGCATCGCTTAACCCGGCTGCTCCCACCAGCAGCGGCTTCTCTGTCAGCCGCGCCGCAGCGATTATCAGTCGCGCCAGATCGGCTTCATTTTCGGCATCCACCACCACCACGCCGTGCGCCGCCGCTAACACCGCATCAAGCCGATCGCTGCGCAGCGTCGGGAGATCGATCTCCGTGCCGTCGATCTGCATCTGATCGAGTACGCGGGCGCTGAGGATCGGGGTTTTAGGATCGCTGGCAAATTCGGTGTCTGTCAGTAACCGCTGATTGACCCACACTTTACCTTCGCGTGTGGTGCGGCCCAGTCGTGGCACGGCCGGCGCAACCAGCGCCAGCCTTTTGCCGCTGGCTCGCAGCGCAGCCGCGGTTTCAGCACCGACGTTGCCGCGCAGCGTGGAGTCGATCTTTTTAAACAGCCAGCCCTGCTGAAGCTGTGCGGCGAAGTGCTGCACCACCTGAGCCACGCGCTCTGCGGCCTGGCTGGCGCTGACTGCCCGACTGTCGGTGCTGATAACCAGCACATCCGCAGCGTCCTCTGGCAACGGCGCCTCAGTGCCAAACAGCACATGTACGCGGGCGCCAGCCTGTGCCAGTCCGCTACCCGAATCGTTGGCACCGGTAAAGTCATCGGCGATGACCAGCACCGGGGTTTTCCATAATGATGAGCCCATCCTCACTCCTGTCAGGCGATTGCCGCTGCATTTGATTATATTCAATCATGATTGATTATATGTGAGCAAGTTCAAATTAATCGAAATCGATATGCCTTATAAAATTAGCCACAGAGAGTGACTGACTTCGCATTGCGCTGAGCAAGATTAATCATCCGCTCAGACAGGACAGAAATAAGGGTATGAAATGAACATTAACAGCACAGTGATTAGCGGTTATCAGGCGTTAAACGACATGCGCTATCTGCTGAAGGGGATATCGACAGCAGTCGTGGTCACTGACCGGAACATTGAGGCGATTCCGGCAGTGCAGGCGCTGATGGGTCAACTTCGGGATCAGATTCCGGGTATCAGCGTGGTCAACAGCGTCCCGCCTGAACCAAGCCAGCATGATGTGGCAGCGATTATCGCGACGCTCTCCCGGCCCCATGTCGATATGGTGATTGGCATCGGCGGCGGCAGCGTGCTGGATGTGGCGAAGCTACTCTCAGTGCTGTGCATCGACGCCGCGCCTTCGCTGGACGCCCTGCTGGCAGGCGAAAAACCGCAGCGCCGTACCCGTTCAATACTGATCCCTACCACCGCAGGCACGGGTTCTGAAGCGACGCCCAATGCGATCCTGGCGATCCCGGAGAAAGAGACCAAAGTCGGCATTATTTCACCGGTGATGCTACCCGATGTGGTGGCCCTGGTGCCGGAACTGACCACCAGCATGCCGGCCCACATCGCCTCTTCAACCGGTATTGACGCCCTCTGCCATCTGATTGAGTGCTTTACCGCCAATGTCGCCAACCCGGTCAGCAACAACTATGCGCTGACTGGGATGAAGAAACTGTTCGCTAATCTCGAAACCACCCTGCGCGAGCCAGAAAATTTGCAGGCACGCCTGGAGATGCTCTGGGCTTCTTATTATGGCGGTGCATCGATTGCCCATGCCGGGACACATCTGGTGCATGCCCTCTCTTACCCGCTCGGCGGCAGATATCATCTGCCACACGGCGTCGCCAACGCCATCCTGCTGGCTCCCTGCATGCGCTTTGTCCGTCCGGCGGCGGTGAGCAAATTCGCTCAGGTCTATGATCTGCTGCCCGACGCCGACGTCCGTTTAAGCGATGAAGCGAAATCACACGCGCTGGTCGACTACTTCACCGCGCTGGTAGCGCGGCTGCAGCTGCCTGCCAGCCTGGAAGCCCTGGGCATCAGCCCGGATCACCTGCCCTGGTTAGTGGAAGCCGCGCTCGACGTCCAGCGTCTGATGAACAACGTGCCGATGGCGGTCACCGCCGACGATGTGCGCGCCGTCTACCTGACGCTTTTCCCTTCCTGCCAGGCGTAATGAGGATTGTCATGAATAAGAAAATAAACGGCGTACTGACCGCCATCGTCACCACTTTTGACCGGGAAGGTGCCTTTGATCCGGAGAGGCAGCGCGAACAGGTCAGACGCCAGATCAACGCCGGTAACGGCATCTTCTGCGGCGGAACCAACGGCGAATTCTTTGTGCTGAACGAGCAGGAGAAGATCGCGGTTACCACCACCTGCGTCGATGAAGTTAACGGCCAGGCGTCGGTGGTGGCGCATATCGGGGAGATTTCGACCCGTGAAACTATCCGGCTCGGCAAACAGATTGCCCGCCTTGGCGTAGATGCTGTTTCCGCGATCACCCCGTGGTTTGTTCCGCTTAAGCAGCAGGAGCTGATCGACCACTATCAGCGCGTGGCTGACGCGCTTACGGTACCGCTGTTCCTCTACAACATCCCGGCGCGTACCGGCAATACCTTGCAGCCAGAGACCGTTCGTACGCTGGCCGCGCATCCGAACATCATCGGCATTAAAGATTCAGCAGGCAGCTATGAAAGTCTGAGCGGCTTTCTGCAGGCTACCGCCGACTGTCAGGACTTTGCTGTGCTGAACGGCCCGGATTCGCTGATCCACCAGGGTTTTGTGGATGGCTGCTCCGCCTCAATTTCCGGGCTGGCAAACGTGGCACCGGGGGCGATTAACGCCATCTGGGCGCGCTTCCATGCGGGCGATATTGCCGGTTCGCATCAGGCACAGGAGAACGTCACCGGCCTGCGCACCGCGCTTTACAGCATCGGTTTCTCACCGGCCGCCGTGAAAAAAGCGGTCAGCCTGCAGGGCTTTGAGGTGGGTGAAAGCCGCTATGCGGTGCAGTTCAGCGCCGAAGAGCAGCAGCAGATCCGCCAAATCGTGAACCACTACCTGCAATAACGTCCATCACCTTTGCACCCTACCGGTCAGATGAGAACGAACCTGATGGTCGCCATCTGCCAGAACAATCGAGGTCATGATGAAAGCATTTTCAACTGAGAGCACCTTACTGATCGTCGGCATGGTGGTCGCCTATATCCTGTTCACCACCTGGCTCACCTGGCGGCTGCGCAGTAAAACCAGCGGCGACTTTATGGAAGGCTCGCGCGCCATGCCTGCTTTTATCGTCGGCATTATGCTGATGTCTGAATATATCGGGGCAAAATCCACCATCGGCACCGCGCAGGCGGCCTTTGAAGATGGCTTCGCCGCCTCATGGTCGGTGATTGGCGCGGCAATTGGCTTCCCGCTGTTTGGCCTGATACTGGTCAAACGCATCTACAACACCGGAAAGATCACTATTTCCGGTGCTATCGCCGAGAAATATGGCAGTTCGACCAAAAATATTATTTCGCTGATCATGATCTATGCGCTGTTGCTGGTGAACGTCGGTAACTACATCAGCGGCGCGGCGGCGATCTCCACCGTACTCAAGATCGACCTGACCCAGGCGGCTTTTATCACTGCGGTGGTCAGCACCTTCTACTTTGCATTTGGCGGCATGAAAGGCGTGGCCTGGGTCACGCTGCTGCACAGCGCCATCAAGTATATGGGGATCCTGATTATCCTCTATGTGGCGCTGAAGATGACCGGCGGCGTCGCCCCAATGATGGAAAAAATGCCGGCGTTCTACTGGACATGGGATGGTCACGTCGGTGCCAGTACCATTGTGGCCTGGCTGATCGGGACCGTAGGTTCGATCTTCTGTACCCAGTTTGTGATTCAGGCGATCTCCTCCACCAAAGATGTGAAGTCAGCGAAGCGCGCCACCTGGGTCGCCTTCTTCTTCTGCCTGCCGATTGGTCTGGCGATGGCGCTGATTGGCGTGGCAGCGAAGTTTGCTCACCCGGATATCAAGAGCCTCTATGCGCTGCCGGTGTTTCTGCAGGATATGTCACCGTGGCTGGCGGGCATTGTCACCACCTCGCTGGTGGCCTCGATTTTCGTCAGCGTCGGTACCGTGGCGCTGGCCATCGCCTCGCTGGTGGTGAAAGACTTTTACGTGCCTTATCGTAATCCTACGCCAGAGCGCGAATTTAAAATGACACGCTGGATCTCGATTGGCATCGGCTTCTTCCCGCTGCTGTTTGTTCTGTTCTTCCCGGAAGTGCTGAAGCTCTCGTTCTTTACCCGTGCGATTCGTCTGTCGATTACCGTTGTGGCGATCATGGCGTTCTACCTGCCGTGGTTTAAGAGCACACGCGGCGCCAATGCCGGTCTGATTGGCGCCTGCGTTGTCACTTCCGTCTGGTTCCTGATGGGTAACCCGTTTGGTATCGACAATATGTACGTGGCGCTGATCACCCCGGCAATTATTATGGTGATTGACCGCTGTATCCCGTCACGCCAGTCTCAGCCTCAATCGCAACACAATGCACAAAACAGTGGAGCCTAAAATGACTCAGGAAACCGTCACCGCAGAACGCACCGGCCTGCTTGCGCCTCACCCGCAGGATAGCGCGCAGCAGGTTGCGATGCTGCCCTCCTCCTGCCCGCAAAACCACGCGGCTAACCTGCTGCCGCTGCCCGATGGCGATCTGCTTTGCGTCTGGTTTGGCGGCACGCAGGAAGGGATTGCCGATATCTCTGTCTGGTGTTCACGGCTGCGAAAAGGCAGCGATCGCTGGAGTGAAGCACAAAAACTCTCTGACGATCCGGGCCGTTCAGAACAGAATCCGGTGCTGTTTCTCGATCCCGACCAGGTACTGTGGCTGCTGTGGACGGCGCAGAAATCGGGCAATCAGGACACCGCGATTGTTCGCTATCGCCAGTCTCACGATCTGGGCCAGAGCTGGGGGGAGATCAAAACGCTGCTGGATAAGCCTGGCACCTTTATTCGCCAGCCGATTGTGGTGCTGCCCAACGGTAACTGGTTGCTGCCAGTGTTTTACTGTCTGACCCAGCCCGGCGAAAAGTGGGTCGGCAGCTATGACGTGAGCGCGGTAAAAATCTCAGAAGATAAAGGCCAGAGCTGGCGCGACGTCAGCGTGCCTGACAGCACCGGCTGCGTTCATATGAACGTTACCCTGCTGGATGATGGCTCGCTGCTGGCGCTCTACCGCAGCCGCTGGGCTGACCACATTTACCAGAGCCGCTCATTTAATCAGGGCGAAAGCTGGAGCGCGCCACAGCCGTTATCGCTGCCCAACAATAACTCCTCAATTCAGGTCACAACACTGCGCAATGGTCATCTGGCGCTGGTGTTCAATGCCATGAGCGCCGAAGGTGCCAGCGAACGCCGGTTGTCGCTGTATGACGAAATTGAAGACGATGAAGAGGAAAGTGATGTTGCCGTCGCCGCTGAGCCGGTGGTGCACAGTGGTCGCACCGCTTTCTGGGGTGCGCCTCGTGCGCCGATGACGCTGGCTATCTCCACGGATGGCGGTAAAAGCTGGCCGCTGCAGCGCAATCTGGACGAGGGCGATGGCTACTGCATGACCAATAACTCCCAGCAGAAATTAAACCGTGAGTTCTCCTATCCCAGCATTAAACAGGGCCTGGATGGCGAACTGCATATCGCCTACACCTGGTATCGCCAGGCGATTAAATATGTGCGGGTCGCGGAGTCATGGGTGAAGGGAGGTGATGCGTGATTGAACGGATGGCGCTGGTGACCGGGGCCAGCTCCGGTATCGGTCAGGCGATTGCTGACCGTTTACTCGATGAGGGCTGGCAGGTTATCGGCCTGAGCCGCTCGGCGATAAGCCGGGCAGAAGCGGGCTGGCAGAGTCATCAGATCGATATCAGTGACAGCGCCGCACTGCAGGCTTTACTGGACGCGCTGCCGGTGCCGCAGGTGGTGATCCATGCAGCCGGTATGATGCAGGCCGCGCCGCTTGGGGAGCTGGATCTGAGTGCCAGTACACGCTTATGGCAACTGCACGTTGCCGCTGCTGAGCAGCTGGCGAATCATTTTGCACCGCGGATGCGTGTGGGCGGCAGAATTGTGCTGCTGGGCAGCCGGACATCAGGCGGGGCGGCGGGCCGCAGTCAGTATGTCGCCACCAAATCGGCGATGATCGGTATGGTGCGCAGCTGGGCGGCGGAACTCGCTCCGCGCGGCATTACCGCCAATATTGTGGCGCCAGGCGCCACCGAAACGCCGATGCTGCAACAGCCGGGCCGTGCCAGTTCACCGCCCCGTCTGCCACCCATTGGCCGCTATATTCAGCCGCAGGAAGTGGCCGGGCTGGTCGATTTCCTGCTCTCCCCTGCGGCGGCGGCGATCACCGGCCAGCAGCTGGTAATGTGTGGCGGTGCATCGCTGAGTTAGTTAACAGGCCGGGCTGCTGAGTTCGCCCGGCCTTATAACCGTAAAGGATTGCCTTACTGTCTTACCGTACGGGTTTGCCGTACTGGTTCATAAACTGGCGATAAGCAGCGATCACCAGCTGAAAATCTTCAATGCCGCAGAACGAGAGGCTCTCTTCGTCATAGTAGTTCATCCCCTCTTCCATACCGTCATCTTCCAGAGCCAGCAGGTTGGCGCGGATCATCACCTCCTCTTCATCCAGCAGAATGGTGTACTCGCTGCCGATCCGCTGCCACTGACGTACGCTGCCTTTGACATCTTCAATGGCGGCTTCAACTTCATCCAGCAATCCCGGATCGTTTTTGACCTCTTCGTTGAACCAGTGGCCGACCGCTTCATGATCCATCGACATGCGAACCTTAATCTGTCCGGTCACATCGCGTAAAAATTCATATTCCATCGCCCGTTCCTCTCAACGTCGTCGTCTCACCTGGTAAGTGTCCGTGCTGCTCTCGCGGCAAAGTGTGACACGTCGCGCATTATTACAGGCTGTCTGCCGAAAGCCAGCTTTTGATCGTCTCTCTACCCCATGCTGAGACGAAAAAAAGGGGCGAATCATCGCCCCTTATTCATGCCTGCAAGGTGAAGAATCAGACCGCGGTCTGGAAAATCACACCATCAGCTTTGTCGGTGTACTGCGTCAGCTGGTCGAAGTTGAGATAGCGATACGTGTCGCTGGCCGTTTTATCGACCTGCGCCATGAATTGCTGATACTCATCCGGCGTTGGCAGTTTGCCAAGCAGAGACGCGACCGCAGCCAGCTCCGCTGACGCCAGGTAGACGTTAGCGCCGTTACCCAGACGGTTCGGGAAGTTACGGGTCGAGGTAGAGACCACTGTCGAACCATCTGCAACACGTGCCTGGTTACCCATGCAGAGTGAACAGCCCGGGATCTCGATACGCGCACCGCTTTTGCCGAATACGCTGTAGTAGCCTTCTTCGGTCAGCTGTGCCGCATCCATCTTGGTTGGCGGTGCCACCCACAGACGGGTTGGCAGCTGGCCTTTGTGGCTATCCAGCAGTTTACCCGCAGCACGGAAGTGACCAATGTTGGTCATGCATGAGCCGATAAACACTTCGTCGATCTTCTCACCCTGAACGTCAGAGAGCAGACGTGCATCGTCCGGATCGTTTGGCGCACAGAGGATTGGCTCTTTGATTTCAGCCAGATCGATTTCGATCACGGCGGCATATTCAGCATCGGCATCCGGCTCAAGCAACTGAGGATCGGCCAGCCATTTCTCCATACCGTCAATGCGACGCTCCAGCGTACGACGATCGCCGTAGCCTTCTGCGATCATCCACTTCAGCAGCACGATGTTAGAGCTGAGGTATTCGATAATCGGCGCTTTATCCAGCTTGATGGTACAGCCCGCAGCGGAACGTTCTGCTGACGCATCGGACAGCTCAAACGCCTGCTCGACTTTCAGATCCGGCAGACCTTCAATCTCCAGGATGCGACCAGAGAAGATGTTTTTCTTACCTTTCTTCTCAACGGTCAGCAGACCCTGTTTGATGGCATACAGCGGAATGGCATGAACCAGATCGCGCAGGGTAATGCCCGGCTCCATCTTACCTTTGAAGCGCACCAGAACCGATTCCGGCATGTCGAGCGGCATTACGCCAGTCGCGGCGGCAAACGCCACCAGGCCTGAACCCGCCGGGAAAGAGATGCCGATAGGGAAACGGGTGTGCGAGTCACCACCGGTACCGACGGTATCCGGCAGCAGCATACGGTTCAGCCAGCTGTGGATAATGCCGTCACCCGGACGCAGTGACACACCACCGCGGTTCATAATGAAGTCTGGCAGCGTATGGTGCGTGCTCACATCCACCGGCTTCGGATACGCGGCGGTGTGACAGAACGACTGCATCACCAGATCGGTCGAAAAGCCCAGGCAAGCCAGATCTTTCAGCTCGTCACGGGTCATCGGGCCGGTGGTATCCTGCGAGCCAACCGAGGTCATCTTAGGTTCGCAATAGGCACCCGGACGAACGCCGGTCACGCCACAGGCGCGGCCAACCATTTTCTGCGCCAGTGAGAAACCACGGGTGCTCTCCGCGACATCTTTCGCCTGACGGAATACGGTGCTGTGCGGCAGACCCAGCGACTCGCGCGCTTTGGTGGTCAGGCCGCGACCGATGATCAGCGGAATACGGCCACCGGCGCGCACTTCGTCAATCACTACTTCGGTTTTGAGCTCGAAGCTGGCCAGCAGCTCATTGGTTTCGTGGTTGCGGACTTCGCCTTTGAATGGATAGATGTCGATCACATCGCCCATGTTCAGGTTATTTACGTCCACTTCAATGGGCAGTGCGCCCGCATCTTCCATGGTGTTGAAGAAGATGGGTGCAATTTTGCTGCCCAGCACCACGCCGCCGCCTTTTTTATTTGGCACGTTCGGGATGTCGTCGCCCATAAACCACAGCACCGAGTTGGTGGCGGATTTACGTGAAGAACCGGTTCCGACAACATCACCGACATACGCCAGCGGGAAACCTTTGGTCTTCAGAGCTTCGATCTGTTTGATCGGACCGATATTGCCCACTTCATCAGGCTCAATGCCTTCACGGGCATTTTTCAGCATCGCCAGGGCGTGCAGAGGAATGTCTGGACGTGACCAGGCATCCTGGGCCGGAGAGAGATCGTCGGTGTTGGTTTCGCCAGTGACTTTAAACACGGTAACCGTGATCTTCTCTGCCAGTTCAGGCCGTGACAGATACCATTCCGCATCTGCCCAGGATTGCATCACCTGCTTCGCGTATTCATTACCCGCTTTCGCTTTCTCTTCGACATCATAGAAGTTGTCGAACATCAGCAGCGTGTGTGAAAGGGCTTTCGCGGCAATCGGAGCCAGTTTGCTATCGTCCAGCGCCTCAATCAGCGGATGAATATTGTAACCGCCCTGCATGGTGCCAAGCAGTTCAACCGCTTTTTCAGAAGATATCAGAGGAGAGGTTGCTTCGCCTTTGGCGACAGCCGCCAGGAAACCGGCTTTGACATACGCCGCTTCATCGACGCCAGGTGGGACGCGGTTGACCAATAAATCGATCAAAAATTCTTCTTCACCCGCAGGTGGATTTTTTAGCAGTTCAACCAGCGCGGCCATTTGGGAAGCCTCTAAAGGCTTAGGTACAATTCCCTGGGCAGCACGCTCGGCAACGTGCTTACGGTATTCTTCTAGCACGACGTTATCCTCGCTCTCATTATGTAGGGCTTTCCGACCACCTTGCTCACTTATGGAGAACAATCTTCCCTTTCTCGTCCAGGTTGAGGTGCCCGGTTTCGCGGAGGGCAGAATAGCAGTATTTCGTCTGTTTGTTAATCTGTTTACAAAAATACAACATAATCCACTACGGCCATTCTGCCCGCTTAACTCCCTGCATCAGCCAGCTGAGTCGGCTGAATGGGTCTCTCTGCAGCGTACCGCATTCCACACAAATGGCTGCAGGTTTATGTCAGTTTTGCCGTGGCTTTAGCGAAGTGATTCAGGGAAATAGATAACTGGCAGGAATAGAAGCCGGCGTGTTTATGGGGTACAGCGGAGGTGAGCTCAGGAGGATAACAACACCAGGCCGGAAATCAGCCTGATGCAACTGAAACCGAATCTGTCCTGCTGATTACTACTGATAAAACCCGGGTCAATAAATCTCCTTTTCATCCTGCCAGGTTACACGTCAGAAGCTACCAGACAGAGACTGCTATTCAGAAGAGGTCGTCATGACCTCTTCTGTGCATGTTTAATTTTTCAGATTTTCCGGAAAATTGGCGGGCAACTGGTCAGGCGGACAGTCGATCACGCTTTCGTTATTTTCACCCACATCACGGATTACGGTCAGCGTTGCGAACTCATCAATCACTTCGGTTGGATAAGCCGGACCCGCTTCGCGGAATTTTGCCATCTCTTCCAGATGATCATTCTGGAAGCAGACGGTTTTCTCCGGATTATTCATTACCCAGCGCGGGAAGAAGATGGTGCCGTGGAAAATTTTATCAGCCAGATTAACGGCCAGGCTGACATCGGTTCCGGTTGGTTCAGTCCAGGAAACTTTATAGACATCCTGCGCCAGACGGACAACATAGACATGCTGATTTTTAACCCAGCGATTACCGACCATACCGCTGTGAATGCGATAGTCGATGGTGCTGGCATTTTTAATGTAGAGCTCGTAATTCCAGCCGTTGTCATAGGTGTAAACCAGATGTTTGCCGACGATGCCAGACAGGTCATGTTTATCGAAAGTGCTCATGGTTAATTCCTCATTTGTTTTCCTTGAGGAGATTATTGCGCGTTACAAAACCGATGAATAACGCTATTTTTAGCACTAAATAATTTAATTTTTAGATGAGTGAGTATGTACAAGACAACACTCGAACAGTGGTATCTGCTCGACGCAGTAGTGAATGAGGGGAGTTTTGCGCTGGCAGCGGAGAAGAACAATCGCAGCCAGTCCTCACTGAGTTATCAGCTGAGCCTGTTACAGCAGCGGCTAGGTTTGACTTTGCTACAGCAGGAGGGCCGCCGCGCTGTCCTGAGTGCAGAGGGACATCAGTTGCTCGCGCAGGTGCGTCCGCTGCTGGAGGGATTCGGCGCGCTTGAGGCGCAGGCCAGTGCACTGCAACGCGGCGAGCGTTCGCGCATCGATCTGATGGTCGATGCGACTCTGCCCAAACCCTTGCTGTTCGATGTGCTTCAGACCTTTCAGCAACGCTATCCGCATGTCCGCATCTGGTTCAGCGAAATCGTCCGAAGCGAGACGCCGGACAGACTGGCGGAGCATCAGGCTGATCTCTGGCTGGTGGCGCAATATGGCGACACGCCTTTAGCAGGCGAAAGCCTGATGAGTGTCGATTTCGTCGCCGTCGCCCATCGCGACCACCCGCTGCACCGCGAATCCGCCCCGCTTAATGCTGCTACGCTGGCACGCTGGCCCTGCATTACCATTCTGGATCGTCAGCAACAGCAGCAGTCAGAGGTCAATGGCGATCAGGCGGAGAACTGGTCATTCACGACGCTGTCGGCAGCCATTGAAGCGGTCCAGCATCAGTTAGGTTATGGCTGGCTGCCGGAACAGAATATCACCGCGCAGTTAGAGAGCGGTGAGCTCCGTTCCCTGCCGCTGTTACAGGGCCGCCGACGCAGTAGTTCGCTGGTGATGTATATCAATGAAGAAAGACTGCCCGGCAACAGCGCCATTGCTGCACTGGCACAGATGTTTATTGAACGGGTGGCTGCATGGGAGATGCGTGGTTAGATGAAGGTTAGCTTGCTGCCTAATCTTCTGAGAATTAGAATGTCAGAGTGCCACCGTCCAGCATCCCATATTGTGTTTACCGGCTGTACTGGAAACAGTGAAAGGGATAAGCCAGACCTTAGCCGGCCCCTGAATTTTAGCATCCAGGAAGGTTATGCCCTGCTGATCTGCAGCCCTCTTCGCTTCCTCCCAGGAGCGCCACCTATCCTGATGTTTAAGCCAGGAGACCCGGTAATTTTGTCATAACAGTCGAATTGCTTTGTGATGAGTTTCGGGAATGGCAGAAAAGCACGCTCGTAATTATAGTCAGTTAACCCGGGAGACTGTGTCAGCGCACTGACTGATGAGCAGCGCCTGCGTTTCATTAAATTTGTTAAGCCCTGTAGTGCAGGGCTTTACGTTGCCGAGCCGTTTTCTGACATCAAAATCAGTGACGGATCTGTGAAAGTTCATCTTCTGAGAGACCGGTCATTTTCATGACGGTGTTACGGTCGATGCCGTTCTGCAGCATAGTGCGGGCAACCTCGAGTTTGCCTTCATTTCGGCCTTTCTCGATTCCACGCTGTTCACCAAGCTGAATACCTTTCTCGATACCTTTCTCGATGCCCTTCTGCTCCAGCTGCTGTGCGATGGTCATAAGTGCGTCTCCGTGTTGCGGCACTCGCTGTGCCAGTTCGCGCACGAAGGCTTCGGAGTCAGCCGACTCGCCTGCCTGCAGTAAATAGTGTATCAGCGCTGTTACCTGGGGTGAAGAAAGATAATCGGCCATCAGTAACGTGGCCAGCCGATCGGTGAGAGTCGCGATGTCACGCTGATGAATGTGCTTCTGTAACAGCGTCAGCGCCGCCATGCTGCGGTGCCCCATGATTTCCTCATCCGGGATCACCGTGACATCCACCAGTGGAAAGGCGCTGCCATAGAGGTTTTCCGCCAGCGAAGGGTCTTCAAATTCGTCGAGCCAGCGTGTTGAATACGGATAAGGGCTGCGTTTGCCGGTATAGAACAGTACCGGTATAACCAGCGGCAGCTGCTTATGGCCCGCTTCAAGGTGGCGGTGCATAGCCGCCACAGCGTATCGCATCAGCCTGAATGCCATATGCCTGTCCGGCGCAGACTGATGCTCAACCAGGACGTGTATGTACCCATCCCCGTTACTGGTCTTCAGGCTGTAGAGGATATCGCTGAAATACTGGCGAAGATCGTCTTCAACGAACGAACCGGATTCAAGTTTCAGGGTGCTGAGGTCGCATATAGCGCGCAGTTCGGCGGGCAGATGCAGTTCCATGAAGTCGCGGGCAATGTCCGGCTGTGAGAGAAACTGCCGGAAAGTGGCATCGTGAGGTGTGGGAGTGCTGTTCTTTTTTTTCATCGGGCCTGACTCTGATATTCACATTCGTAGGGGATCACAGGCCAGATGTCTGGCCACCTCCATCATCAATGCGGTTTATCCCCGCTTGAGCGGGGAACACTCTTAATGTATGTGGCTGTAAAATATGATGATTTTACCCTCATAAAAAAATCACCACTAAATTCACGTATTTAAAGATCAGTAACTCACTGATTTGTAAGAGTCAGGAAGAGAATCAGCTGCAGTCCATCCAGATTCACCGGAATATGCATTCTTACGCCGGTTTTATCAATCTGGATAAAAGCATCATCAAAGACATCAACCTGACCATACGGGAGAAAGATCATAGCAACGGCTTAAGGGGTAAAAACTCATAAAAGGTGCCTTTTGATTCCTCTGCCACCAATAAATTTAGCTATCACTCAGACTTACTTTTGAGGCCTGTTAATCGGAGCAGTAATACGCTCAAGCGCTACCTGAGCCAGAAAGCCCGAGCGACTTTTGTATTCGGGGTGTGAAGCCACACAACGATCAATCCGATCAATTAACGACCTGGGTAAAGTGACATTGATTTTTTCAGAGCCGCCCAGCAAGCGAATGACATCTACATCAACCAATGCCCAGATATAACCCTGATAGTCAGGATTCGTGGCCAGAGTCTCAATGGTGGACACGGCAGGGATCTCATGACCGAGCTCTACACATAATTCGATATGCCCTGTGATAGCCTCTTTGGCGTTTTTAATGGCTTCATCAAGAGTATCCCCGGCAGAGAAACACCCTGGTAAATCGGGGACGATTACGCCGTATGCGTGTTCGTGATCACCCGCTTCAATCGCGATTGGATAAAACATATTCATACCTCTACGGGCAAGCGGGATTAAATTCTCGCTTGTTTCCTGATGCTCTTTACCGTACCGATCGGTAAGTCTTTTTTAGGATGGGGTACTGTAACCAGCCCCGGTTTTGTCGGATGTGTGAAATGGTGATGGCTACCGTTAATCCCTGTCAGAACCCAGCCATCAGCCTTCATTTCGGAAATTAACGTGCTGCTATCCATCCCTGTGTCCTGTCGCGTCCTGATGAAAGCACGATAACTCTAATAACTCTCACAGGCAACGTTTTCAGGGTTATTGGGGTTACCTTTAGTCTTAACCCAAATCGATTCTTGCCATACAGCACCAAACTCCAGGCGAAAAAAAAGCCCCCATAACGGGAGCTTTCTTCTTTAGTAGCAGAAAGTTATTTCTTCTTCGCTTTCGCGTTAGGCAGATCGGTGATGCTGCCTTCGAAGATTTCTGCCGCCAGACCGACTGACTCATGCAGGGTCGGGTGAGCGTGGATGGTCAGCGCAATATCTTCCGCATCACAACCCATCTCAATCGCCAGACCGATTTCGCCTAACAGCTCGCCGCCGTTAGTACCGACAATCGCGCCACCAATAATCCGGTGCGTCTCTTTGTCGAAAATCAGTTTGGTCATACCGTCTGCACAATCAGAAGCGATAGCACGGCCTGAGGCTGCCCACGGGAAGGTGGAGGTCTCGTAGCTGATGCCCTTCTCTTTCGCTTCTTTCTCGGTCAGACCGACCCAGGCAACTTCTGGCTCAGTATAGGCAATTGAAGGGATCACTTTCGGATCGAAGTAGTGCTTCAGACCAGAGATCACTTCTGCCGCCACGTGGCCTTCGTGCACGCCTTTGTGCGCCAGCATTGGCTGACCGACGATGTCGCCGATAGCATAGATGTGTGGCACGTTGGTGCGCATCTGCTTGTCGACGCGAATGAAGCCGCGATCGTCCACTTCCACGCCCGCTTTACCGGCATCCAGACCTTTACCGTTCGGCACACGACCGATGGCCACCAGCACCGCGTCATAACGCTGCGCTTCGCCTGGTGCTTTTTTACCTTCCATTGAAACGTAAATGCCATCGTCTTTTGCTTCAACGGCGGTCACTTTGGTTTCCAGCATCAGGTTAAATTTCTTGCTGATTTTCTTGGTAAAGACTTTCACCACGTCTTTATCCGCAGCCGGGATAACCTGGTCGAACATCTCAACCACATCAATCTCTGAACCCAGCGCATGATAAACCGTCGCCATTTCCAGACCGATGATGCCGCCGCCCATGACCAGCAAGCGCTTCGGCACTTCTTTCAGTTCCAGCGCATCGGTAGAGTCCCAGACGCGTGGATCTTCATGTGGAATGAATGGCAGTTCGATTGGACGTGAACCCGCAGCGATAATGGCATTATCGAAGTTGATGGTGGTCGCGCCGCCTTCTCCTTCAACCACCAGGGTGTTAGCACCGGTGAATTTGCCGAGGCCGTTAACCACGGTGACTTTACGACCTTTTGCCATTCCTGACAGGCCGCCAGTCAACTGGTTGATAACCTTCTCTTTCCAGCTGCGAATCTTGTTGATATCAGTAGATGGCTGGCCAAACACAATGCCGTGCTCTTCAAGGGCTTTCGCCTCTTCAATCACTTTAGCAACGTGCAGCAGCGCTTTAGATGGGATACAACCGACGTTCAGACAAACACCACCCAGGGTGCTGTAACGCTCTACCAGTACGGTTTCCAGACCTAAATCCGCACAACGGAAGGCTGCAGAGTAACCTGCAGGACCTGCCCCAAGTACTACGACCTGGGTTTTAATCTCTGTACTCATCATGACCTCTTAATTGATATCCGGCGGGTCAGACTTTCTTATAATGCCCTTGTTCCACCGGGACTTTCACCGCAAGAGTTTACAGAATTGTTAACAAACTGCCAACCGCGGCGCGACGAATCGTTACAGGAAGGCCGGCTTCCGCCGGCCTTCTTTACATTTACATAACTAAACGACGAATGTCAGACAACATATTGCCGATGATGGTGATGAATCGTGCACCATCAGCACCGTCGATTACGCGGTGGTCGAAGGAGAGAGAAATCGGCATCATCAGACGCGGAGTAAACTCTTTACCGTTCCACACCGGCTCCATCGCCGATTTAGAGACACCCAGGATAGCCACTTCCGGCGCGTTCACGATCGGCGCGAAGTGCGTGGTGCCCAGGCCGCCCAGGCTGGAGATGGTGAAACATCCGCCCTGCATGTCGCCCGCTGTCAGCTTACCGTCACGCGCTTTCTTCGAAATCGCCATCAGTTCACGCGACAGCTCGGTGATGCCTTTCTTGTTCACGTCTTTGAAGACCGGAACCACCAGGCCATTTGGCGTATCAACCGCCACACCGATGTTGATATATTTTTTCAGCGTTAGTTTCTGCGCATCTTCAGACAACGAGCTGTTGAAGCGTGGCATCTGCTCAAGCGCCGCCGCGACCGCTTTCATGATGAACACCACCGGGGTGTACTTCACATCCAGCTTACGCTTCTCTGCTTCAGCATTCTGCTGCTTACGGAAGGCTTCCAGATCGGTGATATCGGTTTTGTCGAAATGCGTAACGTGCGGGATCATTACCCAGTTACGGCTCAGGTTCGCGCCAGAAATTTTCTGGATACGACCCAGTTCGACTTCTTCGATTTCGCCAAATTTACTGAAATCAACTTTCGGCCATGGCAGCATGCCTGGCAGACCGCCGCCGCTGGCTGCAGCTGGTGCCGCTTCAGCGCGTTTCACGGCCTCTTTCACGTAAGTCTGCACGTCTTCTTTCAGAATGCGACCTTTACGGCCGGTGCCTTTGACTTTCGCCAGGTTAACACCGAACTCGCGCGCCAGGCGACGGATCACCGGGGTAGCGTGAACGTAAGCGTCGTTCTCTGCGAACTCACCTTTGCTTTCCGCTTTAGCTGGAGCGGGTGCCGCGGCTTTAGCGTCAGATTTGGCAGCAGGGGCCGGTGCGGCTTCCTGTTTCGCGGCCGCAGGGGCAGCCGGAGCAGCACCTTCGACTTCGAACACCATGATCAGTGAGCCGGTGCTGACTTTATCGCCGGTCGCCACTTTCAGCTCTTTGACGGTTCCTGCAAACGGCGCAGGCACTTCCATAGAGGCTTTGTCGCCTTCAACCACAATCAGTGACTGCTCAGCTTCAACTTTGTCGCCAACTTTGACCAGGATCTCGGTAACTTCAACTTCATCACCGCCGATATCCGGAACGTTAACGTCTTTTGCGCCTGCAGCCGCGGCAGGTGCCGATGCCGCTTCTTCTTTCACTTCTGGCTTCGCGTCAGAGGCCGGTGCTGCGCCTTCTGCTTCAAAGACCATGATGGCTGAACCGGTGCTGACTTTGTCGCCGGTGGAAATAGTGATCTCTTTGACCACACCCGCGAACGGAGCCGGGACTTCCATCGACGCTTTATCGCCTTCCACCACAATCAGTGACTGCTCGGCTTCGACTTTGTCGCCAACCTTAACCAGAATCTCAGTGACTTCAACTTCGTCACCGCCGATATCCGGCACAGCCACTTCTTTGCTGGCCGTGGCCGCAGCAGCGGCTGGCGCTGGCGCCGCGTCCGCTTTTTTCTCTTCGGCGGCGGCAGGTGCTGCTTCCGCAGCGCCTTCAGCATCAAACACCATGATCAGTGAGCCGGTCTCAACTTTGTCACCGGTAGAGATTTTGATCTCTTTCACTACGCCAGCCTGCGGCGACGGCACTTCCATTGAGGCTTTGTCGCCTTCCACGGTGATCAGCGACTGCTCGGCTTCCACCTTGTCGCCAACTTTCACCAGAATCTCGGTGACTTCAACTTCGTCAGACCCGATATCCGGTACCTTAATTTCGATAGCCATTACTCTATTACCTCTTAAGCCAGACGCGGGTTAACTTTATCGGCATCGATATTGAATCGGGTGATCGCGTCGGCCACCACTTTCTTCTCGATCTCGCCGCGTTTAGCCAGCTCACCCAGCGCGGCAACCACCACATAAGATGCATCAACTTCAAAGTGATGACGCAGGTTCTCACGGCTGTCAGAGCGACCAAAGCCATCGGTACCCAGCACGCGATAATCGCTGGCCGGGACATAGCTACGAACCTGCTCAGCGAACAGTTTCATGTAGTCGGTTGAGGCGACAGCAGGTGCGTCGTTCATCACCTGAGCGATGTAAGGTACGCGCGCTTCTTCTGTCGGATGCAGCATGTTCCAGCGCTCACAATCCTGGCCATCACGTGCCAGTTCAGTGAACGAGGTGACGCTGTAGACATCAGAGCCGATACCGTAATCTTTCGCCAGGATCTGCGCAGCTTCACGCACATGACGCAGGATAGAACCTGAGCCCAGCAGCTGCACTTTGCCTTTGCTGCCGTCTACCGTTTCCAGTTTGTAGATACCCTTACGGATACCCTCTTCTGCACCAGCGGGCATTGCTGGCATATGGTAGTTTTCGTTCAGCGTGGTGATGTAGTAGTAAACGTTCTCCTGCGCTTCGCCATACATACGCACCAGACCGTCATGCATGATGACAGCGACTTCATAGGCGTAAGAAGGATCGTAGGAGATACAGTTCGGGATAGTCAGCGACTGAATGTGGCTGTGACCATCTTCATGCTGCAAACCTTCGCCGTTCAGAGTAGTACGACCTGAGGTGCCGCCGACCAGGAAGCCGCGCGCCTGTTGGTCGCCCGCCAGCCACATCAGATCGCCGATACGCTGGAAGCCGAACATCGAGTAATAGATGTAGAACGGGATCATCGGCAGGTTGTTGGTGCTGTAAGAGGTCGCCGCAGCCAGCCAGGATGAACCTGCGCCCAGCTCGTTGATCCCTTCCTGCAGGATCTGGCCTTTCTCATCTTCTTTGTAGTAAGCAACCTGCTCGCGGTCCTGCGGGGTGTACTGCTGACCGTTCGGGCTGTAGATACCAATCTGACGGAACAGACCTTCCATACCAAAGGTGCGCGCTTCATCGGCGAGGATCGGAACCAGGCGATCTTTGATCGACTTGTTCTTCAGCATCACGTTCAGGGCACGTACAAAGGCGATGGTGGTTGAGATCTCTTTGTTCTGCTCATCCAGCAGCGCACTGAACTCTTCGAGTGCTGGCATTTCCAGCTTTTCAGTGAACTTCGGCTGACGTGTTGGCAGGTAGCCGCCTAACTTCTCACGCTGACCGTGCAGATACGTGTGCTCTTCAGAGCCCTTTTCAAAGGTCACGTACGGCAGTGATTCAATTTTGTCATCTGCAACTGGCACGTTGAAGCGATCACGGATATAGCGCACGCCATCCATGTTCATCTTCTTCACCTGGTGGGCAATGTTTTTGCCTTCCGCGGTGTCGCCCATACCATAACCTTTGATGGTATGCGCCAGGATCAGTACTGGCTTGCCTTTGGTGTCCTGCGCTTTTTTCAGTGCCGCGTAGATTTTCTTCGGATCGTGGCCGCCACGGTTCAATGCCCAGATTTCATCATCGGACAGATCTTTAACCAGCGCGGCGGTTTCCGGATATTTACCAAAGAAGTGCTCACGCACATAGGCACCATCACGGGATTTGAAGGTCTGGTAGTCGCCGTCGACGGTTTCGTTCATCAGCTGAATCAGCTTGCCGCTGGTATCTTTGCGCAGCAGCTCATCCCAGCGACCGCCCCAGATGACCTTGATCACTTCCCAGCCAGCGCCGGCAAAGATGCCTTCCAGCTCGTTGATGATCTTGCCATTACCGGTAACCGGGCCATCCAGACGCTGCAGGTTGCAGTTGATGATGAAGACCAGGTTATCCAGTTTTTCACGGGTCGCGATGGTGATCGCGCCTTTGGATTCTGGCTCATCCATCTCACCGTCACCCAGGAAGGCGTAAACGGTCTGAGCAGAGGTATCTTTCAGGCCACGGTGTTCCAGATACTTCAGGAACTTCGCCTGGTAGATAGCCGACAGCGGACCCAGACCCATTGATACGGTCGGGAACTGCCAGAATTCCGGCATTAATTTCGGGTGCGGATAAGAAGAGAGGCCTTTACCGTCAACTTCCTGACGGAAGTTATTCATCTGGTCTTCGGTCAGGCGGCCTTCAAGGAACGCACGGGCATAGATGCCGGGAGAGATGTGGCCCTGGAAATAGACCAGATCGCCGCCATCCTTCTCACTGCGCGCGCGGAAGAAGTGGTTGAAGCACACTTCATAAATCGTCGCAGAAGACTGGAAGGAGGACATGTGGCCGCCGAGTTCCAGATCTTTCTTCGATGCGCGCAGCACCGACATGATGGCGTTCCAGCGAATTGCGGAACGGATACGACGTTCAAGAGAGGTATTGCCCGGATAATCGGGTTCATCTTCAACGGCAATAGAGTTGATGTAGTTGCTGATTGCAGAAGATCCTGCAGCCACGTTTACGCCGCCTTTGCGGGCTGCACCCAGTACCTGATCAATCAGATACTGTGCACGTTCAACACCTTCTTCACGGATGACCGATTCGATCGCCTGTAGCCAGTCACGAGTTTCAATCGGATCCACGTCATTGTGTAAACGTTCTGACATGGGTGTGTTCCTTATCTGTGTCTAATACGTTGAATAATCGGGAGCCTGTTAAAGCAGATGCAGGCAGGCTCGTCTGATGTCAGTACGATCTTTGTCGCACGTTATTCCTTACGTTGCTGTAAACGACGCAGGGAGCGTTCTCGACGGCTCTGCTCCCGACTTCTGTCCAGCAAGATTTCCTCTATGAACGCCAGGTGACGGTGTGAAGCCTCGCGCGCTTTTTCTGGCTCACGAGCCACAATCGCCTCAAAGATTCTGGCGCGGTGACCGCTCACTTTTGCCAGCATTTCCCGGCGCGAGTAGAGCAATTCGAAATTCTGGCGAACGTTTTGTTCCAGCATAGGGCCCATTGAGCGTAGCAAATGTAAAAGCACAACATTATGGGCCGCTTCTGTGACAGCGATCTGATACTGCATCACTGCGTCCGCTTCGGCGTCTAAATCGCCGCTGTCCTGCGCCTGCTGGATATTCACATGGCAGTCGCGAATGCGCAGCAGGTCTTCCTCTGTGCCGCGCAGCGCCGCGTAATAGGCGGCGATGCCTTCTAAGGCATGGCGCGTTTCCAGCAGATCAAACTGTGATTCCGGATGGTCGGCGAGAAGCTCAACGAGTGGATCGCTTAAGCTTTGCCAGAGATTCTCCTGCACGAACGTTCCGCCACCCTGTCGGCGCAGCAATAATCCTTTGGCTTCTAAGCGCTGGATCGCTTCGCGGAGAGACGGACGTGAGACATCGAATTGTTTGGCGAGTTCGCGCTCAGGCAGCAGCTTCTCTCCCGGACGCAGGGTCCCTTCCATAATCAGCGATTCGAGCTGTTGCTCGATAGCGTCGGAGAGTTTAGGTTGGCGAATCTTACTGTAAGCCATCGTCCCTTCTTATTAAGCCAATCGTCCGGAGTAAATTGGTAATACCAATTGCAAAGAGGTGCCGGTAAAGTAACAAAGTATTCACCTTGTGTCTATATGGTGTCTGCGACATTCACCTGCCCCCAAAGCCTGTGCTGGCGCTAACTTGCGGTTAAAAAAATGAAAAATTCGCGTTACCGCAAATGTTAAATAATTTCACTTTTACCAAACCTTACACCCGCTTAGCGCGTTAGCGCAGCGGCAGACATAAGTGAAAGCTATTCGTCATTAACGGAATTTCATGGCAGAAGTTGCTGTGGGCAGACGTGACCAGGACGGCGTTTTTTCAGTCAACTCTCAGCACGAAAGGCGAAAGCAGGTGCAAAGCGATTCGCTTATCACTATTCTTGTCGCCAGGGTAGCAGATGGCACTATTCAGCACGCCAGATACCGTAAAATAATCAATACGTTATTGTAACTACTTCATTACAGCGTCCTGCGCTGCGAACGAAGAATAAAAACATCACGAGGTTTGTATGGAACAACAGCAAGGCGAAGCGCTGAAACGTGGTCTTAAGAACCGCCATATTCAGCTCATCGCGCTGGGTGGTGCAGTGGGAACCGGCCTGTTTCTGGGCAGTGCATCGGTCATTGAATCCGCCGGACCGGCCGTAATTCTGGGCTATGCGATTGCCGGTTTTATTGCCTTTTTAATCATGCGTCAGTTAGGCGAAATGGTCGTGGAAGAGCCGGTCGCCGGCAGCTTCAGCCACTTCGCGTATAAATACTGGGGCAACTTTGCAGGCTTCGCCTCGGGCTGGAACTACTGGGTGCTCTATGTGCTGGTCGCCATGGCGGAACTCACCGCCGTTGGCAAATATGTCCAGTTCTGGTGGCCAGACTTTCCGACCTGGGCTTCGGCTGCCATCTTCTTCGTGATGATTAACGCTATCAACCTGACCAACGTGAAAGTGTTTGGTGAGATGGAGTTCTGGTTCGCCATCGTTAAAGTGGTTGCGGTGATTGGCATGATCCTGTTCGGAGGCTGGTTGCTGTTCAGCGGTCACGCGGGTCCGCAGGCTACCGTGCGCAACCTGTGGGAACAGGGCGGATTTTTCCCGCATGGCATCGGCGGTCTGGTGATGGTCATGGCGATTATCATGTTCTCGTTTGGTGGGCTGGAGCTGGTAGGTATCACCGCCGCTGAAGCGGATAACCCGGAAGTGAGCATTCCAAAAGCGACCAACCAGGTGCTGTGGCGTATTCTGATTTTCTACATTGGTTCGCTGGCGGTGCTGCTGTCACTGATGCCGTGGACGCGTGTCACGTCAGAAGTCAGCCCGTTTGTCTTTATCTTCCATGAGCTGGGCGATGCCATGGTGGCGAATGCGCTCAACGTGGTCATCCTGACAGCGGCGCTGTCGGTCTATAACAGCTGCGTTTACTGTAACAGCCGTATGCTGTTTGGTCTGGCACAGCAGGGTAATGCGCCAAAAGCGCTGCTGAAAGTCGATCGTCGCGGTGTGCCGGTGTTAACGATTCTGGTCTCTGCTGTCGCTACTGCGCTCTGTGTGCTGATCAACTATCTGATGCCGGGTGAAGCGTTTGGCCTGCTGATGTCGCTGGTCGTCTCTGCGCTGGTGATCAACTGGGCGATGATCAGCCTGGCGCACCTTAAGTTCCGTCGTAAGAAAGATAAGCAGGGCGTAACCACCCGCTTTAAAGCGCTGCTCTATCCGGCGGGTAACTGGATTTGCCTGATTTTCCTGGCGGCGATTCTGGTACTGATGGCGACCACGCCGGGCATGGCGATCTCTGTCTGGCTGATTCCGGTCTGGCTGGTGATTCTGGGCGTGGGTTACTTTATCAAGAACCAGACACAGAAAGCCTGATGCTTTACCACGTGCTGCGACCTCCTGCGGGGTTGCAGCACGTCATCCGCGCCTCCCTGCCCGTCTCAACTGCCCCGATCCAGTTCACACTTCTCTCCCCGCAACTGTTTTGTCCATCTTCATAACGAATTACTCCCGTTCATCTCGCTGATTTCCTGCCAATAATTCCTGTTCACACTGGATGCGCAGGAGAAAACCATGAAAGGTACAGCCCTCCCGTTTCGGGAAAAACTGGGATATGGCATGGGCGATGCCGGATGCAACATGATTGGCGGTGCCATCATGCTGTTCCTGAACTACTTCTATACCGACGTTTTCGGCCTGGCCCCGGCGCTGGTGGGAACCCTGCTGCTCTCGGTCAGAGTGCTCGATGCGGTAACCGATCCGATTATGGGCGCGATCGCCGATCGCACCCAGAGTCGCTGGGGTCGCTTTCGTCCCTGGCTGCTGTGGGTTTCCGTACCTTACGTCGTGTTCAGCGTATTGATGTTCACCACGCCAGACTGGACCTATCACAACAAGGTGATCTGGGCCTTCGTCACCTACTTCCTGATGTCACTGACCTACACGGCGATTAACATTCCTTACTGCTCTCTGGGCGGCGTGATTACCAACGATCCCGGTGAGCGCGTCTCCTGCCAGTCATACCGCTTTGTCATGGTCGGCATCGCCACGCTGATACTCTCTCTGTCCCTGCTGCCGATGGCAGAGTGGTTCGGTGGCGAAGACAAAGCGCGCGGCTACCAGATGGCGATGGCGGTACTGGCAACCATTGGCCTGGCGATGTTTCTGTTCTGCTTTGCCACGGTACGTGAACGTATCCGCCCTGCCGTGCCGAGCAATGATGACCTGAAAAAAGATCTGCGTGACGTCTGGAAGAATGACCAGTGGGTACGCATTCTGCTGCTGACCTTCTGTAACGTCTGTCCCGGCTTCATCCGTATGGCGTCCACCATGTATTACGTGACCTGGGTCATGGGCCAGTCGACGCACTTCGCCACGCTGTTTATCAGCCTGGGTGTGATTGGCATGATGGTCGGCAGCACGCTGGCGAAATTGCTCACCGATCGCTGGTGCAAACTCAAAGTCTTCTTCTGGACCAATATCGCGCTGGCACTCTTCTCCAGCGGTTTCTACTGGATCGATCCCCACGCCACCGTGATGGTCGTGATCGCCTACTTTGTGCTGAATATCCTGCATCAGATCCCCTCTCCGCTGCACTGGTCACTGATGGCCGATGTGGATGACTACGGCGAATGGAAAACCGGCAAACGCATCACCGGCATCAGCTTCTCCGGCAACCTGTTCTTCCTCAAGGTGGGACTGGCGGTTGCCGGTGCGATGGTCGGCTTTCTGCTGTCGATCTATGGCTACAATGCGGGCGCTAAACAGCAGTCGCCTGAGGCGATTAACGGCATCATGCTGCTGTTCACCATTATTCCTGGCGTCGGCTATCTGATTACCGCAGGTGTGGTACGACTGATGAAGGTCGACCGCAAAATGATGATTACCATCCAGCAGGATCTCGCGCTGCGCCGCGAAAACTTCCATGAGTTACACACCGTTCGCCTACGCGACGGTGTTGTCACGCCAACCGGAGATGTTAAATGACCGCAATCTTGCCGAATCCTTTTATCGAGCAGCGTGCCGACCCCTTTATCCTGCGCCATGAACAGTACTATTACTTTGTGGCATCGGTGCCGGAGTATGACCGGCTGGAGATCCGTCGCGCCACGACGCTAGCTGGCCTGCGCAGCGCCGAGCCGGTGGTCGTCTGGCGCAAGCCCGAGAGCGGTCCCTTTAGCGAGTTAATCTGGGCACCTGAACTGCACTACATTGACGGACAGTGGGTCATCTATTTCGCGGCAGCACCGACGCGTGAAATCAAAGAGGGACTGTTTCAGCACCGGATGTATGCGCTGGTGTGTGAGGCGGAAAATCCGCTGCAGGGGGAATGGCAGCCCTGTCGCCGGGTCTTCAGCCAGTTCGACAGCTTCTCACTGGATGCTACCCACTTCGTGCATCAGGGTAAAAACTGGTATCTCTGGGCGCAGAAAGATCCATTGATTCCCGGCAACTCTAACCTCTATCTGGCTGAGCTGCTTAATCCCTGGACGCTGAAAGGCACGCCGGTGATGCTGAGCCGGCCAGAATATGAGTGGGAGTGCGCAGGCTTTAGCGTTAATGAAGGACCGGCGGTTATTCGTCACGGGGATCGGCTGTTTGTGACCTACTCTGCCAGCGCCACCGATGAGAATTACTGTCTGGGGATACTGTCGATTGACGTTGATGCCGACCCGCTTGATGTCGCCGCATGGCAAAAGTCTGCACGGCCGGTGTTTGTCTCCAGCTGGGACAACCATCAGTATGGACCGGGTCACAACAGTTTTACCCAGGATGAGGCGGGACGCGACGTGCTGGTATACCACGCGCGTAACTACACTGAAATTGAAGGCGATCCGTTATGGGATCCGAACCGCCATACCCGACTGAAATATTTCAGCTGGCGGGAAGATGGCACGCCTGATTTCGGCGTGCCGCCTGCCGATTACACCAGCGTGCCGTAAATCGTCAGCAACGCGACAGCGACCACCAGTACCAGTGAGGTACGTTTCGCTAACGCCACGGCAACCCGTGGCGTTTCGACTTTATCGGTGTGCGGATCGCGTGACAGTGAGAACTGCGCCAGAGTCGTCAGCACCTGATACTGAGAACGATGCCGATCGGTCAGCGAAGCAAACCAGGCGGGCAGCGCTTTTTCGCCATGACCCAGCAGGGCGTAAGCCACACCCGCCAGCCGCGCAGGGATCCAGTCGAGAAGATGCAGAATGGCATCCACGCCAGATTGTGAACGCGCCATCGGTGTTCCATGCTTTGCCAGCCAGCCTTGCCAGGCCCGCAGAAAAGCGTAACCCACCAGCAGCACTGGCCCCCATGGACCGCCCGCCACCAGCCAGAACATTGGCGCAAGGTAGAAACGGAAGTTTATCCAGATCAGGGCATTCTGCAGTTCACGCAGGAACTCGCGCTCGCTGCATTCCACCGGCACGCCATGAATCAGCGTCAGTTCAGCCGCCATCGCCTGATGCGCAGCGTCGTCGTCATGACTGGCTGCTTTCAGGTAGCTGTGGTAGTGCTGCCGCACCGAACCGGCACCGATACAGAGCAGTCCGGCAACAATCCAGAAGAGCAGCTGCAGCACGCCAAACAGCAGCCCTTTCAGACTCCAGATCACCAGCGCGGTCAGCGCCATCGCCAGCACGGTCATCAGCAGGGTACGCATCATTGAGAAATGGTGGCGCTGGCGAAAGATCGGCTCCAGCCGGTGTTCGAGCTGCCAGTGCTCGCCCAGTTTAAACAGGCGCTCCCAGCCTAAAACCAACAACAAGGTAAACAACGTCATACTGACTCCGCAAAAATCAGGATTTTTGCTGCGTTAACAGCTGTTTGTAGTAGTCCCAGTCAAAAGCAGGTCCGGGATCGGTTTTGCGTACCGGTGCGATGTCACTGTGCCCCGTGATACGTGCAGGCGTTAACGGGTAGTGTTGCAGCAGTAATTGCGTCACCTGCTGCAAGGCCCGATATTGCGCCTCGCTATAAGGCTCACTGTCTGTCCCTTCCAGTTCGATGCCTATGGAGAAGTCGTTGCAGTTCTCACGTCCTTCGAACTGCGAAATGCCTGCATGCCAGGCGCGTTTATCAAAGGGGACATACTGCACGATCTCCCCGTCACGGCGAATAAGGCAGTGTGCCGCCACTTTCAGCGCGGCGATATCCGCAAAATAGGGATGGGCATCGGGCGGTAAGGTGCCGGTGAACAGTTTATCGATCCATGGCCCGCCAAATTCACCGGGTGGCAGGCTGATATTGTGGATCACCAGCAGTGAAGGTGCCTCATTATCAGGGCGTTCGTTGCAATGCGGCGACGGCACATGACGCACGCGGGTCAGCCAGCCCTGTTTGATTTTCATAGCGGTTTTCCTTATTTCACCTGGCTGAGAATAGCATGAATAATAAAGGATTCTTGCTTCTTAGTGTGCCGGTCTGATGACATTCACGCACTGCGTGTTAAGGATACTAAACAAAATACTATCAGTTGCTGGAACCGAATGGCGGTTCAGGCTATTGTGACCGCCTCTGTCATTTCCCCTTTCAGGAGTAAAACGCCTATGTCATCCCGTGGTTATGATCCCGACAGCCGTCGTCAGGCGCTGATTAAACGCATTGAAAGTGACATTCCGGATAGTGTTGCGCTGGCGTTAAAAGAGGATCTCGGGGGCGAGATCGACGCTGACCGCGATATCACCGCGCAGCTGTTACCCGCCGATACCCAGGCCGATGCGCAGGTCATCACCCGCGAAGCCGGTGTTTTCTGTGGTAAACGCTGGGTTGAAGAGGTGTTCATTCAGCTCGGCTCACACGCGACCCTGATCTGGCATGTCGAAGATGGTGATCAGATCGAGGCTGACCAGCTGCTGTTTGAAATCGAGGGACCTGCCCGGCTACTGCTGACCGCCGAGCGAACGGCGCTTAATTTTGTGCAGACGCTCTCAGGCGTTGCTACCGAAGTCAGCCGCTATGTCGCGCTGCTGGCGGGAAGCCAGACGCAACTGCTGGACACGCGTAAAACCCTGCCCGGACTGCGGACTGCGCTGAAATATGCCGTGTTGTGCGGCGGTGGCAGTAATCATCGGCTGGGCCTCTCTGACGCTTATCTCATCAAAGAGAACCATATTATTGCCAGCGGTTCGATTCGGCAGGCAGTGGAAAGAGCGCAATGGTTGCAGCCCGATGTGCCGGTTGAAGTTGAGGTGGAATCGCTGGAGGAGTTACGTCAGGCGCTGGAAGCGGAAGCCGATATCGTGATGCTGGATAACTTCAGCCTGGAAGCGATGCGTGCCGCCGTCGAACTTAATCAGGGTCGGGCGTTGCTGGAGGTCTCCGGTAACGTCACCGAAACCACCCTGCCACAGATCGCCCTGACCGGCGTGGACTATGTTTCGGTTGGCGCGCTGACCAAGCATGTGCGGGCGCTGGATCTCTCGATGCGCTTTAAACAAAAATAGCCTGCCTCGCCGTCACTCAACACGGTGATTTTGCGACCCTGCTTCCGGCGCAGTTTCGACTGCGCTGTAAGTCTGAAATCTGTTCACATCACGCTTTCCAGTTTGCCCATCTCTGCCTGTCTTTTACTGCTCCCGATTTTTAACCTGTCGCCTTCTTAATACGGAGACGATGTGATGAATTATCAACGTGGATTTACGCTGGTTGAACTGATGATTGTGGTGGGTATTGTGGCAATCTTAAGTGCCATCGGCCTGCCCGCTTATCAAAATTATCTGCAGCGTGCTGCCCTTACCGACATGCTGCAAACCATGGTGCCCTATAAAACCGCTGTTGAGCTTTGCGCCATGGAGCGCGGCGGCCCGACGCAGTGCCAGGCCGGAGAAGCGGGTATTCCTGCTGCCAGGGGATCGCGCTATGTCTCAGCACTGAGCGTGACCAACGGGGTCATTACGCTGACCGGCCAGGAGAGCCTGAATGGGCTGAGCGTTGAAATGCTGCCTCTCTGGGACAGCACCGAGGGCGGCATCAGCTGGCAACGCAGCTGCACCAGCAGCAACAATAGCCTGCGTGACAATTGCCTGCAGCAGTTCCGCTTTGCGGATAAAGGAGCCAGCGATGAGCAAGCCTGATGAGGCGATCGCGGCATTATGTCAGCGCTATCGCGCCCTGGTTTTGCACCATGATGCCAGCCAGCTGCGTGTTGCCGTCGCGGAGAGCGTGCCGCCAGGGCTGGCTGAAGCCCTCCATTTTGCCAGCCAGTGTCAGATTGAAATTGAATGCTGGCCGCAGGCCCGGCTCGACCAGCTTCAGCACGCTGACACACCGCTGGTGGCGCGCGAAGAGGCGCCCACAGAATCAGCGATCGAAGCGACACAGCTGATCCTGCGTCAGGCGCTGGAGCGTCGCGCCTCTGATGTCCATATCGAACCCGGCCGTGATGGCCTGCGGGTGCGTTTGCGTATCGATGGCGTATTGCACCCTCTATCTTCCCTGCCCGTCACCCAGCCTGCTGCGCTACTGGCGCGACTGAAGATCCTCGGCGGACTGGATATCGCCGAACGCCGGTTACCGCAGGATGGTCAGTTCAGTCTGGAGATCGCCGGTAAACCCGCCTCTTTTCGCCTGGCCACCTTACCCATCTACGGTGGTGAGAAAGCGGTGGTCCGGCTGTTGCAGAGTGAAAGCGCGGCGCTGTCGCTGGATAAGCTCGGCTTACCCGCCGCGCAGTTGCGCCTGTTCTGCGCCGCGCTGGCGCAGCCGCAGGGGCTGATTCTGGTCACCGGGCCTACCGGCAGCGGCAAGACGTTTACGCTCTATAGCGGACTCAGTGCCCTGAATACGCCGGAAAAAAATCTGTGCAGCGTTGAAGATCCGATTGAGATCCCCCTGCCCGGCGTTAATCAGACGCAGATCCATGCTAAAAATGGCCTCGATTTTAACCGCGTGCTGCGGGCGCTGCTGAGACAGGATCCAGATGTAATCATGGTCGGGGAGATCCGCGATGCTGAAACGGCGGAGATTGCGGTTAAAGCGGCACAGACCGGACATCTGGTGCTGTCAACGCTGCACACCAACTCCACCGCCGAGACCCTGACCCGGCTACGACAGATGGGTATTCCCGGTTATCTTCTGGGGTCGGCGCTGAAACTGATTGTTGCTCAGCGCCTGGTTCGACGCCTCTGTCCCCACTGCCGTCAGCCCGCTCAGGCGGTGGCGCACTATCCTGCGGAACTCTGGCCCGGTACCTTGCAAACCTGGCGAGCTCCCGGCTGCGACCACTGTTTTTCCGGCTATTTTGGCCGGCTGGCGCTGTTTGAACTGCTGCCGATCAATGCCAGGCTGCAAAATGCGATCGCCGCCGAAATGCCGCTGGAGAATTTGCTCAGCCTGGCGAAACAGCAGGGATTACGCACCCTGCTGGTTTCTGGCCTGGAAGCGGTAAGCCGGGGCGATACCTCGCTGGAAGAGATGCAACGGGTGATTGGGCTGGACGATGGCTGATGCGTCTTTATTTCGCTGGCAGGCGGTCGATAGCCAAGGCCAGTTAGTCAGTGGCCAGCTACTGGCTATCGACAGTGATAACCTGCTGCTGATGCTGGCGCAGCGCGATCTTCTGCCGGTGAGCTGGAAACGAGAAAAAGTGTGGCGTCAGAGGGAGTGGAAGTGGCAGCACAAAACCGATCTGATTCGTCAGCTGGCAACCCTGCTCAAAGCGGGACTGCCGCTGGCAGAGAGTCTGGCTTTACTGGCTGAGGGCCATCCGCATGCAGGCTGGCGTGCTCTGATGCTTGTCCTGCATCATCGGGTACTCAGCGGCGCCCCTTTTTCTCAGGCTTTACGTGAATGGCCGCAGATTTTTCCGGCACTCTATCCGGCCCTGATGGAGGTGGGCGAACTGACCGGTCAGCTGGATACCTGCTGCAGTGAACTGGCCCGGCAGCAGATCCGGCAACAGCAGTTATGGCATCAGGTGACGAAGGCGCTGCGTTATCCTCTGTTCATTCTGCTGGTGGCGATTGCGGTCACCTGCGGCATGCTCCTGTTCGTTCTGCCAGAGTTCGTTGCCGTCTATGACTCCTTTGATGCCCCTCTGCCCGCCTTTACGGCAGCGGTAATGCAGTTATCTGCCGCGCTTCAGGAGTGGGGAGCGATGTTAGCCATCGGCGTATCGCTGATGCTGGTGGCATGGCATCAGTTACGACGACGCTCTGCGGGCTGGCAGCGCCGTGAGCAGGCGATTTTCCTGCGCATCCCGCTGCTTTCCGGGTTATGGCGTGGCACGCAGCTGACGCAGATCTACACCATTCTGAATCTGACACAGCGTGCCGGGTTAACTTTGCTACAGGGACTGGCTGCCGTTGAAGTGACGCTCTCATCATTGCTATGGCGGGAAGCAATGGCCGGACTGCAGCAGCACATTGCTCAGGGGAATCCTCTGCATCAGGCGCTGATGCATCATCCGCTGTTCACACCATTATGCGGTCAGCTGGTTCGCGTCGGCGAAGAGGCGGGCGCGCTGGATTTAATGCTGGCTCGTCTGGCGGAATGGCATGAGGCAGAAACCCGTGAGCGCGCTGACACACTGGCTGCTTCGCTGGAACCGATGATGATGGTGGTGATTGGCGGCATTGTCGGCACGCTGGTGATTGCGATGTATCTGCCGGTGTTCGGGCTGGGTGATGCGATGCATTAAGGGGCGCAGGCTGCGCCCCGGATAACTATCGGTTGAAAACGCGGTTTTCCTGCTCATTAACCCGAATAAAGGTGGTGCGCTTGGTCAGCTCTTTCAGCCGCTCCGCCCCCACATAAGTGCAGGCGGTACGCAGTCCACCCAGGATATCACGCGCGGTGTCAGCAACCGGGCCACGTAATGGCAGCTTCACCGTTTTACCTTCTGCTGCGCGATATTGCGCGACACCGCCAACGTGACGCTTCATCGCCGATTCGGAACTCATGCCGTAAAACAGCATAAAGCTTTCGCCATTCTCTTCGACCACCTGCCCTTCACACTCATCATGTGCCGCCAGCATGCCACCCAGCATCACGAAGTCGGCACCGCCGCCAAACGCTTTCGCAATATCGCCAGGCACTGAGCAGCCGCCATCACTGACAATCTGTCCGCTTAAGCCATGCGCCGCATCGGCACATTCAATGACAGCGGAAAGCTGCGGATAGCCCACGCCGGTTTTCACCCGGGTTGTACAGACCGAACCCGGGCCAATGCCGACCTTAACGATATCCGCGCCAGAGAGAATCAGCTCTTCCACCATTTCGCCCGTTACCACGTTACCGGCACAGATGGTTTTAGCCGGGAAGGTTTCACGGGCGCGCTGCAGAAAATCAACAAAATGCTGAGAGTAACCATTGGCCACGTCGATACAGATAAACTGCAGATCGTCTGACAGCGCCATAATCGCAACCAGTTTATTGAGATCGGCCTCCGAGGTGCCGGTTGAAACCATCACATGTTGCAATACCGTCGCGGGAACGCGCTGAATAAACGCACGCCACTCATCTACGCTGTAATGCTTATGGACGGCCGTAAGGATATTGAAGCTGGCCAGCGCCTCAGCCATTGAAAATGTGCCGACGGTATCCATGTTGGCGGCGATAATCGGTACGCCGCTCCAGCTCAGGCCCGAATGTCTGAAGGTAAAGCTGCGTTCCAGCTCAACCTGTGAGCGACTTTGCAGCGTGGAGCGTTTGGGGCGGATTAAGACATCTTTAAAGCCCAGTTTTAAATCTTCTTCAATACGCATAAACAGTGTCCTGGTAAGTGGCAATGAATCGTCGTTCACGAAGTAAGCACAGCTCCAGTGACGTTATGATACGCGCCTCTCGCTGCGCGACAAGACTGCGAATTTCACTTTATTTACGCTACAATCCGTTAAATTTAATTGTGCTTTATCGGTGTGATCTGACGCGCATTTTTGCATTTTTTATACAGATCATTACCCTGAAGCCCTGTCGAAAAGAGAAGTCAGGTGAGAAACATGCCCTATATCGTCGCGCTTACAGGGGGGATCGGCAGTGGTAAAAGTACGATTGCCCAGGCATTCGCAGCGTCTGGCGTGGAAATTATTGATGCTGACCTGATAGCACGTGAAGTTGTCGAACCCGGCACACCCGCTTTGCAGGCCATTCAGGCGCGCTATGGCACGTCGATAGTAACTGATGAGGGGAAGCTTGATCGTAGCCGGCTTCGCGACATTATTTTTCAGCAGCCGGAAGAGAAAAGCTGGTTAAACGCGCTGCTGCATCCACTGATTAATGCCCGGACGCGTCAATTGATCGCCGAAGCCACCACACCTTATGTGCTCTGGGTGGTGCCGCTACTGGTGGAAAATCAGTTACAGCACCAGGCTGATCGGGTACTGGTGGTGGATGTCGATGAGGCAACTCAGTTAGCGCGCACCCGGCAGCGTGATCATCTTTCCGTCGCGCAGGCGAAACGCATTCTTGCCGCACAGGCGACGCGCCAGCAGCGCCTCGCCTGTGCCGATGACATTATTGATAACAGTGGCGAGCCCGACGACGCCTTGCCGCAGGTTGCCGAACTCCATCAGCGCTATCTCAGGCTGGCGGCAACGAAACAGGATTAATACCATGAGCACACCCGTTCTGTTTGAACACCCACTGAATGAAAAAATGCGAACCTGGTTACGGGTTGAGTTTTTGATCAATCAGTTAGATGAAATTGTCCCACTGGATAAAACCGTTAATGCGCTGACCTTTTTTCGCCTGATTAGCGAGCTGCTCGACATTTTTGAGCGTGGCGATATGCGTACTGAATTGTTAAAAGAGCTGGAGCGTCAGCAGCAAAAGTTACGTGCATGGGCTGATGTGCCAGGTGTTGATATGACGCTGGTTAATGCCCTGCGCGATAAACTCAAAATTCAGTCAACGCAGTTGATGAATGCCCCACGTATGGGCCAGCAACTCCGCGAGGACCGTCTGATTGCCCTGGTGCGGCAGCGCCTGAGCATCCCTGGTGGATGCTGCAGCTTTGATTTGCCGGGCCTGCACATCTGGCTCCATCTGCCGCAGGAAGCACGCGATGCGCAGGTCGAAGCCTGGATGCTGACGCTGGAGCCACTGCATCATGCGCTGGCGATGATACTGGATCTGATCCGCCAGTCCGGCGCGTTTCATGTGCAGACCAGCCTTAATGGTTTTTATCAGGATAATGCCGAAGGCGCCGATCTGTTGCGACTGCAGTTGTCGCTGGAGGATGCGCTCTATCCACAGGTGTCCGGACATAAAAGCCGCTACGCCATTCGTTTTATGCCGCTTGATAGTGAGCGTGGTGAAGTTCCGGCCCGCCTTAATTTTCAACTGGCCTGTTGTTAGAGGTAAAAATGCAGCAAGAAGTGATGACCGTTGCCTGTCCGCAGTGCGGCAAAGATGTGATCTGGGATGAACTCAGCCCGTGGCGCCCCTTTTGCAGTAAGCGCTGCCAGCTCATTGATTTAGGTGAGTGGGCCGCAGAAGAGAAACGCATTCCCAGCCGCGACGATATGAACGACAGTGACAACTGGAGTGAAGAAGATCGCTGACAGCCGAACCGGATGGGGCACGCTGCCCCATCCGCTCAGAGTTCGCCGGCGATCAGACGCGCAATCAGCTGATGATTCGCGGGCGGAAACTCCTCCGCGACCAATGCATGCTGATCAACCCAACGCTGCGGCTGACCCTCTTTGCCCCACGGCTCTCCTTTCCACCCTTCAACCAGAAAGAAATGCAGCGTCACCCGCAGATCGTCATAGCTGTGGTCTGCATGACCAATCGGGCGTGCCTCGGTGACCTCAATCCCGGTCTCTTCCTGAAGTTCCCTTATCAATCCCTGTTCGGCGCTTTCGCCCACTTCAATCTTACCGCCAGGAAACTCCCACTTGTTCGCCATGTAAGAGGTCGCCGCGCGCTGGGCAAGGAAAATTTGTTTACTGGCATTGCGAATGATGCCAACTGCAACCTGCAGGTGCTTCATGGAGACTATCCGGTAGTAATGGGTGAATGAAGCCTGATTTTAGAGCATGACGTAGCGGATGTTAACCGCTTTAGCTCAGCGGAGTCGCTGTTGCCTGGGTGGCAGAGACCATAAAAAAAGGAGCCAGCGGCTCCTTTTTTATTAGCATTCAGTCTCAGGCGATGCGGCCATGACACTGCTTGTACTTTTTACCGGAACCACATGGGCAGGGATCGTTGCGGCCGACTTTGCGTTCGCCACTCTGCTCCGCCACAGGCTCTGCTGCTGCCAGCAGATCCTCTTCAACATGGCTCAGCTGCTGTTGCTGTGCCAGACGTTCAGCTTCTTCGCGACGTTGTTGCTCCATCGCTTCAACTTCTTCTGGCATGCGCACCTGGACTTTGCTCAGTGTACTGATCACTTCGTATTTAAGAGATTCAAGCATCGCAGCAAACATGGCGAAGGATTCACGCTTGTACTCCTGTTTCGGATCTTTCTGCGCATAGCCGCGCAGATGGATGCCCTGACGCAGATAGTCCATCGCGGCCAGATGCTCTTTCCACAGCGAATCCAGCGTCTGAAGCATCACGCCTTTTTCGAAGTTGCGCATCATTTCTGCGCCAACGATCTCTTCTTTCTCAGCGTAGCTTTCCATAGCATGGGTCATGATGCGCTCACGCAGCACTTCTTCATGCAGGTCAGGCTCTTTATCCAGCCACTCTGCAATCGGCAGGTTCAGATCGAAGTCAGTGCGCAGACGCTCTTCCAGGCCTGGCACGTCCCACATCTCCTCCAGCGACTGCGGCGGAATGTAAGTATCGATGGTGACTTTGTAGACGTCGTGGCGAATGCTGTTGATGGTTTCGCTAACGTCAGACACATCCAGCAGCTCGTTACGCTGACTGTAGATGGCGCGACGCTGGTCATTAGCCACATCATCATATTCCAGCAGCTGCTTACGAATATCGAAGTTACGGCTTTCAACTTTGCGCTGGGCATTGGCAATCGCTTTGGTGACCCACGGATGCTCAATCGCTTCGCCTGGCTTCATGCCCAGTTTACGCATCATATTCGAGACGCGGTCTGAGGCAAAAATACGCATCAGCGCATCTTCCATCGACAGGTAGAAGCGAGAAGAACCGGCGTCACCCTGACGACCTGCACGACCACGCAGCTGGTTGTCGATACGACGCGATTCGTGACGCTCAGTACCAACGATGTGTAAACCACCTGACGCCAGAACCGCATCATGACGAATCTGCCATGCCGCTTTAATCTCTTCGATTTGCGCTTCAGTTGGCTCTTCCAGTTCGGCCACTTCAGCGTGCCAGCTGCCGCCCAGCATAATATCTGTACCACGTCCGGCCATGTTAGTGGCGATAGTGACCGCACCCGGCTGACCAGCCTGCGCCACGATATCCGCTTCGCGGGCGTGGAATTTGGCGTTCAGAACGTTATGTTTGATACCGGCACGGGTCAGTTCGTTAGAGACCACTTCTGATTTTTCAATCGAGATGGTTCCCACCAACACCGGCTGACCATTGGCGGTGCGCTCACGGATATCTTCGATAATGGCATCGATCTTCTCTTTCTCGGTCATGTAGACCAGGTCAGCCAGATCTTTACGCACCATCGGACGGTTGGTCGGCACGACAATGGTGTCGAGCTTATAAATGGAGCTGAATTCAAATGCTTCGGTATCTGCGGTACCTGTCATACCGGCCAGCTTCTCGTAAATACGGAAGTAGTTCTGGAAGGTGATAGAGGCCAGCGTCTGGTTCTCGTTCTGGATCTCAACGCCTTCTTTCGCTTCAATCGCCTGATGCAGACCATCAGACCAGCGACGACCCTGCATGGTACGGCCGGTGTGTTCATCAACAATCACCACTTCGCCATCTTTCACGATGTAATCAACATCGCGGGTAAAGAGTGCGTGCGCACGCAGCGCCGCGGTGACGTGGTGCATCAGCATGATGTTGGTCGGAGAGTAGAGTGACTCGCCCGCTTCCATGATGCCCTCGCTGACCAGCAGCTCTTCCACTTTGACCAGACCGCGCTCAGACATGTGAGCCTGACGTGCTTTTTCATCGACCCAGAAGTCGCCTTCACCCTGATGGGTTTCGGTATCTTCTTTATCCTGGCGAACCAGATGAGGGATGATCTTGTTCACTTTGGTGTAAAGCTCAGAACTGTCTTCTGCCGGACCAGAGATGATCAGCGGCGTACGCGCTTCATCGATCAGGATGGAGTCGACCTCATCCACCAGCGCATAGTGCAGTTTACGCTGTACACGCTCTTCCGGGCTGAAAGCCATGTTGTCGCGCAGGTAGTCGAAGCCATATTCGTTGTTAGTGCCGTAGGTGATGTCTGCTGCGTAAGCTTCACGCTTTGCCACCGCCGGCAGGCCCGACATGTTGATACCAATGGTTAAACCCAGGAACTCAAACAGCGGACGGTTGTTTTCCGCATCACGCTGTGCCAGATAGTCGTTGACGGTAACCACGTGAACGCCTTTGCCGGACAGCGCATTCAGGTAGGCTGGCAGCGTTGCGGTCAGCGTTTTACCTTCACCGGTTCGCATCTCAGCAATGCAGCGATCGTTCAGCACCATGCCGCCGATCAGCTGCACGTCGAAGTGACGCATCCCGAACACGCGTTTACTCGCTTCACGCACGGTTGCGAACGCTTCCGGGATCAGGCTTTCCAGCGATTCACCTTTTTTCAGGCGTTCGCGGAACAGATCAGTTTTCGCTTTCAGTTCATCATCAGAGAGCTTCTCAAAATCGGGCTCCATCTTATTGATGACGTCCACCACTTTACGCATACGACGCAGGGTACGATCGTTACTGCTACCAAAAACCTTGGTTAATATTTTGCTTAACATAGTAAATATATTCTCAATTCAGCCGGAGCATTCCGGACTGCGAAATCTTAACAGAGTGAATAAAACCAAAAATATTAGCAGAACAAACGGGCAGGTCCGGCGCGAATGCCATGCACGCTGGCATGCCACTCTACCCATGAACGGGTAACGGCCGTGAAAAGAGGCGGCGTAGAGATCTGCTGCGGTGCAGTGTGCAGCGCAGAATGTGATGTCAGTAAACTATGCAGTGAGTCGATCAGCGCCAGCTTTTGTGCCGCCAGCGGTAATGCCTGTTGCTCCGCCTGCGCCTGGGGCGCCAGCGTGAAAGAAAGATGACGAATAACGGTACGGATGGCGTGCTGATGCCAGTAATCCACGCTGAAGCTCGGGCGTCGGGACGCTTCCTGCAGCCGGATCAGGTGATCAAAGCGTGTGGCATTGCCAAGAAAGAGACTGCTGGCCGGAGATTCAGACGACGCGTTGAGTTCGGAGCTTTGCGCACAGGCTGGCAGGCCAAAGCTGGCCGCTACCATCCCTAACAGGAGATGAGGCCAGAAGTAGCGTCTACCTAATTGTCGCCAGCGCAGAAGAATCCCGATCACAACCTTTCCATCGCGCATGCTCTGTTGCGCTCTTGTTTTCTGGTACCCGCCGCGAGCCGCAACGGATTTCGGCCTGTAAAAGCGCCACAGATAGTATCATTAATGTGGGGCATCCACACCTGGGATTAAAGTGATGGCGAGAGAAAACACGTGTGATTGTTCAGCAAATCAGCAGAACAGACAACGCTTTGCGAGCGAGGTCGCAGTCATCAGGCGTGTGATAAGAGGCAATAAAAAACGGCTGGCGCCGCTGACCGGAGAGGGTGTCAGCATAACCAGCCGTTTCACGTTCCGGGGTATTAAGCCAGAACCAGATTCGGTGCTTTGAATGCCAGCGGCAGTTCAGCTTCGTCTTCGAAGGTTGCCCATTCCCAGGCTTCCTGCTTAGCCAGAACCGCTTGCAGCAGCTTGTTGTTCAGCGCGTGGCCCGATTTGAACGCAGTGAATGCGCCAATGATGTTGTGACCACACATAAACAAGTCGCCAATCGCGTCCAGCATTTTGTGACGGACAAACTCGTCCTCAAAACGCAGGCCTTCTTCATTCAGTACGCGGAAATCATCCAGACCTATCGCACAATCTAAGCTACCGCCCAGGCACAGGCCTTTAGACTGCAGATATTCGATTTCACGCATAAAGCCAAATGTACGCGCCCGGCTAATTTGACGAACAAAGGCGTCAGCAGAGAAGTTCATCGCATAACGCTGTGAGCTGGAATCAATAGCCGGGTGTTTGAAGTCGATGGTGAAATCAAGCGAGAAGCCGTTAAACGGTTTGATCTCGGCCCATTTGTCACCCTCTTCCACACGCACGGTCTGCTTAACACGCACAAATTTCTTCGCGCTGTTGAGCTGCTCGATGCCCGCATCCATCAGCAGATAGATAAACGGTGCTGCGCTGCCATCCATGATCGGGATTTCTGGCGCATCGACTTCAACAATAATGTTGTCGATACCCAGACCCGCCAGGGCGGCATTGAGGTGTTCAACCGTGGAAATACGCACGCCTTCATCATTCACCAGGCAGGTACTCAGCATGGTGTCGCGCACGTATTTTGCATCAGCCGGAAAATCTACCGGTGGATTCAAGTCGGTGCGACGATAGATGACCCCGGTATTAGCCGACGCAGGGCGTAATGTCAGGGTGACTTTTTTGCCGGTATGTAAACCGACACCAGTCGCCTGAACAATACGTTTTAATGTCCTTTGTTTGATCATCGTATTATCTCGCAATATCACCTGTCCGACCGCCAGTATACTTTACCAGCGGACAGAGACTTTAGCACAAAGAGCGGAGAATCCCAATTATAGGGTTAATCCTAATCGGCCTGCTTACGTAAAAAGGCCGGAATATCAAGATAATCGGGCTCTTTGTTCGACTGCGCAGCCTGGTCGTTAACGACTTTGGCAGCAGGTTTCTGCTCCTGCGGCAGCGGTGACATACCGTGCTGCTGATAGCGATGATCCATCACTGGCTGACTGGCTGGCTTGTTGGTTACCAGGGTGATTTCAGGACGCTTGTCCATGCCGATACCGGTTGCCACCACGGTAACGCGCAGTTCGTCATTCATTTCCGGATCCAGTGAAGTACCGATCACGACGGTCGCGTTGTCAGAGGCGAAGGCGCGTATAGTGTTACCCACGGTCTCGAACTCATCCAGACGCAGGTCGAAGCCCGCCGTAATGTTGACCAGCACGCCACGCGCACCAGAAAGGTCGATATCTTCCAGCAGTGGGCTGGAGATCGCCATTTCAGCCGCTTCTTCCGCACGATCTTCACCGCACGCGACGCCTGAACCCATCATCGCATAGCCCATTTCGGACATGACGGTACGCACGTCAGCAAAGTCGACGTTCATCAGGCCAGGACGGGTGATCAGCTCAGCGATACCCTGAACGGCGCCTTTCAGCACGTCATTAGCTGCACCAAACGCATCCAGCAGAGAGATACCACGGCCCAGCACTTTCAGCAGCTTGTCGTTTGGAATGGTGATCAGTGAATCGACATGCTTAGAGAGTTCGGCGATCCCCTGCTCGGCAAACGCCATGCGCTTTTTGCCTTCGAAGTTGAACGGCTTGGTGACAACCGCCACCGTCAGGATACCCAGCTCCTTAGCCACTTCAGCCACGACAGGCGCTGCACCGGTACCGGTACCGCCGCCCATACCTGCTGCGATGAAGACCATGTCTGCCCCTTCCAGCGCAGAACGCAGTGCTTCGCGATCTTCTTCTGCAGAGTTACGGCCCACTTCCGGGTTCGCACCCGCACCCAGACCTTTGGTAATGTTATTACCGATCTGAATGGTCTGGCCGACAGCTGTTTTACGCAGCGCTTGCGCGTCGGTATTCACAGCAAAGAATTCCACACCTTCGATACGCTCGCGTACCATGTGCTCTACGGCGTTACCGCCGCCGCCACCGACGCCGATGACTTTAATCACCGCGTCGTTGGTTAATTCCATAGGTTCAAACATGATTTCTCTCCGTTATGTGCCTGTCGCCTGGAGATCACTAAAGAAAACAGCATGATCCCCTTTCACAAAAATTAAAACTCTTTTTTTAACCAACTGTTAATACGCTTGAACCAGTTACCTACTGAGACCCGTTTTTCGGTCTCTGCATCACCGTTCATGTGCGACTCTTTGCCGTAATGCAACAGTCCCACGGCAGTGGAGTAGTACGATTCCTGCGCATAGTCAGTCAGGCCGGTAATATTCAGCGGCTGTCCGATACGCACCTGCGTATGGAATACGCGTTGCGCACAGGCCGCCAGTCCTTCGATTTGCGCTGCACCACCGGTCAGGACAATGCCTGCGGCTAAGTGATGCTTCACGCCCTGCTGACGCAGTTGTTCCTGTAACTGCAGAATCTCGTCATTGACCAGATTCAAAAGTTCGGTGTAACGCGGCTCAATCACTTCAGCCAGCGTCTGACGTTGCAGGCTACGTGGTGGACGTCCGCCCACACTCGGCACCTCAACGTTCTCATCTTTGCCGACAATCGAGCCCAGCGCGCAACCATGGCGCACTTTGATCGCCTCAGCATCCGTTGGTGGTGTGCCAAACGCATAGGCGATGTCGCTGGTAACGACGTTGCCTGCATACGGAATAACCTTAGTGTGCCGTAAAGCGCCGCCGGTATATACGGCTATGTCCATTGTACCGCCACCAATATCGACAACACACACGCCCAGCTCACGTTCGTCTTCAGTCAGAACGGCAAAACTGGAGGCGAGACCGGCAAAAATCAGCTGATCCACTTTCAGCCCGCAACGCTCAACGGCTTTAACGATGTTCTTAGCCATATCGTTGTGGCAGGTGATCAGATGCACTTTCGCCTGCATACGCACGCCGGAAAGCCCGACCGGATTTTTAATCCCTTCCTGATAGTCGATGGCGTATTCCTGAGGAATGACGTGCAGGATGCGATGCTCGTCACGTACTCTCACCGATTTGGCGGTATGTACGACGTTCTCTACATCATCCTGAGTCACTTCCTCTTCGGAAATCGGAACCATCCCGATTTCGTTCTGACAACTAATATGTTTGCCCGATAAAGCAAGGTAGACGGAGGAGATCTGGCAATCTGCCATCAGCTCAGCCTGATCGATGGCGCGCTGAACGCATTTCACCACCGACTCAAGGTCGTTTACGCCACCTTTATCCATACCGCGGGAAGGGCAGCTGCCCACCCCAATAATGTTGACCATACCATCGGGCAGAACTTCCCCAACCAGGGCGGCAACCTTCGCAGTGCCGATTTCGAGTCCAACTACCAGTTTTCTGTCCGTTGCCTTGATCATTGTTGTTTAGCCTGTGCCTGGTTCTGTTGCTGATTACTGTCCTGTGGCTCCATCACGATCGGTGTCCAGCCAACAGAAGCGCCAGAGTCGTATCGTAAATCCACGTAGCTGATACGTTTGCTCTCGTTCTGACCTTGCTGTTGCAGCACCGGGTAGAGCTCAATAAAGCGATTCAGTCGTTTCATGGTGTCGCTGCGGCCCAGTTCGATACGAACATCGTCGCTGGTGACCAGCTGCCATGAACGCCGCGCCGTCATCGACGCCACCTTCAGAGTAAACTTCCGGGCTTTCAGCACATCATCCATGCTGTGATAGCCCGCCAGGACCTCTTTCTCACTCCCTTCCGGCCCGTATAACATCGGCATTGTCTCTTTGCCGACATGACTGGCGGGTACGCTGAAGGAGACACCCTCAGCATCCACCATGTGCAAATCGTTCCAGCGCGCCACCGGTGTGTACTCCACAAGGTGGATCTTCAGTTCGTCCGGCCACTGCTTACGTACGCTGACCTGCTTAATCCAGGGCAGCCGCTCAATCTGCTGCTGCAGGATGTCCACGTCCTGAGACATAAACGTACCAGGCGGACCCAGCGACAAAATCGCCTGACGAATATCATCGTGTGTGGTGTAGTGCGTCTGTCCTGTCACCACCAGTTTTGACAATGGCAGCCGGGACGCATCGTTCATCCACTTCAGTACCACCAGCCCGCCAGCAACCATAATCCCGATGACGATCAGCAGAAAAATAATGCCGAACAGTCGGGCACCGTTACTGCGCCCGGTGCGAATACGCTCCTGCGGTTCACGGTTTCGAACTCTCATCGCCGCCTGTGACATATCAGTCGGCCAGCTCCAGAATATGGGCAACCAGCTGCGGGAAGCTCATGCCCGCCTGTTTCGCTGCCATTGGCACCAGACTGTGGCTGGTCATGCCCGGTGAGGTATTGGCTTCCAGTAACTGAAAGCGCCCTTCCCCGTCGGTCATCACATCAACCCGTCCCCAGCCGCGACATCCCAGCGCACGCCAGGCCGCAAGTACCAGCTGTTGTAATTCCGCTTCACGTTCAGCGCTTAAATCGGCCGGACAGACGTACTGAGTATCGTCAGAAATGTATTTAGCTTCATAGTCATAGAACTCGCTGGCGCTCTTTATTTCAATCGAGGGCAGAATACGATCGCCCACAATCGCGACGGTATACTCCGCGCCGCTAAGAAACGCCTCGACCAGCACGTCATTGTCATGCTTAAACGCCATGTCCAGTGCCGCCGGCAGCGCGCTCAGATCGTTAACCCGACTGATGCCCACGCTGGAGCCTTCACAGGCTGGCTTGACGAACAACGGCAGGCCAAGTGCCGCAATTGCCGCGTTGTTTTCTGCGTCCAGACCGGCATCAAACTGCTGACGCGTCAGCCAGACAAACTTTCCTGACGGTAAACCACGTCCCTGCCACAGCAGCTTGGTGCGCAGCTTATCCATAGTCACGGCCGATGCCATCACGCCGCTGCCGGTGTACGGCAGTTGCAGGAACTCCAGCACCGCCTGCAGCGTGCCATCTTCGCCGCCCCGGCCATGCAGTGCGATAAAGGCTTTGGTAAAGCCCTGCTCTTTCAGCGTCAGCACAGAGACATCACGGGTATCGATGCCATGCGCATCAATGCCCATTTCCCGTAATCCGGCGAGGACGGCCTGACCTGAGTTCAGCGAAACCTCGCGCTCTGCCGAGGTGCCACCCATTAATACTGCAACTTTATCCGCCATGACGATCCTCCGCTTTGCGTTCCGGCTGGAGCTTAGTGTCAGCCAGCTTGCGGGCAACCTTGCCGACGTTACCGGCTCCCTGCACCAGAATCAGGTCATTGCCTGACAGCAGCGGTGCCAGCATCTCTGGCAGCGCGTCATGTTCCGGCACCAGAATCGGATCCACCTTGCCGCGATTACGAATCGCACGGCACAGCGAACGGCTGTCAGCACCCGGAATAGCGGTTTCACCGGCAGAGTAAACATCCAGCATCAGCAACACATCCACATGCGACAGTACGTTGGCGAAATCATCAAACAGATCGCGGGTACGGCTGTAACGGTGCGGCTGAAACACCATCACCAGTTTTTTATCCGGCCAGCCTGCGCGCGCGGCTTTAATTGTCGCGTCCACTTCGGTGGGATGATGACCGTAATCATCAACCAGCATCGCGGTGCCCGGCTGTCCGTTGACCGGCTCTGTCGGGAATTCACCCAGCAGATCAAAGCGACGGCCCGTGCCCTGGAAACTCTCCAGCGCAGCCAGGATAGCATTGTCTTCAATGCCTTCTTCACTGGCGACGGCGACGGCGGCTGCCGCATTCAGGGCGTTGTGGCGTCCCGGCGCGTTCAGCGTAATCTGCAGCGGTGCTTTATCCTGACGGATCAAGGTGAAATGCCCCTGCGCGCCACTCTGTTCATAATTTTCAATGCGCAGGTCAGCATCATCACTGAAACCGTACGTGGTGATATGGCGTCCCACGCGTGGGATCAGATCACGAATAACCGCATCATCCACACACATCACCGCACGACCGTAAAACGGCAGGTTGTGCAGGAAGTTAATAAACGTCTGCTTCAGGTTCTCAAAATCGCCCTGATAAGTGTCCATATGGTCAGCTTCGATGTTGGTCACAATCGCCACCATCGGTTGCAGATGCAGGAACGACGCATCACTCTCATCCGCTTCAGCAATCAGATACCGGCTGTGACCCAGACGGGCATGGGTGCCTGCTGCTTTGACCAGTCCGCCGTTAACAAAAGTCGGATCGAGACCCGCTTCCGCATAAATACTCGACACCATCGCCGTGGTGGTCGTTTTGCCATGGGTACCCGCAACGGCGATGCCGTGACGAAAACGCATCAGCTCAGCCAGCATCTCCGCGCGACGGATCACCGGGATACGCTGTTCACGTGCCGCCACCAGTTCTGGGTTATCCTGCGAAACGGCGCTGGAAACCACCACGACGCTGGCATCGGTCACGTTTTCGGGGCGATGGTTAAAATAAATGGTGGCACCCAGCGCAATCAGGTTCTGCGTCACCGGGTTAGGGGCCAGATCTGAACCGCTGATATGGTAGCCTTCATTTGCTAACACTTCGGCAATACCGCCCATGCCAGCACCGCCGATGCCGACAAAGTGGATGTGCCGGACGCGACGCATCTCGGGCACGATAGAACGCAGTTTTGCCAATTGTTGTGTATTCATCGCTCTCAGTTACCTGCTATTTCAGTTTGTACCCAGTCCGGGTACAGGTCAGACGCGCTGACCGGAATGATTACTTTGCGGCGCGAGCCACTTCCTGAGCGACCCGTTCAGTCGCATCGGGGATCGCCACCTGACGGGCCTGCTCAGCCATCGTCAGCAGTGTTGCGCGATCCCAGTGGCGTAGCTGATCCGCTACAGCCTCCGCAGTAAATTGCGGCTGCTCAAAAATTCTGGCGGCGCCCGCTTTCTCCAGCGGCAGCGCGTTCCAGTACTGCTGGCGATCTTTGTGCTGAAATGGCACGAAAATCGCCGGTAAGCCAGCGGCAGCGACTTCGCTCACGGTTAACGCGCCGGAGCGGCACACCACCACATCAGCCCAGGCGTAGGCGGCAGCCATGTCATCAATAAACTCGCTCACCTTGTGCTGCGTCTGCCCGACCTGCTGATAAGCTTTCTCTGTTTCGGGCAACGACCCTTTACCGGTCTGATGCCACAGGGTGATCTCATCACCCACCAGCGCGGCAACCTGCGGCAGCGTCTGGTTCAGTATCCGCGCACCCTGACTGCCACCGATCACCAGCACCCGTATCGGGCCATGACGATCTGCCAGACGTTGCGCGGGTAAAGGCAGTGCCAGTACATCAGTGCGAACCGGATTTCCCACCACATCGGCGGCGGGAAACGCGCCCGGAAACGCCTGCAATACTTTCGTAGCGATTTTCGCCAGCCATTTGTTGGTCAGCCCGGCAATACCGTTCTGCTCATGCAGCACCACCGGAATACCGCAACTCCAGGCCGCTAAGCCGCCAGGACCGGAAACGTAGCCACCCATGCCCAGCACGACATCCGGCTGCCAGGCCTTCATGATGCGACGGGCCTGACGCCATGCATTAAAGATGCGCAGCGGTGCCAGCAGCAACGCCTTCATGCCTTTACCACGTAATCCGCTGATGCGGATGAAGTCGATGTCGATGCCGTGCTTTGGCACCAGATCGGCTTCCATACGGTCAGCAGTGCCTAACCAGCGGACCTGCCAGCCCTGTTCCATCAGATGATGGGCGACAGCCAGACCGGGAAAGACATGTCCGCCGGTTCCGCCTGCCATCACCATCAATCGCTTACCGCTCATCGACCACCTCGGGTAAACGCCTGCGCTTTCGCCAGGCGCGTTTCATAATCTATGCGTAATAAAAAGACGATGGCAGTCGACATAATGATCAGACTTGACCCACCGTAACTGATCAGCGGTAAGGTCAGACCTTTGGTCGGTAACATACCGGCTGCTGCACCGACGTTAACCAGCGCCTGGAAGCTGAACCAGACTCCGATTGAACAGGCTAAAAAGCCGGAAAAACGCTGATCCAGTTCCAGAGCACGACGGCCAATCGACATCGCACGAAAAGCGACGAAGAATACCATTAAAAGTGCCATTACCACACCGACGTAGCCGAGTTCTTCCCCGATGATGGCGAAAATAAAGTCGGTATGCGCTTCGGGCAGATATTCCAGCTTTTGCACGGAGTTACCGAGCCCCTGGCCCCAGAATTCCCCGCGACCAAATGCCATCAGTGACTGGGTCAGCTGGTAGCCGCTACCAAAGGGATCTTCCCACGGGTTCCAGAACGAGGTCACACGGCGCATACGGTAGGGTTCTGCAATGATCAGCAGGATCACCGCAAAGATGCCGGAACCGATGATTGCCAGGAACTGCCACAGTTTGGCGCCCGCCAGGAACAGCATCGCCAGGGTCGTCACAAACAGCACAACCACCGTACCGAGATCCGGCTGCGCCAGCAGTAACACGGCCAGCACCACCATCACGCCCATCGGCTTACAGAAGCCCCAGAAGTTGTTACGCACCTCTTCCACTTTGCGCACCAGATAACTGGCGAGATAGCAGAACAGAGAGAGCTTCGACAGCTCTGCAGGCTGAATACGCAGCGGACCCAGCGCGATCCAGCGCGATGCACCGTTAACCGAGCTACCGACCACCAGAACAATCAGCAGCATCGCGACCGTGACCATCAGCATCACGTTGCTGTAGCGCTGCCAGAAATCCATCGGCACCCGCAGCGTGACCAGCGCCATACATACAGCCAGCACGATGTAGAAAGCATCGCGCTTGGCAAAATAAAAGAGATCGTCATTCAGACGCTGACCCACCGGCATTGAAGCCGACGTCACCATCACGAAACCAATCACCGCCAGGCCCAGCGTCAGCCATAGCAGTGTGCGGTCATAGAGCACCAGCGAAGAGTCATCACTTTCGCGTGCGCCCATGACCCAGTCTTTCAGGCGTCCTGAGAAATATCCCGCCAGTCCGGCACCAGGAATACGCATCAGCTCAGCTCCTTCGCCAGTTGCGCGAACTGCTCACCGCGCTGCTCAAAGTTTCGGAACTGGTCAAGGCTGGCACAGGCTGGCGACAGCAGAACCATATCGCCTGCTTTAACCTGCGGCGCAATCTGCTCCATCGCCTGGCGCATGGTTTCAGTGCGCACGGCGATTTCAGGACGCAGCGCCGCCAGCGCATCGCCATCGCGACCAAAGCAGTAAAGGCGCACATTGTCGCCCTGCAGCCAGGGGATCAGCGGCGTAAAATCGGCCGACTTGCCATCACCGCCCATCAGCAGCCACAGCGTTCCCTTCACCTGCAGGCCATTCAGCGCTGCTTCGGTGCTGCCGACGTTGGTGGCTTTGGAGTCATTGATCCAGCGCACGCCCTGATGCTCATGGACCAGCTGGAAGCGATGCGCCAGACCGTTAAAGTGCGTTAAGGCGGCCAGACTGGAGGCGCGTGGCAGACCCACCGCATCGGCCAGCGCCAGCGCAGCCAGCGCATTGGTGTAGTTGTGCTGTCCCACCATCTTCATTTCGGCCGTGTTCAGGACCTTCTCGCCTTTCACCCGCAACCAGATACTGCCCTGCTGCTTGTTAAGGTGGTAGTCCCCGAAATCGACACCAAAGCTGACGCAGCGGGTGTCCGCGCCGCGTACCGGCATCGTCAGGGCATCATCGGCGTTAACGATGCAGACCTGTGCATTTTCATAGACCCGCAGCTTAGCGGCGCGATACTGCTGCATACCCAGCGGATAGCGATCCATATGATCTTCGCTGACGTTAAGTATGGTTGCCGCCGCGGCTTTCAGACTGTGCGTGGTCTCCAGCTGAAAACTGGAGAGTTCCAGTACATAGAGTTGCGCCGGTGACTGCAGCAGACTCAGCGCGGGCAGACCAATATTGCCGCCGACGCCCACCTGCCAGCCTGCGGCTTTCGCCATTTCACCCACCAGCGTAGTCACCGTGCTTTTACCGTTGGAGCCGGTGATCGCCACGATCGGCGCCTGCGCCTCGCGGCAAAAGAGCTCAATGTCACCGACAATTTCAATGCCGGCTTCGACGGCTTCGCTGAGAATCGGATGCGCCAGCGCGACGCCAGGGCTGGCAACAATCAGATCGGCCGCCAGCAGCCAGTCGCCGTTGATGCCGCCCAGATGGCGTTCAACCTGCCCGGGCAATTTATCCAGCCCCGGTGGCGAGACACGGGTGTCCATCACGCGAGGCGTTACGCCCTGCGCTAAAAAGAAATCAACACAGGAGAGCCCGGTGAGGCCCAGCCCGATGATGACGACTTTTCTACCCCGATAGTCAGCCATGATTAACGCACCTTCAGCGTGGCCAGGCCAATCAGCACCAGCATTAGCGAAATAATCCAGAAGCGCACAATGACGCGCGGTTCCGGCCAGCCCTTAAGTTCATAGTGGTGATGGATCGGCGCCATGCGGAAAATACGCTGGCCGCGCAACTTAAACGATCCCACCTGCAGGATCACCGACAGCGTTTCAACCACAAACACGCCGCCCATGATCACCAGTAAAAATTCCTGACGCAGCAACACCGCAATGGTGCCCAGCGCGCCGCCCAGTGCCAGCGAACCCACGTCGCCCATAAAGACCTGAGCCGGATAGGTGTTGAACCACAGGAAGCCCAGCCCTGCCCCGACAATGGCGGTACAGACAATCACCAGCTCACCGGCGTGACGCAGATAGGGAATGTGCAGATATTCAGCAAACTTCACGTTACCGGTGGCCCAGGCAACCAGCGCAAAGCCCGCGGCGACAAAGACGGTTGGCATAATCGCCAGCCCATCCAGGCCATCGGTCAGATTGACCGCATTACCCGTTCCGACAATCACAAAGTAAGCCAGCAGCACATAAAACAGACCTAGCTGCGGCATGATGTCTTTGAAAAAGGGCACGACCAGTTGGGTCGCGGGGGTATCTTTGCCCGCCGCATAGAGCCCGAACGCGACGCCCAGCGAAATTACCGACATCCAGAAATATTTCCAGCGGGCGATCAGGCCTTTGGTGTCTTTGCGTACCACTTTGCGGTAGTCATCGACAAAGCCGATGATGCCAAAGCCGATTAACACGAACAGCACGCACCAGACATAGGGATTCGACGGATATGCCCACATCAGCACCGAAATGGTGATGGAGGTCAGAATCATGATGCCGCCCATGGTCGGCGTGCCGCGCTTACTGAAATGCGATTCCGGGCCATCGTTACGGACGACCTGGCCAATCTGTAATTTCTGCAGCCAGGCGATCAGGCGCGGCCCCATCCAGAGAGAGATGAATAACGCGGTCAGCAGGCTGACAATGGCGCGAAACGTCAGATAGGAAAAGACGTTAAATCCCGAATAAAAAGCGACCAGATGCTCGGCCAGCCAAACTAACATGTTCCTTTCTCCTTTAAGCTCTGTACTACCTGCTCCATGGCGGCACTACGTGAACCTTTTATCAGGACGGTAATTTCTGAGTGTTCGGACAACAATTGACGCAAACGTTCAGTCAGCGCAGTCTTATCGCTGAAATGTTCGCCAACTTCACTGCTTTCACTGATGAAATGGCTGAATTTTCCGGTGCTCAGCACGCGATCAATGCCTGCATCACGTGCCGCTTGCCCCACTTCGCGGTGACAACTTTCGGTCTCTTCACCCAGTTCCGCCATATCACCCGTGACCAGCACCCGGTAACCCGGCATCTCTGACAGGACCTGAACAGCTGCTGTCATCGAACCGACGTTAGCGTTGTAGCTGTCATCCAGCAGCAGCTGATGCGCAGAGAGGCGAACCGGGAACAAACGACCTGGCACCGACTGCAGGTTTTTCAGCCCCTGCTGAACGGCGCTAAGCGGTGCATCCACTGACAGAGCCAGTGCCGCCGCCGCCAGGGCGTTGGCTATGTTATGCCGACCCGGCAATGGCAGCACGATCTCAGCTTCGCCACGCGGCGTTATCATCACAAAATGGGTACCATCCTGAGCAATGCGGATATCACGGGCGGAGAATTCACACTCTGCCGCCTGCGGTGAGAAACGCCACACGGTTTTATCCTGCAGCGTGCTCTGCCAGTTGGGCCAGTCATTGCTCTCTGCGTTCAGAATCGCAATGCCGTGAGCCGGTAAGCCCTGGAAGATCTCGCCCTTGGCTTTAGCGACACCGGCCAGCGAACCAAAGCCTTCCAGATGCGCCGCGGCCAGGTTATTCACCAGCGCGCTTTCCGGTTGAACCAGATCGGTGGTGTAAGCGATTTCGCCCTGATGATTCGCACCGAGTTCAATGACCGCATACTGATGTTCTGCGGTCAGCCGCAGCAGCGTCATCGGTACGCCATAATCGTTGTTGAGATTGCCTGCGGTGTAGAGCGTTTCGCCACACTGACGCAGAATCGCCGCCGTCATCTCTTTAACCGAGGTTTTGCCGGAGGAGCCGGTCAGCGCCACTACACGGGCGTTCGACTGCTGACGAACCCATGCACCCAGCCTGCCAAAGGCGAGACGGGTATCTTCAACCACCACCTGTGGCACAGCGACAGGTAAATGCTTACTTACCAGTAGCGCCTGTGCGCCATTCGCAATGGCATCGCCGGCGAAGTCGTGCGCATCAAAGCGTTCGCCCACCAGTGCAACAAACAGGCTGCCCGCCGTCACTTTGCGGGTATCGGTGGTCACGTCACTCAGCGTTAAATCGCTGCCGTGCAGCGTGCCGCCGGTGATCTCCGCCAGGGTTTTTAATGAAACCGGAATCATGCAACGCCTCCCAGCAGTGCCGCAACGGTGGCACGATCGGAGTAGTCGAGACGGCGATTGCCAATGATCTGATAATCTTCATGGCCTTTGCCAGCCACCAGTACGATATCGTCGGGCTGCGCCTGCATAATGGTGTTAGTGACCGCCTGCGCACGACCAGAGACCACGCGGGCGCGGCCTGGGTCCAGCAAACCGGTCAGAATATCTTTTACAATCGCCTGCGGATCTTCGCTGCGCGGATTGTCATCCGTAATCACCACCACATCCGCATATTGCTCAGCAATCGCGCCCATTAACGGGCGTTTGCCTTTGTCACGGTCACCGCCGCAGCCAAACAGGCACCAGAGTTTTCCTTTGCAGTGCAGACGTGCCGCTTCCAGCGCTTTTTCCAGCGCATCCGGGGTGTGGGCATAATCCACGACAACCGTCGGTTTTCCTGCGGCGCTGAACACTTCCATACGTCCGTTGACCGGCTGCAACTGCGGTGCAACGCTGATTAGCGTCGCCAGCGGATAATCCAGTGACAGCAGCGTCGCCAGCGCCAGCATCAGATTGCTGACGTTGAAGGCACCCATCAGCGGACTGTCGATTTCGCCGTTGCCCCAGCTGGAGCTGAAACGAATATGTGCGCCGTTATCGTGGTAATCCACCGCATCGGCTTTAAGCCAGCGCCCGTGGCAGCCCGGCTGGAGGTTATCCTCCATGGTGACCGCAACGGCATCAGGTAAGCGCGCCAGCCAGCGACGACCGACTTCGTCATCCGCGTTAAGAATCGCCTGCCCGACCTGATGCTCAGAAAAGAGCAGCCATTTAGCTGACTCATAGCTCTGCATATCACCGTGGTAATCGAGGTGATCGCGACTGAGATTGGTGAAGACCGCCGCGGCAAACGGCAGCGCAGCGACGCGATGCTGAACCAGTCCGTGTGACGAGATTTCCATTGCGGTCAGGGTCGCCCCTTTTTCAGCCAGATCGTGCAGCAGATGCTGAACATCAACCGCTGAACCCGTGGTATTTTCTGCCGCCGCTAAATGACCTACCAGCCCATTACCGACGGTGCCCATCACCGCGCTGGTCTCACCCAGTAGCGTCGCCCACTGCGCCAGCAGCTGGGTGGTGGTGGTTTTACCGTTGGTGCCGGTGACGCCAATCAGCTTCTGTTTTTCGCCCGGCTGCTGATAAAAACGGCCTGCCAGGGCCGAAAGGCGCTGATGCAGCTGCGCCAGATAGATAACCGGTACGCCGTGCATTTCACGGATTTCGCCGTCGACCGCTTCACCCTCAGCTTCCGCCACCACAGCGGCAACGCCCTGCGCAATTGCCTGCGGAATGAAACGGCGTCCATCAACCTGATGGCCTGCAACAGCGACAAACAGATCGCCAGAAGCCGCAATGCGGCTATCCAGGGTCATGTCACGCAGTGGGCGCGCCGGCGCGCCTGGCACCCAAGGGCCGAGTAAATCGCGCAGGTTACGATCTGTCACTTGATTCCTCACTTCTGTTAGTCACCAGCTCATTCTTGTCATTGGTCGGTAACGCGTCCGGCTCGATGTTCATGGTACGCAGTACGCCACCCATGATGGCTCCAAATACCGGAGCGGAGACCGCACCGCCGTAATACTTGCCGGCCTGGGGATCGTTGATCACCACCACCAGCGCGAATCGGGGATGACTGGCAGGCGCGACGCCTGCGGTGTAGGCAATGTATTTATTGACGTAGCGTCCGTCCGGCCCGACCTTTTTCGCCGTACCGGTTTTTATCGCAATGCGATAACCCTTGATTGCCGCTTTGACGCCCCCGCCACCGGGCAGCGCCACGCTTTCCATCATGTGCATCACGGTTTTCACCAGTGACTCATCGAAAACGCGTTGTCCCGCGACGGGCGGATCCACTTTGGTGATCGACAGCGGGCGATTAATGCCATAGCTGCCAATCGTTGCGTAGACTCGCGCTAACTGTAACGGCGTTACCATTAGCCCGTAGCCGAAAGAGAAGGTGGCCCTCTCTATGTCAGACCACCGTTGTTTTTTAGGGTATAAGCCACTGCTTTCCCCGACCAGCCCCAAATTGGTCGGTTTGCCCAGTCCAAAGCGCGCGTAAGTTTCTACCAGCGCTGAGGAAGGCATCGCTAACGCCAGACGTGAAACACCGACGTTACTCGACTTCTGTAAAACCCCTGTCAGGGTCAATTCGTTGTAGCGCGCCACATCTTTGATCTCATGACCATTGACGCGGTACGGCACGGTATTCAGGACGCTGTTCTCTCTCACCACACCACGCTGCAACGCCGTCATCACCACCATCGGCTTCACGGTAGAGCCAGGTTCGAAAATGTCGGTGATGGCGCGGTTACGCATCAGATCTTTTGGCGTGTTGCCGAGATTGTTCGGGTTGTAAGCCGGGCTGTTGGCCATCGCCAGCACTTCACCGGTATTGACATCCACCAGCACCGCCGTACCCGATTCCGCTTTGTTAAAGGCAACGGCGTTATTCAGTTCACGGTAAACCAGCGCCTGTAACCGCTCATCAATGCTCAGCGTCAGGTTATGAGCGGCCCGGCTGTCCACCGAAGAGATATCCTCGATGACCCGACCGTACCGATCTTTGCGCACCGTCCGCTCGCCGGGTGCACCGGTCAGCCACTTATCAAAGCTCTTCTCGATGCCTTCAATGCCCTGCCCGTCGATGTTGGTAAAGCCAATGAGATGGGAGGTGACCTGCCCGGCAGGATAGTAACGGCGCGACTCTTCGCGCAGATGAATACCGGGAAGTTTGAGTTTTTTAACGTAGTCGCCGATAGCCGGATTGACCTGGCGCGCCAGATAGACAAAGCGGCCTTTGGGATTGGCATTCACGCGGGCGGCCAGCTGATCAAGGGGAATAGAGAGCGCATCGGAAAGCGCCTTCCAGCGGCTGTCCAGCGTCACGCCGCCACCGGCGTGCAGCTCTTTGGGATCGGCCCAGATAGCGTTGACCGGCACGCTGACTGCCAGCGGGCGTCCGGCGCGATCGCTGATCATACCGCGTGAGGTGGGCACCGCCTGAACACGCAGCGAGCGCAGATCGCCCTCTTTTACCAGCTTGCCAGGATTAATCACCTGCAGCCAGGCCACACGTGACAGCAATCCACCCAGCGCCAGTAAAATACAGCCGCACAGCAACGCAAAACGCCAGCTTACAAAGCTGGCTTTATCTTCCGGTTTCTTCAATTTCAGCGTTCTGCCTGTGCCGCTCATTCGCTATCTGAGGTCCTTATTTCTGCACCACGATATTTTCTTGTGAAGGATCAACGTGCTGCAGTTGCAGCTTCTCGGTGGCGATGCGTTCAACACGGCTGTGATCGCCCAGTGCATTCTCTTCCAGGATCAGGTTGCGCCACTCAATATCGAGTGCGTCACGCTCCAGCACCAGCTGTTCGCGCTGCGCGGTTAACAGCCGTGTTTTATGGGTGGTGGTCACCACCAGCACGGCAGAAACCACTACAGCGATCAGCAACAGCACCGGAATCTTGCCCTTTCGCAGCAGATCCCCGCCGATGACGGCAGGCAGACTGTGACGCTCATTACCGATCATGCGTCGGTTTTCTCCGCGATACGTAATACCGAGCTGCGCGCACGTGGGTTTTCAGAGACTTCAGCGTCACCCGGCGACATTTTGCCGAGCAACTTCAGTTCACGCCCACCCAGGGCACGCAGCTGATGTTCAGTCATAGGAATCCCAGGCGGCACCTGCGGCCCGCGACTCTGATCGCGCATAAAGCGCTTCACCAGCCGATCTTCCAGTGAATGGAAGCTGATAACAGAGAGACGACCCTGCGGAGCCAGCACTTCAACAGCGCCTTTCAGGGCAATATCGATCTCTTCCAGTTCGCTGTTAATCCAGATACGAATCGCCTGGAAGCTGCGCGTGGCCGGATGCTTAAACTTATCTTTTACCGGCATGGCGATTGAGATCACCTCAGCCAGTTCCCGGGTCCGGGTCATCGGCTGTTCGCGATTACGCTCGACAATGGCCCGGGCGATACGTTTGGCGAATCGCTCTTCACCGTAAGTCTTCAGGACAAACGCGATATCCGCCTCTTCCGCGTGCAGCAACCATTCTGCGGCGGAGTGCCCGCGCGACGGGTCCATTCGCATATCCAGCGGTCCGTCACGCATAAAGGAGAAGCCACGTTCGGCGTCATCCAGCTGCGGTGATGAAACCCCCAGGTCCAGCAAAATGCCGTCAATCTTTCCGACCAGATCCCGTTCAGAGACATACTCTGCCAGCGCGGAAAAAGGGCCATGAATAATTGAAAAACGCGGGTCGGTGATCTCTGCGGCAGCGGCGATAGCTTGCGGATCACGATCGATGGCGATCAGCTTTCCCTTCTCTCCCAGCTGCGAAAGAATCAGGCGTGAATGGCCACCACGACCAAAAGTGCCGTCGATGTAAATACCGTCTTCCCTGATATTGAGGCCGTTAACCGCCTCATCCAACAGCACGGTGGTATGTTTGAAATTTTCCTGCATAGCTATAGCGACAAGTCCTGCAACCGCTCAGATAAAGGCTCCTGAGCCGACTGTTCTGCGTCAATATCGTCCCTGACTTGTTGATACCAGGTCTGTTCATCCCACAGCTCAAATTTATTGAACTGTCCAACCAGCATCACTTCTTTGGTTAATTTTGCGTGCTGCCGAAGCGTATTCGCCAGCAGCAGGCGGCCTGCACTGTCCATCTGACATTCACTGGCATGCCCCAGCAGCAAACGCTGCACGCGGCGCTCAAGTGGATTCATACTGGAAAGGCGTGCCAGCTTTTTTTCAATGATTTCCCATTCGGGCAGGGTATAAAGCAACAGGCATGGCTGGTGGAGGTCGATGGTACAGACCATCTGCCCCTGAGACTCCCCAATCAGCAAATCGCGATATCGCGTAGGTACGGCGAGCCGCCCTTTGCTGTCGAGATTGACTAACGTTGCTCCGCGGAACATGCCAGTCTCTTCTCCTCATCACCCATTTACGCCACTTTATCCCACTTTTTACCACGAAACGAGTTTAAGGATCCCATGAAATCCTTGTCAAGCCGGAGCGGCAGGTGAATATCACTATTTACAGAGTGAAGAATTAATCTCTGGCGACGATATAAACGAATAAAAGGGGAAAGTAAAAATTAAGCCGATGAATACCTGAATAAAAAAAACGACCCGGGAAAAAACGACTAAAAATGAAACAATGTAAAGGGCTAAATATTAATCGTGGTTTCTGAGACAGCGGCGGCATTTTAGGGGATTTCCGAAAGGAAGCCCAGCGGCTTCAGGCCAGACGGGAAAGTAAGTTTGTTGAAGTTGTAAGCAGATAATAAAAATAACCCTTTCTGCTTTGTTAGATTTGATGAGCAGAATTTACGCTTTTTTACGTCGACCTGTTTATTTAATCAGTTAAATCGTTAAATAAAATGGGCGGGCAGCGTAATACTGCCCGTGACTCATTTAACTTTTCGGCTTAATTGTCCGCGACGGTATAAATTACGGCGAATGCGGGTTAACCCGGGTTTTGGTTTTCTGGGTTCATCCAGCGAGGCTAAAACTAATTCCAGCACGCGCTCTGCCACGTCGCGATGACGCTGACCCACCGCCAGCACCGGACACTCAAGAAAGTCCAGTAATTCGTGGTCGCCAAAGGTGGCGATGGCCAGCTCGGTCGGAAGCCGTCCGTCTCGTTTCAGCGTCACATCCATCACACCCTGCAGCAGACCAAATGAGGTGGTAAAAAGCGCCTCCGGCATCGGGTGATCTTCAAGGTATTGTTCAAACAGTGCCGCGGCGGCTGTGCGTTCGAAGCTATTGCAGTAGATGTAGTCAATCGGCCGGGGATCGTCTTTCCATGCATCGCGGAAACCCAGCTCGCGCAGGAAACTTACCGACAGCTCGGGTAACGCACCGAGGAACAGCACATTTTTGACCTCAAGCTGACGCAGTTCAGCCGCCAGCATATGGGCATCGTCCTGATCGGCACCCACTACGCTGGTGAAATGTTCACGATCCAGCGCGCGATCTAACGCAATAATCGGCAGGGGATCGTTGATCCAGCGCTGATAAAAGGGATGCTCTGGCGGTAACGAGGTAGAGACGATGATCGCATCGACCTGCCGCTGTAACAGATGCTCAATGCAGCGCATCTCGTTATCGGGCTGATCTTCAGAACAGGCGATCAGCAGCTGATAGCCGCGCTGACGGGCCTGCCGCTCAAGATAGTTCGCAATACGGGTATAACTGGTATTTTCCAGATCGGGGATCACTAACCCAATTGAGCGCGTACGCCCGGCGCGCAGCCCGGCAGCCACCGCATTGGGGTGATAATTATGCTCACGTACCACCGCCATGACTTTCTCAACGGTTTTGTCGCTGACACGATACTGCCGCGCTTTGCCATTGATCACATAACTGGCCGTGGTGCGCGACACGCCTGCCAAACGCGCAATTTCATCCAGTTTCACGATAACCCCACCATCAAATCCGCTTTTACGGCAGAAATAGCCGCAGTTAAGCTATGGATAACTCATGGCTATCATCTAACAGCAGAAAAGTGCGCGGAGCAACCGCTTTTCTGAATGTAACTCGCCTGGCGCATAAAAAATAAAAAAACCCGGCATTTCGCCGGGTTAGGTGAGGATTGATGATGACGCTGCGTGATTAACGCATGATACGATCGCCGCGTGAAACGCCGACGATACCGGAGCGTGCCACTTCAACAATTTCGGCAACATCGCGGACGGTACTCAGAAAGGCGTCCAGTTTGTCACTGGTGCCTGCCAGCTGAACCGTGTACAGCGTCGGCGTCACGTCGATGATCTGACCGCGGAAGATCTCGGCGTTACGCTTCACCTCTTCACGTCCGTAGCCGCTCGCCTGAATCTTCACCAGCATGATTTCGCGCTCAACATAGGCGCCCTGCCCCAGCTCGGTAACGCGCAGCACATCTACCAGCTTGTGCAGCTGCTTTTCAATCTGCTCCAGCACCTTCTGATCGCCCACCGTCTGAATGGTCATCCGCGACAGCGTAGGATCATCCGTTGGCGCCACGGTCAGGCTCTCAATGTTATAGCCGCGCTGCGAGAACAGGCCGACGACACGGGATAATGCGCCGGATTCGTTCTCCAGCAGAACTGATAAAATACGACGCATAATTATGTCCTCTCCGTTTTGCTCAACCACATCTCATCCATGCTGCCACCGCGAATCTGCATCGGGTAAACATGCTCGCTACCGTCAACGGTGACATCCACAAATACCAGACGTCCCTTCGCCAGGGTTTCCAGCGCCAGCGCCAGCTTCTCTTCCAGCTCAGCCGGGTGCTCAATCGCGATCCCGACGTGGCCGTAGGCTTCCGCCAGACGCACGAAGTCAGGCAGTGACTCCATATAAGACTGGGAGTGACGACCGGAGTAGATCATATCCTGCCACTGCTTCACCATGCCCAGCACCCGGTTATTCAGGTTCAGCACCAGCACCGGCAGATCGTACTGCAGCGCGGTGGAAAGCTCCTGAATGTTCATCTGGATACTGCCATCGCCCGTTACGCAGATGACTGTTTCATCCGGCAGCGCCATCTTCACGCCCAGCGCAGCAGGCAGGCCAAAGCCCATGGTGCCCAGACCACCGGAGTTGATCCAGCGACGCGGTTTGTCGAAAGGATAATAGAGCGCAGCAAACATCTGATGCTGGCCCACATCCGAGGTCACATACGCATCGCCTTTGGTCAGACGGCTGATAGTTTCAATCACTGCCTGCGGCTTGATTTTGTCGCTGGTGCGATCAAATTCCAGGCAGTGACGACTGCGCCAGCCCTCAATCTCCTGCCACCAGTCGTGCAGGCTCTCAGCGCGCTGGCTTTCGCTTTGCGCCAGTAACTCCAGCATCTGCTGCAGCACCTGCTTCGCATCACCGACAATCGGGATATCCGCCGCCACCGTCTTAGAGATAGAGGTCGGGTCGATATCGATATGCATCACCGTGGCGTTGGGACAATACTTCGCCAGGTTGTTGGTGGTGCGGTCATCAAAGCGCACACCAATACCAAAAATCAGGTCGGTATTGTGCATCGTCATGTTGGCTTCGTACGTGCCGTGCATACCGAGCATGCCAACGCACTGACGATGAGTGCCAGGGAACGCGCCCAGGCCCATCAGCGAGGTCGTCACCGGAATATTCAGGCTTTCGGCCAGCTTTAACAGTTCGGCTTCGCAGCCTGCGGTAATGGCACCACCACCAGCGTAGATCACCGGCTTCTTCGCGGCCAGCAACGTGGTCAGCGCACGCTTAATCTGACCTTTATGGCCCTGAATGGTCGGATTGTAGGAGCGCATGCTCACCGTATCCGGCCAGTGATAAGGCAACTTATTGGCCGGATTCAGAATATCTTTCGGCAGATCGATCACCACCGGCCCCGGACGTCCGGTGGAAGCCAGCCAGAACGCCTTTTTCAACACGGTTGGGATCTCTTCGGTACTTTTCACCAGGAAGCTGTGCTTCACTACCGGACGAGAGATGCCGACCATGTCGCACTCCTGAAAGGCGTCATAGCCAATCAGCGACGAGGGAACCTGACCCGAGAGGATCACCAGCGGAATCGAGTCCATATAAGCGGTGGCGATACCGGTAATCGCATTGGTTGCGCCGGGTCCGGAGGTGACGAGCACCACGCCGACTTCACCGGTGGCGCGCGCCAGGCCGTCAGCCATGTGCACCGCACCCTGCTCATGACGCACCAGAATGTGATCGATACCCCCGACGGTTTGCAGCGCATCATAGATATCCAACACTGCGCCACCCGGATAACCGAATACCTGCTTAACGCCCTGATCGATTAACGAACGGACGACCATTTCGGCTCCTGACAACATCTCCATCTTCTGCCTCCAGGCTTGCGGACCCGGCTCTGTTAATACGCCCGTTAACGCGTACCACATAGCCCCGGTGCCTGCTTTGCCAATCAAAATCTTATGTTTATGCATGACAGCGGAAACAACTGCCGCTGTCCGGTTACAGAGAAATCTGTTGAGTTTATTTTTCTGAGAGTAGGTCGATTACCATAACCGCAGTTAACCGGGCAGGCAAACCGCAAACCCACGTAAATTAAAAGGCAGGGGCGTAAAGGCTCTGCCCGATAAGAATTGGCTGCGCGGATTAAACTAATTACGCGGCAGAACCGCAGAGGAAAATGCTGATTAAGAAATTATTTTCAGCGTGATCTAAGAAATAACGAAAACTTATTACCCGGCTGCCCTGGCCCACAATCGCCTGACACTTTTCTTTTCTGGCGTAATTAACCAGTAAATCGCTGAGACGCATTCGATTATGCTAAAGAGCAGGTGATATATCCTGTATCCTCGTGAGACACCTTCCCGATAAAGTCTTTAATTTTCAACACAATAAAATCAAATACCCGCAGAATCAGTGCTCATTCCCGGGTCGATTGCCTCCGCAGCCACTACGGCGCTGTTCATTACGCTGCCTGACCGTTAAATAACAGAATATCTTCCTCTGGCACCACTAAGAATACCCCTGCATTGAAGGTTGACATCCCTGAGTGATTCCAGTACCAATATGTACAGCACAACATTTTATAAGGTTTGAATCCATGTTTCGTTCTGTTCGCCTTCTCGGTCTACTACTAAACGCATTCAGCTTGCGCGGTAGACTTGTGGGCGGAATCAAACACTGATTCAAACCTGCTGAAAGTTAAAAACCCGCGCCTGTCGCGGGTTTTTTTATGCTCGTTGCCAGGCCAGAAAAAGCATAAGGATGATTACGATGAGCCAGCAAGTCATTATTTTCGATACCACTCTGCGCGACGGTGAGCAGGCATTACAGGCCAGCCTGAGTGTGAAAGAAAAATTGCAGATTGCTTTAGCGCTGGAGCGCATGGGCGTGGATGTGATGGAAGTCGGTTTCCCGGTCTCCTCACCGGGCGACTTTGAGTCTGTGCAGACCATTGCGCGCACCATTAAAAACAGTCGGGTTTGCGGTCTGGCACGCTGTGTGGAAAAAGATATTGATGCGGCGTACGAATCACTGCGCGTTGCCGAAGCCTTCCGTATTCATACCTTTATCGCTACCTCACCGATGCACATCGCCACCAAACTGCGCAGCACGCTGCCAGAAGTGATTGAGCGTGCGGTGCATATGGTGAAACGTGCGCGTAATTATACCAGCGACGTTGAGTTCTCCTGCGAAGATGGCGGCCGTACCCCGATTGATGACCTGTGCCGGATGGTAGAAGCCACGATTAACGCCGGTGCCACCACCATCAACATCCCGGATACCGTTGGCTACACCCTGCCAGGCGAGTATGCCCACATCATCAGTGAGCTGATGAATCGTGTTCCTAACATCGATAAAGCGATTATCTCTGTTCACACTCACGATGACCTGGGTATGGCAACCGGCAACGCCCTGGCTGCCGTACAGGCGGGCGCGCGTCAGGTTGAAGGAACGATGAATGGCCTGGGTGAACGTGCCGGTAACTGTGCGCTGGAAGAGGTGATCATGGCGATTAAAACCCGCCAGCAGATCATGAACGTGCATACCAATATCAATCATCAGGAAATCTACCGTACCAGCCAGATGGTCAGCCAGATCTGCAACATGCCGATCCCGGCGAACAAGGCAGTGGTCGGCTCTAACGCCTTCGCTCACTCCTCGGGTATTCATCAGGATGGCGTGCTGAAGAACCGCGAGAACTATGAAATCCTGACGCCGGAATCGATCGGCTTACACAAAATCCAGCTGAACCTGACCTCACGTTCTGGCCGCGCGGCGGTAAAACATCGTATGGAAGAGATGGGCTATGCCGAGCAGGATTACAATCTGGATACGCTGTATGACGCCTTCCTGAAACTGGCCGATAAAAAAGGTCAGGTTTTCGATTACGACCTGGAAGCGCTGGCCTTCATCAACAAGCAGAATGAAGAGCCGGAACATTTCCAGCTGCACGAATTTAACGTCCAGACCGGTTCCAGCATCACCGCCACCGCCTCTGTCAATCTGGGCTGCGGCGATGTCGCTAAATCGGATGCAGCCACCGGTAATGGCCCGGTTGACGCGGTCTACCAGGCGATTAACCGTATCACCCAGTTCGACGCTGAGCTGGTTAACTACAAGCTGACCGCGAAAGGCCACGGCGAGAATGCGCTGGGTCAGGTCGATATCGTCGTGAGCTACAACGGCCGCAAGTTCCACGGCATTGGTCTGGCGACCGATATTGTGGAGTCCTCCGCCAAAGCGATGGTCAACGCTCTGAACAATATCTGGCGTGCCCGTCAGGTTGAACAAGAATTGCAGCGCAAATTTAAAGATCAGAAGGAAACCGTATAACCATGTCCAGCTCATCTCATATCGCAGTTTTACCCGGTGATGGTATCGGCCCGGAAGTGATGGCGCAGGCTATGAAAGTGCTGGATGCCATTCGTCAGCGCTTTGATATGCAGATCACCACCCAGGAGTATGCGGTCGGCGGCATTGCTATCGATCAGCATGGCGAACCCCTGCCACCCGCAACGGTTGCAGGCTGCGAGCAGGCCGACGCGATCCTGTTTGGTTCCGTTGGCGGCCCGAAGTGGGAGCACTTACCGCCGGCATCGCAGCCGGAGCGCGGTGCGCTGCTGCCGCTGCGCAAACATTTTAAGCTGTTCAGTAACCTGCGTCCGGCTGCACTCTACAGCGGACTGGAGGCGTTTTGCCCGCTGCGCGCCGACATTGCTGCCAAAGGCTTCGACATTCTGTGCGTGCGTGAACTGACCGGCGGCATCTACTTTGGTCAGCCGAAAGGACGTGAAGGCAGCGGCCCGGAAGAGCGTGCATTTGATACCGAGGTTTATCACCGTTTCGAAATTGAGCGCATCGCCCGCATCGCGTTTGAATCGGCGCGCAAACGCCGTAACAAAGTCACCTCGGTTGATAAAGCCAACGTGCTGCAGACCTCCGTGATGTGGCGTGAAATCGTCAACGAAGTGGCCAAAGAGTACCCGGACGTGCAGCTGAGCCACATCTATATCGACAACGCCACTATGCAGTTGATCAAAGACCCGTCGCAGTTTGACGTGCTGCTCTGCTCCAACCTGTTCGGTGACATTCTCTCTGATGAGTGCGCCATGATCACCGGCTCAATGGGGATGCTGCCTTCCGCCAGCCTGAATGAAGCGGGCTTTGGCCTGTTCGAACCCGCGGGTGGCTCGGCGCCAGATATCGCCGGTCAGAATATTGCCAACCCGGTCGCCCAGATCCTGTCGCTGTCGCTGCTGCTGCGTTACAGCCTGAATGCCGATGAGGCTGCCGACAGTATCGAACGCGCCATCAGCCGTGCGCTGGAACAGGGCTATCGCACCAAAGATTTAGCCGGTGATGGCCCAGCGGTCAGCACAGATGAGATGGGCGGCATCATTGCCCGCTTTATCGCCGAGGAAAAATAAAAAAATGAAAACCTTATACCAGAAGTTATTTGATGCACATGTCGTCCACGAAACGCCAGAAGAAACGCCGTTACTCTACATTGATCGCCATCTGATCCATGAGGTGACCTCGCCCCAGGCCTTTGATGGTCTGCGCGCGCACGGACGTAAAGTTCGTCAGCCGGGCAAAACCTTTGCCACCATGGATCACAACGTTTCTACGCAGACCAAAGATATCAATGCGTCGGGAGAGATGGCGCGTATTCAGATGCAGGAGCTGATGAAGAACTGCGCTGAGTTTGGCGTACAGCTGTATGACCTGAATCATCCGTTCCAGGGCATCGTCCACGTTATCGGTCCTGAGCAGGGCATGACGCTGCCGGGCATGACGATTGTGTGCGGCGACTCGCACACCGCCACGCACGGTGCGTTTGGCTCGCTGGCCTTTGGTATCGGCACCTCTGAAGTTGAACATGTGTTTGCTACCCAGACCCTGAAACAGGGTCGGGCAAAAACCATGAAGATTGAAGTGCTGGGCCAGGCGTCAACCGGCATTACGGCTAAAGATATCGTGCTGGCGATCATCGGCAAAACCGGCAGCGCAGGCGGAACCGGCTATGTGGTCGAATTCTGCGGTCCGGCGATTCAGGCGCTGAGCATGGAAGGTCGTATGACCCTGTGCAACATGGCGATTGAGATGGGTGCGAAAGCGGGCCTGGTGGCACCGGATGAGACCACCTTCAACTATCTGAAAGGTCGTCAGTTCTCGCCGCAGGGTGAGAAATGGGAGCAGGCCGTTGATTACTGGCGCACCCTGAAGTCTGACGAAGGCGCGAAATATGATGCGGTGGTAACGCTGCATGCTGAAGAGATTGCACCGCAGGTCACCTGGGGCACCAATCCGGGTCAGGTCATTGCCGTTGATCAGGTGATCCCGAATCCGGCCTCGTTCGCCGATCCGGTTGAGCGCGCCTCAGCCGAAAAAGCCCTGGCCTACATGAACCTGCAGCCAGGCATCAGACTGACCGATGTGGCGATTGATAAAGTGTTTATCGGCTCCTGCACCAACTCACGCATCGAAGATCTGCGTGCCGCCGCCGCCATCGCCAAAGGCCGCAAAGTGGCGCCTGGCGTGGTCGCCATGGTGGTGCCGGGTTCCGGCCCGGTGAAAGCGCAGGCCGAAGCGGAAGGTCTGGACAAAATCTTCCTGGAAGCGGGCTTTGAATGGCGTCTGCCAGGCTGCTCTATGTGTCTGGCGATGAACAATGACCGCCTGAATCCGGGTGAGCGTTGCGCGTCAACCAGCAACCGTAACTTTGAAGGCCGTCAGGGTCGTGGTGGACGTACCCATCTGGTCAGCCCGGCGATGGCCGCGGCGGCTGCCGTAACCGGCCACTTTGCCGACATCCGTGAACTGACGACAGGAGCTTAAGTCATGGCGAATAAATTTACTCAGCACACTGGCATTGTTGCGCCGCTGGATGCCGCGAACGTCGATACGGACGCAATCATTCCCAAGCAGTTTTTGCAGAAGGTCACCCGCACCGGTTTTGGACAGCATCTGTTCCACGACTGGCGCTTTGAAGATGACGCGGGCACCGTGCCAACGCCCGGCTTTGTGCTGAACAAGCCTGAGTTCAAAGGCACCAGCATCCTGCTGGCGCGTGAAAACTTTGGCTGCGGCTCTTCACGTGAGCATGCGCCCTGGGCACTGACCGATTTTGGTTTTCACGTGGTGATTGCGCCGAGCTTCGCGGATATCTTTTATGGCAACAGCTTCAACAACCAGCTGCTGCCGGTGAAGTTAAGCGAAGAGGAAGTGGATGAGCTGTTCAGACTGGTTGCGGACCAGCCCGGCATCAGCTTTACGGTAGACCTGGAGGCGCAGACGGTCACCGCTGGCGATAAAGTCTATTCGTTCGAGCTCGACAGCTTCCGCCGCCACTGCATGATTAACGGCCTGGACAGCATCGGTCTGACGCTGCAGCACGAAGCCTCCATTTCGCAGTATGAGCAGAATCAGCCCGCCTTCCTGCGCTGATTGAGTTAAAGCAGGGCGACATCGGGTCGCCCTGATGTTACTGACAACGTCTGCTCTGGCCCAGCTGTAAGACCGAGCCTGCGAAGGGAACACGGTCAGATCGGAAAGTCGCTTAAACCATCCCTGGCCGCTCGGCCCGCGCCGTCCCTGGCGCGGGACGCTTTCCTCCTCTGCCCGTGTTCCCTGCGTGTAAAGCTTGTCAGCTGCGGTCCGATTCACTCGGGTTTGGGTTTGTCAGCACTCTGAGGGCGACATCCGGTCGCCCTTCTTCTTTATACGTCGCGCACTCGTGCCGACATCACCAGCGCCACAATAGCCAGCCCGAATGCCAGCCAGTAAACCGCCTCATGTCCCAGTCGCTCACTCAGCGTGCCCTGAATAACACCAGCCAGAATCATGCCGGTCGAGATCGAGTTGGTGAACATGGTGGTCGCTGCACCAGGCCGTCCTGGCATCAGATCCTGAAACCACAGCATCCCTATGCCAGCAATAATCCCGACAAACACCGCGTTAAACAGCTGCAACACCATCAGCGACGTGCGGGAATTGAACAGCACCAGCCCCAGATAAAACAGTACGCCAGCCGCCACCGCGATCAGCATTAACCGGCGCTTGCCGATACGCCGCGCGTAATGTCCGGCCAGCAGCATCACCGGGATCTCCAGCCCCGCCGCCGTCCCCATCAGCAGACCGGCCAGCTTCTCGGGCAGGCCCAGCGTGGTGCTGATATAGAGCGGCATATCGATGATATACATAGTGTTGCAGGTCCACATCGCGACTGAGGCCAGGAACAGTAAACGCACATCGCGATCGCGCCAGCCACTTAGCGGCAGCCCGCCGCTTTGCATCAGGGGCTGCGAACGTGGCACCGACGGCACGGTGAACCAGACCAGCAGGATACAGATCAGAAACAGCGCGGCGGCCACCATAAATAGCGTCACAAAGCCGTAGTTCAGCGCCAGCGCGAAGGAGAGCGGCGGCCCAATCACCCACGCCAGCGACAGCTGTGCACGCATCACTGAACTGAACATCACCGCTTCACGCGCCGACTGATCGGCATATTCCCGCGCCAGCGCAAACAGCTGAGGCATTGAGACGCTGGCCAGCGCTGACAGCAGCACGCCCAGCGTCAGTAAGGTCAGATAGTGGCGGGTAAAGGCAAACAGTAGCGCATTGACCAGCGCCATCAGGCAGCAGAAGAGAATGATATGACGACGATCGCCGACGCTGTCAGAGCGCTTTGCCACCAGCATGCTCACCACGATACCGGCCACCGCATTGATGGTGAAAAACAGTCCGACCCAGAAGGGCCGCGCCTGCACCTCGCGCGTCAGAAACAGGCTGAGCGTCGGCGCCTGCAGCGCGCCCGCGATGCCCAGCATGAACGAGGCGACCATAAAAGCGAGGTAAACCGGATTGATGCGGCGCTGCCGCGTTAACAGCGATTTCATACCGAAATCCCTTACAGAACAAACAGAGGGGAAAAAAGAAGGGTAGACGATACCGCGCAACATGAAAAAAGCCAGCAGAGATCATCTGCTGGCGGTGTAAATGCACCCTACTCAGAAAAGCACTCCGCTGAACAGCGAAGTCAGGGTCGAACGCCATTCAGTGCTGAATGCCTCCCGCTCTTCCCATAACGCAAAGTTTGCTCTTAAAATAGGGCAAGAAAAACAGAGCGCTTTTCACCGGGAGTTCCTCTTTTATGTCCTCATCACGTCTGAAGCAGCAGTTCATTCGCCTGTGGCAGAGCTGTCAGGGGCAAACGCAGGAGATTACCCTTAGCGAACTGGCTGACCTGCTGCACTGCTCGCGCCGCCATATGCGCAATCTGCTCAACCGGATGCAGGCCGCGGGCTGGCTAATCTGGCAGGCGGAAGCCGGACGCGGCAAGCGTTCACAGCTTACCTTCTGCTATACCGGACTGGCTTTGCAGCAGCAACGTGCCGAGGATTTGCTGGAGCAGGATCGCATCGATCAGCTGGTCCAGCTGGTGGGCGATAAAAATCAGGTACGGCAGATGATCGCCGCGCATCTGGGCCGCAGTTTCCGTCAGGGCAAGCATATCCTGCGGGTGCTCTACTATCGTCCGCTGCTCAATCTGCTGCCCGGTTCGCCGCTGCGGCGCTCCGAAACCCACATTGCGCGACAGATTTTCAACGGCCTGACGCGGATAAATGAGGAAAACGGGGAAATCGAGCCCGATATTGCGCACCACTGGCAGCAGACTTCCCCGCTTCACTGGCGCTTTTTTCTGCGTCCGGCGATTCGCTTTCATCACGGCAGAGAACTGGAAATGGAGGATGTGCTGGCCACGCTTGAGCGTCAGCGCCCTCATCCGCTCTTTTCCCATATCGAGCAGATCGACTCGCCCGCGCCCTGGACGCTGGATATCCGCTTAAGCCAGCCCGATGAAGGGTTGCCCTGGCTGCTGGGCAGCGTCAGTGCGATGATCCTGCCGCGCGAATGGCCGACGCTGCACGATTTTGCCCGCCAGCCGGTTGGCACCGGTCCTTACCGGGTGATCCGCAATCAGGAGAGTCAGCTGAAGATCGAAGCGTTTGATGACTATTTTGGTTTTCGCGCCCTGATTGATGATGTCTCGATCTGGGTACTGCCCGACATCAGCGATGAGCTGGTCTATGCCGGTGTCCGTCTGCAGGGCGACGGAGCCGATGAGGTTCAGGAGGAGAGCCGCCTTGAAGAGGGCTGCTACTATCTGCTGTTCGACCAGCGTTCAGAACAGGGACGCAACGAGGCGGTCCGGCGCTGGGTCAGCTACCTGTTTAATCCTATCGCCCTGCTCAATCACGCCGGTGTCGGCTACCAGCGCTACTGGTTTCCGGCGTATGGCCTGCTGCCGCGCTGGCATCACCGGCGCGACCTGACGCCAGTGGAAAAACCGCCCGGCTTAACCCACCTGACGCTGACCTGGTACAGCCAGCACGTGGAGCATGAAGGCATCGCTAACGCGCTGCGTCCGCTATTGGCAGAACATGGCGTCACGCTGGAGACCCGCGAGATCAGCTACGAAAGCTGGTATCAGGGCGAAGCGGAAAGTGATATCTGGCTTGGCAGCGTGAACTTTACCCTGCCGCTGAATTATTCTCTGTTTGCGCAGCTTTATGAGATCCCGTTGCTGCATCACTGTCTGCCGATCGACTGGCACAGCGATGCGGCCCGCTGGCGCGAGAAAACGCTGCCGCTGGCCGAATGGAGTAAACAGTTAGTCGAAGAAGCGGGTCTTCATCCGCTGTTTCACCACTGGCTGTTGCTTGAAGGTCAGCGCAGCATGCGCGGCGTTCGGATGAATACGCTGGGCTGGTTTGATTTTAAATCCGCCTGGTTCGCGCCACCCGCGCTGTGAGGCTTTCGCCCCGGCGCTGAAATGACTAGAATGTGACGTTCTCAACGGGGTGCCGCCTGCCACCAGCAAGCAGCTGAGAGATACCCGTCGAACCTGATTCGGTTAATACCGACGTAGGGATTTGGGAGGCCTCTGTGCTCAGATCCTTTGCGACTCATCCCCTATTCTCCTGAAGGAGCGCAAAGTGTTAAACAAAGTTCTGCCGGTGCTGCTGTTACTCTCCGCCCCCGTTCTGGCGGCTAAGCCGGTTCTCACGGTCTACACCTACGACTCCTTCTCCGCTGACTGGGGCCCTGGCCCGGCGGTTAAAAAAGCCTTCGAGGCGCAGTGCAAATGCGAGCTGAAATTCGTCACGCTGGAAGATGGCGTGTCGCTGCTGAACCGCGTGCGCATGGAAGGGAAAAACAGCAAAGCCGATCTGGTACTGGGGCTGGATAACAATCTGGTACAGGCGGCGCAGAAAACCGGTCTGTTTGCCGAAAGTCAGGTCGATACCTCGACATTAAAACTGCCCGGCGGCTGGCACAACACCACCTTCGTGCCGTTTGATTATGGCTACTTCGCGTTTGTCTATGACAAAACCCGGCTGAAGAATCCGCCAAAAAGCCTGAAAGAGCTGGTCGACAGCCCGGAGAAGTGGCGGGTGATCTACGAAGATCCCCGAACCAGCACCCCCGGCTTAGGCCTGCTGTTGTGGATGCAGAAAGTCTATGGCGATCAGGCACCGCAGGCGTGGCAAAAGCTGGCGCAGAAAACCGTGACGGTGACCAAAGGCTGGAGTGAAGCCTATGGCCTGTTCCTCAAGGGCGAAGGCGATCTGGTGCTGAGCTACACCACCTCACCGGCTTACCACATCATCGAAGAGAAAAAAGAGAGCTATGCCGCCGCGCCGTTTGCAGAGGGCCACTATCTGCAGGTTGAAGTTGCCGCGCAGTTAGCCAGCAGCAAGCAGCCGGCGCTGGCACAGCAGTTTATGAAGTTTATGGTGTCACCCGACTTCCAGCGCACGATTCCCACCGGTAACTGGATGTACCCGGTAATCGACACGCCGCTGCCTGCCGGTTTTAGCGCGCTCACTGTGCCCGCCACCGCCCTGCAGTTCTCGCCGGAAGAGGTTGCCAGCCAGCGTTCAGGCTGGATCAGCCAGTGGCAACGCGCCGTCAGCCGCTGATGCCGCGCTGGCTTATCCCCGGTTCGCTCGCCACGCTGCTGTTAATCAGCGTGGCGCTGCTGGCCTTCGGTGCACTCTGGAGCGCCGCGCCAGAGAATGACTGGCGCAGCGTGCTGCAGGATGATTACCTGCATCACGTTATCGCCTTCTCTTTTGGTCAGGCGCTGCTCTCCGCGCTGTTGTCGCTGTTGCCAGCGGTGCCGCTGGCGCGCGCGCTCTATCGACGCCGTTTCCCTGGCCGTCAGCTGCTGCTGCGTCTGTGCGCCATGACCCTGGTGCTGCCGGTGCTGGTGGCGGTATTTGGTCTGCTCACCGTCTATGGTCGTGTCGGCTGGCTGGCGCAGCTGTGCCAGCTGGCAGGGATTGATTACCACTTCTCTCCCTACGGTCTGTCGGGCATTTTGCTGGCGCACGTCTTCTTTAACCTGCCGCTGGCGACCCGCCTGATGCTGCAGGCGCTGGAGAGCATTCCGGCGGAACAGCGTCAGCTGGCGGCACAGCTCGACCTGCGCGGCTGGCACCATTTTCGTCTGCTGGAGTGGCCCTGGCTGCGGCGTCAGCTGCTGCCGACCGGCGCGCTGATCTTCATGCTCTGTTTCGCCAGCTTTGCTACCGTGCTCTCACTGGGCGGCGGCCCGCAGGCGACGACCATCGAGCTGGCGATTTTCCAGGCGCTGAGTTATGACTACGATCCGGGGCGCGCTGCACTGCTGGCGCTGATCCAGCTTGGCTGCTGCGTGACGCTGGTGCTGCTCAGCCAGCGCTTCAGCAAGGCCATTCCCGCCGGAACCAGCCAGCTGAACGGCTGGCGCGATCCGCAGGATTCGCGCGGGGCGCAGCTGGTTGATGCGCTGCTGATCCTGCTGGCGCTGATCCTGCTGCTGCCCCCGCTGGCGGCGGTTATCATCGATGGTCTGCACGGCGGACTGCGCGGCGCGCTGGCGCAGCCTGCACTCTGGCAGGCGACGTTTACCTCACTGCGCATCGCCACCGGCGCCGGTCTGCTCTGTGTGGTGCTGACCATGATGCTGCTGTGGAGCAGCCGCGAGCTGCGCCTGCGTCAGCGCCCGGCGGCGGCAACCCTTATCGACACCAGCGGCATGCTGATTCTGGCGATGCCAGGCATCGTGCTCGCCACCGGCTTTTTCCTGTTGTTTAACGCCACTATTGGTCTGCCGGCGTCGGCGGACGGGCTGGTGATCTTCACCAATGCGCTGATCGCCATTCCCTATGCGCTGAAAGTGCTAGAGAACCCGATGCGTGACGTCGCGGAGCGTTACGGCAGACTCTGTGATTCGCTGGATATCCACGGCTGGAACCGGCTGCGGCTGATTGAACTGCGGGCGCTGAAACGTCCGCTGGCTCAGGCGCTGGCCTTTGCCTGCGTGCTGTCGATCGGTGATTTTGGCGTGGTGGCGCTGTTTGGTACTGCCGATTTCCGCACCCTGCCGTTCTACCTTTATCAACAGATCGGTGCCTATCGCGGTGCTGACGGTGCAGTGACCGCGCTGCTGCTGCTGCTGCTCTGTTTGCTGCTGTTCACCCTGATGGAAAAATTACCAGGCCGCCATGCTGACACTGAATAACCTCACGTACCTTTATCAGCATCTGCCGATGCGCTTTAGTCTCAACGCCACCCGCGGCGAGCGCATCGCGATCCTCGGCCCCAGCGGGGCCGGTAAAAGCACCCTGCTGAGCCTGATTGCCGGTTTCCTGCCGGTGAAACAGGGCACCCTGATGATTGACGGCCAGGAGCACACCCACAGCGTGCCGGCCAGACGGCCCGTGTCGATGCTGTTTCAGGAGAACAACCTGTTTCCGCACCTCAGCGTGCAGCAGAACATGGCGCTGGGATTGCACCCCGGACTGAAGCTGAGCGCCGGGCAGCGCCAGCAGCTTGCAGCGCTGGCCGATCAGGTGGGATTAGGCGATCTGCTGACGCGGCTGCCGGGCGAGCTGTCAGGCGGACAGCGACAGCGCGTGGCGCTGGCACGCTGTCTGCTGCGTGACCGTCCGGTGCTGCTGCTGGATGAGCCTTTTTCTGCGCTGGATCCCGCGCTGCGTGGAGAGATGCTGCAACTGGTGCGTTCGGTGTGTGAAGCGCGCAGCATCACGCTGCTGATGGTGTCGCACAGTCTGGAAGATGCCCAGCAGATTGCGCCGCGCAGCGTGGTGATTGTGGATGGCCGGGTTTACTGGGATGGCGAGACCCGACAGTTACTGTCGGGCGACACGCGGGAGGCCGACGTGCTCGGCATCCCGCGTCGTTAAGCGATTCAGGCGAAGAAAACCTGCCACAGCAGATGACGGAAAATGGGCATCATCGGATGGAACTGAATGCCGACGAAAGCCGCGACGGCAATCACCAGCCCCAGCGGCCCAGCCCAGCGCAGGCGCTCAGGCGGCAGCCAGGCCGATGCCCAGTCGCGACTCTTGCCGCTGCGCCACCAGCGCCAGCATAACCAGACACCCAGCCAGATCAGCAGTGCTGCGCCGAGTAACAGCCATTTAAAGCTGCCGCCCTGCGCGGCTTTGGGCACATCGATCGCCACACCCGCCAGAATACCGGGCAGCAGATAGAGCGGCGGCCAGAGAATGCAGCCGATAATGTTTGGCGGCAGGAATTTACGCACCGGCAGCTCCAGCATACCGGCCGCCAGCGGGATCAGCGGACGCGTGGGGCCAACAAAGCGTCCGACCAGAATCGTAAACATGCTGTGCTGATGCAGGGCGTGCTCGGTTTTATCCAGCAGGCCTTTATACTTTTGCAGATACTTCCAGCGATGCAGCGGCCCCTGAAATTTCCAGCCGATGCCGTAGGAAACCCAGTCACCAATCAGGCAGCCCGCAAAGCCCGCCGCCCAGGCCGGGTAAAGGCCAAGTTCGCCACTGCCGACCAGCGCGCCCAGACTGGCCATCATCACCGTACCTGGCAGCAACAGCCCGACCAGCGCCAGCGACTCCAGAAACGTCACCAGCGCAACGGCAAACAGCGCCCACTCCAGGGACTGCGTAATCAGTTGTTGAATCCAGGCTTCCATAATCATCCTAAGTAAAAGCAGAAGGCTGGATTGTCCTGAGCCAGCCACACAGCGTCAAGGCAAGAATTGTAGGACAATGTTGACAAAACCGGGTGGCGGGAACTGTATAAATATCCATGTTATACTGAAGCGGTTTTCTCATCCTGAAATGCTGAGTCTGGAGAACATCTGAATATGCCCCGTGCAGGTTTTCTGCTCACCCGCCACTGGCGCGACAGCCCGCATGGCACCGAAATTATCCTCTGGCTCGCGACCGATGCGGGCGCGCAGCGCGTGGTGCTGCCGGTGCAGGAGTCCGTCGCGTTTATTCCTGAGGAATTTCAGGCGCAGGTCAGCGAATTACTGAAAGATGAACGTCAGTTTCGGATTCAGTCGCTGGCGCTGAAAGATTTTCGGCGTCGCCCGGTTTTCGGCCTCTACTGCCAGCAGAACCGCCAGCTACAGCGCATTGAAAAACGGCTGCGCGAAGAGGGTATTCCGGTCTATGAAGCCGATATCCGTCCGCCGGAGCGCTACCTGATGGAGCGTTTTATTACCGCGCCGGTCTGGTTTGACGGCGAGCAGCGCGGTGACAGCGTGGTCAATGCGCGGCTCAAACCCCATCCCGACTATCGCCCGCCGCTGAAATGGGTCTCGCTGGACATTGAAACCACACAGCATGGCGAGCTTTACTGCATCGGGCTGGAGGGATGCGGTCAGCGCCAGGTCTTTATGCTCGGCCCGGCCAACGGTGATGCCAGCACGCTGGATTTCGAGCTGATCTATCTCGACAGCCGGCCGCAGTTACTTGAAGCCCTGAACCAGTGGTTTGCAGAGCATGATCCGGACGTCTTAATTGGCTGGAACGTCGTGCAGTTTGACCTGCGGGTATTGCAAAAGCATGCCGATCGTTACGGCATTCCGCTGCGCCTGGGACGCCAGCAGGCCGTGCTGGAGTGGCGTGAACATGGCTTCAAACCCGGCGTATTTTTCGCTCAGGCCAGTGGCCGGTTGATTATCGATGGCATTGACGCGCTGAAATCAGCGTTCTGGGATTTTCCCTCATTCAGCCTCGAGTCCGTGTCGCAGCAACTGCTGGGAGAAGGGAAAGCGATTGATAATCCCTGGCAGCGTATGGAGGAGATCAACTGGCGTTTTGCCAACGATAAACCGGCGCTGGCGCGCTACAACCTGAAAGACTGCGAACTGGTGACGCGCATTTTTCACAAAACGGCGATTATGCCGTTTCTGCTGGAACGCGCGGCGGTCAATGGACTGGCGGTGGATCGCCACGGCGGTTCGGTAGCGGCCTTTGGTCATCTCTATATTCCGCGGATGCATCGCGCCGGGTTTGTCGCCCCGAACATGGGTGATGTGGCCCCGGAAGCCAGTCCTGGCGGTTATGTGATGGATTCGCGCCCCGGCCTGTATGACTCAGTGCTGGTGCTGGATTACAAAAGCCTCTACCCGTCGATTATCCGCACCTTCCTGATTGACCCGGTGGGTCTGGTGGAAGGGCTGGCCCATCCTGATGATGCCGATTCGATTGAGGGTTTCCGTGAAGCGCGTTTTTCGCGGCATACCCACTGCCTGCCTGCGATAGTTGAACAGATCTGGCTGGGTCGCGAAGCGGCGAAAAAGCAGAATAATCAGCCGCTGTCCCAGGCGCTGAAAATCATCATGAACGCCTTTTACGGCGTGCTCGGCACCAGCGCCTGCCGCTTCTTCGATCCGCGTCTCGCCTCCTCTATTACGCTGCGCGGTCACGCCATCATGCAGCAGACCCGAACGCTGATTGAGGCGGAAGGCTACGACGTCATCTATGGCGACACCGACTCCACCTTTGTCTGGCTGAAGTCGGCGCACAGTGAAGAAGATGCCGCCGCGATTGGTCAGCAGCTGGTGCAGAAAGTGAACGCCTGGTGGCGCGACCATCTGCAGCAGACGCAGGGGCTGACCAGCACACTGGAACTGGAGTATGAAAACCACTTCTGCCGTTTTCTGATGCCCACCATTCGCGGCGCGGAACAGGGCAGCAAGAAACGCTACGCCGGACTGATTCGTGACGCCGCCGGTGAGCGCATGGTCTTTAAGGGGCTGGAGTCGGTGCGAACTGACTGGACGCCGCTGGCAAAAGCGTTCCAGCAGCAGCTCTACCACCGTATCTTCCACCGTCAGCCGTGGCAGGATTATATCCGTACAACCGTGGCGCAGCTGCTGGCGGGTGAACTCGACGATCAGCTGATCTACAAAAAGCGGCTGCGGCGTCCGCTGAAAGAATATGAACGAAACGTGCCCCCGCACGTGCGCGCCGCCAGGCTGGCCGATGAGCACAATCGTAAATTAAACCGGCCCTTGCAGTACCAGAATGGTGGCCGGATCCGTTATGTCATCGCCACCGCAGGCCCCGAGCCACTGGAGGTGCGCAGCACGCCGCTGGACTATGACCACTACGTGACGAGGCAACTTCAGCCGGTTGCAGAGGGGATTCTGCCTTTTGTCGAGGGGGACTTTGCTACACTTATTACCGGACAGCTGGGGCTTTTTTGACAGGTGACGAACGTCCTGCCATCCAGTACCATAGCGCCCTTCCTGAAACTCACCGCTCTTAAGTACGCTCCAGGCCTTGTTGTCTGGCGGTAACGCTATTGCCTGAGCTTTGGGAACACCTCTAAAAACGTTAAAATTCGAGCAAAAAATATATGGTTTTTACATTAGGTCAGCGCTGGATTAGTGATACGGAAAGTGAACTGGGACTGGGCACCGTGGTGGCGATCGATACCCGCATGATCACCCTGCTGTTTCCGGCCACGGGGGAAAACCGCCTCTACGCCCGCAACGATTCGCCAGTTACCCGCGTCATCTTTAATCCGGGTGATACCATCACCAGCCACGAAGGCTGGCAGATGCGCGTCGATGAAGTACGCAACGAAAATGACCTGATGACCTATATCGGTACCCGTCTGGATACCGAAGAGAGCGAAGTGATGCTGCGCGAAGTCATGCTCGACAGCAAGCTGGTGTTCAGTAAGCCGCAGGATCGCCTGTTTGCCGGCCAGCTCGACCGGATGGATCGTTTTGCCCTGCGCTTCCGCGCCCGTAAATACCAGAGTGAGCAATATCGCCTGCCAATCAGCGGATTACGCGGCATGCGCACCAATCTGATCCCTCACCAGCTGCATATCGCCCACGATGTCGGCCGCCGCCATGCGCCGCGCGTCCTGCTGGCCGATGAAGTTGGCCTGGGTAAAACTATTGAAGCCGGGATGATCATCCAGCAGCAGCTGCTGGCTGGCCGCGCCGATCGCGTCCTGATCGTGGTACCTGAAACTTTACAGCATCAGTGGCTGGTCGAGATGCTGCGCCGCTTCAACCTGCGCTTTGCGCTGTTTGATGACGATCGCTATACCGAAGCGCAGCACGACAGCGATAACCCATTTGAGACGGAGCAGCTGATTATCTGCTCACTGGACTTCGTGCGCCGTAACAAGCAGCGTCTTGAGATGCTGGCCGATGCCGAATGGGATCTGCTGGTGGTCGATGAAGCGCACCATCTGGCCTGGTCAGAAGGCGAGCCCAGCCGTGAATATCAGGTTATCGAACAGCTGGCTGAGAAAACCGCCGGGGTTCTGCTGCTGACCGCAACGCCGGAGCAGTTGGGCATGGAGAGTCACTTCGCCCGTCTGCGTCTGCTCGACCCTAATCGTTTCCATGACTTTGCCGCCTTTGTTGAAGAGCAGCAGCATTTCCGTCCGATTGCCGATGCCGTCACCGCGCTGCTGGCCGATAAAGCGATCTCCCAGGAGGAGATGAACCGGATCAACGATCTGGTCGGCGAGCAGGATATTGAGCCACTGCTGCAGGTCGCCAACAGCGACCGTGACGGCAAGCTGGAGGCGCGTCAGGAGCTGATCTCCATGCTGATGGACCGCCACGGCACCAGCCGCGTGCTGTTCCGTAACACCCGTAACGGGGTTAAAGGCTTCCCGAAACGCGAACTGCACCAGATCCGCCTGCCGCTGCCTGCGCAGTATCAGACGGCGATTAAAGTCTCCGGCATTATGGGCGCGCGAAAAAGTGCAGAAGAGCGGGCGCGTGACCTGCTCTATCCGGAACAGATTTATCAGGAATTTGAAGGCGACAGCGGCACCTGGTGGAACTTCGATCCGCGCGTGGAATGGCTGATGGGCTATCTCACCACCAACCGCAAAGAGAAAGTGCTGGTGATCTGCGCCAAAGCGGCCACCGCGCTGCAACTGGAGCAGGTACTGCGTGAACGCGAAGGTATCCGTGCAGCGGTGTTCCACGAAGGTCTGTCGATCATTGAACGTGACCGTGCTGCCGCCTGGTTCGCCTCAGAAGAGAATGGCGCGCAGGTGCTGTTGTGCTCCGAGATCGGTTCTGAAGGCCGTAACTTCCAGTTTGCCAGCCGTCTGGTGATGTTCGACCTGCCGTTTAACCCGGACCTGCTGGAGCAGCGTATCGGTCGTCTGGATCGTATCGGTCAGGCGCACGACATTCAGATTCTGGTACCGTGGCTGGAGCAGACCGCACAGGCGGTTCTGCTGCGCTGGTATCACGAAGGGCTGGACGCGTTTGAACACACCTGCCCGACCGGCCGGACAATCTATGACAGCGTCCATTCGCAACTGATCGGCTATCTGGCCGCGCCGGAAAACAGCGAAGGTTTTGATGCGTTTATCACCGACTGCCGTAAACAGCATGACGCGCTGAAACTGCAGCTGGAACAGGGTCGCGATCGCCTGCTGGAGCTGAACTCCAACGGCGGCGAATCGGCTCAGCTACTGGCCAATGCCATCAGCGAGCAGGATAACGACACCGGTCTGGTGAACTTCGCGCTTAACCTGTTTGATATCGTTGGTATCAATCAGGAAGATCGCAGCGATAACCTGATTGTGCTGACCCCTTCCGACCACATGCTGGTGCCCGATTTCCCTGGCCTGCCGGAAGATGGCTGCACCATCACCTTTAACCGCGATCAGGCGCTGTCACGCGAAGATACCCAGTTCATTACCTGGGAACATCCGCTGATCCGCAACGGTCTGGATCTGATTCTGTCGGGCGATACCGGCAGCAGCGCACTGTCACTGCTGAAGAACAAGGCGCTGCCGGTGGGGACGCTGCTGGTCGAGCTGATCTATGTGGTTGAAGCACAGGCACCGAAGCATCTGCAACTGACCCGGTTCCTGCCGCCAACGCCAATCCGTCTGCTGATGGATACCAAAGGCACTAACCTGGCGGACAAAGTGGAGTTCGAAAGCTTTAACCGTCAGCTGAATGCGGTTAACCGTCATACCGCCAGTAAACTGGTGAATGCGGTGCAGCAGGATGTGCATGCGATTCTGACCCAGGGCGAAGAGAGCGTGGTCAGCGAAGCGCGTGCGGTGATTGATGCAGCGCGTGCCGAAGCGAATGAGAAGCTGGGCGCAGAACTCTCCCGTCTCAACGCGCTGAAAGCGGTGAACCCGAACATCCGTGACGATGAAGTCGAGGCACTGGAAAGCAACCGTGAACAGGTGCTGGAAAGTCTCGATCAGGCCAACTGGCGTCTCGACGCGCTGCGCCTGATTGTGGTGACACACCAGTAAGCTCAGGGGCCGCATGGCCCCTTATTTTTGGAAAGCCCCATGGAACCTTACAACCCACCGCGTGAACCCTGGCTGCACATCCTTTATCAGGATGCGCACATCATGGTGGTGAACAAACCCAGCGGTCTGCTCTCGGTACCCGGTCGGCTGGACGAACATAAAGATAGCGTGATGACGCGGGTTCAGCGTGATTTCCCGCAGGCTGAATCTGTCCACCGACTGGATATGGCGACCAGCGGCGTAATGGTCGTGGCGCTGACTAAGGCTGCTGAGCGCGAGCTGAAACGACAGTTCCGTGAGCGGGAGCCTTCCAAGACTTACGTGGCCTGCATCTGGGGTCATCCGGCGAAGGAAGAGGGATTGGTTGACCTGCCGCTGATTTGCGACTGGCCAAATCGTCCGAAGCAGATGGTCTGCTTCGAAACCGGCAAAGCCGCGCAGACGGAATATCAGGTGCTGGAATATCGTGCGGATGACAGTGCGCGTGTTTCGCTGAAACCGATTACCGGCCGCTCACACCAGCTGCGGGTGCATATGCTGGCGCTGGGCCATCCGATTCTGGGGGATAACTTCTATGCGCATCCGGAGGCCAAAGCGATGGCGCCCCGTTTACTGCTGCATGCGGAGTCACTGACCATTACCCATCCGGCATTTGGTAATGCCATGACGTTTCGTCAGCCCGCCGATTTTTAAGGTTTACTGCTCGCCTGTCACCGTGGCCTCCTCTGTTGCAGAAGCGGCCACGGAACAGGGTGTTTACTTAAAGCCTTTCTCTTTGCGAATCAGATCGTACGCCGCCTGAATTTCCTGCGCTTTCTGCTTCGCCATCTCCATCATCTCTGGTGGTAACCCTTTCGCTACCAGCTTGTCAGGATGATGTTCGCTCATGAGTTTGCGGTAGGCGCGTTTGATGGTGGTGGCGTCGTCGCTACTCTTCACACCCAGCACGCTACAGGCATCTTCCAGCGTTGGCCCGCGTTGCGCCTGCTGAAAACCGCCTGAACTGCGCTGACCACCGCCAAACTGCTGGCCACCTTCCATCATGCGCAGGAACTGATCGAACTGACCGCGTGAAATGCCCAGCTCTTCGGCAATCACATAGAGCACCTGGCGCTCATTGGGATGCAGTGAACCGTCGGCAAAGGCGGCCTGAATCTGGATCTCCAGGAACATCCGAATCAGATCAAACCGGCCAAAACAGGCGCTGCGCAGTTCACGCAGTTTGCTGCGTAACGGATAATCCGCCTGCTTGCCTTCGCGGAACGCGCGCTGGGCAGCCGTACGAGAGTCACCGTGCAGTTGCATCCGCTCCATTAACAGCGAAGCAATCTGAATATCCGCTTCCGTGACGCGCCCTTTTGACTTGGTCAGATGGCCCATCACCTGAAAGGTGGTGCTGAAAAACAGCGTCTGTCGGGTCTGATTATTTGAGAAGTAAGCCTTGCCTTGCGCGCCGCGTACTTTGTCAATCATATGGCCAATGATCAAACCGATCACAATACCCCAAAAGCCTGCGCCGGAAAGTAATCCCACCGCCAGACCCACAACTTTTCCCCAGTAGCGCATAAACTCCTCAATTCGCCATGCTTGCGGCTGAAAATTGCATTATCATACCTGTCATTTATCTCAGCGCCTAACGGCAACGCTGACTGACCAGGATTAACACTGGCGCAACGCCGGGCAGTAAGTTAGTCTCTGACCCGATTGTCGGCATGATGCCAGTTTTCATGGAATTCTCGATACCGCGTATGAAAAAACATATACCTACCCTGCTGGCCACACTGATCGGCGCAGCCATTAGCCAGCAAGCCTTTGCCGACGATTTGATGTCGCAGTGTATGTTAGGCGTGCCGAGTTATAACCGCCCGCTGGTGAATGGCGATACGAATCAGATGCCCGTCACCATTCACTCCGACGCCGCCAAAGGGAACTATCCCAACGATGCGGTATTCACCGGTAATGTGAATATTGAGCAGGGCAACAGCCGTATGCAGGCGGATGAAGTCCAGCTTCATCAGCGTCAGCAGGAAGGCCAGACCGCGCCCGTACGTACCGTCGATGCGCTGGGTAATGTGCACTACGATGACAATCAGGTCATCCTGAAAGGTCCGAAAGCCTGGTCAAACCTCAACAGCAAAGATACCAACGTCTGGAATGGTCAGTACCAGATGGTAGATCGTCAGGGGCGCGGCGTCGCAGATCAGATGAAGCTGCGCGGCGATAACCGCTACACCATTCTGGAAAACGGCACCTTTACCTCCTGTCTGCCCGGCTCCAACAGCTGGAGCGTGGTGGGTTCAGAGGTCATCCAGGATCGCGAAGAGGAAGTGGCGGAAATCTGGAACGCCCGCTTTAAAATCGGTTCCGTTCCGGTGTTCTACAGCCCCTATCTGCAGTTACCGATTGGCGATCGTCGCCGCTCCGGTTTCCTGATCCCGAATGCAAAATATGGCAGCAACAACGGCTTTGAGTTCACGCTGCCCTATTACTGGAACATCGCGCCGCAGGCCGATGCGACCATCACGCCGCACTACATGAGTAAGCGCGGCATGCAGTTTGAAAACGAATTCCGTTATCTGACCACGCTGGGTGCGGGTCTGGTTGAATTCGACTACCTCGGCTCGGACAAACAGTACGATAACGACAAAGCGGTGCGTGGCATCGCCGAAAATGACAGCTCCGATCGCTGGCTGTTCTACTGGCGTCATGCCGGTGTCTATGACCAGAACTGGCGTTTCAACGCGGACTACACCAAGGTCAGCGATAAGTACTACTTCAACGATCTCGACTCGAAGTACTACAGCTCGACCGACAACTACGCCACGCAGAAATTCAGCATCGGCTATGCGGACACCAACTGGGACGCTACGCTCTCCACCAAAGATTTCCAGGTGTTCGGCGATACCACCAGCAATAACGTCTACCGCGCCATGCCGCAGCTGGACGTCAATCTCTATCAGAACGATATCGGCCCGTTTGATGGCCGGGTTTATGCCCAGGCGGTGAAGTTCACCAACGTCAGCAGCCGCTATCCCGAAGCGACCCGTTTACATGTTGAGCCAACGCTGAACCTGCCGCTGTCAAACGGCTGGGCCAGCCTGGATACCGAAGCGAAGTTCCTGGCGACCCACTATCAGCAGACTGACGTTGATTTCTATAACAACGCTGCCAATGGTCTCAGGGGTGATAAGAGCGGCGAACTGGATGAGTCTGTCAACCGCACCCTGCCGCAATTTAAAGTTGATGGTCGTCTGGTGTTTGACCGCGATATGAACTCGGCGGTGGGTTATACCCAGACGCTGGAACCGCGCGTGCAGTACCTTTATATCCCGTATCGTAATCAGAGCAATATCTATCCGTACGACTCAACGTTGCTGCAAACCGACTACACCGGTCTGTTCCGCGATCGTACTTATAGCGGCCTGGATCGCATCGCTTCCGCCAATGAAGTGGCTACCGGCGTCACCTCGCGTATTTATGATAACGATCTGGTTGAACGTTTTAACGTTTCTGTAGGTCAAATCTACTCGTTTACCCCTTCTCGTACTGGTGTGAATCAAACCAGTAAAGAAGATGATACCGGCAGCCTGATCTGGGCTGGCGATACATACTGGAAAATCAGCGATCGCTGGGGCGTCCGTGGTGGACTGCAATATGACACCAAACTCGACAACGTCTCCCAGGGCAATACCGTACTGGAATACCGTCGTGATGCCGACCGCATGGTGCAGCTGAGCTACCGTTACAGCAGCCCGGAGTATGTTGCGACCGCGCTGAACGATAGCAGCCTGGTCACGAATCCTATCTACAAAAATGGGATTTCACAGGTAGGTACTACGGCCAGCTGGCCGATTGCCGACGCATGGTCTGTGGTAGGCGCTTACTACTACGATACCCGCAACACGCGTCCGGCTTCACAACTGGTTGGCCTGCAATACAGCTCATGCTGTTACGCTATCCGGGTCGGTTACGAACGCAAAATTAACGGTTGGGAAAACAACGACAGTAAGTATGACAACCAAATCTCATTCAACATTGAGCTGCGTGGTCTGAGTCCGAACTATGGCTTAGGCACCAACGATATGCTGCGTCAGGGCATTATCCCTTACCAGCCTGCTTTCTGATGTTGTGATGTTTGACAGGCAATCCCGCAGTGCGGAACCAACAATGGATAAAGTATGAAGAACTGGAGAATGCTGATTCTTGGTGTGGCAATCAGTGCCAACACCGCGTTCGCAGCACCACAAGTCGTTGATAAAGTTGCAGCCGTGGTCAATAACGGCGTGGTTCTTGAGAGTGACGTGGATGGCATGATGAGCACCGTTAAATCTCAGGCCCAGCAGGCTGGTCAGCAGTTGCCGGATGATAAAACGTTGCGCCATCAGATTCTGGAACGTCAGATCATGGACAACATCATCCTGCAGATGGGTGATAAAGCGGGAATTCAGATCAGCGACGAGCAGCTGGACCAGGCTATTCAGAACATCGCTGCGCAGAACAAGATGAGCCTTGATCAGCTGCGTAGCCGTCTGGCTTATGACGGCATGAACTACAGCGTGTATCGTTCTCAGATCCGCAAAGAGATGACTATCGCCGAAGTGCGCAACAACGAAGTGCGTCGTCGTGTCACGATTCTGCCGCAGGAAGTGGATACGCTTGCTACCCAGATCGGCTCTCAGAACAGCCAGGGTACTGAACTGAACGTCAGTCATATTCTGCTGCCGCTGCCGGAAAACCCGACGCAACAGCAGGTTGATGAGCAGGAAACGCTGGCGAAACAGCTGGTTGGCGAACTGAAAAATGGCGCTGACTTTGGCAAGATGGCCGTGACCTACTCTGCCGACTCCCAGGCGCTGAAAGGCGGCAACATGGGCTGGGGTAAAATCGAAGAGTTACCGACCCTGTTTGCTCAGGCACTCTCAAGCGCCAAAAAAGGCGATATCGTCGGGCCGGTGCGCTCTGGTGTGGGCTTCCACATCCTGAAAGTGAACGACCTGCGTGGCGAGAGCAAAAATGTCTCGGTCACCGAAGTCCATTCGCGTCACATTCTGCTGAAGCCATCGCCGATCCTGACAGACGATCAGGCACGCGCACAGCTGGAGCAGATTGCTAACGATATCCGCAGTGGCAAAACCACCTTTGCGGCGGCGGCTAAACAGTACTCTGACGATCCGGGTTCGGCGAACCAGGGCGGCGACCTCGGCTGGACCTCTCCGGAAGTCTTTGACCCGGCGTTCCGTGACGCGCTGCTGCGCCTGCAGAAAGGCCAGACCAGCCAGCCGGTTCACTCCTCTTTCGGCTGGCATCTGATTCAGTTGCTGGATACCCGTCAGGTGGATAAAACCGATGCGGCCCAGAAAGAGCGTGCTTACCGTATGCTGTTTAACCGTAAGTTCGCGGAAGAAGCGCAGACCTGGATGCAGGAACAACGTGCCAGTGCCTACGTGAAGATTCTGGATGGCAATGCGCAGTAATGCCCGTGTGGTGATCACGCCCGGCGAACCTGCCGGGATTGGTCCCGATCTTACCGTTCAGCTGGCCCAGCAGTCGTGGCCGGTTGAACTGGTGGTCTGCACCTCGCCTGCCCTGTTGCAGCAGCGTGCGGCGCAACTCGGTCTGCCGCTGACCCTGCGGCCCTACCAGCCTGGTGTGGCAGCCGAGCCACAGCAGGCGGGTACACTGACTATCCTGCCAATTGAAACGGCAGCGCCGGTCACACCCGGCGAGCTTTGCGTCGCCAACAGCGACTATGTGCTGGCCACGCTGACGCGCGCCTGCGACGGTTGTCTCGACGGTGAATTCGCTGCCCTGATTACCGGCCCGGTGCATAAAGGCGTGATTAACGATGCCGGCATCGCCTTTACCGGCCATACCGAATTCTTCGCCGATCGCGCAGGCGGCCATCGGGTGGTCATGATGCTGGCGACAGAAGAGCTACGAGTCGCACTGGCCACCACCCATCTGCCGCTGAAAGATGTGCCCGCTGCGGTAACCCGTGAATGTCTGCATGAAGTGATTACGATTCTGCATCGTGATCTGCAGCAGAAGTTTGCGATTGCCGAACCGCATATTTATGTCTGTGGTCTTAACCCTCATGCCGGCGAAAGCGGTCACATGGGTCGGGAAGAGATCGAGACCATCACGCCGGCACTCAATGAACTGCGTCAGCAGGGCATTAATCTGACCGGCCCGCTGCCTGCGGATACCCTTTTCCAGCCCAAATATCTGCAATACGCCGATGCGGTGCTGGCGATGTATCACGACCAGGGCCTGCCGGTACTCAAATTTCAGGGGTTTGGACGGGCGGTAAATATCACCCTGGGCCTGCCCTTTATCCGGACTTCAGTTGACCACGGCACCGCGCTTGAACTCGCTGGCCTGGGTCAGGCTGAGCCGGGCAGCTTCATCACGGCGCTTAACCTCGCCATCACTATGATCAAGAGCAGTAATGAATAATCGCGTCCATCAGGGGCACTACGCCCGTAAACGTTTCGGGCAGAACTTCCTGAACGATCAGTACATTATCGACAGCATTGTCTCCGCCATCCATCCTCAGCGCGACGAAGCGCTGGTGGAGATCGGCCCAGGCCTGGGTGCCTTAACCGAGCCGGTAGGCGAACGCCTCGATAAATTAACGGTGATAGAGCTGGACCGCGATCTCGCTGCGCGTCTGGAAACGCATCCGTTCCTTGGCCCGAAACTGACTATCTTCCAGCAGGATGCCATGACATTCGACTTCGCCGCGCTGGCGCAGGAGAGAGGCCAGCCGCTGCGGGTATTTGGTAACCTGCCGTACAATATTTCGACCCCGCTGATGTTCCACCTTTTCAGCTATACTGGTTCGATCAAAGATATGCACTTCATGCTGCAGAAAGAGGTGGTTAATCGTCTGGTTGCCGGTCCGGGTAACAAAACCTACGGTCGTCTGACGGTGATGGCGCAGTACTACTGCCAGATCATTCCGGTGCTGGAAGTGCCTCCGCACTCTTTCACGCCACCACCGAAAGTGGACTCTGCCGTGGTGCGTCTGGTGCCGTATGCCGAGCCGCCGTATCCGGTCAGCGATGTGCGTATCCTGAGCCGTATTACCACTGAAGCGTTCGGCCAGCGTCGTAAAACGCTGCGCAACAGCCTGAGCCACATGGTGGCCGCGGGTGCGCTGGAAGAGTTATCCATAGATCCAACCCTGCGTGCCGAGAACGTCTCGGTGGCGCAATATTGTCAGCTGGCGAACTGGCTGGCGAATCATCAGGGAAAATCGCAGGAGTAAGTCATGAGTGAAACGGCCCGCGTCTCCGTCCATGTGCAAAGCCAGTACGTCGCCTCACAATCCTCACCGGATGATGATCGCTACGTCTTCGCCTATACCATTACGATACGCAATCTGGGCCGTTCCTCAGTGCAACTGCTGGGACGCTACTGGTTGATTACCAACGGTAACGGCCGCGAAACGGAAGTTCAGGGTGAAGGCGTGGTCGGTGAACAGCCGCTTATCGCCCCAGGCAATGAATTTCAGTACACCAGCGGGGCCGTGATCGAAACCCCGATGGGCACCATGCAGGGGCACTATGTGATGGTCGACGAACAGGGTGACACTTTTCACGTAGAGATCCCGGTGTTCCGCCTCGCCATTCAGACCCACATTCATTGATTCACACGCTTTTTGCCCGTTAAGTCGGGCACCTTCCTGATGGATAAAACGTTATGAGCACATACCTGATTGGCGACGTTCACGGTTGCTACGATGAATTACGTGCATTGCTGCAACAGGTCGACTTCAATCCTGAACAGGATACCCTGTGGCTGACCGGCGACTTAGTGGCGCGCGGTCCTGGCTCACTGGAAGTCTTACGCTACGTAAAATCGCTGGGCGACGCGGTGCGTCTGGTGCTGGGCAATCACGATTTGCATCTGCTGGCGGTCTACGCCGGCATCAGCCGTAACAAGCCTAAAGATCGCCTGACCCCGTTGCTGGAAGCGGATGATGCGGATGAGCTGATCAACTGGCTGCGTCGTCAGCCGCTGTTACAGGTTGATGAAGAGAAAAAGCTGGTGATGGGACACGCCGGTATCACGCCGCAATGGGATATTGAGACCGCGAAAAAGTGTGCGCGTGAAGTCGAAGCGGTTCTCGCCAGCGACAGTTATCCGCTGTTCCTGGATGCCATGTATGGCGACATGCCGAACAACTGGAGTGAAGATCTGACCGGCCTGGCGCGTCTGCGCTTCAGCACCAACGCCCTCACCCGCATGCGCTACTGCTTCCCCAACGGCCAGCTGGACATGATCTGCAAAGATGCCCCGGAATCGGCGCTTCCGCCGCTGAAACCCTGGTTTAACATTGAGGGGCCGGTCGCACGTGACTACACCATCGTCTTTGGTCACTGGGCCTCGCTGGAAGGCAAAGGCACGCCAGAGGGCATTATCGGGCTGGATACCGGCTGCTGCTGGGGCGGAACGCTGACCCTGCTGCACTGGGAGACGCAGCGCTATGTGGTGCAACCTTCTAATCGCGAAAAAGCCCTGGCCTCCAGCGAAAGTCTGGCACCGCCCACGCTATAACGGCGATGCTGGCCATCAGGCCAGCATCCTGTTTTATGCGCCGATAATGCCGCCATCTTCACGGGTGATCATAATCACCGACGACCGCGGACGCGGACTGTTGTCTGGGAAGTGCGAGTCACCCTCTTCGCCGGGATGCTGCACATTCACGAACAGCGTTTTGTAATCGGGCGTGAAGGTAATACCGGTCAGCTCGCACGATTTTGGACCGACCATAAACCGGCGGATCTCGCCACTATCAGGATCACCCACCAGCATCTGATTATTCCCCTGCCCCTGATAATCCTCTTTGTTGCTGTACTTGCCATCGGTCAGGATCCATAACCGCCCCTGCGCATCAAACCCCAGCCCATCCGGACTGTTAAAGGTATTCTCCGCGGTGATGTTCGGTGTGCCACGATAGATCCCCTCAGGATGTGCTATCGGGTTGCCACACAGCGCATAGATATCCCACTCAAACGTCTGCGCGGTAGCATCGCCCTTCTCATCCCAGCGAATAATCTGACCGTAGATATTTTTTGGCCGCGGATTCGCTGCATTGACCGGCATGCCTTCATTTCCGCGCTTGTTGTTGTTGGTCAGAGTGCAGTAGGCACGGCCGTCATGCGGGTTAACCGCAATCCACTCCGGCCGGTCCATTCGCGTTGCGTTGACCACATCTGCCGCGGCACGCGCATTGATCAAAACATCGGCCTGGCTATTGAATCCCTTTTCAGCGGTGAGTCCATTTTCGCCCCACTTCAGCGCCAGCCAGCGCCCGGTGCCTTTAAGCGGCGTGCCCTGCGCATCGCCGTTGAACTGCGCCACATAGAGCGTGCCCTTATCAAGCAGTCCGTGATTGGCTTTAGCATCATCCGGAGTGACCTTGTCATCTGAGACAAATTTATAGATATATTCGCCGCGCTCATCGTCGCCCATATAAACCACCAGCTGGCCGGTTTTCGCGACCGTCACGGCGGCATTCTCGTGCTTGAAGCGGCCCAGCGCGGTCCGCTTTACCGGCACGGAGTGAGGATCGAAAGGATCGATTTCGACAATCCAGCCGTGGCGGTTAAATTCGTTGGGATTCTTAGCGATATCGAAGCGGGGATCAAAATCGGCCCAGTTGCGCTCCGGCTCAGCGGCATTCAGGGTATAGCGCTTCTGCTGTGGGGTCGGCGTAAAGTCCGCCTGATGGGTGCCAAAGTAGGTGTCGTAGTTCTCTTCACAGGTGAGATAGGTGCCCCACGGCGTTTTGCCGTTGGCGCAGTTACCAAAGGTGCCCAGGACATGCATTCCCTGCGGATCGGCGGCAGTCTGCAGCGCTTTATCCCCCGCTGCCGGACCGGAGAAGCGCATCGGAGTATTGGCGGTAATGCGGCGGTTATAGTCAGAGGGACGTACCACCTGCCAGCGATTGTCCTCACCCCGTTTGACTTCAACGATGGAGATACCGTGCGCCGCCTGCGACTTTTTGACATCTTCCAGGCTGGTCGCTTTACTGCCGCCGTGGGCGAACAGCGTCGGCTCATTCACATATTCATTGTTAATCGCCATCACGCCGCGATGGTCATTAATCGCGAAGAAGCTCATACCGTCGTTGTTGTCACCGAACTGCTTTTCCTGGTCTTCGGCGCTGTTGTTGCCCTGCGGATCAAACGCGGCTGCGCCATTCACCAGCGGATCACCCCAGGAGATCAACACGTCGGCGCGATAGCCAGGGGCTACCACAATCTCATCGGCCGTGGACGCGGCAATCGCCTGAAAGCCCAGCAGTGGGCTGCCCGCAGGCTTCTCCTGTGCCAGTGCACTGCCCGAGAGCGTCAGGCCGCCGCTGAGAAAGCCGGTCAGGCCGATAGCACCGGAACCGGCAAGGAATTTACGACGCAGTGGATCAGGCAGGCGGTCAGTGCTTAATGCGGAGAGTTCGATTTTCATTAGTGATTGCTTCCTTTGTGTCGATCCCAGAAAAGAAGCAATGCTAATGAATAAAGATGACAGCCAGGTTACAGCCCGGCAGGGGGGGATTAGCGACGACGGTCAAGGATCTCAAAGCAGTAGCTGTGGGAATTTTGCTCGTCAGCGTCGTGGAATTCGCTGAACGTTGACTGCCACTCATCCGGCTCGTAATCCGGAAACTGCGTATCACCTTCGACTTCCGCATCAATGTGCGTCAGATAGAGACGATCGGCACGCTTCAGCATCTGCTCATAGACGCGGCCACCGCCAATCACCATGATCTCTTCAGCGTCACCGGCTGCCTGTAATGCCTCATCCAGCGAAGTGACCCAGGTAACGCCTTCGGTGGTGCTCGGCTGGCTGCTGACCACGATATTCAGTCGGCCAGGTAACGGACGGCCAATAGATTCAAAGGTCAGTCGGCCCATAATCACCGGTTTCTTCAGCGTATGGCGCTTGAACCACGCCAGATCTGCAGGCAGGTCCCACGGCATGGCGTTCTCCATTCCAATAATGCGATCTGCTGCTAATGCCGCGATAAGACTAATCATGTTAACCACTCACTGAAAAAAATTGGCGCCATGATACGTAAAGGTGAAACTTTCGTCGATAGGGGGAAAGGTCTAATTGCGTAAAGCTTTTCATGACGTCGTTTTTCAAGGCCTGTGCAGCGTTTTTCACCGCCTAATCGCGTCAGTTTGCCGCAGCTCGCCAGCGATCGGCCTTATGCTGGCACAAAAGTCGTGCGCAAAAGAAAACGGCTCCCGGAGGAGCCGTCAGGGTTATCAGAAGTCGTAGCGCAGACGCACCAGATTCATATCACCCAGGTTATCGGTGCTGGAGGTAAACACATGTTCGTAATCGACACGGAAACCGTAGTCGAGGAACAGCACCACACCCAGACCGTTGTCGATGCGCTGATAATCACGGCCTGTCGCATACTCAATGCGATCGCCCATGACATATGGCTGTACCGCTTTCAGACCATACTGCCCCACCGGAATCTTGTAACCGGCGAAATATTCAATGCCCCACGCGTCGCCGGCAAAGTAGTCATGCACATCTTTGCGTTTGGTGGTCATGAAGTTCTCATACCAGCCACCGCCGGCTGACAACGTCCAGTTGCCTGGAGTCCAGCTCAGCGCGGTGCCGTAAATGTTCTGATCGTAATCGCGGCTGTCGCCGTTGTTCGGGTTACGCATCGCCGCGCGGGTGTAGTTCCACGCCGTGCCCCAGCTCAGATCGTCCGTGATGTGGTAGTCCACACCCAGCGAGCCGCCGCCTTTGCGCTTATAGCGCAGGCCGTTGCCTGGCAGATACTCGTTATCTTCGAACAGATAAGAGGCGTAAAGATCCGCATCGCCGAAGCTGTTTTTATACTTCAGCTGTTTGCGTGAGCGGTAAGATCCGTCGTAGTCGCCGTTGATCCCGTTACCCGGAGCCTGGCCGACCATGTCGTAATCCCAGATATCGGTCTTGGCGCCCACGGTATCGTAATAGACACTGTTCTGCTGACCAAAGGTAAGCTGGCCCCAGGTTTTGCTTTTCAGACCGGTGTAGAGCTGACGACGCGTGGTGTTATTGGCACCGTCCGCATAGTGACGATCCCAGCTGAAGACCGCCGGGACGTTAACGCCCAGCTCGTAGTAGCTGATCCAGCTGACGTCATCAAACAGGTAGTAGTCAGCGCCGAAACGGAAACGGGTGCCGCCATCAAAACCGTCGCGCTTGTAGGATTTATCATCCACGCCGGTCTGATGATTGAACTGAGCACGAATGCTGCCGCCAAAAGTAAAGTTAAGACGGCTAAGCGGATCGCCTGCCTGCGGATCCTGTTTCAACAGGGTAATTTCCGCCTGGCTGGCGAAAGGAAGAATTGCCATCAGTGCAGCCACTGCACTCAGAGAAAAAGTACGCATTTTCATTTTTTATTTATGTCCTGATACGCTCCAGTGATGAGCGGCAGGCATAGTACTGACGAAAAATCCGCACAGGAAGTGTTTATATTATAAATTTGTGCGAACCGGCCTTATTCGCACCTATAGCTAAAAAATTAAGCCAAATCAGTCACTTTAACGCAAACTCTTTGCTTTCCCTGGACCCTGCTTTCGGATTATCGCCAATAAGATGGTCAAAAAAAACGGCTCCCGCAGGAGCCGTTTTTCACATTATATCGCCTTACATCGCCTTGATCTGGGCATGCATCTCCTGAACGGAGATAACCTGTTCCGTCGGGTCTGCATTCAGTGCCATCGCGGTGGCGAAGCCGCCGTTCAGCGTGGTGTCGTAGTGCACTTTATACTGCAGGGCACTACGGCGAATCAGTTTCGAATCTTCAATCGCCTGACGACCCGCCGTGGTATTAACGATGTAGCTATACTCGCCATTCTTCAGACGGTCCTGAATGTGCGGACGCCCTTCGTGCACCTTGTTCACCAGGCGCGGATTGATGCCCGCTTCGCCCAGCACAACCGCCGTGCCGTGAGTCGCATCCAGTTCGAAACCAAACTTCTGCAGCTTAGCGGCCAGGTCGACAATACGTTTCTTGTCGCCTTCACGCACCGACAGCAGCGCACGGCCCGACTTCTTCATGTTGCTCTGTGCGCCCAGCATCGCTTTGGAAAACGCCTCAGCGAAGGTGCGGCCCACGCCCATGACTTCACCGGTAGAGCGCATTTCTGGCCCCAGAATCGGGTCAACGCCCTGGAACTTGTTAAACGGCAGCACCACTTCTTTGACAGAGTAGTAAGGCGGAATCACCTCTTCAGTGACGCCCTGCTCTGCCAGCGTTTTACCTGCCATCACGCGCGCGGCAACTTTCGCCAGCGGGACCCCGGTCGCTTTAGAGACGAACGGCACGGTACGCGCCGCGCGAGGGTTAACTTCGATCAGGTAGACTTCGTTGTCTTTCACCGCGAACTGGACGTTCATCAGGCCACGAACGTTCAGCTCAAACGCCAGCTTCTCAACCTGCTGGCGCATCACATTCTGAATCTCCTGACTCAGGGTGTAGGCCGGCAGTGAACAGGCGGAGTCACCGGAGTGAACGCCAGCCTGCTCGATGTGTTCCATGATGCCGCCAATCAACACCCGCTCACCGTCGCAAATCGCATCAACATCCACTTCGACCGCATCATCCAGGAAGCGATCCAGCAGCACCGGTGCATCGTTGGAAACCGAGACCGCCGTCTGGAAGTAGCGCTTGAGGTCGATCTCGTCGTAGACGATCTCCATGGCACGGCCACCCAGCACATAAGAAGGACGCACCACCAGCGGATAACCCAGGCCCGCGGCTTTCTCAACCGCCTGCTCCAGTGTGGCCACCGTGGCGTTGGCGGGTTGCTTCAGGTTCAGGCGATCAACCGCCTGCTGGAAACGTTCACGGTCTTCAGCACGGTCGATAGAATCCGGGCTGGTGCCGATAACCGGTACGCCTGCGGCTTCCAGCGCACGCGCCAGTTTCAGCGGAGTCTGACCGCCATACTGCACAATCACACCTTTTGGCTGCTCAATGCGCACAATCTCCAGCACATCTTCCAGCGTGACCGGCTCGAAGTAGAGGCGATCAGAGGTGTCGTAATCGGTCGAGACTGTTTCCGGGTTACAGTTGACCATAATGGTCTGATAACCATCTTCACGCAGCGCCAGGGCGGCGTGAACGCAGCAATAGTCGAATTCGATACCCTGGCCGATACGGTTTGGCCCACCGCCCAGAATCATGATTTTTTCGCGATCCGGACTTGGATTGGCTTCGCACTCCTCCTCATAGGTGGAGTACATATAGGCGGTGTCTGTCGCGAACTCTGCGGCGCAGGTATCCACGCGCTTATAAACCGGGTGCAGGTTAAACTGCTGACGCAGCTTGCGGATTTCGCTCTCTGCCACGCCCGCCAGTGTCGCCAGCCGTGCATCAGCAAAGCCTTTACGCTTCAGGGCGCGCAGGAACGTCTCATCCAGACTATTAACCCCTTCACGGGCAACCTGCTCTTCCAGCCGCACCAGCTCTTCGATCTGCACCAGGAACCAGCGGTCAATATTGGTCAGGTTGAACACGCCATCCACTGACATGCCGGCACGGAAGGCGTCCGCGATGTACCAGATGCGGTCTGAACCGGCATCTTTCAGCTCACGGCGGATGCGGGTTAATGCTTCCGGGTCGTCGAGGTGGACTTTCGGGTCGAAGCCGTTAGCGCCTACTTCCAGGCCGCGCAGCGCTTTCTGCATGGATTCCTGGAAAGTACGACCAATTGCCATCACTTCCCCGACCGACTTCATCTGCGTGGTCAGGCGATCGTTGGCACCGGCAAATTTTTCGAAGTTGAAACGCGGGATCTTGGTGACAACGTAGTCGATGGAAGGCTCGAACGAGGCTGGCGTTAAACCGCCGGTGATATCATTCATCAGCTCGTCGAGGGTATAGCCGACCGCCAGTTTGGCCGCCACTTTAGCAATCGGGAAACCGGTCGCTTTGGAGGCCAGCGCCGAGGAGCGTGACACGCGCGGGTTCATCTCAATGACAATCAGGCGGCCATCTTTCGGGTTAACCGAGAACTGCACGTTGGAGCCACCGGTTTCAACACCGATCTCACGCAGTACCGCCAGCGAGGCGTTACGCATGATCTGATACTCTTTGTCGGTCAGCGTCTGGGCAGGTGCCACCGTGATGGAGTCACCGGTGTGGATCCCCATCGCATCGAAGTTTTCAATTGAGCAGACGATGATGCAGTTGTCGTTTTTATCGCGCACCACTTCCATCTCATACTCTTTCCAGCCAATCAGCGACTCATCAATCAGCAGCTCATTGGTCGGTGAGAGGTCGAGACCGCGTTCGCAAATCTCTTCAAACTCTTCGCGGTTGTAGGCGATGCCGCCACCGGTTCCGCCCATAGTAAATGAGGGACGGATAATGCAGGGGAAACCGACATCTTCAGCCACGGCCAGCGCTTCTTCCATGGTGTGCGCAATGCCGGAGCGCGCGGTATCCAGACCGATGCTTTTCATCGCCACGTCGAAACGACGACGATCTTCTGCTTTGTCGATCGCATCAGCCGTTGCGCCGATCATGGTGACGCCAAACTCTTCCAGCACGCCATGACGTTCCAGCTCCAGCGCACAGTTCAGCGCTGTCTGACCGCCCATGGTCGGCAGTACCGCGTCCGGGCGCTCTTTTTCGATGATTTTGCGCACCACTTCCCAGTGAATCGGCTCAATGTAAGTCGCATCAGCCATTTCCGGGTCGGTCATGATCGTCGCCGGGTTGGAGTTCACCAGAATGACGCGGTAACCCTCTTCACGCAGCGCTTTACACGCCTGCGCACCGGAATAGTCAAATTCGCAGGCCTGGCCGATCACAATCGGACCGGCACCAAGAATCAGGATGGATTTTAGGTCTGTACGTTTTGGCATGAATTAGCTCCTGATTACTTCGCTTGCAGACGGAATGCGTCAATCAATTCAATAAAGTGGTCAAACAACGGCGCAGCATCGCCTGGGCCCGGGCTGGCTTCCGGGTGTCCCTGGAAGCTGAATGCGGGCTTGTCGGTGCGGTGAATGCCCTGCACGGTTTTATCGAACAACGAAATGTGTGTAACACGCAGGTTAGCGGGAAGATTGTTCTCATCGACCGCAAAACCGTGGTTCTGCGCGGTGATCATCACGCGATTGTTATCGAGATCTTTCACCGGATGGTTGCCGCCGTGGTGGCCCAGCTTCATCTTCACGGTCTTAGCCCCGCTGGCCAGCGCCAGCAGCTGATGACCCAGACAGATTCCGAACACCGGGATCTCTGTTTTCAGGAAGGCCTGAATCGCGCTGATGGCGTAGTCGCATGGCTCCGGGTCGCCAGGACCGTTAGAGAGGAAGATGCCATCCGGATTAAGCTTCAGTACTTCTTCGGCAGGCGTCTGTGCCGGAACGACGGTCAGACGACAGCCGCGATCGACCAGCATCCGCAGAATGTTGCGCTTGGCACCGTAATCGTAAGCCACCACATGGTAAGGCAGTGATTCAGCGTCGGCCTGCTCTGGCAGCCCTCCCTCCAGCGTCCAGCTGCCCTGCTGCCAGCTGTAGGTCTCAGTGGTGCAGACCTCTTTCGCCAAATCCATCCCTTTCAGTCCCGGGAACGCCTGAGCTTTTTGCAGCGCCAGCGCGGCATCCGGATTATCGCCCGCAATGATGCAGCCGTTTTGCGCACCTTTCTCACGCAGCAAGCGCGTCAGCTTGCGGGTATCGATATCGGCAATCGCCACGATGTTGTTGCGCTGCAGGTAGGCGGATAAGCCCTCTTCACTACGGAAGTTGCTGGCAATCAGCGGCAGGTCACGGATAACCAGGCCCTGCGCATGAATCTGGCTGGATTCTTCGTCGGCGGCATTGGTTCCGACATTACCGATATGGGGATAAGTGAGAGTAACGATTTGGCGGGAATAGGAAGGATCAGTGAGGATTTCTTGATAACCGGTCATTGAGGTATTGAAAACGACTTCTCCCACTGCCGACCCTGTTGCCCCGATGGCCCGACCGTGGAATTGGGTTCCGTCTTCCAGAACCAAGAGCGCTGACTTAATCAAAACATCCTCCAGGGAATAAACAGTCACAATATCTGCATATTAATTCAAAATAGCCGCCTGAATCAATGCAAAAACCGCCTGAATTGTCGATTTTTGGCAAATTGCGCGCATTCTAATGATCGCCCTGGCTATTGTCTACCCTGCGGCGGGATTTTTTCACCCTTATCTGCCTTCTGAGGAAAATAACGGGCATAAGCAGCAAAAATAGAGGAAAACTCGGTGGAATAATCGTTTGCCAGGCAGCGTAAAAGCAAAACAGATGCAGCGCGGCCTTTATTTTTGACCAAATGGTCAAAAATAGCATCCGGCAGAGCAAATAAATGAAGAAAACAGGCAAAAACAGAAGTCAGAGATAAATTTATATCGGGAAGGCACATTTCAGATAAAATTAAGGGCAATGAAAACATTGCCCCTTTTCAATCAAGCGATTATCGATTGAAACAACCACATCACGATGGTTCACAACACTTACAACATCGACAAATCCAGCACATCCCGCATGTCAAACAGGCCAGATTTCTTATCTTTCAACCATAAAGCGGACTTAACCGCGCCATTTGCAAAGGTCATACGGCTTGAAGCCTTGTGGGTTATCTCTACGCGCTCGCCAATATCTGCAAACATCGCAGTATGCTCACCGACGATGTCGCCCGCGCGTACTGTCGCAAAACCGATGCTCTGCGGCTGGCGTTCGCCGGTGTGGCCCTCACGCGTATAGACCGCATGCTCATCCAGTTTCCACTGCATCGCATCGGCAATCGCCTCACCCATCGCCAGCGCGGTTCCGGAGGGCGCATCCACTTTATGGCGGTGGTGCGCTTCAACGATCTCAATGTCCGCATACTCCCCCATCACTTTGGCAGCCTTCTCCAGCAGCTTCAGCACCAGGTTGACCCCCACGCTGAAGTTAGCGGCGAATACAATAGGGATATCTTCCGCCGCGGCCCGAATGGCCGCTTTGCCTGCTTCATCAAAACCGGTGGTGCCGATCACCATCGCTTTGCCCTGCTCACGGCAGATCGCCATATACTCCAGCGTGCCTTCCGGGCGGGTGAAGTCGACCAGCACATCAAAATCGTTAATCACCGCGCGTAAATCGTCAGCGATGATGATGCCATTTTTTCCGATGCCCGCTAATTCACCAGCGTCGCTGCCGGTCAGCGATGAGCCCGGGCGAGCCAGTGCCGCACCCAGTTCTGCGCCTTCTGCCTGCTGCGTCGCCTGAATCAGATTACGGCCCATACGGCCTGGCGCGCCCACAATAGCAATGCGGATTGTGTTCATATTTATTCATTCCTAAAACAAAACTATGCATCCAAAGCGTCATCAGGTTAACGATGAGTTAACAGTCACGCCACTATTAATCCGTGATAATAAGAATTTTATGCCAGCCGCCCGTGATTATCAGTAAAAGCAATCACCGCAGCAAATAACGACTTTTTTTGTCAGATTCAAAAAACAAAAAAGGCCGAACAGAGTCGGCCTTTTTATCAGTAATATCGCAGAGTTACTGCACGTTACGCACTTCGACACGTAACTCTTTTGGCACTTCGAAGACAATATTCTCTTCACGGCCAATCAGCTCAATTGCCGCTTCGCCGCCCAGTTCACGCAGCCGCTGGATCACCTGCTGCACCAGAATATCGGGCGCTGACGCGCCTGCGGTAACGCCAATGCAGGCCACGCCTTTTACCCACTCTTCCTGAATATCATCCGCAGAGTCGATCAGCTTCGCCAGCTTACCGGCACGCTGAGCCAGCTCAGCCAGACGGTTAGAGTTAGAGGAGTTCTTCGACCCCACCACCAGCACCACTTCCGCATCTTTAGCCAGAGTACGAACCGCTTCCTGACGGTTGGTGGTGGCGTAGCAGATATCATCTTTACGCGGCCCGATAATCGCCGGGAAGCGCTGGCGCAGAGCATCAATGATGTCAGAGGTGTCGTCCACAGAGAGCGTGGTCTGCGTCATGAAGCTCAGATTGTTTTCGTCTTTCACTGTCAGTCTGAAGACATCTTCCGGTGACTCCACCAGATACATGCCGCCATTAGGGTTGTTGTACTGCCCCATGGTGCCTTCAACTTCCGGATGACCCGCATGACCAATCAGTATTGCCTCAACGCCTTTACGGCTGGCGCGAGCCACTTCCATATGCACCTTGGTCACCAGCGGACAGGTAGCGTCAAACAGCATAGTCAGATTGCGCGCTTTGGCTTCGGCACGCACTGCCTGAGAAACACCGTGCGCAGAGAAGATCAGAATCGCGTTATCCGGCACTTCACTGATCTCTTCAATGAAGATGGCACCGCGCTCACGCAGGCTGTTTACCACGTAACGGTTATGCACCACTTCGTGACGGACATAGATTGGCGCGCCATACATCTCCAGCGCGCGCTCAACAATACTGATGGCACGATCAACGCCAGCGCAGAAGCCGCGCGGATTAGCTAACAGGATTTGCATCGTTGGCCTCCAGTGCGGGATCGATTTCCAGCACCTCTACATCAAACTGAATACGACGACCTGCCAGCGGATGGTTGAAATCCACAGTGATAGAGTCACCGGAGATTTCACGGATCACGCCAGGCATTTCACTGCCGCCCATGCCGCTGAACAGCATGATGGCTCCCACTTCCGGCTCACCCGCATCGATAAAGTCCCGACGCGAGAAATACTGGATCAGGTCAGGGCTGACGCCGCCAAAGGCGTCGTCCGGTTCCAGGGTAAACTGTTTAGTTTCACCCGCTTTCAGCCCCAGCAGTGCCTGCTCAAGTGCCGCAGAGAGGCTGCCATCACCGAGACGGAACAGCGCGGGCTTGCCGTTTGCACGGGTCGATTCCGCCGTCGAGCCATCTTCCAGCTTCAGCGTAAAATGCACCAACACCGCGCTTTCGCGCTGTACGGACTCAGTCATCACTTACCCTTTCTGTTTAGCCTTTTTGCCGTTCGGGCTGAAAAAGCCCTCCAGCACCACCAATGCAGCACCGATACAGATGCCGCAGTCAGCGATATTAAATGTAGCGAAGTGCCAGTTACCGACATAGAAATCGATAAAATCGACCACAAAGCCATGGTATGAGCGATCAAACAGATTGCCTATCGCGCCGCCGATGATCAGGGCATACGCGATGTTAGCGATCTTCTGACTGGCATGATTACGATACATCATCACGACCAGTGAGATCACGATAGCCAGCGCAATACCGGCAAAGAACCAGCGCTGCCAGCCGCCTTTGTCCGCCAGGAAACTGAACGCCGCGCCGTAGTTGTGCGCGTAGAACAGGTTCAGGTAGGGCATCAGTGGCTGGGTTTCATGCAGCATCATGTTGTTCATCACCCACTGCTTGCTGGCGAAGTCGACAACAATCACCACCAGCACCAGCCACAGCCAGCGCAATCCGGTTGATAAAATAGGTTTACGCATCAGGCAAATTCACGCTGTTCGCCGTCACCGGCTACGTTAGTGTAACAACGACCACAGACCTCAGCATGCTCAGGATTCTGTCCGACGTCGGTAGTGTAATGCCAGCAGCGCTGACATTTCTCGCCTTCCGCCTTGTGCAGCGCGATTTTCAGACCTTTCAGCAGCTCACTCTGCTGCGCTTCGTCGTTCGCCAGGGCGTAATCAGCCACCTGTGCGCCAGAGGTCAGCAGCACAAAGCGCAGCTCATTACCCAGCGCCTGCAGTTTAGCCGCCAGCTCCGGATCGGCATAGAGCGTTACCGTTGCTTCCAGTGCGCCACCGATACGTTTATCCGCACGCGCCTGCTCGATCACCTTGTTCACTTCGCCACGCACTTTCAGCAGCTCAGCCCAGTAGGCGTCATTCAGCGCTTCATCTTCAGCCAGGCCAAACAGCCCCTGATACCACTCTTCGGTAAAGACATACTGCGCACGTTCGCCTGGCAGGTAGCCCCAGATCTCATCCGCCGTAAAGGACATGATCGGTGCCATCCAGCGTACCAGCGCTTCGACGATATGCCACAGTGCGGTCTGGCAGCTGCGACGCGCCAGGCCATCGCCTTTCGCGGTGTACTGACGATCCTTGATGATGTCGAGATAGAAGCTGCCCATCTCAATTGAGCAGAACTGCATCAGACGCTGGATCACTTCGTGGAAATCGTAGTTCTCGTAAGAGGCAACGATATCGGCCTGTGCCGCCTGAGCGCGACCGACGGCCCAGCGATCCACCACCACCATCTCTTCCGGTTTCACCAGATCGGTAGCCGGGTTAAAGCCGCTGAGGTTAGCCAGCAGGAAACGCGCGGTGTTACGGATGCGGCGATAGGCATCGGCAGAACGTTTAAGGATCTCATCGGAGACCGCCATTTCGCCCGAGTAGTCGGTTGATGCCACCCACAGGCGCAGAATATCGGCGCCCAGTTTGTTCATCACATCCTGCGGCGCAACCGTGTTACCGATCGATTTCGACATCTTGCGGCCCTGACCATCTACGGTGAAACCGTGCGTCAGTACCTGACGATAAGGCGCTTTGCCCTTCATCGCCGTGGAGATCATCAGCGAGGACATAAACCAGCCGCGATGCTGATCGGACCCTTCCAGATAGAGGTCAGGCGCATGTCCGCCAAATTCCGGACGCGCATCAACCACGGAATAGCTGGTTGAACCGGAGTCAAACCAGACATCCAGCGTATCCGGCACTTTTACGTAATGATCGGCATCGTCGCCCATCAGTTCGCGCGGATCGAGATCCCACCAGGCCTGAATCCCCTCCTGCTCAACGCGCTGCGCCACTTTTTCCATCAGCGCCAGCGTGTCCGGGTGCAGCTCTTCGCTCTCTTTATGAACGAACAGGGCCATCGGTACGCCCCAGGTACGCTGACGAGAGATACACCAGTCAGGGCGGTTAGCCACCATCGATTCGATACGCGCCTGGCCCCAGTCCGGGATCCACTGTACGCCTTTGATCTCCTTCAGCGACTGCGCACGCAATCCTTTCTGATCCATGCTGATGAACCATTGCGGCGTGGCGCGGAAAATAATCGGCGTTTTATGGCGCCAGCAGTGCGGGTAGCTGTGCAGCAGTTTCTCAACGTGCAGCAGCGCGCCCTTCTCTTTCAGCAGCTCAACGATCATGTCGTTGGCTTTAAAGACGTTGACTCCATCCAGCGTCGGATAGGTGCCTGGCAGATAGCGGCCATCCGGTCCGACCGGATTGGCGGTTTCGATGCCATATTTCTGCCCGATAACATAGTCATCCGGGCCGTGGCCAGGTGCCGTGTGGACTGCACCGGTACCCGCTTCCAGGGTGACGTGATCGCCCAGTACCACCAGCGACTCAAGCGCCAGGAACGGATGCTGGAATTTCTGCAGCTCCAGCGCCGCGCCTTTGCATTCGCCCAGTACCTGCCATTCGCTGACGCCCGCGCGCTTCATCACGCTCTCGACCAGATCTTTTGCCAGGATCAGCGCGCGACCGTCGATCTGCAGCAGCTGATACTCAAATTCCGCGTTTAACGAGATGGCGCGGTTAGCCGGCAGCGTCCACGGTGTCGTCGTCCAGATCACCAGTGAAATCGGACCATTAACCTGTGCCACACCAAACGCCTGACGCACCGCGTCGGCATCAATGGCGTTGAACATCACATCAATCGACGGTGACGTTTTGTCGTAATACTCCACTTCCGCTTCTGCTAAGGCAGAACGGCAATCCAGGCACCAGTGCACGGGCTTAGCGCCTTTGTGCAGGTGGCCGTTGCCGATGATTTTACTCAGCGCACGAATGATGTTGGCTTCGGTACCGAAATCCATGGTCAGGTAAGGGCGATCCCAGTCGCCCAGCACACCCAGACGGATAAAGTCCGCCTTCTGGCCTTCAACCTGTTCCGCGGCATATTTGCGGCACGCTTCGCGGAATTCAGCAGCGGTGACTTTCTCGCCTGGCTTGCCGATCATCTGCTCAACTTTGTGTTCGATTGGCAGACCGTGACAGTCCCAGCCCGGCACATACGGCGAGTCATAACCCGCCATGCCTTTCGACTTAACGATAATGTCTTTCAGAATCTTGTTAACGGAGTGACCAATATGAATGCTGCCGTTCGCATACGGAGGGCCATCATGCAGGATAAAGGTTTTTTTCCCTTTTTTGGCTTCGCGGATGATGCCGTACAGGTTGTCGGCATACCAGCGTTGCAACATTCCCGGTTCGCGTTTGGCCAGATCGCCACGCATCGGGAATCCCGTTTCCGGCAAATTCAGGGTAGATTTATAGTCACTCATCAGATTCTCGATTCCGTTTTTCGCTCAGGTTAAAGCAGCCCAAAGAACTGCCGGGCCGTTACCACATCGTTCGCAATTTGTTCTTTCAACGCCTCCAGTGAGGCAAAGCGCTGCTCGTTTCGTATTTTCTGTTTCAGCACCACATCAATGTGACGACCATAGAGATCCATATTGATGTCGAGCAGGTGAACTTCAAGCTGCTGGCGTAAACCTTTTACGGTCGGACGGGTGCCGATATTGGCGACACCTGGCAGTGGCTCGGGCGTCAGACCCCGTACCTCCACCGCATAAACCCCTTTCACCGGCGAGACGCTGCGGCGTAAAGGGAGGTTCGCCGTGGGGAAACCCAGCGTGCGTCCCAGTGCATCACCGTGCACAACGCGGCCGGAAATAGTGAAAGGGTGACCAAGCAGCGACTGCGCCAGCGCTAAATCATCCACGGCCAGCGCCTGACGCACGGCAGTACTGCTGATTCGCTTACCACCATCACAGAAGGTTTCGGTGCTGACGACCTCAAAGCCGTACTCCGCACCGGCTTTCTGTAATAACAGGAAATCACCTTGGCGACCAGCGCCGAAGCGGAAATCATCGCCTACCGCAAGGTACTTTACGTCCAGCTTTTCGACTAACAGGTCACTGATAAAACGCTGGGCGGACAAGGCCGCAAAGCGACGGTCGAACCGCACGCACAACACTTTATCGACGCCGGCTTCCGCCATGTATCGCAGTTTTTCACGCAGACGCGTCAGACGAGCCGGCGCTTTGTCACCGGCAAACAGCTCCAGCGGCTGTGGCTCAAAAACCATGACCACCACCGGCAGATTGCGCTTACGTCCCTCTTCACACAGCCGCGACATCAGCGCCTGATGCCCACGGTGCACGCCATCGAAATTACCAATGGTCAGAACGCAGCCGCGATGCTGCTCGTTAAGATTATGAATACCGCGGATAAACTTCATGGCTGGCCCAAACCGGTGGAAATCGGCGGATTATACCCTTGAAAGCGACTCAGGTTAACCCGTCAGCACGCCTTTCATGCTTTAGGCGCTGCATTTCCTGTTGCAGAAGCGCATGTTAAGAATTTTGTCGCGAAATACTGTATTCAGCGAGGGGAAGCTGGTAGAATCCTGCGCCATCAAATACGTAACCGAGTGCCGCTCTCAGGGCGACGCTTATTTGCACAAATCCATTGACAAAATCAGGTTAGAAGGGCATAGTCCTCGGCCTTTGATTTGTCTCTATAGAACACATTTGGGAGTTGTACCTTGGCTAATATCAAATCAGCTAAGAAACGCGCCGTAACATCTGAGAAACGCCGTAAGCATAACGCTAGCCGCCGCTCTATGATGCGTACCTTCGTTAAGAAAGTATACGCGGCGATCGCTTCAGGCGACAAAGCTGCTGCGCAGAACGCATTCAATGAAATGCAACCACTCGTGGACCGTCAGGCTGCTAAAGGTCTGATCCACAAGAACAAAGCTGCACGTTATAAGTCTAACCTGACTGCACAGATCAACAAACTGGCTTAATCGCCTGTTGTTAATCGCTTTGTTAAAAAAGCCGGCGCTTACGCCGGTTTTTTTTCGTCTGTCCCCTGGCGGGGAAAGAGTTCGCTGAAGTCTGCGTGACAGAGTCGCTGCACCGCCGGATGCTGAATCATCCGCTCCGCGAAGAGTATGTGATACTCCTCTGATACCGCGTCGAGCCGCCCGACTTCATATATCCCCTCACGTTGACCCATCTCCAGCAAAGGCGCGACAAAAATCGCATTCTGTCGCGCACCAAACGCCGTCATCAGTGCCGCATCATCAAACTCACCGAGAATCTCCACCTGCACTCCCTGGGTGCTGATCCAGTTGAGGATTTTGCGCCCCAGCATGGAGCGGCGCCCCGGAATCAGCAGGGGACGCGTCTCCAGGCAGGCCGGAAAAGAGAGATCGCTGAGCGGCTGGGTTGACCAGAAGCTGATCGGGCATTCCCCCAGCTTCACCGAAAATAGCCCTTCCTGTTGGGTGGGGTCGATGGAGCAGTCAGAGATAATCATATCCAGCTTGTGCTGACTGAGCTGCTCCAGCAGCATTTCGTGGGTCGATTCAAAACAGCGCAGATGAATTTTCTCCTCTGCGACCACCGCCGTCTCCAGCACCTTGCTGACCAGCTGCTTTGAGAGCGCATCTGCCACGCCAACATCCAGTAGCAGATGAGACTCTTTGCGGTAATTCACAATATCCAGCATCTCCTGACTCAGCATAAACATGCGGTCAGCATAGCGAAAAACCAGCTGCCCCAGTTCAGTCGGTACCAGGCCCCGTCCCTGACGCCGGAAAAGCTTGCCCTGCAGGCGCTCCTCCAGTGCCTTAATCTGCCCGGTAATGGTCTGCGGCGTCAGGGAGAGTGCCTCTGCTGCCGCCGTAATTGATCCCGCACGGCAGGCGTGCCAGAAGTAGTAGAGATGATTGAAATTGAGCTGATTCATAGAAAAAAGGAGGCTTTCGCCTCCTCTCCATTAGCGCAGTTTAATTCGCAGCAGCGTATAGCCGATGACGGCTGAAAGCAGAGAGCCGGTCAGAATGCCCAGTTTAGAAAAGGTCACCAGCTGTTCATGCGCGGCATCAAAGGCCAGCGAACTGATAAAAATTGACATAGTGAAGCCAATTCCGCACAGCACACCAATCGCCATAATATCGCGTATGGTTGTGCCGTTGGGTAATACTGCCAGCCGCAGTTTTACCGCCAGCCAGCAGAAGAGCGTAATGCCTAATGGCTTACCGATTAACAGGCCGAAGATGATACCTGACGGTTCAGGCGAGAGGACATCACTCAGCGTAATGCCAGCAAGTGAGATACCAGCATTAGCAAAGGCAAACAGCGGCAGAATCATCCAGTTCACCCACGGCATCAGACCATGCGCCAGATGTTCCGCTGGAGAGTGCCCCTCTTTCTTCTCCAGAGGCACGAAAAAGCCCACAATGACGCCAGCCAGGGTTGCGTGGACGCCCGACTTCAGCACGGCGGTCCAGAGTACGATACCCACCAGTATGTAGACTGAGATTCTACGGACGTTAAAGCGGTTCAGGAGTGCCAGCACGACAATTGCGCCAGCAGCCACGCACAGGGAGAGTACTGAGAGATCACTGGTATAGAACAGAGCGATAATCACAATGGCACCCAGGTCATCAATAATCGCCAGTGCCATCAAAAAGACTTTCAGCGCAACGGGAACACGGCTGCCCAGAAGGGCCAGCACACCCAGCGCAAAAGCGATATCGGTTGCGGTGGGAATGGCCCAGCCGTTACGTGCAATCTCATCACCATGGTTGAAAAGCAGGAAGATCAGAGCGGGTAACGCCATGCCGCCTATTGCCGCGATGACCGGGAATATCGCCTTGTCACGGCTGGCAAGTTCGCCGACCATCAACTCACGCTTAACTTCCAGGCCAATAACCAGAAAGAAAAGTGCCATCAGCGCATCGTTGATCCACAACAGCAAATTTTTGCTGATATCCAGCGCCCCGAAGCGGATTTGTACCGGTTCATTCAGCAACGCCTGGTAACCCTGGGCGGTAGCGGCCGTATTGGCGAGGATCATCGCCGCGACCGCCGCCACAATCAACATCACGCCATTGCTGGCATCACTTTCAATAAAACTTTTTAGCAGATTTTTTAATTTGCGCGGCTTGTTCAACGTTCATCTTCCTGAGCAGAGACAGAATGTTAAACAGTGTAACGATTCATATAGTTCGTTAAAAGCAGCTTATACCGCGCTATATGCTCGGTTTCGCCGAGCAGTAATAGCAGTAAACGTCGACATTTTTATGAGTGCTGCGGTGAGGGAGAGATAATGCAGCCATCACAGGCAGGGGATTTAAAGTAAAAAAAAGCGGAGCCGGGGCTCTAATGCTGGTCAGTTAAGCGACAGGTGATAACGCAGTCTGGTGCCGGGCAGGGGCTGGCGGTCCTCGCGCCGCTTCGCGGTTCCTTCACTTCATTCCTCTGCCTGACGGACCGCCGGGGATGGCACATCCTGTGCCGCCCCGCCTTTCGCCCGCGTCCTGCGGGCTCTCCTGGCAGACTCATTCTGTTCAGCGCTGCGGATTGCCTGCCCCTGCCCGGCATCAGCCTGCTCTGAAATTTCAGTGTGTATTGTTAAAAAGGGCACGAGAATGGAGGCCTGAGCGCCTCTGCTGCTGAAAGGGCTATCCACAGCGCTGAGGCGTGACGGTGGGCCAGAAGTCCACGCCGGGAAGCGTGGACAGTTCGGGACCGGCCAGGGAGGGCCGATCCCCGAACGGTTCGTCGGCACGACGTCAAAGCCGAAGGTACCGCGTGAGCGGCGCGAGGACGGCCCGGCAGCAGCAGAGGTGCGCTGGCCCGCACTGCGGCTCGCTCGCCCAAAAAAAAGCTGCCACGTTTGACCGTGACAGCCTTTACAAATCTAATCTTAGCTGCTCAGCATCAGAGCCGGGGCTCCACTTTTTATCAGGCAGACTTAACGAGTCAGATCATCAAAGAATTTTTTCACGCCGTCGAAAAAGCTCTTGGAGCGTGGGCTGTTATGCTCGCCGCTCGGGCCGCCAAAACTCTCTTCCAGTTCACGCAACAGCGCTTTCTGTTTCTCATTCAGGCTGACCGGTGTTTCCACCACGACACGACACAGCAGATCGCCGACCGCGCCGCCACGCACAGATTTTACGCCACGTCCGCGCATGCGGAACAGCTTGCCGGTCTGAGTTTCTGACGGCACTTTCAGCTTCACGCGACCATCCAGGGTCGGTACTTCAATCTCACCGCCCAGCGCTGCCATCGCAAAGTTGATCGGCACTTCACAGTAAAGATTGTTCTCTTCACGCTCGAAGATCGGGTGTTTCTTCACCGAGACCTGAACGTAGAGATCGCCTGCAGGTGCGCCCTGCTCGCCCGCTTCGCCTTCGCCGCTCAGACGAATGCGATCGCCGGTGTCGACCCCTGCCGGGATTTTCACTGACAGCGTTTTCGACTTCTCAACGCGGCCATGACCATGACAGGCGTTGCACGGATCTTTAATCACCGAGCCGCGACCATGACAGGTCGGACAGGCCTGCTGAACGGTGAAGAAGCCCTGGCGCATCTGCACCTGGCCTGCACCGTGACAGGTTGAACAGGTTTGTGGCTGCGTTCCCGCTTTCGCGCCGCTGCCGTGGCAGACGTCACACTCTTCCAGCGTTGGAATGCGGATCTCTTTGGTCACGCCGCGTACCGCTTCTTCCAGCGACAGCTCCATGTTGTAGCGTAAATCGGCGCCACGGGAGGCGCGCTGACGGCGTCCACCACCAAAGATGTCACCGAACACGTCGCCAAAGATATCGCTGAAGTCTGCGCCGCCGCCACCAAAGCCGCCGCCGCCGTATCCACCGCCACCCATACCGCCCTGTTCAAAGGCTGCATGACCATATTGATCGTAGGCCGCACGCTTCTGCGCATCGGTCAGGATTTCGTACGCTTCCTTGACCTCTTTGAATTTGGCTTCGGCTTCTTTGTCACCGGGATTACGGTCCGGGTGAAATTTCATTGCCAGGCGTTTGTAAGCCTTTTTGATTTCACGCTCGTCCGCGGATTTGGCGACGCCTAAAATCTCGTAGTAATCACTCTTCGCCATGTTTATTTAGCCCTTAACATGATCGCACGGGCGTGGAGAGATCTCCTACGCCCGTGCTGGTTTCAACGGCTGTCAGGCCAACCGTCGCGCCCGGTCAGGGGCAATTATTTCTTGTTGTCTTTCACTTCTTCGAATTCAGCATCGACAACGTCGTCATCTTTCTTCGCTGACGCGTCACCGGCATCCGCTGCACCCGCCTGAGACTGCTGTGCCGCTTCCATCAGTTTGCCGGACACTTCCATCAGCGCCTGCATTTTGGCGTCGATTTCAGCTTTGTCTTCGCCTCTCAGCGCAGTTTCCAGCGCGGCCAGAGCGGCTTCGATTGGCGCTTTGTCATCAGCTGACAGTTTGTCGCCCGCTTCTTCCAGCTGCTTACGCGTGCTGTGGGCAATCTGATCGCCCTGGTTACGCGTCTGTACCAGCTCTTCGAACTTGCGGTCAGATTCAGCGTTCGCTTCCGCATCACGCACCATTTTCTGGATCTCTTCATCGCTCAGACCTGAAGAGGCTTTGATGGTGATTTTCTGCTCTTTACCGCTGTTCTTATCTTTCGCCGACACGTGCAGGATACCATCCGCATCGATGTCGAAGGTCACTTCGATCTGCGGCAGACCGCGTGGCGCGTTCTGGATACCGTCGAGGTTGAACTGGCCCAGTGACTTGTTGTCATTGGCGCGCTTACGCTCACCCTGCAGCACGTGAATGGTCACGGCTGACTGGTTATCTTCAGCAGTCGAGAAGACCTGGCTGTGCTTGGTTGGGATGGTGGTGTTCTTGCTGATCAGCGAAGTCATCACGCCACCCATGGTTTCGATACCCAGTGACAGCGGGGTAACGTCCAGCAGCAGCACGTCTTTCACGTCGCCACCCAGTACACCACCCTGAACCGCAGCACCAACCGCGACCGCTTCGTCCGGGTTCACGTCTTTACGTGGCTCTTTACCGAAGAACTCAGTCACTTTGGCCTGAACCAGTGGCATACGAGTCTGACCACCCACCAGGATAACGTCGTTGATGTCTGAAACAGACAGACCCGCATCCTGCAGCGCAACTTTCAGTGGCGCGATTGAGCGAGCAACCAGATCTTCAACCAGTGACTCCAGTTTAGAGCGGGTCACTTTGATGTTCAGGTGTTTAGGACCGGTCGCATCTGCCGTGATATATGGCAGGTTAACGTCGGTCTGCTGTGCAGAAGAAAGTTCGATTTTCGCTTTCTCTGCCGCTTCTTTCAGACGCTGCATCGCCAGTGGATCGTTGTGCAGATCGATGCCCTGGTCTTTCTTGAATTCAGCAACCAGATAGTTAATCAGGCGGCTATCGAAGTCTTCACCACCCAGGTGGGTATCACCGTTGGTCGCCAGAACTTCAAAGGTTTTTTCGCCGTCAACTTCGTCGATCTCAATGATTGAGATATCGAAGGTACCGCCACCCAGGTCATAAACCGCGATGGTGCGGTTACCCTGGCCTTTATCCAGACCGTATGCCAGTGCAGCAGCAGTCGGTTCGTTAATGATACGTTTGACTTCCAGACCTGCGATACGGCCGGCGTCTTTGGTTGCCTGACGCTGCGCATCGTTGAAGTAAGCAGGTACGGTAATAACCGCTTCAGTCACTGGCTCACCGAGGTAATCTTCGGCGGTCTTTTTCATTTTCTTCAGCACTTCAGCAGAGATCTGCGGCGGTGCCATTCTCTGACCTTTCACTTCCAGCCATGCGTCGCCGTTGTCAGCGCCGGTGATTTTGTACGGCATGATTTTAATATCACGCTGTACTTCTTCGTCCTGGAAGCGACGACCGATCAGACGCTTAATTGCGAACAGGGTATTCTGCGGGTTGGTCACTGCCTGACGTTTAGCCGGTTGACCGACCAGAATTTCGCCATCCTGTGTATACGCAATAATTGAAGGCGTGGTGCGATCGCCCTCGGCATTTTCCAGCACGCGTGCTTTAGTGCCATCCATGATCGCAACACAAGAGTTGGTTGTACCCAGGTCAATACCAATAATCTTACCCATCTAAACATCTCCCACTTAAATTCGTTGCCAATTTGGGTTGTGAACCTTTTATGTGGGCGGGTTGTTTGCATTCAACTGCCAGCACATGCTTTTTTTCCAACGTTCACAACGCTCGATGACAAGTAAATGGGGCCGCTTCGATGCGCATCAAGGGCTAAACCAAAAAAAAATTTTTACCTTTGGCCCTGTCGGGATCAAAGAACGCTGCCACAACGCTGAATATGATGCGTCGCCTTGTTCCCCTCAGGGAGCAGGACGGAATCCGTTTATTACATCAACGATCATTTTACTGCCGAGGAACTATGGCAAATTCAACGCTGGCTAACCCTGCCCCGCTGGGATTAATGGGATTTGGCATGACGACCATTTTGCTGAACCTGCACAACACGGGTCTGTTTGCCATGGACGTGGCGATTTTAGCCATGGGCATTTTTTATGGCGGGATTGCGCAGGTGCTGGCCGGTCTGCTGGAGTTTAAAAAGAACAACACTTTCGGGCTGACCGCCTTTACCTCTTACGGCATGTTCTGGTTAAGCTTTGTGGCGATTCTGCTGTTACCTGAAATGGGACTGGCAAAAGTGCCAGACGAACGTTTCCTGGGGGCCTGGCTGGCACTGTGGGGCATTTTCACGCTGTTTATGTTCGTCGGTACGCTGAAAGGTGCGCGGATGCTGCAGTTTGTTTTCGGCTCGCTCACGCTGCTGTTTCTGCTGCTGGCCGTGGCTCATCTTATGCACCTGCCGGCGCTGGTGGTCTCCGCGGGCTGGGTCGGGATACTCTGTGGTGCCAGCGCCTGCTATCTGGCGATGGGTGAAGTGCTGAACGAAACCTTTGGCCGCACCATTCTGCCGATTGGCGCGAAATCGCTTTAAGCCTGCTTTTACACATAAAAAAAGACGCGGAGCCAGGCTCCGCGTCCCCGCATTACAAAGAGTTAATCCCCTGCTGCAGGCCAGGCTCGTGGCTGACATCACGCCGCAGCCAGATCCCCGTCAGCAATCCTACCAGCGCCAGCGCCATCACATACCAGCAGGGTGCCATCACTGAGACGTTCATCAGCAGCGACACAAAGATCGGTGTCAGCCCGCCGAAGATCGCATAGGAGAGGTTGTAGGAAAATGAGAGTCCGGTAAAACGCACTTCTGCCGGAAAGGCGCGCACCATCACAAAGGGCACCACGCCGACGATACCGACGCTGAGACCCGCCACGCCATAAAGCAGGAAGAGCTGCTGTGGATAGAGGGCGGTCAGGTGATAAAACTGCCAGCTACAGATCGCCAGCAGCAGGCTGCCGACACACAGCGTACGACTGGCACCAAAGCGATCGGCCGCGAGTCCGGCAATAATGCAGCCAATGCAGAGCATCACGGTGGCGATGCTGTTGGCCTGCAGGGTCAGCGCAGGCGCGATGCCCTGCTGTTTTTGCAGCCACACCGGCGACATCAGGATCACCACCACGATGCAGGCGGAGAGCAGCCAGGTCAGCAGCATAGAGATGACAATCGACTTTTTATGCTCTGCCAGCACGGTCTTCAGCGGCAGGGTTTCCGCCAGCGCTTTACGCTGCTGCATCTCAATAAACACCGGCGTCTCATGCAGCCAGCGACGCAGGTACATCGCGACCAGCCCGAACACGCCGCCGAGGAAGAACGGGATGCGCCAGCCGCCATCATGGATCGCCTGCTGCGACATTGAGGTATTGATCAGCGTGGCTACCAGTGACCCCAGTAAAATGCCGATAGTCAGCCCGGCCGTCAGCGTGCCGCAGGCGATGCCGATACGTTTATAGGGCACGTGTTCCGCGACAAACACCCAGGCGCCCGGCACTTCACCGCCAATCGCCGCGCCCTGTAACATCCGCATCAGCAGCATCAGCAGTGGCGCAGCAATGCCAATCGTCTGCCAGGTGGGTAAAGCGCCCATCATCAGGGTCGGCAGCGCCATCAGCAGAATGCTCAGGCTGAACATCTTTTTGCGCCCGAGCTTATCGCCAAAATGCGCCATCACGATGCCGCCCAGCGGACGAGCCAGATAGCCTGCGGCAAAAATGGCAAACGTCTGCAGCTGACGCAGCCATTCTGGGATATCCGAGGGGAAAAAGAGTTCGCCAATCACGGTGGCGAAGAAGACGAAGATAATGAAGTCGTAGAATTCCAGCGCGCCGCCCAGCGCGGCCAGCGCCAGGGTCTTGTAATCCTTACCGGTCAGACGCTGAGTGTGAGTCGGATTCATAATATTCCAGAGGCAAAAGAGATAAGGTTGTAAAGATCTTATTACTATACCGTCAATCTTTTGCCACACCAGCAAGGCTATAGCTTATGCCTGAAATGGGGAATATTTAGTTATTTATCTCACGTATAGCGCTTTTAGGCCGAAATGCTGCTACTACGCTGGAATGCGTTTCGACGTAAGGCCCTTCCAGCAACTGTAAACAATAAGGTACAGATGCAAAGATGCCGTGAACTTTTACGTTGCCCTGCTCATCCTTCAGCCCTTCCAGCGTCTCTTTGATCGACTTCGGCTGACCAGGCAGATTGAGGATCAGCGACTGTTTGCGGATCACCCCGACCTGACGCGACAGAATCGCGGTCGGCACGAACTGCAGGCTAATCTGGCGCATCTGCTCACCAAAACCAGGCATTTCACGATCGGCAACGGCTAAGGTGGCATCGGGCGTGACATCGCGTCGGGCCGGGCCGGTGCCGCCGGTGGTTAACACCAGATGGCAAAAACGTTCATCGACCAGTTCGCAAATCGCCTGCTCAATCATCGGCTGCTCGTCGGGCACCAGTCGGGACTCAATCTCAAACGGGCTGCTGATTGCGCTGCCGAGCCAGCTCTCCAGCGCGGGAATACCCTGATCCTGATAAATGCCGTTCGCGGCGCGATCGGAGACCGAGATCAGGCCAATGCGTAATGTATTCATGATTAGCTTCGCTGTGATTTACCGCGGTGCGGTTGGAGTAAAAGGGGAATAGCCGAGAGGATAATATAAAGTGAAAGGGTCGGAAAAGGGAAAACCGTGGCAGCCTGCGCCGCCACGGTCAACAGATTACAGCAGTTCTGCCAGCATCTTCTCAAGTTTGCCCTGATCAACGGCAAAATTGCGGATACCTTCTGCCAGCTTCGCAACCGCCATAGGATCCTGGTTGTGCTGCCACAGGAACTCAGACTCGGTCATGCGGGCCGGACGCGCTTTCACTTCGCCGCTGTAGCTCAGTTTACGCTCCAGGGTGCCTTCGCTCTCCGCCAGCTCTTTCAGTAGCGCAGGAGAAATGGTCAGGCGGTCACAGCCAGCCAGCTCGATGATTTCGCCGACGTTACGGAAGCTGGCGCCCATCACCACGGTTTCATAGCCGTGCTGCTTGTAGTAGTTGTAGATTTCAGAAACTGAAACCACGCCTGGATCTTCGTGCGCGGCATACTCTTTCTTGTCAGTGTTGGCTTTGTACCAGTCGAGGATACGGCCAACAAACGGAGAGATCAGGAACACGCCCGCTTCAGCACAGGCACGCGCCTGAGCAAAGGAGAACAGCAGCGTCAGGTTACAGTTGATACCCTCTTTTTCCAGCTGCTCTGCAGCACGGATGCCCTGCCAGGTAGAGGCCAGTTTGATCAGGATGCGGTCGTTGCTGATACCGGCATCATTGTAGAGTTTGATCAGGCTGCGGGCTTTGGCGATGCTGCCTTCAGTGTCGTAAGAGAGACGCGCATCCACTTCCGTCGAGATGCGGCCTGGGATCAGTTTGAGGATTTCCAGACCAATGTTCACGGCCAGCTTGTCAGAAACCAGCTGCAGCTGCTCTTCTTTGTTGCTGCTCTGATCACGCGCCCAGCCGATCGCTTCATCGATCAGTTTACGGTATTCAGGAATTTGCGCGGCGTTGAGAATCAGAGAAGGGTTGGTGGTGGCGTCTTGTGGCTGATACAGCTTCATGGCTGCAATATCACCGGTGTCGGCGACGACGGTGGTGAGCTGACGCAGGGAGGTAAGTTTGTCCGTCATGTTCTTTTCTCTTAGTTAACTGTCAATGTGAAAAAAGGCTGTTGCGATAATATCACGCGGCAACGGTGGCGCAAGGTCAGGGAATGCCGTTTACGATAGCGCGAACAAATAGGTGTGATTCGTCATTCTTTGCGGCTTTTTTGGTACACTGCGAAGCCTGATAAGCAGCCAATGCCCTGTTAAACCAGGCATTAACCGAGGAAGCAACTATGTTGATGGTGATCTCTCCCGCCAAGACGCTGGATTATGAAAGCCCGCTGGCGACAACGCGTTTCACCCAGCCTGCGCTGTTAGAAAAGTCACAACAGCTGATTGAAATTGCGCGCGAGCTGTCACCCGCCAGCATCGCCTCGTTAATGGGCATCAGCGATAAACTGGCGCACCTCAATGCCGAGCGCTTTAACAGCTGGCAGCCCGATTTTTCCCCTAAGAATGCCCGTCAGGCTATCCTGGCGTTCAAAGGTGATGTCTACACCGGTTTACAGGCAGAGACCTTCAGCGATCAGGATTTCGATTTTGCTCAGCAGCACCTGCGTATGTTATCAGGCCTGTATGGCGTACTGCGTCCACTCGATTTAATGCAGCCTTACCGTCTGGAGATGGGCATTCGCCTGGCGAATCCGGCGGGCAAAGATCTCTACACCTTCTGGGGCGATCTCATCACTGAAACGCTGAATGCCGCGCTGGCGGAACAGGGCGATGAGGTGCTGATCAACCTCGCCTCGGACGAATATTTCCGGGCGGTTAAGCCGAAGACGCTGCGGGCACAGATGATTAAGCCGGTGTTCCTCGACGAGAAGAATGGCAGTTACAAAGTGATTAGCTTCTATGCCAAAAAGGCGCGTGGATTAATGAGTCGCTATGTGATTCAGCAGCGCCTGACGAAGCCGGAACAGCTTAAGGCGTTTGATCTGGATGGCTATCGTTTTAATGCAGCCAGCAGCAGCGAGAGCGAGCTGGTCTTTAAGCGCGCAGAGCAGTAACACCCCGCGCCCTCTGCTTTCCACAAACAGGCTTCCCGCAACCGGGAAGCCTTTCACAGGTTTACTTCAGCAGAAACGCCCGCAGCGAGGCGAAATCACCCTTCATCTGATGCGACAGCAGCGGCAGGTCGGCGCGCTCCGCTAACTCCGGCGGCAGCGTCAGGGTCTGTTCAAGGATCGCTTCCACACTTTCGCGGAATTTCGCCGGATGCGCGGTTCCCAGGAACACACCATACTCCCCTTCCTGCAGCTGATCGCGCAACAGACGCCAGGCGATGGCGGCATGCGGCTCGGAAATGTAGCCCATCTCAGCCAGTTCACGCATGGCGGCGCGCGTGGTCTCATCCGAGACCGCACCACAGGCCAGATCGGTTAAGCGCCAGGTTTTACGGCGGAACAGCTCTTCCACACGCGGCCAGTTATTAGGCTGGCTGACATCCATGGCATTCGACAGCGTAGAGACCGTCTGGTTTGGCTGCCACTCGCCGTTGCCCAGGAAGCGCGGCACCGTGTCGTTGGCGTTGGTGGCGGCGATAAAGCGTTTGATCGGCAGGCCCAGCGATTTCGCCAGCAGACCGGCGGTCAAATCACCAAAGTTGCCGCTCGGCACTGACACCACCAGCTGATTACGTTTTTCCTGAGGCAGCTGTGCAACCGCTTCAAAGTAGTAGCAGATCTGCGCCAGCAGGCGGCTGATGTTGATGGAGTTAGCCGAGTTCAGGCCAATCGCGCGCTTCAGCTCTTCATCATCAAACGCCTGTTTCACCAGCGACTGGCAGGCATCAAAATCGCCGTCGATAGAGATGGTTTCGATGTTGCCGCCCAGGGTACAGAAGAGTTTCTCCTGCAGCGGACTGATTTTGCCCTGCGGATAGAGGATCACCACGCGCACGTTCTTCATGCCGTAAAAGGCGTGCGCCACGGCCGCGCCGGTATCACCGGAGGTGGCGGTGAGAATGGTGATCTGCTCATCTGAGCCTGAGACATACGACAGCATCTGCGCCATAAAACGGCCGCCGAAATCTTTAAACGCCAGCGTCGGGCCGTGGAACAGCTCCAGACAGGCGATATCTTCGCTGACGGCTTTCACCGGGGCCGGAAAAGCAAAAGCGGCTTTAACACGCTCATGCAGCTGCTGGGCCGGAATCTCGTCACCAATGAAAGCCGAGAGAATTTTGCTGCTGCGGCTGACAAAATCCATCTCCAGCATCGCGTCGATGTCGGTCAGTTCAAACTCCGGCAGTTCCAGCGGAAAGAACAGACCCTGCTGCGAACCCAGACCCTGTTTCACCGCCTGGGCGAAGCTGACCTGCTCGTTGTGATCCTTAAGATTGTAGAGTTTCATGCGTTATCCCAATTGTCGTGCGCCAGCCGTGTCGAGACGGCAGATATGGACGAAGCCTTCATCATTCTGCAGATAGTGCTGGCTCAGCCAGTCAGCCATCCGCTGTGCCGTTTCCATCTGATTGCAAACGGCGAAAAGTGTCGGACCAGAGCCTGAGATACCGCACGCCAGTGCGCCAATATCTTTCGCGGCCTGCCGCGCCTCGGTGAAGCCTGGCAGCAGCCGGGTCCGGTAAGGTTCGGCAATCACATCCTGCATAAGTTTAGCTGCCAGCTGCGGCTGACGCGTATGGCAGGCGTGAATGAAGCCAGCCAGCAAGCGGCCATGCCTGATGCAGTCCTCTTTGCGGTACTGCGCCGGTAAAATGGCGCGCGCTTCTGCGGTTGAGACTTTAATGCCCGGATAGGCCATCACCCACAGCCAGTCATCAAAGCCCGGCACCGCCTGGCTAATGATGTCATTTTCCTGCAGCATCAGCTGAATGCCGCCGAGGAAGCAGGGGGCGACATTATCATAGTGCACGCTGCCGGAGATCCGCCCTTCCAGCTCGCCCATCAGGGTCAGTAACGTACTGTCGCTGAGTGGCTTGCCGCAAAACTCGTTCATCGCCATTAAACCGGCCACCACCGAGCAAGCGCTGGAACCCAGCCCGGAGCCGATGGGCATGTTCTTCTCCAGCGTCATCGCCACCGGGATCGCTTTGCCGATTTCCTGGCAGAAACGCTGCCAGCACTGGTAAACAATATTCTCTTTCGGATCGGCGGGCAGCTTACTGACAAAACGTCCGGCGTTGGTCAGTGAAAACTGCTCTGCCGCTTCTACGGAGACGCAGTCACCCAGCAGGGAGCCATCTACCGGCGAAACCGCCGCGCCCAGCACATCGAAGCCGACGCTGACGTTACCAATCGAGGCCGGTGCGTAAATTTTTACCATGATTAAACTCCCAACTTCCATGACAGCGTCCGCAGCAGGTCGGCAAAAACACCGGCCGCTGTGACATCATTTCCTGCACCGTACCCGCGCAGCACCAGCGGAATCGGTTGATAGTAGCGGCTGTAAAACGCCAGCGCATTCTCGCCGTTTTTCACCTTATAGAGTGGATCGTTGCCGTCAACGGCGTCGATCTTCACTTTGCAGATGCCGCCCTCTTCAATCACGCCAACATAGCGCAATACTTTGCCCTCATCCTGCGCCTGCGCAACCCGGGCGGCAAAAGCGTTATCCAGCTCAGGCAGACGCTGCATAAACTGCTCAATGTCCTGGATTTCGGTCAGGCTGGCGGGCAGCAGCGGCTCAATCTCAATGTCGCTCAGCTCCAGCTGATGACCCGCTTCACGGGCCAGGATTAGCAGCTTACGCGCCACATCGGTGCCGGAGAGGTCGTCACGCGGATCGGGCTCGGTAAAGCCCATCTCACGCGCCATCGTTGTCGCCTGCGACAGTGACATTCCGTCATCCAGCTGGCCGAAAATGTAGGACAGCGAGCCAGAGAGGATACCGGAGAAGCGCAGCAGCTCATCACCGGCGTTCATCAGGTTCTGCAGGTTTTCGATCACCGGCAGTCCGGCGCCGACGTTGGTATCATAAAGGAATTTACGCCGCGATTTGGCAGCGGCGGCGCGCATCTGCTGATAGTAATTCCAGGATGAGGTGTTGGCCTTTTTGTTTGGCGTCACCACATGGAAACCTTCGCTGAGAAAATCAGCATACTGATCGGCGACCGCCTGGCTGGAGGTACAGTCCACAATCACCGGATTGAGCAGATGATACTCTTTCACCAGACGGGTCAGACGACCGAGATTGAACGGCTCTTTCGCTTCGCCTAATGCCGCCTGCCAGTTGCTTAAATCGATGCCGTGGACGTGGGTTAACAGCGCACGGGAGTTAGCGATGCCGCAGACGCGCAGGTCGATATGCTTTTTCTTCAGCCACGCCTGCTGGCGATGTAACTGATCCAGCAGCGCGCCGCCGACGCCGCCGACGCCGACCACAAACACTTCGATTACCTGATCGGTGGCGAACAGCATCTGATGCACCACGCGAACCCCGGTGATCACTTCATCATTGTTCACCACCACCGAGATTGAACGCTCGGAGGAGCCCTGAGCAATCGCCACGATATTGATATTAGCGCGCGCCAGCGCCGAGAAGAATTTGGCTGAAATGCCGCGCAGCGTGCGCATGCCATCGCCCACCACCGAAATCACCGCCAGGTTTTCAATGATATCCAGCGGATCCAGCAGGCCATCTTTCAGCTCCAGGTAGAACTCCTCCTCCAGCACCTGACGCGCCCGCGCCAGCTCGCTCTGCGGCACGCAGAAACTGATGCTGTATTCGGAAGAGGATTGGGTGATCAACACCACCGAGATGCCGGTGCGCGACATCGCCGCAAAGACTCTGGCCGCCATCCCGACCATCCCTTTCATGCCAGGACCGGAGACATTGACCATCGCCATATTATTCAGGTTGGTGATGCCTTTTACCGGGTTCTCATCCTGTTCGCCTTCTGCTCCAATCAGGGTGCCGGGTGCCTGCGGATTGGCCGTGTTTTTGATCAGGCAGGGGATCTGGAACTGGGCAATGGGCGCGATGGTGCGGGGATGCAGCACTTTGGCGCCGAAATAGGAGAGCTCCATCGCCTCCTGATAGGACATCGACTTCAGCAGGCGCGCATCCGGCACCTGACGCGGATCGCAGGTATAGACGCCATCCACATCAGTCCAGATTTCACAGCAGTCGGCGCGCAGACAGGCGGCCAGCACAGCGGCTGAATAGTCAGAACCGTTACGGCCCAGTACGACCAGCTCGCCTCGCTCGTTACCAGCCGTGAAGCCCGCCATCAGGATCATGTTCTGCGGCGGAATCTGACTTGCTTCAATGCGGCGGGTTGATTCGGCGATATCGACAGTAGATTCAAGGTAGTGGCCAACCGCCAGCAATTTTTCCACCGGATCGATCACGCTGACCTCATGGCCGCGCGCCTGCAGCAGCGCTTCCATGACCGCAATCGAGAGTTTTTCACCGCGGCAGATAATCGCCGCGTTGACGCTGTCCGGGCACTGCCCCAGCAGGCTGATACCGTGCAGAACCTGCTTCAGCTGCGCAAACTCCAGGTCAACGCGGGTTTTCAGTCGATCGTACTCAAAGCCCGGCTGCGCGTCAGCCAGTCCCTGCAACAGCTCGCTGAAGATGCGTTCGGCGTCGCTGATATTCGGCAAAGCATCCTGACCACTGATGGTTTTTTCAATCATCGCCACCAGATGGTTAGTGATCTTTGCTGGCGCAGAGAGCACGGTTGCAACCTGTCCTTGTTGCGCATTACTTTCCAGAATGTCAGCGACGCGAAGAAATCGCTCCGCATTCGCTACCGAGGTCCCGCCGAATTTCAGCACTCGCATAATATAAACTCTCCTGAATTTAAGCCGAAAAAAAAGCCCGCACTGTTTAGGTGCGGGCTTATTTTCTGTTTTTCCTGTATGCGTCAGCCCGCACCGTTACCTGTGGTAATGGTGGTGGTAATAATTGTGGTGTTCAGGCTGATTTTACGCATTTAGATTTATTTTCTGTCTGTTTTTGTCTGTCCGTCTTGCTTCCAGAAGTAAAGCAAAGCGCACATTAAGTCAACCCGATTTGTCCGGCGGACAGATTTCCACCACTGCGCACAGCCACCGGTGAAAGCGTAAAACGCTGTTCGATCGGTTGCTATGCAGAAATTCCCTGCGATCTGTTGCTGTAAAATCAGCTTTTTGCCGAGGATTTATCTGTGAGTTTTTTTTCAATATCGTGCAGCAGACGATGCAGCATCGCACTGTCGCGCTGTTCCAGCAGCCCCACCCGCTGATCGATCCAGTCTGACAGCTTCTCATCATCACTGACCTCCAGTTGCGCCAGCAGCTGATGGAAACGCTGACGCAGCGCCTGCAACTGCTGCCCATCCGCCGCAGAGGCTTTTGATGCCTCAACCTGATTCAGCTTCGACAGCTGATAGCAGTAGACCATCACCGCCTGTCCGAGATTGAGTGAAGGATAGTCATTCGCCATCGGGATGCCGGTCAGCAGGTCTACAAGCTCCAGCTCCTCGTTGGTCAGCCCGCTATCTTCGCGGCCAAACACCAGCGCCATACTGTTTACCCACTGGCGTTTCTCCAGCAGTTGCGTTTCAACCTGCTCCGGTGTGGCGTAATAACGAAACTTTGCCCGGCTGCGCGCGGTGGTCGCGACCGAAAAATCGATGTCCGCTAACGCGTCGGCAAGGGTTGCAAAGGTCTGAACGTTGTCGAGAATTTCGCCGGCACCATGTGCCACCCGGCGCGCGGCGGGATCCTGCCAGGCGTCACTGGCAACGATGCGCAGCTGACTGAATCCCATGGTTTTCATGGCACGCGCCGCAGCGCCGATATTTTCTGGCCGCGCGGGCGAGACGAGAATCAGGGGAAAAAGCATATTTATTCCATTGGTCCATTAACATAACGCCATATTAACATGGCTGTTAATGATTCAGTCGCCAGAAGGTAATAAGAAAATCGTGTGTTAACCATGTTAAAACTGGTTAAAAGTGATGGCCTGAATCTTTTTATCCCTGAAACGTGCTTTATTAAAGAAATCATTATTAAACCATTTAACTTCAACGAGATAGAATGTGATTTCCGTCGGGTTTTATTTTGGCCCGACTGCATAAAAAATGTAACGAAAATGATGCTTTTTGTGAGCTAAACAGGCAATCTGCGAGAAGTTTTTCACAAAAGTGTTAACGTGCTACAATTGCATTTGATATAAGTCAACGAAGCGTTGTTTTTATGCTTATCGGTTGTAGTTGGTGCTGTTAGGTTGCTGTTAATACAGTTAGGATATGCGCCATTATCATTAACGCCCGGGGCATGCAATTTTCATCCTGACTGGCTGAGCTAATACTGTTGTTGACGTTGATAGATGGCTTATCAAAATATGATTTCGTACAACGGTTCAGCGCGGCCCGCCGCTCTCGATGATGGAGAACGCCATACCGCTGTACGCCCTGTTTTCAATTTGTTGGCAAATTTTAGGTAGCTAAACATGCAGACCCCGCACATTCTTATCGTTGAAGACGAACTGGTCACGCGTAATACCCTCAAGAGTATTTTTGAGGCGGAAGGTTATGTGGTGTATGAGGCGACTGATGGTGCTGAAATGCATCAGGTGCTGACCGACAATGACGTTAACCTGGTCATCATGGACATCAACCTGCCCGGTAAAAACGGCCTGTTGCTGGCCCGTGAACTGCGTGAGCAGGCCAATGTCGCCCTGATGTTCCTGACCGGCCGTGACAACGAAGTCGATAAAATTCTTGGTCTGGAAATTGGCGCTGACGACTACATCACCAAACCGTTTAATCCGCGTGAGCTGACTATTCGTGCCCGCAACCTGCTGTCGCGCACCATGAATCTGGCCATGCCAGGCGAAGAGCGTCGTCAGGTAGAGAGCTACAAGTTCAACGGTTGGGAGCTGGATATCAACAGCCGCTCACTGATCAACCCGAACGGCGAGCACTACAAACTGCCACGCAGTGAGTTCCGCGCCATGCTGCACTTCTGCGAAAACCCGGGTAAAATTCAGACCCGTGCCGATCTGCTGAAAAAAATGACCGGCCGCGACCTCAAGCCACACGATCGCACTGTCGATGTCACCATCCGTCGTATTCGTAAGCATTTCGAATCAACGCCGGACACGCCAGAGATCATCGCCACCATTCATGGTGAAGGTTATCGCTTCTGCGGTGACCTGCAGGATTAAACCCCTGTCAGACGCGGCAAATAAAAAACGCCCCTGCGGGCGTTTTTTTTGTCCTTAGTGTGACGGCATAATCAGTGCCACGGCATAATTGGCACAGCGCTAATCGCATTTTTCGGTGAGCCATCAACCACTTTATCGGAATAGGTCAGATAGACCAGGGCGTTGCGCTTTTTGTCGAAGAAGCGTACAACCTGCAGCTTCTTGAAGATCAATGAGGTGCGCTGGCGGAATACCACTTCACCCTCTGCTTTGCCCTGAGCGATTTTATCACTCAGTTCGACCGGACCCACCTGCTGACAGGAAATCGCGGCATCAGAGGTATCTTCTGCCAGACCCAGTCCGCCTTTAATACCCCCGGTTTTCGCCCGACTGATATAACAGGTTACATTTTTAACGTCCGGATCATCGAAAGCCTCAACGACAATCTTGTGGTCAGGCCCGAATATCTTGAATACCGTATCAACAGAGCCAATCTGTTCGGCAAACAGCGGGCTGGAAAAGGTCAGCGTGGTCAGCGCAGCGATCATAAGTCGGAATATTGTCATGGAGTTACCATTGCAAATGGAATAGATGAGAATGTAATGTACTGTTAATCGAGTTAATGACCAAACCAAAACGGGTTGAAGCCCGTACTGATTTAGCACAACCTTCCCCGGAAAACGGCCCACGTCTTTTGAGCAATGAGTGCTAATATTCTTCGAATGCGTTTAGCTGCACCACCAGAGTATGAGGATGTTTTATGGACCAAGCCGGTATCATTCGCGATTTGCTTGTCTGGCTGGAGAGCCATCTGGATCAACCCCTTTCACTGGACAATGTTGCCCAGAAAGCCGGTTACTCTAAATGGCATTTACAGAGGATGTTTAAAGACGTAACCGGACACGCAATAGGTGCCTATATTCGTGCGCGTCGTCTGTCTAAAGCCGCCGTGGCGCTGCGCCTGACCAGCCGCCCGATTCTGGACATCGCACTGCAGTATCGTTTTGATTCACAACAGACTTTTACTCGCGCATTCAAGAAGCAGTTTGCTCAGACACCGGCGTGGTATCGCCGCTCTTCCGACTGGAACTCATTCGGTATTCGTCCCCCTATTCGCCTGGATGATGAGACGCAGCCGGAACCGGCTTTCGTCACCTTACCGGAGACGGTGCTGGTAGGACAAACCCAGAACTACACCTGTATTCTGGAGCAGATTTCCAGCTACCGCGACGAAATGCGTATTCATTTCTGGAAGCAGTTCCTGCTGGAAACCGACACGGTGCCGCCGGTACTATATGGCCTGCATCAGGTGCGCGCCAGCCAGGACAAAGATGATGAGCAGGAGATTCTCTACACCACGGCGGTGCCTGCTGACAGCGCGGTCAACCTGCACTCCGGGCAGAACGTGATTCTGGAAGCGGGCGACTACGTGCAGTTCACCTATACCGGCCCGCGCGTCAATCTGCAGGAGTTTATTCTGCTGCTCTATGGCACCTGCATGCCGACGCTGGGGCTGACCCGCCGTCAGGGACAGGACATCGAACGCTTTTACACCGATGGCGGTAAAAAACGCGCTGAGCCACCGACCGAGATCCGTTGCGAATATCTGATTCCCATTCGCCGCCAGACCGTAGCCAGCTGACGTTAAGGCTGCCGTCATCGCGACGGCAGCCTTAAGTAAATCAGCGTTGAAGCTCGTCGAGTGCAGGCGCATCCAGATGGGAAATATCCCCCGCCGTCTCGACAATCCAGCCTTCTGCCAGCCAGGCGCTCTGCTGATAATCAACACGTGAGAGTGAGCAGTTACGCAGACGCAGACGACGTTCCGCATAGGCGGGCAGACCGAGGATCGTGCTGACCAGCGCCCCCAGCGCCATACCGTGACTGACGAGCAGTGGACGGCTTCCGGCAGGAAGATCAAGACAGGCATTCAGCGCGGCGTGCATGCGCGTCGCCATCTCAGTCATCGACTCCCCTTCAGGAATACGGCCCCCTTCGGTGCCGTTGACCAGCGTGGCGCGCCACTGCTCTTCTTCCGCGGTTAAGCCATCCAGCGGACGCTTCTCCAGCACCCCCATATTCAGCTCACGCAACCGCGGATCAAGCGTGACTGAGCAACCGCAGGCATCCGCAATAATCTCCGCGGTGCGGCGCGTACGCCCCAGATCGCTGGCAATAATGTGCGTAATGCCCAGATGTTTCACGCGCTCACCCACCTGCCAGGCTTGCTGCTCACCTTTTTCCGTCAGCGGACTGTCGGACTGACCCTGAATGCGACGCTCCGCATTCCATACCGTTTCACCGTGACGAACAAGATAGACCTGTAGCATGTTAGTTTCCGTTATACTGCGACAAAAATCGCTTTAGAGCTTACCCCATCAGGCGTCATTGTTGCAGTCAGTCTGCACACGGAGAGCGCGAAACAACCGGCGCGTACGGAAAGTACGTGAGGATTGTGAGCACTGCCCGGGTTCAGAATGACAAATCAAACAGCCCGATAGGCCAGGCGCTTAATCACCTGAGGGTTCAACCAATTATGTACCATGTTGTCGCAGCCACCACCAATCCAGCGAAAATTCATGCGATTGCTCAGGCATTCAACGACGTTTTCGGCGAGGGATCCTGCCATATTGAAGGGGTCGAGGTCGATAGCGGCGTAGCAGCACAACCGTTAACCCATCTCGAAACGCGAACTGGCGCACGTCAGCGCGTGATGAATGCCCGGCAGGTCCGGCCAGAAGCGGCGTTCTGGGTAGCGATTGAGGCGGGCATTGAAGATGACAGCGCGTTTGCCTGGATGGTGGTAGAAAATCAGAAGCAGCGCGGCGAATCGCGCTCGGCCAGTTTCACCCTGCCGCCGGTGGTGCTGGCGGGTCTGCGTGAAGGCCGGGAGCTGGGCGAAGAGATGGCGCGGTTAACCGGCATCGAAAATATTAAACACCAGGGTGGCGCTATCGGGGCGTTCACAAACGGCCTGCTCAGCCGCTCCAGTGTCTATCATCAGGCACTGATTCTGGCGCTCTGCCCGTTCATCCATCCGCTTTACCAGCAGTGATCAGGCGCGTCCCAGACGCGCCTCCAGCCAGCGTTTCAGCTCCGGCGGCGCCTCTTTCAGGCTGTTCGAGCCACGTGTAATGGTCGCGATGCCGACGCCAAGCTCATTTTTCAGTTCACGCTGGCTCATCTCGCCGTTCATTAACTCTTCGATAATCCGCAGGCGGGTGCCGAACGCTTCCCGCTCGTCGGGCGTCATCATCAGTTGCATCAGTGGCAGCGCATGACCATCAGCAAAGGCCTGCTGCATCAGCACGACAAAGCGCTGCCAGCTATCTTCTGCCGGATGCGCATCGGTGGGGGAATCAGAATGGGTCATGAAGAGGCTTCCGTACTCGCTAAAGAGTACGGAAGCTTAGCACAGCTAGTAACGGCGATTCCACTCAGCATCTGACAGGATCTTGTCAGGCTTGCCCATGAAGTGACGATAGTAGGCGTCGTACGCCAGCACATTCTTCACATAGCCACGCGTTTCAGAGAACGGGATGGTCTCGATAAACGCGACGGCATCAAGATTGCCTGCACTGGTTTTCTGCCAGCTTCGCACCCGGCCCGGCCCGGCATTGTAGGCCGCCGAGGCGAAGATCCGGTTCTGATTGAACTGCTGATAGACATATTCCAGATACTGGGTGCCGATCTGAATATTGGTTTCCGGATCGAGCAGCTGGCTGGTGTTGCTGTAGCCAGGGATGTTGTACATCTTCACGGTATGCGCCGCCGTGGCAGGCATAATCTGCATCAGACCGCTGGCGCCGACCGGTGAACGCGCTTTCGGATTCCAGGCGCTCTCCTGACGCGAAATCGCCATCGCATAGCTTGGCGGGATCTGCTTCACCGCGGTGTTGCGCTCATAGACGCTCTGCCACGCCAGCGGGAAACGCTCTTTCAGGCTGTCCCACATTTTGGCCGTGATGGTCGCCTGCACGCTGAGATCCCACCAGTCCTGCTCATTGGCGTAGCGCGCCAGCATCTGCTGCTGCGTGTGCGTGCGGCTGCCGATCAGGTTGCTCCACTCGCTGCGCGCCAGGTTATCCAGACCCCAGTACATCAGCTCGCGAACGCGGGCCAGCTCAGGTCCCTGCACCGTGGCACTGTCAGGCTTCGGCGCTTCATCCACCTGCAACGGGTAGTCAACGCCCAGCCGCTGCGCGGCCACCATTGGATAGAAGCCACGCGCCTGCATCAGTTTGCGCAGGATCTCTTCCGCTTCCTCTTTACGATCTTTCTCAAACAGCAGATCGGCCTGCCAGTACTGCCACTCATCTTTCTCTTTGGCTTCCAGCGGCAGACGGGCGATCCAGGTGTTGAGGCCGCGTCGGTCATGCTGAGAGAGTGCCAGTCGTACCCGGCGTTCTACCAGCGCGGTAGACTCGCTGTTCATCACCACCGCATCGCGCCAGCGTGCCTGCTCAGAGGTGAGATCGCTGCCCATCATGCGCCAGACCACAATCTCCTTCAGCGCCTGCTCATCCTCCGGTCCCATCTTCTGCGCCCGGACCAGGATCGGAATCAGGCTGCGGGCATTTTCCATGTCCTGCCGCGCCACACGCGTAAAGGCGTAAATCGTCGCCTGGCGGGTAAAGTCGGTTGGCCCGACGGCGCTGGCGAAGGTGCTGACCGTTAACGGGTCCTGCTGCAGGGCCTGTATCGCGTCAGACATGGTCTGATAGTCAGTTGGCAACGTTTTCGCCAGATAGCTCACCAGGCTGTCGTTGCCTGCTTTCATCGCCAGCCGGATACGCTCCAGGATCGTAATTGGCGAAATCTGACCGGACGCCTGCCAGACCGAAAAGAGCTTATCGCAGTCCGCGGGCAGCGCCGTGCCGCGCAGCCAGATCTGCTTCGCGCCGTCAAACGCGGCCTGCTGCTGACCGGTGGCCCATTTGGCGTAATACCAGTTACAGCGTGCCTGCACCGGCTTAGGTTCGGTCGGACTGAAGTTCAGCACACCCTGCCAGTCCTGTCGGTAAGCCAGCACATTAATAAAGCGGGTGCTGAGCGAACGCGCGGGTGGCAACGTTGGATACTGGCGAATAAAGTTCTGTACCGCCAGGGTGGTCTCCTGATCGAGATCCTGTGCCAGCAGGCGATATTGCAGATAAGGATAGAGCGGATAATCCTGTAGCGTGGGCAACAGCTGATCCACGGTGGCCATCTGATTGCTGTCCCAGGCCTGTTTAATTTGTTGATAACGTTGCCGTTGTTGATCAAGCGAATCGGCCCATGCGCTGCTGGCCGTGCCGGCCATGCAGATCCCTATCATCCAGTTACGCCACTTCACCACGTAAATCTCCTCTGTTGCTGGGGCCGGCGAGTTGCCAGACAGTCTTCATGCTAACCAGGCCACCGGACTCTTGCCATGTTCTTCACAAAATTTACGCACACGAAAGGTAAACGCACCGTCATCGTTCAGCGTACGCGCCGTAATTGTGCAAATTATCATCAGAAAATCTTATCACCGAACGCATTAAACTGTTGAATCATCGCGTTAAAAAAGTGGCACAGCCTTTGCTCTGTTGAATTCCATCTTGTATACCAGCTGGAATTCTTCGTATGACTTCAACCTTTGGCCTGACGCTTCACACCTGGCAGCAGCGCTATCAGCAGGCGCCGCAACAGATTACTTCGCTGCTGAGCGCACACCTGGCGGCTCTCGACACGCACGATAATGCCTGGATCTATCTGGCGACACCGGAGCAGTTAGCGGCTCAGATTGAGCCACTGCTGGCGCACTATCAGCGCGATCCCGGATCGCTGCCGCTGTTTGGTGTTCCCTTCGCCGTCAAAGACAACATTGATGTGGCGGGCTGGCCGACCAGCGCCGCCTGCACCGCCTTTACCTATACCGCCAGCGAAGACGCGGTAGCGGTCGCCCGGCTGAAAGCCGCCGGCGCGATAGTCATCGGCAAAACCAACCTCGATCAGTTCGCTACCGGCCTGGTGGGCACCCGCTCCCCGTTTGGCGCGGTCAGTAACACCTTTGATGCCGATTACGTCAGTGGCGGCTCCAGCTCCGGCTCCGCATCGGTGCTGGCGCGCGGGCTGGTCGCCTTTTCACTGGGCACCGATACCGCGGGATCGGGCCGCGTTCCGGCGGGCTTTAACAATATTGTCGGACTGAAGCCGACCAAGGGCTGGTTCTCTGCACGCGGCGTGGTGCCCGCCTGCCGCCTCAACGACACGATTTCCGTGTTTGCGCTGACGGCAGAAGATGCCTTTAGCGTCGCCAGCGTCATGGGTGGCTATGATGCCGGTGACGCCTATTCGCGCATTAATCCGCGCACCGCACCGGCCAGCCTGCCCGTCCATCCCCATTTTGCGGTACCTTTGAACCCGGAGTTTTTTGATGATGCCGCCGCCGAAGCCGCCTGGGACCAGGCGCTGGAGGCATTGCAGGCGGGTGGCGTGACGCTGCACCCTATCGACTTCACCCCGTTCCGGAAGCTGGCTGAACAGCTCTACTACGGTGCCTGGGTCGCCGAACGCACGGCGGCGGTGGGCGGGATGCTTGATCGCCCGGCGGAGATGGATCCGGTGGTACACGAGATTATCGCCAGTGGCCTGAAATACAGCGCAGTCGATGCCTACAAGGCGGAGTATCTGCGGGCCGAACTGACGCGTCAGATTCAGCAGACGCTGGCACAGTTTGACGCGCTGGTGGTGCCGACCTCGCCCACGATTCATACCCTGGAGGAGATGAAGCAGGAGCCGATTCACTTCAACTCGCAGTTCGGCACCTATACCAACTTTACCAACCTTGCCGACCTCGCCGCGCTGGCGCTGCCCGCACCGTTTCGCAATGACGATCTCCCGGCAGGCATCACGCTGATTGCGCCCGCCTGGCACGATCGGGCGCTGGCTGAGTTTGGCATTCGCTGGCAGCAGCAGCTTGCTCTGCCACTGGGCGCGACCGGCCAGCCCTGCCCTGCCTGGCGCACCAGCCTGCCCGCCTCCGCCGACCATGTCCGGCTGGCGGTAGTGGGCGCGCATCTCACCGGAATGCCGCTTAATTTCCAGCTCACCGATCGCCATGCCGTCTGGGTGGAAGAGACGAAGACCGCGCCACACTATCGCCTGTTTGCCCTGCTGGAGGGCGCGATCAAAAAACCCGGCCTGATGCGTGACGAACAGGGCGCCGCTATCACCGTGGAGCTGTGGGATATCCCGCTGGCGCGCTTTGGTGAGTTTGTGGCCGAGATTCCCGCACCGCTGGGCATCGGCAGCCTGACGCTGGCGGATGGGCGGGTGGTGAAAGGCTTTATCTGCGAAGGCGCGGCGCTGAACAACGCGCTGGAGATTACTGAGACGGGCGGCTGGCGCAACTGGCTGGCATCACAGGGGAGTCACTGATCATGTTCACCACCGTACTGATTGCCAACCGCGGCGAAATTGCCTGTCGCGCCATTCGGACGCTGAAGCGCCTGGGCGTCAAAAGTGTCGCGGTCTATTCAGATACTGACCGCAACGCGCAGCACGTTAAGCAGGCGGATATCGCTATCGCGCTGGGCGGCGATAAAGCCAGCGACAGCTATCTGCGCATCGACAAAATTCTGGCGGCGGCTCAGCAGAGCGGCGCCCAGGCTATCTGGCCGGGCTACGGTTTTCTTTCAGAAAGCCAGCCGTTTGCCGAAGCCTGTGAAGCGGCGGGGATCGCCTTTGTCGGCCCCACCGCGCAGCAGATTGGTGAGTTCGGCCTTAAGCACCGTGCCCGTGAGCTGGCAGCCAGTGCAGGTGTACCAATGACGCCCGGCACACCGCTGCTTGCGTCGCTGGAGGAGGCGATGCAGGCGGCCGATAAGATCGGCTATCCGGTGATGCTGAAAAGCACGGCGGGCGGCGGCGGCATTGGCCTGACGCGCTGCGCCGACGCCGGTGCGCTCGCCAGCGCCTGGGAGAGCGTACGCCGTCTTGGCGAGCAGTTCTTCAGTGATGCGGGCGTGTTTCTGGAGCGCTGCATCGATCGCGCCCGCCACGTAGAAGTGCAGATTTTTGGTGACGGTAACGGCACTGTGGTCGCGCTGGGTGAACGCGACTGCTCACTGCAGCGCCGCAATCAAAAGGTGGTGGAAGAGACGCCCGCGCCCGGCCTGTCTCCGGCGACGCGTGACGCCCTGCTCGCCTCGGCGGTGCGGCTCGGCGAGCGGGTAAACTACCGCAGCGCAGGCACCGTGGAGTATATCTACGACGTCGACCAGCAGGCCTTTTACTTTCTGGAAGTGAACACCCGCCTGCAGGTGGAGCATCCGGTCACTGAGTGCGTCACCGGACTCGATCTGGTGGAGTGCATGTTGCAGGTGGCGGCGGGCGATGCGGTTGACTGGTCACGTCTGCAGCAGGCGCCGCAGGGCGCCGCCATTGAAGTGCGGCTCTATGCGGAAGATCCACTCAAGAACTTTCAGCCCAGCCCCGGCCTGCTAACCGGCGTAACTTTCCCTGACGGCGTGCGGGTCGACAGCGGCATCGAAACCGGCAGCGAGGTCTCCAGCTTCTACGATCCGATGATCGCCAAACTGATCGTGCATGCCGACACCCGCGATGCGGCGCTGGAAAAACTTCGCCATGCGCTGGATGCCACTCAGCTGCACGGCATCGCCACCAACCTCGACTATCTGCGCCAGATTACCGCCAGCGACGCGTTTCGCAGCGGCAACGTCTGGACGCGCTACCTCGACAGCGTGGTGCCTGCCTCCTCCGTGGTGGAAGTGCTGCAACCTGGTACCTTCAGTTCGGTTCAGGACTATCCAGGCCGCCTCGGCTACTGGGATATCGGCGTGCCGCCTTCCGGCCCGATGGATGACTTCGCTTTCCGGCTGGCTAACCGCATCGTCGGTAATCATGACGCGGCGGCGGGGCTGGAATTTACCCTGCAGGGGCCGACGCTGCGTTTCCACTGTGATGCCATCGTGGCGCTGACCGGTGCTGACTGCGACGCCACGCTGGAGGGCGAACCGGTCAGCACCTGGCAGCCGCTGGCGGTGAAAGCGGGAGAGACTCTGGCGCTGGGACGCGCCCGGACGGGCTGCCGCAGCTATCTGGCCGTACGTAACGGCTTCGACGTGCCGGAGTATCTGGGCAGCCGCAGCACCTTTTCGCTGGGCCAGTTTGGCGGTCACGCCGGACGCACCCTGCGGGTTGCCGATATGCTGGCGATCTCCCAGCCTGATCGGGCAGCCTGCACCACGCCTGCCCCGGTCAGCGATCCGCAGCCGCTCGATGCGGCGCTGATTCCGCACTACGGCAGCGAGTGGCGCATCGGCGTGCTCTACGGCCCGCACGGCGCACCGGACTTCTTCACCCAGGCCGCCATCGATGCGTTCTTCGCCAGTGACTGGCAGGTGCACTACAACTCCAACCGCCTCGGCGTGCGGCTGGTCGGCCCGAAACCGACCTGGACCCGCGCCAACGGCGGCGAAGCGGGCCTGCATCCCTCCAACGTTCACGACTGTGAATATGCCATTGGCGCGGTCAATTTCACCGGCGACTTCCCGGTGATCCTGACGCATGACGGCCCAAGCCTCGGCGGCTTTGTCTGTCCGGTGACTATCGCCAAAGCCGAGCTGTGGAAAGTGGGCCAGGTTAAACCTGGCGACACCATCCGCTTCCACCCCATCACCGCAGACGATGCGCTGGCGCGGGAAAAAGCGCAGATGCATCTGATTGAGACATTGCGGCCTGAGCATCCGCCCACATTTGCCGTGCCGTCACTGGCCGAAACCGCCCACGGTTCCGCCACGATTCTGGCCGCTCTGGAGGCCACGACCAGCACGCCGAAAGTGGTCTATCGCCAGGCGGGCGACAAATATGTGCTGATTGAGTATGGCGACAATGTGCTGGATCTGGCGCTGCGTCTGCGTGTCCATCTGCTGATGAATGCGCTGACGGCGCAGGCGGAGCCCGGCGTAGAGGAGCTGTCGCCTGGCGTGCGTTCGCTGCAGGTGCGCTACGACAGCCGCATCATTAACCAGTCCCGGCTGATGTCGCTGCTGCTGGCGCTGGAAGCGACGCTGGGCGACGTCAGCACGCTGAAAGTGCCCTCCCGCGTGGTGTGGATGCCGATGGCATTTGAAGACAGCGCCACGCTGGGTGCCGTCAGCCGCTATCAGGAGACGGTGCGCGCCAGCGCCCCCTGGCTGCCCAACAACGTGGACTTTATCCAGCGGATTAATGGCTTAAGCAGCCGCGATGAGGTGCGCGATACCCTGTTCAACGCCAGCTATCTGGTGCTGGGGCTGGGCGACGTCTACCTTGGCGCGCCCTGTGCCGTTCCGATCGATCCACGCCATCGCCTGCTGAGTTCCAAATACAGTCCGGCGCGCACCTTCACCGCCGAAGGTACCGTAGGGATCGGCGGCATGTACATGTGCATCTACGGCATGGATTCGCCCGGTGGCTATCAGCTGGTGGGCCGCACGCTGCCCATCTGGAACACCTTCCTGAAAAATCCGCAGTTCGCTACCGATGCGCCGTGGCTGCTGCGCTTCTTCGATCAGGTGCGCTTCTATCCGGTGAGTGAAACCGAACTGACCCAGCTGCGCGAAGATTTCCGCGAAGGCCGCGCCAGCCTGCGTATTGAAGAGACGCAGTTTGATTTTGCCGCCCACCAGCAGTTCCTCGCCGACCACGCCGCTGAAATTGCAGCGTTCCGCCAGCGCCAGGCCGCCGCCTTTGAACAGGAAGTGCAGCTATGGGCGCAGGAAGAGCAGAACGCGCCGCCGGAGGATGAAACGCGCGCCAGCGTCAGCGAAGAGGAGGAAAACGGGCTACCGGTGCAGGCGGATCTCAATGGCAACATCTGGAAAGTGCTGGTGCAGCCGGGCGACGAGGTCAGCGCCGGGCAGACGCTGATTATCGTAGAGGCGATGAAGATGGAGCTGGCGATAGTCGCCCCGCAGGCCGGTCGTGTGACGCGGATTGCCTGTCAGGCGGGCCGTCCGGTCAGTCCTGGCGATAACCTGCTGTGGCTGGAATAAGGAGCGGTAATGACAACGCAACCCCACTCCCCTAAAGCCCGCCCGGAAGCGCTGGCGGAACGGGTTTATCAGGCGCTGAAGGACGATATCTTCGCCTTTCGCCTGATGCCGGGCGATCGCTTCAGCGAAAGCGAAATCGCCGGACGGATGGCGGTCAGCCGCACCCCGGTCCGTCAGGCGCTGTTCCGGCTGGAACGCGAAGGCTTTGTCGAAGTCTGGTTTCGCAGCGGCTGGCAGATTAAGAACTTCGATTTCGCCTGGTTCGAATCGCTGTATGACCTGCGCACCGTGCTGGAGTGCGAGGCGGTCAAACGCCTCTGCGCACTGCCTGCGCCGCAGTGTGTCGCGCTGTTAAACGAACTGAACCAGTTCTGGTGCGAGGCGGAAGCGCTTACAGAGGGCCTGGTGGTATCGCAGCATGACGAGGCATTTCACATGACGCTGGTGGCAGCAGCGGGTAACCCGGAGATGGCACGCATTCATGCCGAACTCACCGAGAAGATCCGCATTATCCGTCGGCTCGACTTCACTCGCGACGATCGCATCTGTGCCACTTATCAGGAACATGCACAGATTTTACAGGCAATTTTTCAGCAGCAGACCGCCGGGGCGCAACGCATCCTGACCGATCACATCGCCGTGAGTAAGGCGGAGGTCAGAAAGATCACGCTGCACCGCCTTCAGCAGGCCCGACTCCAGCTCACCGAATAACACAACAACTACTCAGGGGTTTCAGATGATGAAAAGACGTTCGTTGATCAAGGCTTTCGCCCTCTCCGCTACCGTTGTCAGCATGGGGTTCGCCTGGAGTGCGCAGGCGGCTGACACCATCAAAGTGGGGATCATGCATTCGCTCTCCGGCACCATGGCGATTTCGGAAACGCCGCTGAAAGATGTGGCGCTGATGACCATTGATGAGATCAACGCCAAAGGGGGCGTGCTGGGGAAAAAGCTGGAGCCGGTGGTGGTCGATCCCGCCTCTAACTGGCCGCTGTTTGCCGAGAAGGCGCGGCAGCTGCTGACCCAGGATAAGGCGGCGGTGGTGTTTGGCTGCTGGACCTCGGTGTCGCGCAAATCGGTGCTGCCGGTGTTTGAAGAGCTGAACGGCCTGCTGTTCTATCCGGTGCAGTATGAAGGGGAAGAGATGTCACCCAACGTCTTCTACACCGGCGCTGCGCCTAACCAGCAGGCGATTCCGGCCGTGGAGTATCTGATGAGCGAAGATGGCGGCAGCGCGAAACGCTTCTTCCTGCTTGGCACCGACTATGTCTATCCGCGTACTACCAACAAGATCCTGCGCGCCTTCCTGCACAGCAAAGGCGTGGCGGATAAAGATATCGAAGAGGTCTACACGCCGTTTGGTTACAGCGACTACCAGACCATTGTCTCCAACATCAAAAAGTTTGCGGCTGGCGGCAAAACGGCAGTGGTTTCCACGATCAACGGCGACTCCAACGTGCCGTTCTACAAAGAGCTGGCGAACCAGGGGATCAAAGCCACTGACATTCCGGTGGTCGCTTTCTCGGTGGGCGAAGAGGAGCTGCGCGGCATCGACACCAAACCGCTGGTGGGTCAGTTAGCCGCCTGGAACTATTTCGAGTCTATCGATAATCCGACCAACGCGAAGTTTGTCGCCGACTACCGCGCATATGCCAAAGCACATAACCTGCCGAACGCCGCCACCGTCGTCACCAACGACCCGATGGAAGCGACCTATGTTGGCATTCATATGTGGGCGCAGGCGGTGGAAAAAGCGGGCACCACGGATGTGGACAAAGTGCGGGCGGCGATGGCCGGTCAGACCTTTAAAGCGCCGGATGGCTTTACCCTGACCATGGATCAGACCAACCATCATCTGCATAAGCCGGTCATGATTGGCGAAGTGGAAGAGAACGGCCAGTTCAGCGTGGTGTGGCAGACCGATCAGCCGGTACGCGCGCAGCCGTGGAGCCCGTACATTGCCGGTAACGACAAAAAACCCGATCACCCGGTGAAGACCGCGCAGTAATCGCGGGTTGCTGATAGATACGCAGCGTCACCCGCTGTGAAGCGGCAGCACGGCACCCCGCCGTGCTGCCCTCCCCTGACGAGGCTCCTTTTATGAATCTATGTCGCTGCTTTTTCAGCCTGCTGCTGCTGATGCCGCTGTTGGCCAGTGCCGGACCGGCGGCTGACTTTGCCGCCGCCAGCCGCAGTCAGCAGGCCACGCTGCTGCAACAGTGGGCCGCCGCACCGGATAGTCCTCGCCTGCCGCTGCTGGAAGCGCTGCATGCCGAAACGGTGGTCATCGACCAGAATAAACAGCCGTTCAGCCAGCAGGGAGCCACGCTGCAGCCGCTGGATGCGGTGGCGCAGCCCACGGGCAACCTGAAAAAGCTGTTTATGAACAATCGCCTGCGCGTGCTGGTTAACAACGCGCTGGCCGCCCACCAGCTTGTCAGCACTGATACGGCCCTGCGTCTGCGTGCAGCGCAGCAGTTGCAAAGTGAGGGCGTTGCCGACCAGCTGCCGCTGCTGGAGCAGCGTTTTGCCGCCGAGCAGGACAGCCGGGTTCATGCCGCACTGGCACTGGCGCTGGCGAATCTGCAACTGGCGGATGGCGAGCCGATGGTGCGCCTGCGGGCGGTGAAACTGCTGGGTGAGTCCAGCGATCCCAATACGCAGGCCAGCCTGCAACGCCTGACCCAGCCCGCGAATGAGCCGGACGCCACGGTACGGGCCGCCGCGGCGGAAAGTCTGCAACAGATTCAGAAACGGCTGATGTGGGGCGATCTGCTGGGGCAGGCCTTTAGCGGCCTGTCGCTGGGTTCCATACTGCTGCTGGCCGCGCTGGGTCTGGCGATCACCTATGGCCTGCTCGGGGTGATCAACATGGCGCACGGTGAAATGCTGATGCTCGGCGCTTACGCCACCTGGTGGGTACAGAGCCTGTTTCAGCAGTTTGCGCCGCACTATTTAGCCTGGTATCCGCTGCTGGCGCTGCCGGTTGCCTTTCTGGTTACCGCCGCCATCGGCATGGCGCTGGAACGCACGGTGATCCGCCATCTCTATGGCCGTCCGCTGGAGACGCTGCTCGCCACCTGGGGGATCAGCCTGATGCTTATCCAGCTGGTGCGGGTGCTGTTCGGGGCGCAAAACCTGGAGGTGGCGAATCCGGCGTGGCTTTCGGGTGGCTTGCAGTTGCTGCCCAATCTGGTGCTGCCGTGGAACCGCATCGCGGTGATCCTGTTTGTGGTGTTTGTGCTGGCACTCACCTGGCTGCTGCTGAACCGGACCCGCCTTGGCATGAACGTGCGCGCCGTGACCCAGAACCGCGCCATGGCGGATTGCTGCGGCGTGCCGACCGGCCGCGTCGATATGCTGGCGTTTGGCCTTGGCTCGGGGATTGCCGGGCTGGGCGGCGTGGCGCTGTCGCAGCTCGGTAACGTCGGGCCGGAGCTGGGCCAGGGCTACATTATCGACTCGTTCCTGGTAGTGGTGCTGGGTGGCGTCGGTCAGCTGGCGGGCACCGTGGTTGCCGCGTTCAGCCTGGGCATTCTCAACAAAGTGCTGGAGCCGCAGATTGGCGCCGTGCTGGGCAAGATCCTGATTCTGGTGATTATCGTGCTGTTTATTCAGAAACGTCCGCAGGGGCTGTTTGCGGTAAAAGGAAGGGTGACTGACTGATGACGCAACCCATCACGCTTCGCGTGGCGCGCACCGCGCCGCGCCTGACCATCAGCATTGGCCTGGCGATTACCGTGGCGCTCCTGGTGATGCCGTTTCTGGCGCTGCTGCCCGCCACGCATCCGCTGGCGATCTCCACCTATACCCTGACGCTGGTCGGCAAAATCCTCTGCTACGCGGTAGTCGCGGTGGCGCTGGATCTGGTGTGGGGCTACGCCGGACTGCTGTCGCTGGGCCACGGCCTCTTTTTCGCCCTGGGTGGATATGCCATGGGCATGTACCTGATGCGCCAGGCCGCAGGCGAGGGTTTACCCGCCTTTATGTCCTTTCTCTCCTGGCGTGAACTACCCTGGTTCTGGACCGGCACCGACTATTTCGTCTGGGCGCTCTGCCTGAGCATGCTGGTGCCGGGCCTGCTGGCGCTGATTTTTGGCTTCTTCGCCTTTCGCTCGAAGATCAAAGGCGTCTACTTCTCCATCATGACCCAGGCGCTGACCTACGCCGGGATGCTGCTGTTCTTCCGTAACGAAACCGGTTTTGGCGGCAACAATGGCTTTACCGGCTTTACCACCCTGCTCGGCTTTTCGGTGACGGCAACCCCCACCCGTATCGGGCTGTTTATCGCCACGGTGCTGCTGCTGCTGCTGAGCCTGGCGATCGGCTTCGCCCTGGCGCGCAGCAAATTTGGCCGGGTGCTGACTGCGGTGCGGGATGCGGAGAACCGCCTGATGTTCTGTGGTTACGACCCGCGCGGTTTCAAGCTGTTTGTCTGGACGCTCTCCGCCGTGCTGTGCGGCCTGGCCGGGGCGCTCTATGTGCCGCAGGTCGGCATTATCAATCCGGGTGAGATGTCACCGGCCAACTCGATTGAAGCGGCGATCTGGGTGGCGCTGGGCGGACGCGGCACGCTGATTGGCCCGCTGCTGGGCGCGGCGATTGTTAACGGCGCACGCAGCTTCTTCACCGTCGCCTTTCCCGAATACTGGCTCTTTTTCCTGGGGCTGATGTTTATCCTGGTCACGCTGTTTCTGCCGCACGGCGTGATTGGCCTGTTGCGCCGGAGGAAAAAATGAGTGATGTCCTGTTTACCCAAACTCAGCTGGCGGATCGCCATCGGGTGCAGCGCGATCCGGTGCTGCAGCTGGAGAAGATCAGCGTGTCGTTTGAAGGCTTCCGGGCGCTGACCGATCTTTCGCTGCAGATCGGCGTCGGGGAACTGCGCTGCGTGATCGGCCCCAACGGCGCGGGCAAAACCACGCTGATGGATGTGATCACCGGCAAAACCCGGCCCGATGCCGGCCGGGTGATCTACGACCAGGACAGCGATCTGACCCGTCTCTCACCGGTGGAGATCGCCCGCGCAGGGATCGGCCGCAAGTTCCAGAAGCCCACGGTGTTTGAGGCGTTAACCGTGTTCGAAAATCTGGAGATCGCGCTTAAAGCCGATAAATCGGTCTGGGCCAGCCTGCGCGCCCGCCTCAGCGGTGAACAGCGTGATCGCATTGATGAGGTGCTGAAACTGCTGCGGCTGGGCGGCGAACGCCAGCGTCGCGCGGGCCTGCTGTCGCATGGCCAGAAGCAGTTTCTGGAGATCGGCATGCTGCTGGTGCAGGAGCCGCATCTGCTGCTGCTGGATGAACCGGCCGCGGGTATGACCGACGCCGAAACGGACTATACCGCCGAGCTGTTCCGCAGCCTGGCGGGCAAGCATTCGCTGATGGTGGTGGAGCATGACATGGGGTTTGTCGAAACCATTGCCGACCATGTGACGGTGCTGCATCAGGGTCAGGTGCTGGCCGAGGGTTCGCTGCGCGACGTGCAGGCCAACGAGCAGGTTATCGACGTTTATCTGGGGCGCTGAAATGTTACAGGTTACTGAACTGAATCAATATTATGGCGGCAGTCATATTCTGCGCGGCCTGTCGTTTGAGGTAAAGATTGGCGAAATCACCTGTCTGCTGGGGCGCAATGGCGTTGGGAAGACCACGCTGCTGAAATGCCTGATGGGGCTGATCCCGGCGAAGTCGGGCGAGATTCACTGGCAGCAGCAGCGCATGAATGGCCGCAAGCCGCACCAGCGGGTGCAGGCTGGCATCGCCTATGTGCCCCAGGGGCGGGAAATCTTTCCGCGTCTGACGGTGGAAGAGAATCTGCTGATGGGGCTGTCACGCTTTCCGGCTGCGCAGGCGCGTGAAGTGCCGGAGGAGATCTACCAGCTCTTTCCGGTGCTGCTGGCGATGAAGTCACGCCGGGGCGGCGACCTCTCTGGCGGTCAGCAGCAGCAGCTGGCGATTGGCCGGGCGCTGGCCTGTCGGCCTCAGCTGCTGATCCTTGATGAGCCGACCGAAGGGATCCAGCCTTCGGTGATCAAAGAGATCGGCGCAGTGATCCGCCAGCTGGCGCAGCGGGGAGATATGGCGATCCTGCTGGTGGAGCAGTTTTATGACTTCGCGGCGGAGCTGGCGGACAGCTATCTGGTGATGTCGCGCGGAGAAATTGTGCAGCGTGGCCGCGGCGACACCATGGAAGCAGAGGGTGTGCGCGGCCTGGTGGCAATTTAAACCCGGCTCAGAGTAAGCCGGTCTCGACAGAAAAGTGGCGCTGTTCACCGTGCGCCAGGGTGATCAGCGTGCCAGCCTGCTGCGCGGCAAGAAAGCCCTCTGGCCGGCAGGTGGCGGGCAGAATATAGGCCGCCACCTGCTGATCGTGGTTGTGCAGCAGCCAGCGAGTGGCGTGCGGGAACTGTGCGGTAGAGAAGCGCGTCATCAGCGCATAGCCCTGCGGCGCATGCAACTCAAACTGCACCTCATCGCCATACTGCGGCAGATCGTCCGCGAAGAAGACGATCTCCGGATCGCAAAGCTGCGGCTGATCGAGCTGCTGTAACGCCTGCGGATCGCGCGCCAGCCGATCGGTGTAATCCCGCCAGGCGGGCGTTGGTCGCAGATGCGCCGGGATCGAGCGACGCAGCTGGAATGCCTGTTCGGGGATCGACTGCCGGAAGCGGCCCTGATCGATCCACGCGCTGTTGAGGTGACACATATACTGCAGCGGCATCGGCGCGCCAGCCAGATTAGTGACTGTCATCTCAATCGTCAGCCGGGGCTGGCCGGCCGGAATGCGGACGGCGGGTGCGGCCAGGTAGTGATGGCCGAAGCCTTTGACATATTCACACTCCCCTTCCAGCGACAGCGTCTGATCCTCCAGCACCAGCCAGGCGCTGTCCATGCGGGCGCAGGCCATCTCACCGTGCAGCGGATGATCGTCCTCTGGTGCGGGACAGCCGTTGGCCAGCAGTCCCGAATGAAACGCGAAACAGCCATAGGTGTCGATGATCGAATTTGCGGGCAGTGGCTGCTTAAAACTGTGGCCCATGGTCAGGTTGTGATCGTCGAACTCTGCGTCCCAGATCATCTGCCCGAGAAACGGCAGCACGGTCACGCTGCCGCGCCGGTTATGAATGCGCACCGCCTCAATGCCCGCCGGATAGCGAAACAGCTCAACCCGGAAATCATCGCTCTCCAGCAGCACCCAGGGTGTGGTGTGAAACTGTTCACGCGCTAAGGGTAAACGGGTTTTCATGGTAACTCCTCCGCCAGACGACCGGTCGCAACCGGCTGTTTTTTATGGCGCAGTTCGCCATAGAAGTAGAATCCGACCCAGGCGAAACAGAGCAGCGAGACGCCAAATGCCAGCTGCATAGAACCCAGTGAGTCCGAAACCAGGCCCTGCAGCGCCGGGACAAAGGCCGCACCGACAATCGCCATCACGATAAACGCGCCCGCGACTTCGGTGTATTTGTTATCGACCGTCGCCAGCGTTCCCGCGTAGATCGTCGCCCAGCAGGGACCAAACAGCACGCTGACAAAGACGGCAGCGTAAACGGCGGTAAAGTTCGGCACCAGCATCACATAAGCCAGCGTCAGCACGCCCAGCACCGAATAGGCAATCAGCACCTTCTCTGCGCGGAAACGGGTCATCAGGAAGTTCGCCACGAACTTGCCGATAAAGAAGCAGATGAAGCTGTAGATCATAAAGTTCGAGGCGTGACGTTCATTAGTCGCCCCCAGCGTCAGCGCCAGACGAATGGTAAACGACCAGACGGCCACCTGCATGCCGACATAGAGGAACTGGGTCACAATTCCGCGTTTAAAGTGTCGGTTGCCAGCCAGATAGCGGAAAGTCTCGCCCAGCGAGGGGCGCGACCTCTCGCTGCTTTCGGGTTTACAGCGCGGATAGCGGGTGAACATAAACAGCAGCATCACCACCATCAGCACCATCACCAGATATTTGTAGGGCTCCAGCGTGTGTTCCAGCATCGTCAGGCGGAACGCATGCGCCTGCTCTGCCGTCATGGTCGCCATCTGACTCTCCAGGCTGTCGCCATCCTGGAACACCAGATATTTACCCAGCACGATCCCCATCAGCGCACCTATCGGATAGAAGGTCTGGCTGACGTTGAGGCGCAGCGTGGCGTGATCACGATGGCCAATCATCGAGCTGAAGGTGTTGGCGGCGGTTTCCAGGAAACTCAGGCCGATGGCGATGGCAAATATCGCTGCCAGGAACATGGTGTAGGTCGCCATGTGCGAGGCGGGATAGAAGGCGATACAGCCGGCGATGTAGAGCGCCAGGCCGATCATGATCGCCATCTTGTAACTGGTCTTGCGGATCACCAGCGACGCGGGGATCGCAATCAGAAAATAGCCGCCATAAAAGGCACTCTGCACCAGCGCACTGGCAAAGTCGCTCAGGGCAAATACGCTTTTAAACTGGGTGATCAGGATATCGTTAAGACTCGCCGCACAGCCCCAGAGCGGAAAGAGGCACGACAGCAGAATGAACTGGAACAGCGGCGTTTTATTCAGATAGCCATCAGATTGCTGAACAATTTTCTGGTGCATGGCAGAACCTCAGTTACGGTTGAGAAAACGCTGGAAACTCTCTGCGTCGGGATAGGCGCGCTGGGTGCCGCGCCCGGTGACGCTGCAGGCGGCATAGGCAGACGCCTGGGTCATGGCGGCTGCCACATCGCCGGTTTCCACCAGCAGATACGCAAAGCAGCCGATAAAGGCATCGCCCGCGCCGCTGGTGTCGACCGCCTGAACCGGTGTGGCATCCACGCGATGGATCTCGTCGCCGCTCATCCAGACCGATCCCCGGCTGCCCAGGGTGATGATCAGATTTTTAAGGCCGCGTTTCAGCAGCGACTGTCCGGCGAGGATCACCTCTTCATCGCTGCTGACCGGCAGGCCGGTGAGGATCTCCAGCTCGGTTTCGTTGGGCATAAAGAAGTCGCATTTGCAGGCGTAATCAATATCAAGCGTGGCGACGGCCGGCGCCGGATTAAGGATCACGTTGATCTGATGCTGGCGGGCAAAATCGATGGCGTAATAGACCGTCTCCAGTGGGATCTCCAGCTGCAGGATGATCAGCTGGCAGGCTTTCAGCGCCTCAGCCGCGTCGTCGATATCGGCCGGTTTCAGCTGCTGGTTAGCACCTTTGATAATCAGAATGCGGTTCTGCGACTGGTCATCGACAAAAATTGGTGCCACGCCGCTGGAGGTGCCCGGTGCGGTGGTGACGAAGCGCGTGTCCACGCCCTGTTGTTGAAGATTTGCAACGGTGTTCGGAGCAAAGAGATCGTCACCGACCTTGCTGACCATCATCACGTTGCCGCCCATTTTTGCCGCCGCGACCGCCTGGTTGGCCCCTTTACCGCCGCAGCCAATGGCAAAGTCGGGCGCTTCAAGGGTTTCGCCCGCTTTCGGCAGGCTGTTGGTATAGGTAATCAGATCGACCATGTTTGAGCCGATGACCGCAATTGTCATGACCTTTTCTCCCGGATGTTTTTTAAACTTAAAATGTTATTAAAGTAACAATAACAATTCTTAAAGGTTAAATATGTGACAAAAACCACATCCTGACACGGTGGTGATGGGCGAACAACGGCATGCAATGGGATTTTCAGTGTTATTATTATAACAATCTAACATCATTGAACGCGGATGGTGAAAGCCACAACCGCCCGCGGTGATGTGCCGATATCACCACGCGCTGACAGTACGGCGGAGGTTTGCGGCCCTCACGGATTGCGGGTAAGATTGACTGCCAGCCTGGCGGATGAGACGCAACTCATTCAAATCTGTGAGGTTTGTAGCGTATTGACGTCGATCCCGGCGTCTTTCCTCCGCACTGCAGGATAGGGAACAGAGAGATGACCATGGAAACCCGGCGCGACGAACGCATTCACAAGCTGACGCAGGCGCTGAAACGCACCGACAAACTGCATCTGAAAGATGCGGCCCAGCTGCTTGGCGTCTCAGAGATGACGGTTCGCCGCGATTTAACCGAGCCGGGCTCCAGCGTAGTCCTGCTGGGCGGCTATATCGTCAGCGATCCGAAAAGTCATGCCAGCCACTATTTTGTCAGCGATCAGCATGGCCAGAATGCCGCCAGAAAGCAGCGGCTGGCACAGGCGGCCGCCAGCCTGATCAATGAGAACGATACGGTCTTTTTTGACTGCGGCACCACCCTGCCCTACATCGTGGATGCGATTCCCGACACCCTGTCGTTTACCGCCATCTGCTGCGCCATGAATACCTTTCTGACCCTGAAAGAGAAACCGGCCTGTAACGTGATTCTCAGCGGCGGTGAATTTCATGCCGACAACGCCCTGTTTACGCCGATTGGCGTGCATACCATCCTTGACGATCTCTGCCCGACGCTGGCCTTTATCTCTGCGGCGGGCATCGACAAAGATCAGGGCGCGACCTGCTACAACACCAATGAGCTGATGATGAAACATCACGCCATGCTGCGCGCCCGAAAGTCGGTGCTGGTGGCTGACAGCAGTAAATATGGCAAGGTGCTGCCTGCCCGCATCGCCGAGCTGCAGCGCTTTGATCTGCTGGTGAGTGACAGCGCGCCCGATCAGGCGTTGCAAAACTGGCTGGCCCAGCAGGCGATCCCGCTGCGCCTGCCCTGACGCCTCTTTCTGACATCCTCTCCTGACTCTGTCAGCGATTGAGCGTGGAAATCAGTCAGTTATGCCTGACATCGCCCGGCATCGGCTCCGCCACGCTAATATTCGCCGCCCCCCGGCTGGGATTAAACGGTGAAAAAGGCTAAACTTCGACATCATTCAAACGACCAACAGACCCAGAGGCTCAAACCAACGTGGCTCAATTCGTCTATAGCATGCATCGCGTCGGCAAAGTGGTTCCGCCGAAGCGACATATCCTGAAAAACATCTCGCTCAGCTTCTTCCCTGGCGCAAAAATTGGCGTACTCGGCCTGAACGGCGCGGGTAAATCTACCCTGCTGCGCATCATGGCCGGCATCGATAAAGATATCGAAGGGGAAGCGCGTCCGCAGCCAGGCCTCAAGATTGGCTACCTGCCGCAGGAACCGCAGCTTAACCTTGAACACACCGTGCGTGAGTCGGTAGAAGAAGCGCTGTCAGAAGTCGTTGGCGCACTGAAGCGTCTCGACGAAGTCTATGCGCTCTATGCTGAAGAAGGTGCAGACTTCGACAAACTGGCCGCTGAACAGGGCCGTCTGGAAGAGATCATCCAGGCTCACGATGGTCACAACCTGAATACCCAGCTGGAACGTGCTGCCGATGCGCTGCGCCTGCCTGACTGGGACGCGAAAATCGCCACCCTTTCCGGTGGTGAACGTCGTCGCGTCGCCCTCTGCCGCCTGCTGCTGGAAAAACCAGACATGCTGCTGCTGGACGAACCGACGAACCACCTGGACGCCGAATCTGTCGCCTGGCTGGAGCGCTTCCTGCACGACTTCGAAGGCACCGTCGTCGCGATTACGCATGACCGTTACTTCCTGGATAACGTTGCAGGCTGGATTCTGGAACTTGACCGCGGCGAAGGGATTCCGTGGGAAGGTAACTACTCCTCCTGGCTGGAGCAGAAAGATGCGCGTCTGGCGCAGGAAGCCTCCTCTGAAGCCGCTCGTCGCAAGTCGATTGAGAAAGAGCTGGAGTGGGTGCGCAAAGGGCCAAAAGGCCAGCAGTCTAAAGGCAAAGCCCGTCTGGCACGCTTTGAAGAGCTGAACAACACCGACTACCAGAAGCGTAACGAAACCAACGAACTGTTCATTCCGCCAGGTGCCCGTCTGGGTGACAAAGTGCTGGAAGTCAGCAATCTGCGTAAGTCTTATGGCGACCGTGTGCTGATTGACGATCTCTCGTTCTCGGTACCGAAAGGTGCGATTGTCGGGATTATCGGTCCGAACGGCGCGGGTAAATCAACGCTGTTCCGCATGATGTCTGGTCAGGAACAACCTGATTCCGGCGAGATTGTACTGGGTGAAACCGTGAAACTGGCCTCTGTGGATCAGTTCCGCGACAGCATGGATAACGCCAAAACCGTGTGGGAAGAAGTTTCCGGCGGTCAGGACATCATGCGCATCGGTAACACCGAGATGCCAAGCCGCGCCTATGTCGGCCGCTTTAACTTTAAAGGCGTCGATCAGGGCAAACGCGTAGGCGAACTGTCGGGTGGTGAGCGTGGTCGTCTGCACCTCGCGAAGCTGCTGCAGGTTGGCGGCAACATGCTGCTGCTCGATGAACCAACCAACGACCTGGACATTGAAACCCTGCGCGCGCTGGAAAACGCCCTGCTGGAGTTCCCGGGTTGTGCCATGGTGATCTCGCATGACCGCTGGTTCCTGGACCGTATCGCCACACACATTCTGGATTATCAGGATGAGGGCAACATCGAATTCTTCGAAGGTAACTTTACCGAATATGAAGAGTATAAGAAGCGTACCCTCGGCGCCGAAGCGCTGGAGCCGAAGCGCATCAAGTACAAGCGTATGACGAAGTAACGATGTCAGGGGGAGGCTCAGGCCTCCTCCTGCTTCACCAGTGACGTTTTAAGGGCTGAACGCAATGAAGAAAAAAGCTGAGCGGCCAGTGGCTAAAAAAGCTGAAGCGATTTATGAAGCCACTAAAGTCGCAAACTTTGCCGCAAGTTCCCTGCTGGAGGGGATACGTATTTCAGCAGATGCTGAATTATCGACCCTGGAACAGGTTCGACGCCGCTATAAGCAGTAGCAGGAAGCCAACGTGAATCGTTATCTTGTCTGGCGAGATCACTACTGTTATCCCGATTCCGATGTGCTGATCAATCGCTATGATATCCGCGAACAAACCCTGCTGGATCAGGCTGAGCGTGATGTTACCGCACTGACCATTCACACCATTAAGCTCTCTCATCCTCCTTTTACCCTTCAGTCACTGTGTCACATTCATTACTGCCTGTTTAACGAGCTTTATAGTTGGGCGGGGCAGATACGCGATATCTCTATCAGCAAAGGAGAGACCCGCTTTTGCCAGCCGGCTTTTATTCTGCGTGAAGCGGAGAAATTATTTGCAAAACTGGCGTGCGAAAGATGGCTGGAGCAGACTGACCATGAAGCTTTTTGTCATCAGGTTGCCTGGTATTACTGCGAGTTCAATATCCTGCATCCCTTTCGGGAAGGAAACGGTCGGGCATTACGCATTCTGTTCGAGCATATCATTCTTCACGCAGGCTATCAGGTGAGCTGGGAAGGCGTGAGCCCCAGCGACTGGTTAGCGGCAAATATCGCGGGTTACCAGAGTGGCCCGGAAAAAATGGCGGCACTCTTCCTGCGCCACATTGTACCGGTCAGCGATAAAACTCCCTGAACACCGGTGACTGCAGCGCGAACTCAATAAACCGCGCCAGCGCAGGTGAATTCAGTTTACGGCCCGGATAGACCAGCCAGAGCTCATTCCCCTCGATTTCCCATTCCGGCAGTACCGGCACCAGCCGGGGATCCGCCATCGCCCCGTCGGTCAGAAAGTGCGGCAGCAGCGTAATGCCCGCATCGCCCAGCGCAGATTCGCGCGCATAGAGTAAATTATCCGTGAGATGGCCTGGCGGCAGCAGCCAGCGGTAGAACTCATCATCGCGCTGCAACACCCATTCATTCCAGGCACGATGCGCTATACAGCGGTGGGCAGACAGCTGCTGTGGATGAACCAGCGGCGGATGCTGATCAAGATAGCGCTGTGAAGCGACCAGCAGTCGCGGGCAGTTGCCTATCCGGCGGCCAATCAGCGAGGACTCCTGCGGCTGACCGGTGCGCAGCGCCACATCAAAGCCCTCCTGCACCAGATCACGCATCTCATCGGAGATCGAGACATCCAGCGTCACATCGGGATAGAGACGTAAAAACGCCGCGTTACAGCGCGCCAGCAGCGTGGCACCAATCCCCGCCGGGCTGGTGATGCGCAGACGCCCGCTGGGGTTTTCGCGCAGGCTGGCGATCGCCTGATCGGCGCGTTCACTGGCCTGCATCATCTCCTGACAATGCAGCAGATAGCGCTCACCGGCAAAGGTCAGATTGAGCTGGCGGGTGGTGCGGTTCAGCAACCGAATTCCCAGCCGCTGCTCCAGCTGGCTGATGCGCTGACTGACGCTCGATTTTGGCAGCCCAGCACGTTCTGCCGCGCCGGTAAAGCTGCCGCACTCCGCCACCAGCGCAAACAGTGCCATATCCTGCCACTGACGAAATGCCATTGTTCACCTCAGACGAACACTCTATGAAAGATTGTCCATCTTATCACTGCTAAAATCAGGTTCTACACTTAAAGCCTGTTCCGAATCATCAGCCAGTCTGCCACGGACAGCGTGGCACAGCCCCTGCGGAGTGTGAGCACTCTTCAGGGCCAGAATGGCAACCACCAGATCCAGGCTTCCAGCCTGACTAAACAGGAAAAATTTATGTCTATTCGCGCTATCGCAATTAATCCGGAAAGTCCTGAAAACTTCACTGAAATTTTCCCTGACACCCCAGCACCAGGTGAGTATGACCTGCGGGTCGAAGTCAAAGCCGCGTCGGTCAACCCGGTCGATACCAAGGTTCACAAAGGGGCGAAGAAGAACGGATTAGAGCAGCCACGCATCCTCGGCTGGGATGCCAGCGGTGTGGTGCTGGAAGTGGGCAGCAAAGTCAGCAACTTTAAGCCAGGCGATAAAGTTTTTTATGCGGGTGACCTGACCCGTCCTGGCAGTAACAGCACCGAGCAGCTGGTTGACTCACGCATCACCGGTCACAAGCCAGAGAGCCTGGACTGGGCGCAGTCGGCCGCGATCCCGCTGACGGCCCTGACCGCCTGGGAAGGGCTGTTTGAGCGACTGAACCTGGAGACGGCAACGGAAGATCAGACGCTGCTGATCGTGGGCGGCGCAGGCGGCGTCGGATCGCTGGCGATCCCGCTGGCGAAACTGCGCAGCAAGGTGAAGATCATTGCCACCGCTTCGCGTGAAGATTCCGCGCAGTGGTGCCGCGATCGTGGCGCCGATCTGGTGATCAACTACAAAGATATGATTGGAGAGCTGGAAAAACAGGGCATTAAGCAGGTCGATTATATCTTCTGCCTGAATGATACCGACGGTCACTGGGAAACCATGGCAAAGCTTATTGCCCCGCAGGGTCATATCTGCACCATCGTGGAAAATGAACATCCGCTGTCGATGGATCAGCTGAAGCTGAAGAGTGCCGCACTGCACTTCGAGCTAATGTACACCCGCAGCATGTTTAACACACCGGATATGGCGCGTCAGGGTGAGATTCTGGATGCCGTCTCGGCGTTGCTGGATGAAGGTAAGCTGCAAACCACACTGAGCGAGACGCTGCACGGCCTAAGCGTTGAGACGTTAACTGCCGCCCATCAGCGCGTGCTGGAAGGCCACATGCGCGGCAAAGTGGTGATGGTGTATTAATGCGCTGACCCGGCTGCCCTGCGGCAGACCGGGTTACAGCATGCGTTACGGCTGGGCGTTTTTCTCGCCCAGCATCGCTTTCACCAGTTCAATGCAGCGCAGGAACCGGGTGTCATAATCATCTTCCTGCACGTGCAGGAATTCGATGTTGTTTTCCCGCAGCATCGTCACCAGCATCGACTGAAACTCGCGTCGATCCACGGAACTGCCCAGGCTGCGCAAGCCATCCGCAACCCACGGCACGTTGTTCTCCAGCAGAATCACCAGATCAAAGCGATATTCATCGATCAGTGCCTGCACAAACGGATGTTCACGCCCTTCATACTTCAGACAAAACGCCTGCGTGGTCACAAAGTCGGTGTCGATAAACGCCACTTTATTGGCGTATTTAACCGCGAAATCGATGTACTGCGCCTGGCCCAGCGCGATCTTGTCGTAATCTGAATATTGCAGCGCCATTTCATCACCGCCCAAGTGGGAAAAGACATAGTCGCGGCCATATTCCCAGGCACTGGTGGTATTGAAGATGTTGGCGAGTTTATTCACCAGCGTCGATTTACCGCTCGACTCCCCGCCGAGGATCGCCACGGTGCGCACAAAGAAAGGTTTCACTTCGGTCGGGATGTAATCCCAGAAGCGGAACGGATCCTGACGGATCTGCGCGCCGCTGATGCTCATAAAGGATCGGCTGGGATCGACCAGTACGGTCTGAATGCCCAGATGCTGCTGATACATCTCCGCATCGGGCGCTTCGCTGGTGTAGATGCAGTCCGGCGCAATACCGTGCTCGCTGAGAAACGCGCTGACGCCCTTACTCCAGACATCCCAGCCGTGTGGATAGGGCTCAATCCCCTCCTCATCAAAGGCGTGAATGCGGATATTTTTCTGATACTTAAAGGTCTGCAGCAGCCAGCGCAGGCGATCGCTGACCGTGGGCTGTTGTGACATCGCGCTGTTCTCAAACAGTTCGCGGTCACGTGGCTCGTCGTAGCCCATAATGATATGCAGCTCATCGACCTGGCTACAGGCGCGCTGAATCAGATAGATATGGCCGGTGTGCAGCGGATAGAATTTACCAAACACCACGCCGACCGTTTTATCGCGGCGCGGAAACTCCAGACCCAGAAAACGGTGCAGCGCCTCCAGCTTTTGCGCGCTGGGGCTTTTGATTTTGGCATTGAGCAACTGGCTCAGATAGCCTTTGGTCATGCCGCTGGCATCAGCGACCTGTTGCAGCGTGTGACCCTGCTGGCGAATGGCCGTTTTCAGATAATCAAACGACGACATGTCGTGCCTCCTGCATCAATGCGGTTAAGGTGGGAGCGGCCTGCCAGCGGCTTTTCGCTGGCGGCCGCAGGCGCGTTACAGATCGTCCAGAATCGCCAGCGCATCGGCCAGCTTCTTCGCGCTGAAAACCTGCATCCCGGCAATCGGTTTTTTCGGTGCATTCCCTGCCGGCACTATGGCGCGTTTGAAGCCATGCTTCGCCGCTTCAGCGATGCGCTCCTGACCGCTGGGCACCGGACGGATTTCGCCCGCCAGTCCCACTTCGCCGAAGATCACCAGATCCTGCGGCAACGGACGATCGCGCAGGCTCGACACCATCGACAGCATCAGCGCCAGGTCAGCACTGGTTTCAGTGACTTTGACGCCGCCGACCACGTTAACGAACACATCCTGATCCGCCATCTGCAATCCGCCATGACGGTGCAATACTGCCAGCAGAATCGCCAGGCGGTTCTGCTCCAGACCCACGGCCACGCGGCGTGGATTGCCCATCATGGAGTGATCGACCAGCGCCTGAATCTCCACCAGCAGCGGTCGCGTTCCCTCCCACAGCACCATCACCGAACTGCCCGAGGTGATCTCTTCGCCGCGCGACAGGAAAATAGCTGACGGGTTGCTGACTTCACGCATGCCCTGCTCGGTCATGGCAAACACACCCAGTTCATTAACCGCGCCGAAGCGGTTTTTATGACTGCGCAGGGTGCGGAAGCGGGAATCGGCATCGCCATCCAGCAGCACCGAACAGTCGATACAGTGTTCCAGCACTTTCGGTCCGGCCAGGGAGCCATCTTTGGTGACGTGACCGACCATGATGATCGCCACGCCGCGCGTCTTGGCGAAGCGCGTCAGGTAAGCGGCGGTTTCACGCACCTGGGCGACGCTGCCCGGCGATGACTGGATCTCCGCCATGTGCATCACCTGGATCGAGTCGATCACCATCAGTTGCGGCTGCTCCTGTTCGGCGATCAGGCAGATCTGCTCAATGCTGGTTTCCGACAGCATATTCACATTTTCGGTGGGTAATCCCAGACGATGGGCGCGCATTGCCACCTGCTGCAGTGACTCTTCGCCGGTGACATACAGGGTTTTCATCCCCTCTGACAACCGGCACATCACCTGCAGCAGCAGCGTGGATTTGCCTGCGCCGGGGCTGCCGCCAATCAGAATGGCGCTGCCCGGCACCACCCCGCCGCCCAGCACCCGGTCAAACTCTTTGAAGCTGGTCGAGAAGCGCGGTAACGCCTCCAGGCTGATTTCAGAGAGCTTCTGCACCCGGCTGGTTCCGGCGCTGCCAGCATAGCCACTCAGGCGCTCGTTACGCGCAGCCGCGGGCGAGGCGGCAATGCGCACCTCGGTGATGGTGTTCCAGGCGTGACAGGCGCTGCACTGCCCCTGCCAGCGTGGGTAATCTGCGCCACATTCGTTACAGACAAATGCGCGTTTTGCCGCTTTGGCCAAATCAATACCTCAGTTAACGCTCTTCGTGGATCAGGCTGCCGGTGAGGATGCAGAACACCCCCATTAAATCGGCATGGCGAATGGTGACCGCAGTCTGCTCATTCACCTTAGGTTTAGCATGGAACGCAATGCCCAGCGCTGAGGCTTTGATCATCAGCAGGTCATTGGCACCATCGCCGATCGCCACCGTCTGTTCCGGCGCGATGTCAAAACGCTGCGCCAGCTTCTTCAGGGTATCGGCTTTGTATTGTGCGTCGACAATCGGTCCCAGCACGTTGCCGGTCAGTTTGCCGTCGCGAATTTCGAGTTCATTAGCCACCACCGCCGACAGATGCAGCTTGTCGCGCAGGTATTCGGCGTAGTAGGTAAAGCCGCCAGACGCGATGGCAACCTGCCAGCCCAGCGCCTGCAGCTTCTGCGTCAGGGTGGTTAAGCCAGGCATCAGCGGCAGGGCATCACGCACCTGTTTCAGAATATTGGCGTCCGCGCCCTGCAGCGTGGCCACGCGCTGACGCAGGCTGGCGGTGAAGTCGAGTTCGCCGCGCATCGCACGTTCCGTGACTTCCGCCACCTGCTCGCCGCAGCCCGCCAGTTTTGCAATCTCGTCGATGCACTCGATCTGAATCGCGGTGGAGTCCATATCCATCACCAGCAGGCCTGGCGTTTTGAGATGCGGGATTTTGCCCAGCGGCGCAACATCCAGTCCGGCGTCGTGCGCCAGCTTGCTGGCAAACGGCGTCAGCGATCCCGCCAGGCGAATCACCTGATACTCATCGACGTTCCAGGCGCTGACGATCACCATGGCGGCACCCAGCTGGTGCTGGTAATCGGTCAGCCGCTGCTTATCCAGCCCGCGGCCATACAGCAGCCAGCCGGTACGGCCAGCGCGATAATCCAGCGGCATCACTTCATCACCGCTAAGAGAAAGGGGCAAACCCGGCCAGAGGGAGACATCGGCGGGAAGATCGCACCAGGTTAAACGATTTGGCATCAGAGCTCCTGTAGGGACAACAAAACCACGCAAGAGGCTACCTTGTCTGCGCCGCTTCTGGCAACATAATCTCCAGGCTTTCTGTTGTGATATGACCCGGATGATTAATGGCTAAAACCGCACTGAAATTTCGCTTACATCGTACCGTGATCGTTCTCATCTCGATGGCGCTGCTGGTCGTGCTGATGCAGGGCGCATCCTGGTTCAGCCTCGGCCATCAGGCGGCGCGTTCTGAACAGGTCGAGGAGCTGGCGCATACGCTGACCAGCCAGGTGGCGTTCAGCCTTAAGCCGTTGATGGACAACAGTGAAAATAACCGGACTCAGATAGAAGCCATTCTTAATCAGATGACGGCTAACAGCCGTATTCTGGATGCATCGGTCTATGACGGCGACGGCAGCCTGGTGGCGCACAGCGGTGAAAACATCAATGTCCGCGATCGGCTGGCGCTCGACGGCCAGCGCGCGGGCAGCTATTTCAACCATCAGATTGTGCAGCCGCTGGCCGGAAACGAGGGTCCGCTGGGCTTTTTGCGCGTGACGCTGGATACCCACGTGCTGGTCACCGACTCACATCAGGTCGATAACACCACCAATATTCTGCGTCTGATGATGCTGCTGGCGCTGGCAATTGGCATTATTCTCTCACGCACCCTGCTGCGCCACCGCCGCACCCGCTGGCAGCAGTCGCCTTTCCTGCTCACCGCCAGTACACCGGTGAAAGAGGATCGGGATGAGGACGACGAGAAGAAAGAGTAACGCTCCGGCTGCGGTAAAGATAAAACAAGAAAGGCCCGCTATGCGGTAATGCCAGTCAGTTAAGATTAGATTTGTAAAGGCTGTCACGGTCAAACGTGGCAGCTTTTTTTTTATGGGCGAGCGAGCCTCAGTGCGGGCCAGCGCAGGCTGGTGCCGGGCAGGGGCAGGCAATCCGCAGCGCTGAACAGAATGAGTCTGCCAGGAGAGCCCGCAGGACGCGGGCGAAAGGCGGGGCGGCACAGGATGTGCCATCCCCGGCGGTCCGTCAGGCAGAGGAATGAAGTGAAGGAACCGCGCAGCGGCGCGAGGACCGCCAGCCCCTGCCCGGCACCAGACGGCGTTATCACCTGTCACTTAACTGATCAGCATTACGCCTGGCGGGCGCGTTTTTTTATGGCTTTTCAGGGGCCATTGCGTACATAATCGCCAGCCATGGCACCCGACTTGCATCTGTTGATTCTACTGCAGCCTGCCGCAACGGTTTGCTCACTCTTCTGGTATCACATAACAGGCATTATGATTACGCGTCGACGCTTTATTCTCGGCACGGGAGCGCTCGGGCTCTCCATGACCACTGGCAAAATATTTGCCCGCGATGACATTATTCCCCTCTGGCCGGACGATCCGCCCGGCGGCGGCGGCCCATCGGGCCAGTTGCATATTAACAGCACCGGTTCCTGGTCAAATATCGTCAGCCCGGCGATTCAGCGCTTTAAACCTGAAAATCCCAATGGCGAAGCGGTATTAATTGCAGCGGGTGGCGGTTATCGCTGGATCGGCATGGGACGCGAAGCCTGGCCGGTCGCGCGCTGGCTCAATGCCAATGGCTATACCGCCTATGTGCTCAGCTACCGGCTGCCGCATGAGAAGTGGCAGGCGGGGCGGCTGGCACCGCTGCAGGATGCGCAGCGTGCCATCCGGCTGGTGCGATCCTTTGAGCGCAAGGTGCATGTGCTGGGCTTCTCGGCAGGTGGGCATCTGCTGGGGCTGGCGGCGGCGCGTCCGGACTTTGAATCCTATCCGGCCATCGATCCGCTGGATGAAGTGGTGCCCAAAGTCGACAGCGTGGGTCTGATCTATCCGGTCATCACCCTGGAAGCGCCTTATCAGCACACCAATACCCATCTGATGATGGTCGGCAAAAATGCCACGCCGCAGGATGAGGCGAACTGGTCAGTGCAGAACTACGTAACCCGGCAATATCCGCCGACGTTTCTGGCGCAGGCCGAGGACGATCACACCTCAAATCCGTTCAACACCGAGCTGATGCGCGATACCTGCCGCCGTAATCGTGTGCCGGTTGAGCTGATTCAGATCAGCAAAGGCGGGCATGGCTTTGGCCTTGGCAAGGCGGGCACGCCAGCGGCGTTATGGGATCAGGCTTATGTTCGCTGGCTGGATCGCGTGAGCTGAGTTGCACTGGCGCGGTGCACAACTGCACCGGGGGATCCGTTCTCCCCCTGCCTGGCGCAAGGTCACCAGATCGAAGGTGGCCTTTTGTCCCGGTCCCGGTTAATGCTGCGTCCTCTGTCATCTTAAATCTCCCAAACCCAAACCCAGCCCCTCAATATTGATATCAGCGGACTAGGCTGACAGGTCAGGGCGCATTAATAACTCATTCTTATTTATCACGTTAACGAGGATGTATGGAGCTAAGGGGCACTCACGCTTATTTCTGACTCTGTATACAATGAGATGACAATCTCCTGCCGTTAGTACGGTACAAAATAGCTAAATAAGGACGCTTTAATAATTATCTTAATAAACAAACGGATCTGATTAATTCCCGGGCAAAGAACATTCCTATCTCATATCTTTTGCTTCTGTTTTTCCGCCATTACTTTGCTTTTTCCACCGATATATTGCCAGTTGATACAGATCAAAAATTGGCCAGAAATATCAGATCTTATGGATTATAAAAAAACTAATGAAAGCGTTGAAGCGGGCTTGTTCGGATGACGCAATCGTCTTTCAATCCAAAGCGATTCTTCTTTTAAGCTTTATTTTGGCTGATTCTGCTACAGATGGTCGTAATAAAAACCGTAAGTTTTGAACTAAAATAAAAATCCCACTTTATTGTCTTCGTTAACGTTAGATGATTTCATAACGGCTACGCATAAGATGAGGCAAATCAGACAGCAATCCATCCTGGTCAGTTTATCGGTGGTTTCTGATTTAACTAAGAAATATTTAAGTTTTTCTTGTCGGCGATGATAAGCAACAACATCTTATTGCATTCTGTCGGATGAGTATTAAGGTCAGTCTGCTTCTCCGCCAGAACAGACTTATTTATTATTACTTTTATTAACGATGTGGCGAGGTGGATAGTCAGGATTTTAACACACAACAAAGCGTTATATGCATGACGATCATCGAGGCATCGCTATTACAGACCAGGAACAATGGAAAGGCGTGGCCAGGGCTGATTAAAAAGTAATGTACAAATAATGAAGGGATGTTTTTTAAATACCTGAATAAAAGTTATTATCTTGTTTTCATCATTGTTCTGGAGAACCTCATGCTACCGGGTAATGAAGTAAATTTTATTGGCTATCTTATTGAAGGGAACGTGGTTTATTTACACAAGACAAAGCGACTAATTTGTTTGAATGGGTATGGTGAAGATATCATCCTGAGAAAAACCATGGCGCACGTATTAGAGTATCTTTTTGAAAATGCTACCGTCGATGTTGTCACGGATTCGGAACTGATGGAGAACGTCTGGGATAAACATGGACTGAGTTCTTCTACGCAGCGGGTCTGGCAGGTTATGTCTAATTTAAAGTCGAAGTTCTTTTTTCTGGGTTTAAGTGATGATGTGATCCTGAGAGTTTCGAAGAAAGGCTATCTCCTCAAAAGCGACAGCGTGGAGAGGTTATTTAGCAGTCGTATCACTTCAGGCATTCATTAAGCACAGCGATAAATTCACTAACGATAATCCTGTGGAAATGGAGGCCGGGACTGTGAATATAATCGGTAGTCATTAAATAATTTCATATATAAATGGATTTAATTACTGTCGGTTCGGTTTTTCCGCTGTTAATCAGCCTGGCTCTTGCTGGGTGTTGAAAATATGAAGAGAAACGCAGGTTTTACATTTCGCGTCAGCGGGCGCATTAATTTTCGTTGAGCGCAGTTGCAGGAAAAAACTGGCCCTGATGACCAGTTTTTCCCAATAGTATTTTGTTCGGGGAATTAACGCATCGTCACAAACTCTTCCGCTGCGGTCGGATGGATCGCCACGGTGTTATCGAAGTCCTTTTTAGTGGCACCCATTTTCAGCGCCACAGCGAAGCCCTGCAGCATCTCATCCATGCCGAATCCGATACCGTGGATGCCGACAATTTTCTCATCTGCACCCACACAGACCAGCTTCATGCGACACGGCTGACGGTGCTGGGTTACCGCAGTGTACATGGCGGTAAATGACGATTTATAAACCTTCACCTGGTCGTCGCCATACTGTTCCCGTGCCTGCGGCTCGGTCAGTCCCACGGTACCAATCGGCGGATGACTGAACACCACCGTCGGAATATTGCTGTAATCCAGATGCTCGTCCGGTTTGTTGTTAAACAGACGCTCAGAGAGACGACGGCCCGCCGCGACCGCAACCGGCGTCAGCTCAACCGCACCGGTGTTGTCGCCTACGGCGTAGATGCCTGACACATTGGTGTTCTGGAATTTATCGACTTTGATATAACCTTTGTCGTCCAGCGCGACGCCAGCGGCGTCAATATTCAGGGCATCGTTGGCGGGCTCACGGCCAATCGCCCAGACCAGGCAATCCACGGTATATTCGCTGCCGTTTTCCAGTTGCAGCGTCAGGCTACCATCGCCGTTTTTAATCACAGCTTTTGGAATAGATTCGGTGTGCAGCGCCGGGCCTTCGCTGTTCATCACTTCGACCAGCGTTTCGGTGAGTAGCGGATCGAAGCTGCGCAGCGGCGCGTGTTTACGGACGAACAGATGCGTTTCCGATCCCAGCGCGTTAACCACGCCAGCCAGCTCAACCGCAATGTAGCCTGCGCCGATGACCGCCGTACGTTTTGGCAGCGCGTCCAGCTCAAAGAAACCGTCGGAATCAATGCCGTACTCTGCACCCGGTATAGAAGGGTGGACCGGACGACCGCCGGTGGCGATCAGAATATGGTTAGCCGTGATAATCTCGCCGTTGACTTCAACGCTGTGCGCATCGACAAAGCGGGCAAAGCCTTTGATCACTTCGACTTTGTTTTTACCCAGCACGTTGTCATAGGAGTTGTGGATGCGATCAATGTAGGCGCTGCGGTTTTTCACCAGTGTGGCCCAGTCGAAGCAATTCACGGTGGTGTCGAAGCCATAATCCGGTCCGTAGAGATGGATCGCTTCGGCGATTTGCGCGGCATGCCACATGATTTTCTTCGGCACGCAGCCCACGTTCACGCAGGTGCCGCCCAGCTCTTTCGCTTCAATCAGGGCACATTTCTGGCCATACATAGCCGCACGGTTAATTGAGGCGATGCCGCCACTGCCGCCGCCAATGGCGAGATAGTCGAAATGTCGGGTCATTGAAGTATCCATCCGGTTGCATAAAAAATTGGGGTTGAGTGTAACGCTGCGGGTCGAAATGACGCAAAGTTTGCGCCTATGATTGTAATAGGGTTCTGTTTTTTCACTCGCTTACAGGGAAGCATACCATGCACCTTACTTTTCTCGGCACCGGCGGCGGTGCTCCCAGCCTGCAACGTAACGTCACGTCTATTGCTTTTACCCGCGCGCTGAGTGGTGAAACCTGGCTGTTCGACTGCGGGGAAGGCACACAATTACAGTTTATGCGCTCCAGCCTCAAACCGGGCAAGCTGGATAAGATTTTTATCACCCATCTGCATGGCGATCATATTTTCGGGCTGCCGGGATTACTCACCAGCCGGTCAATGGCCGGGCTGACCACACCGATGACGGTCTATGGCCCCAGGGGATTAAAAACCTTTGTTGAGACGGCGCTGTCGATCAGCGGCTCTTACACCGACTACCCGCTGACCATCGTTGAGATTGAGGCGGGCTGGACGCTGGACGACGGTGAGTTTCGTATCAGCGCCTGGCCGCTGAGCCATCCGGTGGAGTGTTTTGGCTATCGCATTGAACAGCATGACAAACCCGGCCTGCTGGATGCCGCCCGGCTGAAAGCGGAAGGGGTGCCACGCGGCCCGTGGTTTCAGCAGCTGAAGCAGGGTGAATGCGTGACGCTGGAAGATGGGCGGGTAATCAACGGTGCTGACTATCTTGGCCCCGCGACACCCGGCAAAACGCTGGCCATCTTTGGCGATACGGCACCTACTGAGGTCGCGCTGCAACTGGCGGCCAATGTTGATGTGATGGTGCATGAAACCACGCTGGAGGCCGCGATGGTGGAAAAAGCCAACGGGCGCGGGCACTCCACCACACTGCAGGCCGCCGAAGTGGCAAAACGCGCCGGGGCAAAACGGCTGATCGCCACCCATTTCAGTTCACGCTATCTGGCAAAAGACATGAACCGCCTGCTGGCGGAGTGCCAGACGATTTTTCCCTGCACCGAGCTGGCCTGGGATCTGGCGGTTTTTAACCTCTAATGATGCAGTGCGGGATAAGTGAAAAACAGCAGATGGGTCAGGTTAAGGCCAAAATGCAGGGCGGTCGCCAGCCATAAGCGGCCGCTCCAGTGCCACGCCAGCCCATATAACAGCCCGGCCAGGGTGGCGAAGATCACCAGCAACAGGCCGCCGCTCAGATGCACCAGACCAAACAGCAGCGCGCTCAGTAACAGCGCAGGGATGCCGCCCACTACCTGCTTTAATCGCTGCTGCAGATAGCCACGAAACAGGGCCTCTTCCGCCAGCGAAACAAAGAACAGGTTGGCGAGCATAAATTGGCCCAGCCAGTCCGGCGTATGTTGCTCAAACGCTAATCCGCCCAATAATACCGCGCAGTACAGCAGCAGCGGAATGGCCGCGATCAGCGCCAGTGCGGCGGGTAGCCGATAGCGTGGTGGCGTGGCAGGCGCGCGAAACAGCGTCGGCAGGCAGGCCAGTAGTACAAAAGGAATAAGCGCTTTATCGAAGTTAAACCCGAAGCTGAAAGGCACGCTGCGCGGTCCGGCCTGCACATCCTCTGCCTTAAGGGGATTATTAAAGCCTGGAAAAAGATGGAGGAGCAACCCGATGGCGATCAGCACCAGCAGCGCTTCGGTCACTATTTGTCGTCGATGATGGTCACGGTCATAAATACGGAGTGCCACCACAGCGGCGGTGCCGGTAAACAGCAGCAGCACCGGCCACGCTAATACGTCCTGATAAAAACCCAGCAGTGTGGCGAGCGCCAGTAATAATAATGCCAGCCGTCGGGCCGGTTGCAGCGCGGCCAGCGCGCCAGCCAGTATGATCCACATGGTAAAGACCTGGTACAACGCCGCCGCACCGGTAGTGAGCGGCGTAGAAGACAAAGAGAGTTATTCGGGTACGATCTGGTTAACCGCGTAGTGGCCGGTACCCGTCGGAACCAGTTTCTGGTGCAGCCACGGCAGCAGGGTATTCATCTGCTGGGCCAGCTTCCACGGCGGGTTAATCACGATCATGCCGGAGGCGGTCATGCCGCGCTGATCGCTGTCCGGACGGGCCGCCAGTTCGATTTGCAGAATATTGCGAATGCCGGTCGCTTCCAGATCGCGCAGCATATGTTTGATTTGCTGGCGTAAAACCACCGGATACCACAACGCAAAGACGCCGGTGCCAAAACGTTTATGGCCTTCCTGAATCCCTTTCACCACTGCCTGGTAGTCGCTTTTCATCTCATACGGCGGATCGATCAGCACCAGACCGCGACGTGACGGCGGTGGCAGTTTCGATTTTAACTGCTGATAACCGTCGGCACGATCGACGCGGGCGCGGTCATCTTTGCTGAATTCGTTACGCAGCAGCGGATAGTCGCTGGAGTGCAGCTCAGTGAGTTGCAGTTTGTCATCTTCACGCAGCAGATGGCGGGCAATCAGCGGCGAGCCGGGATAATAACGCAACGTCCCGTTACGGTTTAATGCACGAATCGCATCAAAATAGGGTTGCAGCAATTCCGGCGCATCGGGCTGCTGCCAGATACGTGAGATGCCTTCCAGATATTCACCGGTACGCTCGGCGTGCTCGCCGCTCAACTGGTAGCGACCTGCGCCCGCATGGGTATCCAGGTAGAAAAACGGTTTCTCTTTCTCTTTCAGCGCCGTGATGATCAGGCTCAGAACGGTGTGCTTCAGCACGTCGGCGTGATTGCCAGCATGGAAGCTATGGCGATAACTCAGCATTGTTTATCCTGTTGAATGTATAAGGTTTTAATTGATGGAAAATCAATTTATACCAATTATTACCTCACGTATTACCCACAGAACGACGCACAGCAACCGACGCAGGAAAAGCATGAGAATCCGCGATTATATCAGGGATGACCTGTTGATGGGCCAGAAGCGTGATAACAAATCGGGATTACCGCAAGCCGCTCAGGGCGGGGCGTGTGGTTCCCGGCACGCAGTCAAGGAAAGCGACCGCAAATCCTCCCCGACGTGCCAGCCAGCATTACGTGCATGAGATAAAAGCGTGCATCTTCCGTGCTGCTATTCGCGCGTTTCTTCCCCACCTCATCCTGGCTGCCATTGATTTTCGCTACACTAAGCCGCATGTTACTTAGATTGCGTTGCGCGACCCGCTGCGCCCCATACATCTATAAAGGACTGCGCTATGACCAATCCGCTACTGACATCTTTTACGCTACCCCCTTTTTCTGCCATTAAGCCTGAACATGTGGTGCCTGCCGTGACGGAAGTGCTGAGCCACTGTCGCGCAGAAGTCGAAAAAGTCGTGGCGCAGGGTGCGCCGTATACCTGGGATAATCTGGTTCAGCCGCTGGCAGAAACTGACGATCGCCTGAGCCGTATCTTCTCACCGGTCAGCCACCTTAATGCGGTGAAAAACAGCCCGGAGCTGCGTGAAGCCTATGAGCAGACGCTGCCGCTGCTCTCTGAATACAGCACCTGGGTTGGTCAGCATGAAGGGCTCTATCAGGCGTATCGCAACCTGAAAGGGGGCGATCAGTACGCTGCACTGGATCTGGCGCAGAAGAAAGCGGTCGATAATGCCCTGCGTGATTTCGAACTCTCCGGTATCGGCCTGCCAAAAGATAAACAGCAGCGCTACGGCGAAATCGCCGCGCGCCTCTCTGAGCTGGGCTCGGCTTACAGCAACAACGTGCTTGATGCCACCATGGGCTGGAGCAAGCTGATTACCGATGAAAGCGAGCTGGCCGGTATGCCGGAAAGCGCGCTGGCGGCGGCGAAAGCACAGGCTGAAGCCAAAGAGCAGGAAGGCTGGCTGCTGACGCTGGATATCCCAAGCTATCTGCCGGTCATGACCTACTGCGACAACGCCGCGCTGCGTGAAGAGATGTATCGCGCCTATGCGACGCGCGCCTCCGATCAGGGTCCGAACGCCGGTAAGTGGGATAACGGCCCAATCATGGCGGAAGAGCTGGCGCTGCGTCACGAGCTGGCACAGCTGCTGGGCTTCGACTCCTACGCCGATAAATCGCTGGCGACCAAAATGGCGCAAAGCCCGTCCCAGGTAATCGACTTCCTTAATGACCTGGCGGAACGCGCCCGTCCGCAGGGTGAAAAAGAGCTGGAGCAGCTGCGCGCCTTTGCCCGTAAAGAGCACGGCGTGACCGAGCTTAATCCGTGGGATCTCACCTATTACGGTGAAAAGCAGAAGCAGCACCTTTACACAATCAGCGATGAGCAACTGCGCCCTTACTTCCCGGAAGAGCGTGCGGTCGCCGGTCTGTTTGAAGTGGTGAAACGCATTTACGGCATCACGGCGAAGCAGCGTAACGACGTTGAGGTTTATCATCCTGACGTGAAGTTCTTCGATCTGTTCGATGAAACCGGCGAACTGCGCGGCAGCTTCTATCTCGATCTCTACGCCCGCGAACATAAACGTGGCGGTGCCTGGATGGATGACTGCGTCGGCCAGATGCGTAAAGCCGATGGCAGCCTGCAGAAGCCGGTTGCCTACCTGACCTGTAACTTTAACCGTCCGGTGAAAGGCAAACCTGCGCTGTTCACCCATGACGAAGTGATCACCCTGTTCCATGAGTTTGGTCACGGCCTGCATCACATGCTGACCCGTATCGAAGCGCCTGGCGTCTCCGGTATCAGCGGTGTGCCATGGGATGCAGTGGAACTGCCAAGCCAGTTCATGGAGAACTGGTGCTGGGAACCGGATGCGCTGGCCTTTATCTCGGGCCACTTTGAAACCGGCGAACCGCTGCCGAAAGAGCTGCTGGATAAAATGCTGGCGGCGAAGAACTATCAGGCTGCGCTGTTTATCCTGCGTCAGCTGGAGTTCGGCCTGTTCGATTTCCGCCTGCATACCGAGTTTAATCCGGAGAAAGGCGCACAGATTCTGGAAACCCTGCGCGAAGTGAAAAGCCGCGTGGCAGTGGTTCCGGGTCCGGAATGGGGCCGTTTCCCGCACGCTTTCAGCCACATCTTTGCCGGTGGCTATGCGGCGGGTTACTACAGCTATCTGTGGGCAGACGTGCTGGCGGCGGATGCTTACTCCCGCTTCGAGGAAGAGGGCATCTTCAACCGTGAAACCGGTCAGTCCTTCCTGGATAACATCCTGACCCGTGGCGGTTCTGAAGAGCCGATGGAACTGTTCAAACGCTTCCGTGGCCGTGAACCGAAGCTCGATGCGATGCTGGAACATTACGGCATTCAGGGATAAGTCGGTTCGTGAAAATCTGTTTGCTCGATGAATCAGGCGCCGGAGACGGCGCCTTATCACGTTTAGCGCAGCGCTGGCAGCTGGAGCACGATGAAGACGCACTGCTGGCGCTGGTGCAGACCCCGACGCACCTTGAACTGCGCAAGCGTGATGAGCCAAAGCTGGGCGGCATTTTTGTTGATTTCGTCACTGGCGCGATGGCCCATCGCCGTCGCTTCGGCGGTGGACGCGGCGAAGCCGTCGCCAAAGCGGTCGGCATCAAAGGCGGTTATCTGCCGGATGTGGTCGATGCCACCGCCGGGCTGGGACGAGATGCGTTTGTACTGGCGGCGCTGGGCTGCCGGGTGCGAATGCTGGAGCGTCATCCTGTTGTCGCTGCGCTGCTGGAAGATGGATTGCAGCGCGGTTATCAGGATGCGGAAATTGGCCCCTGGCTGCGCGATCGGCTGACGCTGATTCATGCGGCCAGCGCGCAGGCGCTGGGGGATATCACGCCGCCGCCGGATGTGGTCTATCTCGATCCGATGTATCCCCATCGCCAGAAAAGTGCGCTGGTGAAAAAGGAGATGCGGGTGTTTCAGTCGCTGGTGGGGCCGGATGAAGATGCTGACGCATTACTGGAACCCGCTCGCCGGCTGGCGAAGAAACGCATCGTGGTTAAACGGCCAGACTATGCACCGCCGCTGGCGGGTATTGTGACGCAGGCGGCCGTGGTAACCAAAAGCCATCGCTTTGATATTTACCCACCGCTTTAAAGCATAAAAAAGCCGGCTCTGCGCCGGCTTTAATCATTTATACGGCGAAATTACGCCTCGTCTTCATCGCGCAGCGGCACAATCAGCATGTCGATATGCACGGTGTTGATCAGCTGACGGGCTGAGGACATCAGCTTGCTCCAGAAATCCTGATGATGACCACATACTACAAGGTCAACGTCATATTTTCTGATCGCGTCAACCAGTACCTGGCCGAGGTCGCCACTGCCGCTCAGCGTCTCACTGATCGGGTAGCCCGCCGCATCTGACAACCCTTTCAGCGCCGCATGCGTCTCTTCAGAGATACGCTTCTGCATATCCCCTAAGTTGACATCAATCAGGCCGGTGTAGAGGTCGGAGTAATTGACATCAACGTGAATCAGGGAAATTCTGGCATCGTACGGACGAGCCAGCGAGACGGCCTTATCCACCAGCAACTGGCTTTCGGGAGAAAGGTCTACTGCAATCAGGATATGTTTATAAGCCATGATAAAACTCCTTTCACGAGGTTAAGGATGGCATCCGGTGTTCCTGCCGCGTCACAGCTTAGCGAAATCCCTTGCGCGAGCGGGCGATGAGCGCCACCAAAGTGTCTACCTGCATTGCAGGTGATGATGTTGTTATGTCCTCAGTATAGCCTTCTCCCACTGTAAATGCTGCCGTTGCCGCCTGGCTTATGAATAAGATCAAGGCTATGCCAGATTTACTCGCGCTGAACGAAAATCATCGTTGGAAAAAATGTAAAGATTTCTCCTACACTGAAAAAAGGCGGTCCGATTCGCAACCGCTCAGGGGGTCGAAAAACTTTCGCAGTCCGGTGATTCAGTGGCTGGTTATTTCTGCAGGTGGACTCAGTATCTGACGCTGGGCCTGTTGCTGCGATTCCAGCCGGGAGGGGGAGAATATGATCAGCACTATTGCGCTTTTTTGGGCGCTTTGCGTGGTGTGTATCGTGAATATGGCGCGCTATTTTTCATCCCTGCGCGCCCTGCTGGCGGTCTTACGCGGTTGTGATCCGCTGCTGTATCAGTATGTCGATGGGGCGGGTTTTTTCACCTCTCATGGTCAGCCGAGCAAGCAGGTGCGGCTGGTCACTTATATCTGGGCAAAGCGCTATCTTGATCATCACGACGATGAGTTTATCCGGCGCTGCGAGCGGGTGCGTGGGCAGTTTATGCTGACCAGTGCGCTGTGCGGACTGGTGGTCATCAGTCTGGTGGCGCTGGCGATCTGGCATTAAAAAAGGGCGACTTGCGTCGCCCTTTTTTTAGCTGGCATCACACCAGTTTTAAGGCAATCCAGTAGAGCGAACCTGACAGCAGAATACAGACCGGCAGGGTGAAGATCCACGCCATGGCGATGTTCTTGATGGTCCGGCTCTGCAGCCCGCCACCGTCGACCAGCATGGTACCGGCAACCGATGAGGAGAGGATATGCGTGGTGGAGACGGGCATGCCGGTATAGCTGGCGACGCCAATCGACAGCGCTGCTGTCACCTGTGCTGACATTCCCTGCGCATAGGTCATGCCTTTTTTACCAATCTTCTCACCAATGGTGGTGGCAACACGACGCCAGCCAATCATGGTGCCGATGCCCAGCGCCAGCGCGACGGCCACAATAATCCAGATAGGCGCATACTCGATGGTGCCAAGCAGGTCGCTTTTCAGCTTATTGAGGAAGCGTTTGTCATCTGGCGAGGTTTCCTGCAGACGGGCCGCTTTATCGGCGGTATCGGAGATACACAGCAGCAGACGACGCATCTGACCGCGCTGATCAACCGTCAGCTGATCGTAGCTCTGCAGGTTATTCAGCAACACCTGCGCACCCTGTACCGCCTGTAATGCGCGCGCGCTGTCACAGTGGAACTCCTGCGGGCTGGTTGCTGGCACTTCTTCCGGCGTTGGCAGCTTAGGCGGTGCCATCTGGATGATGTGGGTCAGCGAGGCGTTATGCTGCTGATAATACTGCTCCAGGTGATTGACCGCATCGCGGGTTCGCGTGATGTCGTAACCGGAGGCATTCATATTCACCACGAAACCAGCAGGTGCCACGCCAATCAGGACCAGCATGATCAGGCCGATCCCTTTCTGACCGTCGTTTGCACCGTGCGAGTAACTTACGCCAATTGCCGAAACAATCAGGGCGATACGGGTCCAGAACGGCGGCTTTTTCTTGCCGTCGATCTTCTCACGGTCAGCAGGCGTCATATGAATACGCGCACGCTTTTTGGTATTGCTCCAGTAGCGACGCAGTATAAAGATTAAGCCGCCCGCCATCACCAGGCCGACAATCGGCGACAGGATCAGAGAAAGGAAGATGTTCAGCACTTTCGGGATGTTGAGCGCATCAACCACCGAGGTTCCGCTCATCAGGGCGTTGGTCAGACCGATACCGATAATGGCGCCGATCAGCGTATGGGAGCTGGATGCCGGCAGACCGAGATACCAGGTGCCGAGGTTCCAGATAATCGCCGCCAGCAGCATAGAAAACACCATGGCGAGACCGTGAGCCGATCCAACGTTTAACAACAGATCGGTGGGAAGCATATGAACAATAGCGTAAGCGACACTCAATCCACCGAGCAGCACGCCAAGGAAGTTAAATACACCCGCCATGACCACAGCAAGCTGGGCACGCATGGCACGCGTATAGATGACCGTCGCAACTGCGTTGGCCGTGTCGTGGAAACCGTTGATCGCTTCGTAAAACAATACAAACAGCAGGGCAAGAACCAATAACAGGCTAGTACTGAGGTCTAGACCAGCAAACAGATGTAGCATAAACGTTACGCCATTTTTGGAGGACATGAACGCGGCGCATTATCCGCGACAACGTGCTGTATGGGAAAGGAAAATATAGCGCTAATTTAACCTTTCGATGTAAGGCGTAAGGGTAACTCAGAGAAAAAGGGTTAGATATTAGACAGATACAATATGACACATTTGCGGCATTTTTTTGACGCTGGCGTCTCAGTGAGCAGATCACTACAATCTGCGCCTTTCCAGTTAAGTGAGCGAGTCGTAGTGGAACAGTTTGACGTTATCATCATTGGTGCCGGAGCCGCAGGGCTGTTCTGCGCCGCCCAGGCCGGGCAGCGGGGACGCCGCGTGTTACTGCTGGATAACGGCAAAAAGCCGGGACGTAAAATTCTGATGTCTGGCGGTGGCCGCTGCAACTTCACCAATCTCTACACCGAACCGGCGGCGTATCTGTCGCACAATCCTCATTTCTGTAAATCGGCGCTGGCGCGTTATACCCAGTGGGATTTTATCGATCTGGTTAATCGCCACGGCATCGCCTGGCACGAGAAAACCCTGGGCCAGCTCTTCTGCGACGACTCCGCCCAGCAGATTGTCGATCTGCTGCTGGCCGAATGTGACAAAGGCAATGTCACCCTGCGGCTGCGCAGTGAAGTGCTCAGCGTGGCGCGCGATGAAAGCGGCTATACCCTGCAACTTAACGGCAGCACGGTTCAGGCGGAGAAGCTGGTCATCGCCAGCGGCGGTCTGTCGATGCCAGGCCTGGGCGCCACGCCGTTTGGCTATAAAATAGCGGAGCAGTTCGGGCTGAGCGTCTTTCCGACGCGGGCGGCGCTGGTGCCCTTTACCCTGCACAAGCCGCTGCTGGAGCAGTTGCAGACGCTGTCAGGCGTCGCGCTGGAGACCACTATCGATGCGCAGGATGGCACCCGCTTCAAAGAGGCGATGCTGTTTACCCACCGCGGCCTCTCCGGCCCGGCGGTGTTACAAATCTCCAGCTACTGGCTACCCGGAGAATTCGTCACTATCGATCTGTCGCCTGCCACGCCGCTTGAGGCGTTTCTGACGGCGCAGCGTGAAGCACACCCTAATCTCAGCCTGAAGAACAGCCTGGCGAAAATCCTGCCGAAGCGTCTGGTGGAAGTATTACAGGCGCTGAAGGTGGTGCCGGATATCACTCTGAAGCAACTTAACAGCAAACAGCAAACCGAGCTGGCGCAGACGCTGCACGCCTGGCGCATTCAGCCAAACGGTACCGAGGGATATCGAACTGCTGAAGTGACACTGGGCGGCGTGGATACCACACAGCTCTCCTCGAAAACGATGGAGGCGCGTGCGGTGCCGGGACTTTACTTTATTGGTGAAGTGGCTGATGTCACCGGCTGGCTGGGCGGCTATAACTTCCAGTGGGCGTGGAGTTCCGCCTGGGCCTGCGCCCAGGCGTTGTAAGGCGCTTACCAGCGCTGATGCACGTGAGGCGCGATCTTCTCCTGATAGATCTGCTTCAGCGCCGCCATCGTATCTGCAGAGAGCGCATCGACATCGCTGGCGCGGGCATTGGCTTCAGCCTGTTCGCGGTTTTTCGCGCCAGGGATCACTACGCTGACATCTTCGTTCATCAGGATCCAGCGCAGGGCAAACATCGCCATGGTGGTGTCGCCAGTGACAAAGCGGCGAATCTCTTCAACCGCCTCCAGCGCCACCTCATAAGGTACGCCGGAAAAGGTCTCGCCTTTATCGAACGCTTCGCCATTACGATTAAAGGTGCGGTGGTCGTCATCGGCAAACACGCTGTCGGCACGCATTTTGCCGGTCAGCAGGCCCGACGCCAGCGGCACACGGGCGATGATCGCCACATCACGGCGTTTCGCTTCACGCAGCAGCAGTTCAGCCGGACGCTGGCGGAAAATGTTGTAGATCAGCTGAATTGACGAGACGTTTGGAAACTCCAGCGCCTTCAGACCTTCTTCAACTTTCTCAACGGAGACACCGTAGTGACGGATTTTTCCGGCAGCGACCATCTCATCCATCACCGCAAAGACGTCCGGGTTGTAGTAGACCTCGGTCGGCGGGCAATGCAGCTGCACTAAATCCAGCGTGTCGGTTTGCAGGTTCTCGCGTGAACGGTCAATAAAGGCGTTGAGGTTTTCAGCATTGTAACCTTCAGCCACATGTGGCGAGAGGCGACGCCCCAGCTTGGTGGCGACAAACGGACGTTCACCGCCGCGCTGATTCAGCACCTCTGCGATGATTTTTTCGGAACGGCCATCGCCATAGACATCGGCGGTATCAATAAAGGTGATGCCCGCATCCAGCGCAGCATTCAGCGCGGCTTTGGCATCCTCCATGCTCACTTCCCCCCAGGTTCCGCCAATGGCCCATGCGCCAAAGCCAATTTCGGAGACGCGCTGACCGGTACGGCCCAGTGTTCGTAGTTTCATGCAAACATTCCTCGATGCGTTTCAGACAGGGTGACAGAAAGCGGCTAACCAATGAGCTTAGCGCTTCCTGGCAGAGAGGCGATGTGACGTCGTTGCAGACCTGCACGGTAAAAATACGATGCTGCTACGCCATGCTGCTGGTTACGTTGAAGATTTCAGCGGAAAACGGCATGGGCAAGGTGACTACCGCTTCGCTAATTAATTGATTTTAAGAAATTTCACCCGAAATTAAACAGGCGAGAGTGTGGATTCGGTCACATACTTCAATTTTAAGGCCAACAAGTGGATCGCTATGTTTAAATTTGTTAAGTCGGTCTTTGCCAGTCCGGATAAGTTTCTGCAGATCATGACCCGTCAGGATATCAACGACTCGATCGCTGAAGGTGAGCGCATCATTATTGATGAAAACGGCAATATCTCGGTCAACACGCTGAGCGAGGAAGTCCATGAAGATTTTGCCCGCCACGTGAATACGTTAAAGGGAGTGTGAGGTGGGTACCGCAATATTTATGGTGTTGATGGTCAGTGGTTACTGGTACACCAGCCGTGATTTGAACAGCCGCTTTAAAATCCGTCGTTCGTCGGGCTGGGATGTCTATTTCCTGGTCGCGCTTTACGGTTGTATTTTCGTCCTGCAGGGTGTGTTTGCGACCGGTATCATCTGGCTGGTGCTGCTCTGTATCTCCGGCATCGCCAACGCCGTCCAGATGATCCCCGGCGTCCACCTGAAGTGGCAGGTGGAGTTTATGAACTGGAGTTTCCTGGGCATCCAGGCTCCCGTGGTGATCATGCTCACCTTTGCCATTCTTCTCTGCCTTTACCGCTCAAACTGGGCAGGCAGTGCACGACTGAACGTTTCCGGTCGTAAAGACCTCTATCAGCAGCTGTCACGCTCTAATGGTGTGGAGCAACTGTTATTTCAATGCATGGAAGAGGGCGAACTGGCGTGGATTACAATGAAGTCGCGCCGCATTTACATTGGCATGATCCATGCTTCAACTTTTGAATATGAGAGCACCAAAAATATCGTGCTGATCCCGATGCTGAGCGGATATCGCGACAGCAAGACGCTGAAGCTGGCGGTGGAACATAACTACAGCAAGTGGTACGCCGAGCACGACATCACGCTCGACTCGAAACCCAAAGATGCGATGTCGTTCCGTAAAGTGATCATGGTTGACCAGATTGAGAGTCTGTCGCTGTTCGACCCGGCCAGTGCGGCTGCGCTTTCGATGGGACATCCGCAGGAAGTGGAGAAGAGCCAGGGTAATGACGATGCGGACAGCCCGGACGATAAAAGCCGGGATGCCGCGGGTTAATCGAGCCCGATCTGTTTCCCTTAATGACAGCGCTTCATCAGGGGAAACAGATTCCACCTCACACCATATTTTCCGCCGTAAACAGCCGAAAGGCCACTTTGCCCGCCTGATAGACATCCGGCTGATAGCCGGTTTCGAGATGACTCAGCATCAGATCAATCGCTAAACGGGCATGCTGCTGAGCATGCTGATCCAGGGTAAAGGCCACTTCATCGTTCAGCAGTAGCTGGCGGGTGACATCATAAAGCTCATGGGTGATGTAGGTGCATTTACCCAGCAGCTGGTGGGCGCGCAGGGTGTCGCTGACATCACTATTCCCCATGCCGGTGTTATAAACCCCTGCAATCGCCTGCGACGGACGCAGATGGCGGGCCAGCTCACTGCGGATGGTTTCCCGCTGATCCTGACCCGACAGCACTTCCCGCAGATGACGCTGCGGCGCGCGCTGCTCCATGGCCTCACGAAATCCCGCGATGCGCTGACGATGGGCGCGGTAATCAAAACGGCCACTGACCATCAGAATATCGCCGGGCTGATTCACTGTCTTACTCATCAGCAGTCCGGCTGTGCGTCCCGCCTGATACTGGTCGATACCAACATGACACAAACGGTCGGCATCGGGCAGATCGGTGACGATGGTGATCACCGGCACATTGCGGCTGCGGCACAGCGCCAGTGCCCGATAGATGGGCGGCGAGTCATGCGCAAAAACAATGATGCCGTCGCGGGTGCTGCTGCGGGCGATAATGCTTTGCGCCAGCTGCTCAGGCTGCGCTTCGGCCACCAGGGTTTTGTGTAGTTTCAGGCGGCGATAGCCAAGCTGACTGGCGACCTCGCTGAAATGGGTGGTGAGCTGTTGAAAAAAGGATGAGCCGTTATTGCTGAGGAACACCTCAATCTGCCACGGATGCTGGTACTCCTCTGGCAGCAGACGCTTCAGCCCCACTTCGCGTGCGGCTTTCAGGACTTTACGGCTGGTCTCCAGGGAGACGCCGCCGCGCTCATTCAGCACCCGATCGACCGTCGCAATCCCGACGCCTGCCATTTTTGCCACCACCTCTAAGGTGAGCTTTTTCATTCAGACTCCATGCGAAAATGGCAAATTGACTGCTGCCTGCCAGACTGTTTATCTCTTCTAACCGGTTAAAAGTAAAAGATAAAGCGATTTAATGATGGAAAACCATCAACAGCGCTACGCCGTGGGGTTTTACCTGCAGTGCGGTCGTCTGGCTAAAAAGCACAACTGGCCGCTGCCTGGGCAGATTTACCGTTAAGCTTGTGACGAGACAATCAACGAGGAATGAATATGGCTCAGCAAAAAGAGGTTCTGATTATTGGTGCTTCACGCGGTATCGGTCTGGCGGTGGCGCAGGCCTTTGCCGATGAGGGCTGGCAGGTCACGGCCACGCATCGCAGTGGCATCCCGGAGCAGGGTAACCGGCCAGACATTCACTGGCATTCGCTGGATATGACCCACTCATCAGCGGTTCAACAGTTTGCCAGCCAGCTCAGTGGCAAGTCGTTCGATGCGATTCTGATTAACGCCGGGATTTCCGGGCCTGCGCACCAGAAGGTGTCGCAGAGTGACGATCAGGCGCTGGCGCAGCTGTTCCTGACCAATGCGATAGCCCCGGTTCGCAGCGCAGAGATCCTGTTGCCGCTGCTGAAACAGGATGGCGTGCTGGCGCTGACCTCATCCCAGCTCGGCAGCCTGAATGAAAATCCGGAGGCGCAGATGCCGATTTACTCGGCAAGCAAAGCCGCACTGAATATGCTGAGCCGCACGCTGACTCCGGCAGTGGAAGCGCAGAGCGGGACGCTGCTGACGCTGCATCCCGGCTGGGTGAAAACGGATATGGGCGGCGAGAGTGCGCCCCTGACGGCAGAAGAGAGTGCCGCCGGTATCGTCCAGCAGCTGATCCAGTGGCGCGGTCGCGGTGGTCATCACTACGTCGATTACGCCGGCCAGCAACTGCAGTGGTAGCCTGAAGCGGGGCGGTTACGCCCCGATGTCACGCAGCGCTTTACCCTTCATCAGATTGCGTTCAATGTGCTCCAGCGTCACATGTTTGGTCTCCGGTACCAGCATCAGCGTCAGCACGATAAACACCAGGTTGAGCGCGCCGTAGAACCAGAAGGTGTTGGCATTACCCAGTTGATCCAGCATGGTCAGGAAGGTGGCGCCAACAATCATATTGCCGACCCAGTTAGTGGTGGTGGAGGCGGTAATGCCGAAATCACGCCCTTTCAGTGGCTGAATCTCTGAACAGAGCAGCCAGATCACCGGTCCGGCCGCCATCGCAAAGCCGACGATAAACATCAGCAGCATCGCGACAGCAAAGTATTTGCGGAAATCTGTTTCAACGCCGATGTGCAATAGCGTTCCCAGCACGCCCATGCCAACCGCCATCACCAGAAAACTGGTGGTGAGCATCGGCTTGCGACCCCAGCGATCGACAAAGAAGATTGCAATCAGCGTGGCCAGCATATTGACCAGCCCGACAATCACTGTGCCCCACATCTGCTCGCTGGTGCTGGAGAAGCCGGCGATGTTGAAGATTTTAGGTGCGTAATACATCACCACATTCATGCCGGTAAACTGCTGCATAACCTGTAGCAGCATACCCAGCCACACCGCGCGGCGGAAATTGCCATTAGAACGGAACAGCGACCAGCCGCGCTGCTTCACCTGCAGGCTTTCCCGGATCTCTTCCAGTTCCTCCCGGGCCTGTTCGCTGCTGTTACGCAGCCGATCCAGCACCCGCTGCGCCTCGTTAAAGCGTCCGTGCGCCGCCAGCCAGCGCGGACTGTTGGGCAGAAACAGCACGCCGATAAACAGGATCACCGCCGGAATGGCGATCACGCCGAGCATCCCGCGCCAGTTACCGCTGTAGCTGAACGCGGTGTCGGAGAGATAGGCCACGACAATGCCAGTGGTCAGCATCAGCTGGTACATCGAAATCATTGAGCCACGAATACGTTCAGGCGCAATCTCCGCCAGATAGAGTGGCGCGGTGTAAGAGGCGATCCCCACCGCCAGACCCAGCATCACGCGGGCACAGACCAGCGACGCCACATCCGGTGAGAAGGCTGACCACAGCGAGCCAATGACAAACAGCGTCGCCCCCGCCAGCATACTTTTCTTGCGTCCCAGCTTTGATGACATCCAGCCCGCCGCTAGTGCGCCCAGCGCCGCGCCAAACATCATCGAACTCACTACCCACTCCTGCTGATGGTTAGTGATCTGCAAATCCTTCGCCAGAAACGGCAAGGCACCTGCAATGACGCCGATATCCAGACCAAACAGCAGGCCGGACAGCGCAGCCATAAAACAGACGAACCAGGTAAAGCGGTTCTGTTGATTTCCCGATTTTTTTGCCGCGACCATGCGAGTCTCCTTGCGGGGGGTCAGTGTCAAGATTGTTAATGTTATGTAAACATAGTCGATGCCAGCGTGGGGGCGATCACACTTCCGGCTATCACCGGTGCCACACAGCATTGCTGCGATAAGAAAGCATCAGAGATCAGCGGGTTGGTTCAGGAGAGGGAAACCGCGGCCGGGGCACGATTACGCAAAACAGGGCGCGTCAGGTCAGGTTTTGCAACTGCCCGCCTGCGGCATTACACTGCCGCTTTACTGCTATTGATTGAAGGTGCTTATGTCTGAACCTTTCCAGCGTCAGCCGCTGCCTCTGCCGGGCGGCCATAAAAAAGTCCTGCTGCACTCCTGTTGCGCACCCTGCTCGGGTGAGGTGATGGAAGCGATGCTGGCATCCGGCATTGAATACACGATCTATTTCTACAACCCGAATATTCACCCGCTCAAAGAGTATGAGCTGCGTAAAGAGGAGAATATTCGCTTTGCCGAAAAATTTGGTGTGCCGTTTATTGATGCGGACTATGACCGGGATAACTGGTTTGAGCGGGCGCGCGGCCTGGAGTGGTCACCGGAACGGGGTGAACGCTGCACCATGTGCTTTGATATGCGCTTTGAACGTACGGCACTCTATGCCCATGAGAACGGTTTTCCGGTGATGACCAGTTGCCTGGGTATTTCGCGCTGGAAAGATATGAAGCAGATTAACAGCTGCGGAGTCCGCGCAGCGGCGGCGTATCCGGATCTGATGTACTGGGATTTTAACTGGCGTAAAGGTGGTGGGTCATCGCGCATGATTGAAATCAGCAAGCGCGAGAGTTTCTATCAGCAGGAATATTGTGGCTGTGTCTATTCACTGCGCGACACCAATCGTCATCGCGTCACCCAGGGACGTGAGCGTATTCAGATTGGTGTGCAATATTATCAGCCGGATGAATCCTGATTAACCTATTTCGCGGAAAGCGTCTGATGGCGCATATCCACGCGCTGAGCGCGTAACAGGCCGGACTGTTACGCCACAGCTCTGCTTTATCCTTTCCGCCCGACCGTAACTGCACAGCGCACAGGGATCATCAACGTCGGCCAGCTGCTGCTTTGCCTCGTCCTTCATCAGACGTTTACGGCAGACGCTCGGCGTGCAACCCATAATCTGCTTAAAAGATCGGGTAAAGGATTGCTGGCTTTCAAAATGGTATTTCAGCGCCAGGCTGATGATGGGCGTGCGGCTGTTTTTTAAATCATGAACACTGGCGTTAAGCTTTTTCTTACGAATATATCGCGCCAGGGTTTCATTATGATAACGGGCAAAAAGTTTCTGTAAATACCACTTAGAGTAACCCGCCTTTTCTGCAATATCATCAACGCTTAAACGCTGATCCAGATTATTATTAATCCACTCAGTGATAGAGACGATCACGCTTTCGTTATATTTATTTTCGTTCATAGAACCCCCTGTTTGATTTAAGAAGATTCTAAAATATTTATCTTAATGTGCTTATTCTTTGCGTAAAGATTTTTCAGGATTTTAATCGTTATCTCTGAAGATATTCATTTGAGGGGGTGTTATTAATAAAAAAGATGAATTGTGATTAATCTGTTGGTAATTGTAGGTGAATGAATAAGTGGTTCCGCGGGACAATAATCAAAATGAGCCGTGAGTCCGCAGCCAGACTCACGGTTTACCTTGCCGGAATCTCTGTAATCACGGCTATAGCACGGCACATCAATAGATTTTTGGCTGCGACATGCCAGGCTTACGGCTCACCTTTAACCTGGAGAACCCCCCGGATGAGCCCGACATACGCGCTGAAAAAACCGCTTGCCGCCTTGCTCACCTCGCTGGCGTTATTTGCTCATGCACCTGCCAGTGCCGCTGGTGTGTATGGCGAACAGCTGGAAGGATTTCAATACCCCTATCCGTTGCAGCATTTTGATTTTAAATCCCAGCAGCAATCGCTGAGTATGGGCTATATGGATGTGAAACCGGCGCAACGGGCCAACGGCGAAACCGTGGTGCTGATGCACGGTAAAAACTTCTGTGGCGCGACCTGGGAAGAGACCATTCGCGCACTCAGTCAGCAGGGATATCGCGTTATCGCGCCCGACCAGATTGGCTTCTGCAGCTCGACCAAACCAGCCAGTTACCAGTACAGTTTTCAGCAGCTGGCAGATAACACCCATCAGCTGCTCGCCCGGCTGGGTGTGAAGAAGGCGGTGATTATGGGTCACTCCACTGGCGGAATGCTGGCAACACGTTATGCGCTGATGTACCCGGAACAGACACAGAAGCTGGTGCTGGTTAACCCGATCGGGCTGGAGGACTGGAAAGCCAAAGGCGCACCGTGGCGATCCGTGGATCAGTGGTATCAGCGCGAACTCAAACTCAGCGCAGAGGGCATTAAGAAGTATGAGCAGCAGACCTACTATGTCGGTCGCTGGAAACCCGAATATGACAAGTGGGTTGATATGCTGGCCGGACTCAACAGTGGGCCAGGGCACCAGAAGGTGGCGTGGAACTCCGCCTTAATCTACGACATGATCTTCACTCAGCCCGTATTTTATGAATTCGGCGATCTGAAAGTGCCCACCACGCTGATGATCGGCACCTCAGACACGACTGCCATCGGCAGTGATATCGCTCCGGCAGAGGTGAAAGCCCGGCTGGGTGATTACGCGGTACTGGGGAAAGAGGTCGCAAAACGCATTCCGGGGGCGCGCTTAATCGAATTCCCCGGTATGGGACACGCGCCGCAAATGGAAGAGCCGGCAAAATTTAACCAGACGCTGCTCGACGATCTGGCGCGTCCCTGAACCGTCAGGCGCTGCGGCGCCTGACCTTAGATCGCCACGCGTTTCTGCTTTTTACTGAGGTACATCTGCTCATCGCTGTCGTGCAACAACTGCTCCAGCGATTGCGGATGCGCCGCGTCAAACTCCACGACGCCGGACGAGAATTGCAGGCGGTAACGGCGGTTCAGACTGACTGATTGCTGTTGCAGATAACGGTCAAACTGCAGGAGCAGCGCTTCGCTCTGCTGCTGCTGCAGACCATTAAACAGCACCACAAATTCATCGCCGCCCAGACGGGCAAACAGATCCGAATGCTTAAACACCACTTTCATCGCATCGGCAAAGTCCATCAGCGCGCGGTCGCCTTCACGGTGGCCCAGCGTGTCATTAATCTGCTTAAATTTGTCGAGATCGAGAAAGGTCAGGCAGGCAGGCCGGTTTTTCAGCCGGCACTCGTTCAGCACCATCTGTCCCAGCGTCATAAAGCCGCGACGATTGGTGATCTGCGTCAGTTCATCACAGGTGGCAGTCTGAAAGGCGACCAGTTCCGCTTCGGCCATGGCGGCCAGGTCGCGCATCGTGGCCTGATCCTCTTCATTAAACTGACGCGGTTCACGACCAATGATACAGAGGGTACCCATTTTAGCGCCGCCCGGTGCCCGCAGCGGACAGCCGGCATAAAAGCGGATGTGCGGTTCGCCGGTAACCAGCGGATTATCATAAAAACGTTCATCTTCTGCGGCATCTTCAACGATCATAATCTCATCCTGCAGGATGGCATGACCGCAAAAGGAGATGTCGCGGGGCGATCCTGCGGGTTCATAGCCCTGAGCGGATTTAAACCACTGATGATCAGCTTCCAGCAGGCTGACTAACGCGATAGGAACGTCATACAGGCGGCGCGCCAGACGGGTTAAACGATCAAATCGTTCTTCCGCTGGTGTGTTCATTATGTTCAGCGCACGCAACTGCGATAAACGTTGTGCCTCGTCGGCAGCGATTTCAGGTGCTTTCATCACAGAGCCCTTTATTTTTTTAGCTCAAGCCAGGTTCTGGTGTTTGCCTTACGGCGAAGAAGAAGAGCGTGACATAGCCATCACGCTCTTTATAAGGAGGGGATCAGAGCACTTTTTGTTCGGCGAGATCAAGGGCGAAATAGCTGAAAATCAGGTCTGCACCGGCACGTTTAATCGCACCCAGGCTTTCCAGCACCACATTGCGTTCATCAATTGCACCGGCCTGAGCGGCAAATTTGATCATCGCGTATTCACCACTCACCTGATAAGCCGCCAGCGGCAATTCGGTACGTTCACGGATATCGCGCAGGATATCCAGATAAGCACCTGCCGGTTTCACCATCAGTGAATCCGCGCCCTGTGCCGCGTCGAGCAGCGATTCACGGATCGCTTCACGGCGGTTCATCGGATTCATCTGGTAGGTTTTACGGTCGCCTTTTAGCGCCGTTCCGGCCGCTTCACGGAACGGGCCGTAAAACGAGGAGGCGAATTTGGTGGAGTAAGACATGATGGCGGTCTGAGTGAAGCCCGCGGCGTCCAGTGCCCGGCGAATCGCCTCAACCTGACCATCCATCGCCGCTGACGGGGCGATGAAATCCGCACCGGCTGCTGCGGCAACGACGGCCTGCTTACCCAGGTTTTCCAGGGTAGCATCGTTATCGACGCCGTGATCACACAACACGCCACAGTGGCCGTGGCTGGTGTATTCACAGAAGCAGGTGTCAGACATCACGATCATTTCTGGCACGGTATCTTTGCAGATGCGGGACATACGTGCCACCAGACCGTTCTCGTTCCAGGCATCGCTGCCGGTGGCATCGGTATGGTGCGAAATACCGAAGGTCATCACCGAGCGGATACCCGCTTTGGCGATGCGCTCAATTTCATAGGCGAGACGTTTTTCCGGAATACGCATCACGCCAGGCATCGCCTGAATCGCTTTGTAATCGTCGACTTCTTCTTCAACAAAGATGGGCAGAGCCAGATCGTTCAGGCTCAGTGAGGACTCCTGGAACATTTCACGCATTGAGGCGCTGGCGCGCAATCTTCTTGGGCGCTGGATAAGGGAATAATCAGACATTTTCATTCTTACGCAGGTGAAAAAAGTGACAACAGTTTACTCCCTTTGCCCGCGAGGGATGAAGGTTTGTGTGCGGTAAGAGAGGGGGAAAAGAACTCTCCCGCCGGGCGGCGGGAGAGCAGAAAGGTTACTCGTTGATATCCGGATGCTGCTGCACCAGGTTTTTACGTTTCGCTTCCAGACGGGAGATCTCTTCGTCGATATCTTCGATTTTGTGCTCGATGTTATCGTGATGTTCCTGCAGGATTTCGCGCGCTTCTTCCATATCAGAAGCCGCCGGTGTCGCGCCTTTCAGGGGCTTGTTGGCAGTTTCTTTCATGTACAGACCGGTAATCAGACCAATCACTGCCACCACCATCAGATAGTAGGCTGGCATGTAGAGGTTATTGGTCGTTTCTACCAGCCAGGCAGCCAGCGTTGGCGTCAGACCGGCAACCAGTACCGAGATGTTAAACGCACTCGCCAGCGCACTGTAGCGGATGTGCGTTGGGAACATCGCAGGCAGTGAAGAGGCCATCACGCCAGTAAAGGCGTTGAGGATTACCGCCAGCAGCAGCAAACCACCAAAAATCAGTCCCAGTACGCCACTGTTGATCATCATAAAGGCAGGAATCGCGAAGATCATCAGGGCGATACTGCCGATGATGACAAACGGACGACGGCCGAAACGGTCACTCATCATGCCGATCATAGGCTGGACAAACAGCATACCGATCATGATGGCGATGATAATCATCACACCGTGGTCTTCGCTGTAGTGCAGGTTATGTGACAGGTAGCTCGGCATGTACGTCAGCAACATGTAGTAGGTGACGTTAGTGGCGATAACCAGACCGACACAGGAGAGCAGGCTGCGCCAGTGTTTGGTCGCAATCTCTTTAAACGATACCTGTGGACCATCCTGCAGGCCTTCGCGGTCGCCCTGTTCCAGTTTGTCTACGTGCTGCTGGAATGCCGGGGTCTCTTCCAGCGCATGACGCAGGTAAAGACCGATAATTCCCAGCGGCAGCGCGACGAAGAACGGCAGACGCCAGCCCCACTCAAGGAAACTCTCTTCTCCGATAATGGAGGAAATCAGCACCACCAGGCCCGCACCGAGCACGAAGCCCGCAATCGAACCAAAGTCGAGCCAGCTTCCCATAAAGCCGCGTTTACGGTCAGGCGAATATTCGGCCACAAAGATTGAGGCACCGGTATATTCACCGCCCACCGAGAAGCCCTGAGCCATCTTCGCTAACAGCAGCAGAATAGGTGCCCAGATGCCGATGGAGGCGTAGGACGGTATCAGGCCGATACAGAAGGTACTGACCGACATGATGATGATGGTGATGGAGAGGATTTTCTGACGACCATATTTGTCGCCCAGCATACCGAAGAACAGTCCACCCAACGGGCGAATCAGGAAAGGAACAGAGAAAGTGGCGAGCGCCGCAATCATCTGAACGCCCGGTGAAACGTCCGGGAAAAAGACCTTACCCAGCGCATAGGCCACAAAGCCGTAAACACCGAAGTCGAACCACTCCATCGCGTTGCCCAGAGAGGCCGCGGTGATGGCTTTACGTAAACGGGTATCATCGATGATAGTCACATCATCGATCCCAATTGGTTTTACACGCTTCCTACGCAATTTCATAGAATTACCCTGTATTGGAACACGAAAGTCCTCAACGGCGCGAGCCGGGTGTGAGTCGTTCAGACCGCTGCGTTGAGAAATTTAAGCATAGCCGTAAATAAGCACTGTTTATGCGCCGGCAGACACAATAATTACTGTTGTGATTATTGCGAACAGCGACAGAGTATACCGTTTTTGTGTGATATCTGTCATGTTTGGGCTACATCCGGCCTGTTTTTACAACAAATAGAGCTGTTTGCAACCGCAAAAAAATTATCACTGAGCGTGACGACCGCCGTTTTTTTCAGCAAAACAGGGGCAAAGAGGAGGAAGTTACGGGCCATGCTGGCACCGGAAGCGGTTATCCGCTTTGCATCACAGGGCGGAGAGCAGAAAGATGAGTGAATGTGGCTCGACTGGCGGTTCAGCTGCCATCTGCTCTGGTTCAGACGTCGGGTTCCTGCCGGGTCTGAAGAGCCGGCTCCCGGTCAATCGGCTGTTCGCCCCGATCGGTCAGCCAGGCAACCAGCGCCGTGTTGTCCATCGGGCGGGCATAATAATAGCCCTGGATAAAGACCACGCCGCGCCGTTGCAGATAGCTGAACTGTAACGCGGTCTCAACGCCTTCTCCCAGCACTTCCAGCTCAAGCTCATGGCTGAGCTGGATAATCGCGTCCAGCACCGGCGTTCTGCCTTCCAGGGATTCAATCGCGTTGATAAAGCCGCGATCGATTTTCAGATAATCTATCGTGAAGGTCTGTAAATAGCTCAGCGAACAGTGTCCGGTCCCAAAATCATCAATCGCGACCTTCATGCCGCAACCACGTAACTGCTCCAGCTTGCGAGCCACCTCAGCGCCATCTTTGATCAGGCTGCGTTCGGTCAGCTCAAGGGTAATCAGGAACTGCTTATCTTTGATCCGTTCGGCAAACTGCAGCATATCGTCGACAAAGTCAGGATGCTGCAGATGATCCGCCGCCACGTTAATGGCCAGGTGGAAATGGGGCTCAACCTGCCACGCCTGCACATCCTCTGCAATTAAATCGAGCAGATGGCGGGTCAGCGGCACAATCATGCCTTCCGCTTCTGCTGCGCCGATAAAAATATCTGGCCGCACGCCTTTACCGTCGGGCGTTGTCCAGCGCAGCAGGGCTTCAGCACCGCTGCAGCGTTGCAGCCGGTTGTCGTAGACCGGCTGATAGTGCGCCCTGAACTGGCCGCTGGTGATGGCCCGGCGAATCTCATCGCGCCATGAAATACGCCGTTTCAGCCAGTTCGCCATCAGCATCATCAGCAGAATAGAGAAGATAGCGGCCATCGGCATGATGATAAACATCACCTGACGCCAGGCCGAGATCAGTTCAGAGGGTGAGGCAATGAGGGTGACAGAGAGCGGATAGCGATGGGAGATAGCCTGATAAATCATGGGTTCAAACCAGCTGGACGCGGCGATGTGCGGATCGCCAAACGAGATCGGCGCGCCGCCGCTGAACGTCATGCTGAAATGATAGAGATGGCTGCTGCTGATCGCGCGCATAAAATCGATCAGATACTGGCCATCAATCACTGCCCAGAATCCCTCGCCATCGGGCAAATCGCGCATAAAAATCACGGCCGGACGATTCGGTACGCCCGTTGTTCCGGCAATGGACAGACTCCACCAGGCTTTTCCGGTAACCGGCGCGTCGCGCATGATCATCTCTTTCAGCAGGCCTGGGCGTGAACCATACACCGATGAGCAGGCGATGTGATCCTGCTCCATTTTACCGATCGCACGAAAATAGGGGTTTAGCGAGCCAATGCGCTGCAACTGGTTTTCAATCTGGCTGCAGGGCTGATGATGAAACTGGCGCAGCACGGTAATCATATCCCAGGCGCTGTCGCTCATTCTCTCAGCCTGAGATAACAGCGTATTCGCCGCGGTGACCTGCTGCTGATGCACGGTGTGGCGCGCATCCAGGGCGGTGAAAAAAATGCCAATAATCAGAGGCAGCACGCCGGAAATAATAATCACCAGCCTGGCGTAGTCGCGTTTTCGTTTCAGTAGCGGCACCGCTGAATCCTCTGAGTATTATTGGTGTTATGCGGAGGTGCTGATCAGTGGCGCAGCATAGCATCTCTCCGGGCGGTGCAGATTAGCGTTTTTGCGATCAGGAGAACTGACTAAGGTCAATTATCGACCAGACATTGCATTTTTTGACAGGTTGTTTGGTTTTCGTTGCTATGCAGGAAAAAATCAAATGAAAACGGGAGGCAGGCAGGGCAGAAGGCCGATCCGCCGCAGCGGCCAGGAGAGACCCTGGCCCGTCACAGGGCGGGCGCAGGGCAGGACGTTTTACTCAATCGGCAAAATAGATCTGTTTCAGCGCTACTTCAACGCCGCGCAGTTCGGCAAGGCCTTTCAGGCGGCCAATGGCGGAATAACCGGGATTGGTGCGCTTATGCAGGTCGTCCAGCATCTGATGGCCGTGATCGGGACGCATGGGAATCGCCCGCAGGTTGCCCGCCCGACGGCGGCGCTGCTCTTCCGCCAGAATAACCTTGATCACGCCGACCATATCGACGTCGCCCGCCAGATGCGCCGCTTCATGGAAGCTGGCCGGGTTTGCCTCGCGTTTCGTGGCGCGCAGATGGATAAAGTTAATGCGGTCGGCATAGGTTTCCGCCATCTCTACCAACGCATTGTCGGCACGCACGCCATAGGAGCCGGTACAGAAACAGAAACCGTTGTGCAGGCTGTCCACGGTTTCTTTCAGCCACTGCATATCTTCCTGGGTAGAAATAATGCGCGGCAGGCCCAGAATAGGACGTGGTGGGTCATCCGGATGCACCGCCAGTTTAACGCCCGTTTCCTCCGCAACCGGCACAATGGCACGCAGGAAGGTCGCCATATGCTCGCGCAGTTTCGCTTTGTCGATGCCGTCATACTGCGTCAGCTGCGCCTGAAACTGCTCCAGGGTGTAACCCTCTTCGGCGCCAGGCAGACCGGCGATAATATTGCGCACCAGGGTGCTTTTCTCTTCTGCGCTCATGGCGGCAAAGCGCTGAGCGGCGGCCTGCTGCTCGGCAGCGCTGTAATCCTGCTCCGCCCCCGGACGCTGCAACAGATAAAGCTCGAAGGCCGCGAAAGCGTCGGCGTCGAAGCGCAGCGCTTTTGCGCCATCCGGCAGCGTCCAGGCGAGGTCGGTTCGGGTCCAGTCCAGCACCGGCATGAAGTTGTAGCAGACGGTATCAATGCCGCAGGCGGCCAGATTGCGTATCGACTGCTGATAATTGGCGATATAGCGAAGGTAGTCACCACGCTGGGTTTTAATCGCCTCATGGACCGGGATGCTCTCCACCACCGACCAGACCAGACCTTTTTCCGCCAGCAGTGCCTGACGCGCTTTAATCTCCTCAACCGGCCACACCTCGCCGTTAGGGATATGGTGCAGCGCCGTCACAATGCCGGTCGCGCCCGCCTGACGCGCATCATCCAGTGAGACCGGGTCGTTGGGGCCGTACCATCGCCATGTATGTTCCATTTTTACTCCTCAACTGTGATGTGGCCCAGTGGTCAGGCCACTGGACCAAGAGTATGATAGTGGAAAAAACAGGGCCGTGATCCGGATCGCAGCATGACAAACTGCATCGGTGAAGAGATCGCTTTTAAGTGCAATCAGAGGAGAGGGTGATGACGCTGCCAGTAATAAAAACCGAGCGCCTGTACCGTCAGATCGCCAACGTCATCATGGCCGGTATCACGCGCGGTGACTTTGTGGCAGGTGGTTTACTGCCACCGGAGCGTGAGCTGGCAAAACAGCTGGGTGTCAGTCGTTCATCAGTGCGTGAAGCATTGATTGCGCTGGAGATGACCGGCTGGGTCGATATCCGCACTGGCAACGGCGTTTACGTCGCCCAGCCGTTGCCGCAGGCTGCGGTTCCGCAGGAGAGTGAAACCTGCAGTCTGCAGGATCTGTTGCAGGCGCGTGAAGCCTTTGAGGGGATGCTGGCAGGATTTGCCGCACGTAACGGCACCACCGTTCAGCGTGCAGCACTGCTGGCGCTGACCGCTGAACTGCAGCAGTACAATGAAAACGACGCGGCCTTTCTGGAGCAGGACAAGCGCTTCCATCTGCTGATCAGTGAGATGAGCGGCAATGATGTATTACGCGACCTGCTGGAGCAGTTATGGAACCGGCGCCACAGCCCGCATGTGCAGCGACTGGAGCGCCATTATGCCGATAACAGCTTCGCGCAGGAGATGAACGCTGACCATCAGCAGATCGCCAATGCGATTGTGGCGGGCGATGAAGCAGCAGCCCGTCAGGCGATGGAGAGCCATCTCCAGCACGTGCAGCAGCGGCTACTTGGTTAATGCCCGCGCCCGCTTGGGTCGTCCTGTGCCCAGCATAATCGCCAGACGGCTGCCGCCTGGCGTGGTTTCCATCAGAATTTTAGTAATGCTGGTGAGCGGCACCGAGAGCAGCATGCCGACCGGACCGAGCAGCCAGCCCCAGAACACCAGCGACAGAAACACCACCAGTGTCGATAAGCCAAGACCGCGCCCCATCAGGCGCGGTTCCAGCATATTGCCAAACACCATATGAATCGCGGTAAACAGCGCCGCCACCATCGCGGCATCAAACAGGCTGTTCAGTAACAACGCCTGCAGGAAGGGCGGGATACCGGCGATAATCGGGCCGATATTGGGAATAAAGTTGAGGATAAACGCTACGACACCCCATAACAGCGCAAACTTCACATCCAGCAGATAGAGACTCAGCCAGACTGCGATGCCGGTTATCAGACTCACCAGGGTTTTCAGCGCCAGATAGTGCGTGACGCCTTTCAGCGCTTTATGCAGTCCGGCGATGCGAATTTTCGGATTCACCAGCGCGTTGCGCATTTTATAGGGCAGGTGATGGACCTCAAACAGCATAAAGACCACGGTCAGCACCAGCAGCACGGTATTGGTCATCGCGCCGGAAAAGCCGCTCAGCGCCACGGTAGCCAGGTTCATCATGGTATTAGGATCGAAACGCTGTACCAGCGCATCGGTTGAAATATTAAGATGAAAGCCCGCCGCCAGATGTTGCAGCACCGTCATTTTCTGCTCCATGGTGGCGCGCAGTTGCGGATAGAGATCGGAAAACTCGCTCATTGAGCTGGCAATAATGGCACCCAGCAGCACGAGAGCGCAGAAGATCACCGTGATCACCAGCCCAATCGCCAGTCCACGGCGGAAGCCACGCCGCATCAGCATCGTCACCAGCGGATTCAGCACAATGGCAAAGAACGCCGCCAGCAGAAGCGGGACCAGAATGTCTGACGCTGCCCGAACCCCGGCGAGGATAATGACCAGCATCGCCAGTTTTATCAGAATATTTTGTCCGATCTTTTCCCGTTGCAGCTCGCTCATTCTTTCTCTCGTAACGTAAATTGGCTGTTGAAAGTGTAGCTGAAACAAAATTAACAATCTGATTTATCAGAGAAACGGTAAAGCGCGGTGGCAGGTGGGTGAGGTAATCAGCGCCACAGCACTCAGCTATCGCGGCAGAGCAGCAACTCCCCATTGTGCCGGTTTTTACCCGGCTTTCTGCTGCAGGTCCGGGCAGGGGCAGCCGCCCGATAACCGTGTCATTAAGAGGCACCAGTGGCGAAAGCGGGTATAGTTAAAGGATAAACCTTATCATTCAGCCAAATACGAGCGCGAGGACTCATGCCTGAACAGCCTGCCGCGGAACCGAACACCCCATCCGGAAACCTGAACATCTCTCTGCTGATCCTCTCTATCGTGGCCTACAACTTTGCCAGCTATCTCACTATCGGTCTGCCGCTGGCGGTATTGCCAGGATGGGTGCATGACCAGCTGGGCTTCAGCGCATTCTGGGCGGGCCTGGTGATCAGCCTGCAATATGTGGCGACGCTGCTGAGCCGCCCACACGCCGGACGCTATGCCGATCTCTGGGGGCCAAAGAAAGTGGTGGTGACCGGCCTGGTGGGCTGTCTGATCAGCGGGTTGTGTATTTTGCTGGCGGCGCTCATCGAATCACCGCTGTTAAGCCTGACGCTACTCTGCGTGGGCCGCTTGATTCTGGGCGTGGGCCAGAGTTTTACCGGCACCGGCACCTCGTTGTGGGGTGTGGCGCGGGTGGGTTCGCTGCACATTGGCCGGGTTATCTCCTGGAACGGCATTGTCACTTATGGCGCGATGGCGATTGGCGCGCCGCTCGGCGTGGTGATATTCCGGGCGGGTGGCCTGCTGTGGCTGTCGCTGGTCATTGTTGCTATCTGCGTGGTAGGCATCGTCTGCGCGGTGCCGCGTCCGGCCGTAAAAGCCAGCCGGGCCAGACCCCTGCCGTTTCGTGCGGTGCTGGGGAAAATCGCCGGTTTTGGTGCGATTCTGGCGATGGGTTCGGCGGGTTTCGGTGTCATCGCCACCTTTATTACCCTGTTCTATCAGGATAAAGGCTGGGAAGGGGCCGCCTTTGCGCTCTCTCTGTTCAGCGGCGCTTTCGTCGGCGCGCGCCTGCTGTTCCCGAATGCGATTAACCGCCACGGCGGTCTGCGGGTCGCCAGCATCTGCCTGGCGGTTGAAGCCGCCGGACTGTTTCTGGTAGCCGCAGCGGGTGATCCCTGGATGGCAAAAGCAGGCGCATTTCTGACCGGTGCCGGGTTCTCGCTGGTATTCCCGGCGCTGGGCGTGGTGGCGGTAAAAGTGGTGCCGCAGCAGAATCAGGGCAGCGCGCTGGCGACCTACACCGCCTTTATGGATCTGTCGCTGGGGATAACCGGGCCACTTGCCGGATTCATCATGACTTATGCGGGTGTCTCACGCGTCTACCTGCTCACGGCGCTGCTGGTCTGCGTCGCTTTTTTCTGCACGCTGCGCATGCAGCGGCGTCAGGCGGTGTTGCCGGCAGCAGACGATTCTTCAGGATAAAAAAAATGGCCCAGCAGCGGGCCAGAACGTCTTTTCAGACACAGATAAACCGATTAATGGTGCGCGCAAAGCGCAGAACAGGATTCAGGCTTGCAGCAGTTCAATACTGTTGCGGATCTGGCGTTCAACCTCCGCAGGGGTCCAGTTGCTGAGCTGACTGGAGAAAGGCTCAAAGGCATAAACGCCCTTATAGCCAAGCATCTCCAGCCGCTTCACCTGCACCACGCTCTTCAGTACATCGTTATCACTCAGCATGATGCGTTCTTCATCGGTCAGTTCGGCGGTCGGACGGCGATCTTCCACGCCCGAAAGGTGCACCAGACCAATCTGGTTAACATCAATGCCGGCTGGAAACTCCTGCTCAGCCTGCTCATAGAGATGATGGTGGAAGGTATCCAGCAATAACTTAAAGGGCACGTCCGCCGCGGCGATCAATTGCTGCGCTTGTACCGCCGAACGCAGCGAGCTGACCGGAAAACCCAGCGGCTCCACCAGCCCCTGAATGCCATAGTGGGCAAAGCGCGGGGCCAGCTGCTGCATCGCCGCCTGGGTTTGCTGAGGCGACACGGCTATCCCCTCATTCAGCGGACACATGACCAGCGCCTTAGCACCAATCTGTTGTGCTGTCTGTAACAGTGCTTCGGCCCGGGCCAGTAGCGCGTCATCAATGCGGTTAAACGGATAGAGCGCATTAATGGTGATGATATCAATATGATACCTGTCGGTCAGAGCGCGCAGCTGATCGGTGCTGAGATCGTCAGTGACGCTGCCGCCCGGCATGTCATTACGCAGTTCAATCTTGCTCAGCCCCAGGCGCTGAACCAGCTGAAAAAATGCCTCCAGCGAGAGCCGGGGCGCAATTTTGCGGTTGATACAGAAACGGGTTGGATCGATGGCCATGCGCTGACTCCGGGACAGGAGGATGATGCGACCAAAGAGAACATTTATTTCATTAATAGTGAATAATGAAACGCAAATTATTAGATCAGCCTCGCATTAATTTCATATTCCGTTTCAGCCTGATGCATAAAGGCTGGATCGACTTCGCAGTAAAACGCTCAAACCACTCCCCGGCTATTACCCTGCTACGCTGAGGCTGGCCGCTATTAGTGGCCTCCCGTCATCGTGATGCCGGGAGAGACTAAGTGGCGGGAAAAATGCGATCTGTGCCGCTAAAATCAAATTTTCCAAAAAGAACCATTTGAAAAATTTGTTCCACTGTAATAGCTTCATAGCACGCTTTCAGGTTTGCCTGGTCAGGCAGTGTGGCAGGTCGCATGGTCCGTCTGCAGGGAACTTAACCATCTAAAGAGGCAACATCATGACAATCATAGGTAACTTTATTGGCGGTAAAACCACTTTCAGCGCCAGCAACGAAACCATTCCTGTTTACGATCCGGCAACCGGCAAAGTGGTACGTGAACTGACGCAAAGTACCGCTGATGAAGTGGCCCAGGCGATTGGTGTCGCGCATGACGCTTTTGCCGCCTGGTCGAAAACCTCGCCGCTGCGTCGCGCCCGCGTTCTGTTCAACTTCAAAGCCCTGATGGAGAAGCACCGTGACGAGCTGGCGGCGCTGATTGTCTCTGAGCACGGCAAAGTCTGGTCTGATGCGCTGGGTGAACTGACGCGTGGCATCGAAGTGATTGAGTTTGCCTGCGGGATCCCCCATCTGCTCAAAGGCGAATATTCCCCGAACGTCGGCAGCGGCGTTGACAGCTACTCGCTGATGCAACCGGTCGGCGTCGTGGCGGGCATTACGCCGTTTAACTTCCCGGCGATGGTACCGCTGTGGATGTTCCCGATAGCCCTGGCCTGCGGTAACACCTTTGTGCTGAAGCCACCGGCGCTGGATCCTTCTGCTGCAGTGCGTATGGCTGAACTGCTGACCGAAGCGGGCCTGCCCGATGGCGTATTTAACGTCGTACACAGTTCCAATGAAGATGCTGAGCAGCTCTATAAAGATCCGCGTATTGCCGCGGTGAGCTTCGTCGGTTCTTCTGGCGTGGCTGAGCATATCTATAAAACCGCCAGCGCCCACGGCAAGCGGGTACAGGCGTTTGGCGCGGCGAAAAACCACGCTATCGTTATGCCGGATGCCGACCTGGATGCCACCGTCAACGCCATTATGGGTGGTGCGTTTGGCTCTGCTGGTGAACGCTGCATGGCGCTGCCGGTTGTGGTCGCCGTGGGCGATGATACCGCCGACAAGCTGATCGCCCGTCTGACTCCGCTGGTGAACGCGCTGCGTATCGGCCCTGGCATTAATCAGGGCGCTGATGAAAATGAGATGGGACCGGTCGTTTCGGCGGCGCACCAGAAGAAAGTGCTGGGCTACATCGACAAAGGCGAGCAGGAAGGCGCGAAGCTGGTGGTCGATGGCCGTAACGTGCAGGTTGCAGGTCACGCCGAAGGTTACTACGTCGGCGGCACGCTGTTTGATCATGTCACCTCTGAGATGGTGATCTGGCGTGAAGAGATTTTCGGGCCGGTGCTGAGCATCATGCGCGCGCCGGACTACGACAGTGCGCTGCAACTGGTTAACAGCCATGAATTCGGCAACGGCAGCGCGATTTTCACCAGCAACGGTCACACCGCACGTGAGTTTGTGCAGAACGTTGAAGCGGGTATGGTCGGTGTCAACGTGCCGGTTCCGGTGCCGATGGCATTCCACAGCTTCGGCGGCTGGAAGCGTTCAGTGTTTGGCGCGCTCAATGTTCATGGACCGGATGGCGTGCGTTTCTATACCCGCATGAAAACGGCCACCGTACGCTGGCCATCCGGTCAGCAGACCGTGTCTGAATTCAGTATGCCAACCTTAGGCTGATTCATTTCAACGCTGATCCCGGTGCGCGACCGGCAGGATAATCTGCCGGTCGCTTTGTTCGCTGGCACCGCGCCCGCGAGCCCACCGCAGCGTCAATCGTGACAGAGAGGAGTATCAGGATGTCTTTACTGTCGAAAGCACAAGCCCCTGACGCGCAGGGTCGTATTCAGCATGTGACGCCTGAGCGCGCCGGCTGGCGTTATGTGGGATTTGATGCCTATTTGCTGAAGAAAGGGGAAACCCTGCGTCTCAGCAGTGGTGATAAAGAGCTGTGTCTGGTGCTGGTGGCCGGGCTGGCCTCGGTAAAAACCCGCCATGCTGATTTTCCCGGTATCGGTCAGCGCATGTCGCCTTTTGAGCGCGTTCCGCCTTATTCCGTTTATGTGCCGCATGATGATGAAGTAGAGGTTTACGCTGACAGCGATCTTGAGCTGGCGGTCTGTAATGCGCCCGGTCAGGGGAATCTGCCTGCGCGCCTGATTGCACCAGCCGATGTTGGTGTTGAGCATCGCGGAAAAGGGCGCAACCAGCGCCTGGTTCACAATATCCTGCCTGACAATGAGCCGGCTGATAGCCTGCTGGTGGTGGAAGTCTATACCAACGAGGGCGATACCAGCTCTTATCCCAGCCACAAGCACGACCAGGAGGAGAGTGAAAACGAAACCTACCTGGAAGAGACCTACTATCACCGTTTCGATCCGGAACCTGGCTTTGCCATGCAGCGCGTCTACACCGATGACCGTTCCCTGGATGTCTGTATGGCACCCTATAATCGCGACGTGGTGATGGTACCGCGCGGCTATCATCCGGTAGCGACGCTGGCGGGATACAATAACTACTATCTGAACGTGATGGCGGGGCCGGTGCGGCTGTGGAAATTTACCTGGGAGAAAGATCACGCCTGGGTGAACAGCGACAGCTATCCGCGGAAAGCGTAAGTCTTCGCTGAAAAATAAACAGCATTCACGGTTTATAACCCGCGTTCATATCAGTAAAAAGGGCAGCCTGTCGCGCTGCCCTTTTTTGTGTGTGGAACTCAGCTGGTCTTTGCGTTGTTCAGTGCCAGCGAAACCGCCAGCGTCTGTGCCAGGCAGAGTGAAGCGACCTGCGAACGGAAGCCATCGACCTGCGCTTCACGTACTACAAAGCAGACATCGCTGAAGGCGGCCAGCGGACTGACCTGACTGTCGGTAATGGCAATCTGATGCGCACCGCGTTTGGCACCCATTTCAACCACCTCGACCGCTTCACGTGCATAAGGCGAGTAGCTGATCGCAATCACCACATCTTTCGGGTTGACCAGGCTGAGCTGCTCGGTAAACATCCCGCCCAGGCCATCAATCAGGAAAGCGCGGCGCTCAAGATGACGCAGCGCGTAGACCAGGTAGGAGGCGACGCTGAAAGAGCGGCGCAGTCCGATGACATAGATATTCTCAGCTTCATTCAGCAGCTTCACCGCTTTGTTCAGCTGCTCAGGATTAACCTGCATCGCCAGCTGCTGCAGCGCCTGGCTGTTAACCATGGTAAAGACGTTGAGGATTTCCGCCGGACTTTCAGGCGCACTGGCGCTGTCGTCCGTGGAGGTCTGGCGAAACAGGCGAGCGCGCTCGGTATAGTTGACCGTCTCCTCCATCAGATGCTGACGAAAAACCTGTTTCATTTCGTTGAAGCCGCTGAAGCCAAAAGCATTCGCAAAGCGGATCAGCGTCGACGGTGGCACATCGGCCTGTTGAGCAATCGAGGCGACGGTATCGAAAGCAATACTGTTACTGTTATCAAGGATGTAGCGCGCAACCTGTTTAAGACGCTTGCTCAGCGTTTCGTAGCGGCGACGAATATCGTCCTGCAAGAGAGAAAGTTGGGTGGGATTATTGTTCATCACTTCTGCCCGTATAATTAGAATAATGGCTGCATAATGAGCGCTATAGTATCAGATGGATGGAAAATTTCATTTCTTTGCGTCAACGACGCGGTTTATTTCATGGCTTTATGAAATGGTTCACAGATTAGCTTTAGCGCCCGATGCATGACTTTTCGCGGGCAATGTCAGGATGAAAGCCGGGATGAAATGCCAGCAGGGATGGAAGTATGCAGTCTTTCACCATTCAGATTGGAATGGCTGCAGATTGCTGAAAAATCGGGTCTGGCAGCAACACATTAGCTAAACGAGCAGGGAACACGGTCAGAAGAGGAAAGCGTCCCGCACCAAGGATGGTGCGGGCCGAGCATGCCATGGATGGCAGCTTTTGCGTCTTTCCGATCTGACCGTGTTCCCTGTGGCTGCACGGTCTAAAAGCGGCTTTTTGACAGAGCAGCAAATCAGGCTCGGGCAGCGCGCCAGTACTCAATCAGTCGCAGATAGTTGCCTTTAACCGTCTCAATCAACGCCTGATCGTCCAGCTCCCCCTGTAACCACTGGCGGGAAGGCTGACCAAAGATAGTGCGGCCTACCGCAAAACCTTTCACCCAGGGCGCTTTGGCCGCCGCGGCGAAGCCCGCTTTAAGCTTCTCTTCGGGCGCATCCAGACCGAGTAACAGAATGCCGCGACAGTGGGGATCCTGCTGCTCAATCAGACCGCTGATCGCCTGCCAGCTTTCCGCCGACAGCGGTGGCAGTTTCCACCAGTCAGGCTGGATGCCCAGACTGTAGAAATGGCTCAACATATCAAAGTAATACGTTTCATTCTTATCCGGGTTGTTGTCAGGCAGAATCACTTCCAGCAGCAGCTCATGACCGCTTTTGTTACAGCCGTTCCAGACGTCGAGCACCAGCTCATCCTGCTCTTTACGCAGTTCAGCACTGTCATGCGGATGATAGAAGACCAGACATTTCACCACGTGTTCGGCAGGCCAGTCGATCAGCTGCGAGCCGATGTTGCCATGCTCCAGGCGCAGCGGACGCGAGCTCGGCAGCTCAATCGGGCGGCCAATCCACCAGTTCTTACCGGTAATGGCGTTCAGCGCCTTCTGACCGTAGGTCGTATCCGCCAGAATCCCGCTTTTATTCTCTAATCCTGCCTCTCTGGCAGCCTGCTGAGCGGCTTCCAGCAGCAGCAGTTTCAGCTCCGGAATGCGGCTCTCGTCCACGCCCGCTTCCTGCGCCATATCCGCCAGCTGTTTGCGGTGGTCGAAGGCGAAGACATTCAGCTCCGGCCACTGCTGCTTGCGGGTAGTCACGCGGTGCAGATGGTTCAGACGGCTGTCGAGATCGGGACGTTTCACCTCTTTGTCGCGACTCAGGAAATCATCCAGCTCCGCTTTGGTTGGCATGGCGGGCGCACAACCGTGGCGTGATACCACCAGCGCTCCGCAGGCGTTGGCGTAACGGCACGCCTGAGTCCAGCCCTCATCATTCAGCCAGCCGCGCAGCAGGCCAGACATAAAGGCATCGCCCGCGCCCAGCACGTTGAGAACCTCGACGCGTACGCCCGTGTGCAGCTCAGTCTGTTCCCAGCTATCCGGGATCTCGCCTTCAAACACCACGCAACCCAGCGGTCCACGTTTGCAGACCAGCGTCGCCTGACTCGCCTGACGCACGTTTTTCAACGCGGTCAGGGTGTCGGTGCTGCCACCGGCAATATGAAACTCCTCTTCGGTGCCGACGATCAAATCGAAATAGTGCACCACTTCCTGTAACTGCTGCGTGACCTGTGACGACTCAATAAAACGCGTTTCACCGTCGCCCAGAGAGGTCAGTCCCCACAACACCGGGCGGTAATCGATATCCAGCGCCGTGCGCAGGCCGTTGCGGCGGGCGATATCCAGCGCTTTCAGCACCGCTTCGCGGGTCTGAGGATGGGATAAGTGGGTGCCGGTAACCGCCACGGCGCGCGCAGAGGTAATAAAGGCTTCATCGATATCGTCCGGAACCAGACCCATATCGGCGCAGTTATCGCGGTAGAAAATCAGCGGAAAAGTCTCTTCATCTTTGATGCCGAGGATCACCAGTCCGGTCAGACGCTGCGGATCGGTGATTAGCGCATCGGTGTTACAGCCTACGCGCTGCAACTCTTCACGCAGAAAGCGACCATTATGCTCATCTCCCACCCGCGCCAGCATCGCCGATTTCAGCCCCTGAATCGCGGTGCCATAGGCGACATTGCCTGACGAGCCGCCCAGATATTTAGCAAAGGAGGTGACATCTTCCAGTCGCGCCCCGATTTGCTGGCCATAAAAATCAACGGCGATGCGCCCGATACAAATCACATCAAGCGGTTTCTGTTGTGTACTCATACCTGTGGTTTCCTTCTGTGATTAGCAGCGCTGGCGGGCGTAAAGACCGACACCAGTTACGCTCTGCTTCCGGGTCTGTAGGTGTCTGACTGGCTATGAGGGGAGTATGAGGAATAAAAATTCCATATTCAATACGAAATGAAATATCCATCGCAATTTTGTGAACCAGGTAAAACTCCTGATTGCCGCCCGCCTGCGCAAACTCTGCCAGCGTGATGTGCGGTATGTCAGGGTTGTGAAGGGGATCGCAGGAATCCGCACGCCAGTCAGGCAAGCTGCTGCATTGAAATGAATTTTTTTATCAGGCACCACTCTCTGTTAAACGTTCCAGATTTCCCCACTGCAATCGCCCGCCAGACCTGTTGCCGTCATTAAATTTGATCTCACTCGCAAAATGAAATGTTTCTTCTGTAATCGTGTTTTATGAAAAATATATTTGTTTATAATCGCCTCACGTTTCAGTTATTCAGGTCGCCTTTTCCGCCGATGACAACGCCTGGCGTGCTGTCGCGGAAGTCGGGGTCCACCAGCATGTAAGGAAGAATATGGGCACTATCAGACTGACCACGGCACAGGCGCTGGTTAAATTTCTTGATAATCAATTCATTGATGTCGATGGCGTTGAGACGAAGTTCGTAAAAGGCATCTTCGCCATTTTCGGACATGGCAACGTGCTGGGGCTGGGCCAGGCGCTGGAACAGGATAGCGGCGATCTGGTGGTCTACCAGGGCCGTAATGAGCAGGGTATGGCTCATGCTGCCACCGGCTTTGCGCGCCAGTCGCTGCGCCGCCAGATTATCGCCTGCAGTTCGTCTGTGGGGCCTGGTGCGGCCAATATGATCACCGCCGCGGCGACCGCGACCGCCAACCGCATTCCTCTGCTGCTGCTGCCAGGCGACGTCTTCGCCACCCGCCAGCCCGATCCGGTGCTGCAACAGATTGAGCAGAGCTACGATCTCAGCATCAGCACCAACGATGCCTTCCGCGCCGTCAGCAAATACTGGGATCGCGTCAGCCGCCCGGAACAGCTGATGTCCGCCTGTATCAACGCCATGCGCGTACTGACCGATCCGGCAGAAACCGGCGCGGTCACGCTGTCGCTGCCGCAGGATGTGCAGGGCGAAGCCTGGGATTACCCGGACTACTTCTTCCAGAAACGGGTGCACCGTCTGGATCGCCGCCTGCCGGTGGCGGCGCAGCTGGCAGATGCCCTGACGCTGATTAACCGTAAGCGCAAGCCGATGATTATCTGCGGCGGCGGAGTGAAATACTCCGAAGCGGGCGAGGCGCTGCGCCAGTTTGCCGAGCGCTATCAGATTCCCTTTGCGGAGACGCAGGCGGGCAAAGGCACGCTGGTCTCTGACCATCCGCTGAATGTCGGCGGCGTGGGCGAAACCGGCTGTCTGGCGGCTAACCTGCTGGCGAAAGAGGCCGATTTAGTGATCGGCATCGGCACCCGCTACACCGACTTCACCACCGCGTCGAAATGGATTTTCCAGCATCCCGATGTCAGCTTCCTGAACATCAACGTCAGCAACTTTGACAGCTACAAGCTCGATGGCGTGCAGCTGCTGGCCGATGCCCGCGAAGGGCTGACCGCGCTCACCGCCGGTCTGGCCTCGCAGCACTACAGTAACGACTGGGGCAATCAGATTGAGCAGGCGCAGAGCCAGCTGCTGAAAGAGACGCAGCGTGTCTACCAGGTGGAATATCACGATGGCGACTTTGTGCCGGAGATTGCGGATCATCTCGACCGTAAAGCGGTGTTCGCTGAGTTTAACCGCCTGACCCAGTCGCTGCTGACGCAAAGCAGCGTGCTCGGCACCTTAAATGAGCAACTGCCGAAAGACGCAGTGGTAGTGGCAGCGGCGGGCAGTCTGCCGGGCGACCTGCAGCGCGTCTGGCGCACCAAAGATTACAACGCCTATCACGTTGAATATGGCTACTCCTGCATGGGTTATGAAGTGAATGCCGCGCTGGGTGTGAAGCTGGCGCAGCCGCAGCGCGAGGTCTATGCGCTGGTCGGTGATGGCTCCTTTATGATGCTGCACTCAGAGCTGGTCACCTCGATTCAGGAAGGGGCGAAGATCAACGTAGTGCTGCTGGATAACATGACCAACGGCTGCATCAATAACCTGCAGATGGAACACGGCATGGACAGCTTTACCACCGAGTTCCGGTTCCGTAATGCGGAAGGCGGCAAGCTGGACGGCGGCTTTATCCCGGTCGATTTTGCCGCTATCGCCGCCGGTTATGGCTGCAAAACCTATCGTGTGACCACGCTGGAGCAGCTCAAGGCGGCGCTGGAAGATGCCCGCACCCAGACGGTTTCCACCCTTATCGACATCAAAGTGCTGCCAAAAACCATGATCCACAAATATTTCAGCTGGTGGCACGTCGGCGTGGCGCAGGCCTCGAAGACCGAACGTTCTCAGGCGGTGGCGGACAAGCTCAACAGCCATCTGGATCAGGCGCGAAAATATTAATTTCAGGGCCGTGCCGCGGCCCGTTTTGCTCTTCTCCGTACGAACCCTACACAGGTGTAATTATGACTTTGAAACTTGGCGTCATCGGTACAGGTGCAATTGGTCAGGAACATATTCGTCGCTGCAGCCACGTGCTGCAGGGTGCACAGGTGGTTGCCGTCTCTGACATTAATGTCGAAGGCGCGCGTGCCGCACTGCAACGCCTGAATATTGAGGCGGAGGTATTCGAAAATGGACACGACGTGATTCAGTCTCCGAATGTTGATGCGGTGCTGGTCACCTCATGGGATCCGACCCATGAAGAGTTCACCTTAGCGGCGATTGCCGCCGGTAAACCGGTGTTCTGTGAAAAGCCGCTGGCGATGAGCGCCGAGGGCTGCCGCCGGGTCGTGGATGCAGAGATTCAGGCGGGTAAACGCCTGGTGCAGGTCGGCTTTATGCGTCCTTACGATGCGGGCTACCGTGCACTGAAAAAAGTAATTACCGATGGCGATATCGGTGAGCCGCTGATGCTGCACTGCGCGCACCGCAACCCGACCGTGCCGGAGAACTACACCACGCCGATGGCGATCACCAACACCCTGATCCACGAGCTGGATGTGCTGCGCTGGCTGACAAACGATGACTATAAAACGGTGCAGGTAGTCTTCCCGCGCGTTACCTCGAAGTCACACAGTCAGCTGAAAGATCCGCAGATCGTGCTGTTCGAAACCCAGAAAGGGGTTCGCATTGACGTCGAGATCTTCGTTAACTGCGCTTACGGCTATGACATTCAGTGTGAAGTGGTGGGTGAAGAGGGGATTGCGCGCCTGCCAGAGCCCTCTTCGGTGCAGCTGCGCAAAGAGGCCCGCCTGTCGAACACCATTCTGGTGGACTGGAAAGATCGCTTTATCGAGGCGTACGACGTTGAGCTGCAGGCGTTTATCAACGACATCAAAGCGGGCCAGTTGACCGGTCCTTCTGCCTGGGATGGCTTTGCCGCCTCAGTCGCCGCCGATGCCTGCATTAAAGCGCAGAACAGTGGTGCGATTGAGCCGGTAGAGATGCCGCCGCGTCCTGCTTTCTATAACTGATTTAGCTGTCTATGCGGCATGGCCGCTCTCCGCCTGGGAATAAGATAATGAACAAAGAGAATGTAAAACTGGCGATCGCCCCGATCGGCTGGACCAACGATGACATGCCGGATCTCGGCAGTGAGAATACCTTCCAGCAAACCGTCAGTGAGATGGCGCTGGCTGGCTTTACCGGCAGCGAAGTAGGCAGCAAATATCCCCGCGATCCGGCGATCCTGAAACCGATGCTCGACATTCGCGGCATTGAGATCTGCAACGCCTGGTTCAGCACCTTTTTCGCTAATGGCGATAAACAGAAAACCATCGAACAGTTCATCGAGCATATGAACTTCCTGCATGCGATGGGCGCGCGGGTGATTGGCTGTTCCGAGCAGAGCAAAAGTATTCAGGGCACCGGGCTTGCGGTGTTTGAAGAGAAGGCCATTTTCAGCGATGAAGAGTGGCAGTTAACCGCGGAAGGCTACAACGAACTGGCCCGCATCGCGGCGGAGAAAGGGATGCGCGTGACGCTGCATCACCACATGGGCACCGGCATTCAGACCACTGAAGAGATTGACCGGTTTATGGAGATGACCGACGAGCAGGTCGGTTTGCTCTATGACACCGGCCACGTCTACTACTCCGAAGGCTCCCAGCAGAAGATGCTGGCGGTACTGGAGAAATATCTGCCGCGCATCTTCCACGTTCATCTTAAGGATGTGCGTGATGAGGTGGTCGCCGAGGTGCGTGAGAACCATCTCTCGTTCCTGGAAGGAGTGAAAAAGGGCACCTTTACCGTACCGGGCGATGGCGTGATCGACTTCAGACCGGTGTTCAAAATCCTGGATGATTACGGCTATAAAGGCTGGATGGTGGTTGAAGCGGAGCAGGATCCGGCACTGGCCAATCCGTTTGAATATGCGGTGAAAGCGCGGAAATATATTCGCGAGAATGCAGGTTTATAAAAAGCCCTTCTGACCGAAGGCTGGCTTCCCCGTGCAGGGAAGCCAGCCTTTTGTTTTACTTCAGCGTAATGCTTTTCACGATGTTGTCAGCATCGCTCTGCGCCTGCTGCTGATTATCACCTGGCAGCGTAATCTGCAGCGTCACCAGTTTGCCATCTACTTTCGCCAGAACCACTGAAGACCATGAGGTCTGGTTATTGGCAGAAATCACCGTATCCAGCTGCTGTGCGGGCTGATCTTTCAGCGTCACAGATTTGTTCGACACCACCTGCAACTGCGGATCGCGGTTACGCTGCTGCTGTTCCATACGCTGCGACAGCACATCCAGACCATCATTGGTCGGGTCGCCGGCAATCACAATAATGGCGCGGGCACCGGTTTCATCCGCATAAACGTGCATGTTAGTGGTCTGCGAACCCAGTTTACCGCTTTTATCGGACATGCCTGGTGGCAGCGAGAAGCTCAGTTTGCCATCCATCAGCGTGACGGTTTGCGCCGACTGACTGGCGCTGACGCCGTTGTCATTCGCCGCTTCATCTTTCTTCTGGTCACAGGCTGCTAAGCCGAGTACCAGTAAACCCATTCCTACATATTTCACCAGGTTGCGCATCAGAATCCCTTTTTAAGTTTCCAGTCAGGCATTAATACAACAGGAATCAGGTTGCAAACGCAACCTGATGATTGTCAGAAGATCTTAGCGGATAGTAGTGGAAACCGTATGGGCGCTTAGCCGAAATTGACCTGGCGGGCGGTCTGGCGTTCAGCCAGACGTTTCAGCGCCGCGTTGAGCAGCACGCCGTAGGCGGGCAGGAAGAAGACCATGCAGATCAGCACTTTGAAGCTGTAATCCACCAGGGCAATCTCAACCCAGTGCTGCGCCATAAACGCATCGGGGCTTTTATAGAAGGCGATAAAGAAGAAGGCCAGCGTATCGCTGATATTCCCGAGAAACATGGCGCAGCCCGGCGCAATCCACCACTGTGGCAGGCGACGCAGACGGTTGAACACGTGAACGTCGAGGATCTGACCCAGCGCGTAAGCCATAAAGCTGGCGCAGGCGATACGGGCAACAAACAGATTCATCACTTCCAGTGCCTGCCAGCCCTGCCATTCACCCTGATAGAACAGCGCCGAGACACTGTAAGAGATAAACAGCGCCGGGATCATCACGGCCAGAATAATGCGTCGGGCCAGCGGTGCGCCAAAAATACGCACGGTGAGATCGGTCGCCAGGAAGATAAACGGGAAGCTGAATGCACCCCAGGTGGTGTGGAAGCCAAACACTGAAATAGGCAACTGAACCAGATAGTTACTCGAAGTGATCACCAGCAGGTGAAACAGCGATAACCAGAAAAGCGCATGCATGCGCTGACGCGAAGAAAATGCGAGCATATTCAACCTTTTTAATGTTGGGGTGAGGGAACCCATTGCGGGACGCCGTTCGGGCAGCGCCTGGCAGTTTTATGAGCAAAAAGCGGCGGCATCTTACCGCGTTGTGCTTTTTATGCAATGGTTAATTTTAGCGCAATCGTTATCGCCTTGCTTCACCGCCAGCACGCGCTAGAATGAGCGCCCTTTACCTGAACCGAGTTGATTATGAGCGATGCTTTTTCCTCTGCCGACCATCAGCTGGATGCCCGTGGCCTGCGTTGCCCGGAGCCGGTGATGATGGTGCGCAAAACCGTACGCAGCCTGCAGGATGGCGAGACGTTGCTGATCATCGCCGATGATCCGGCCACCACGCGCGATATTCCCGGCTTCTGCCGCTTTATGGAACATGGCTTGCTTGCGCAGCAAACCGACACGCTGCCCTATCAGTTTCTGATCCGCAAAGGCATGGCGGGTTGACGACAGCCGTACAGGCCGCCGTTAACCTCACTCTTCAGATCAGAAGCCGCCTGCTCAGGCGCGGCGACGCAGTAACCGCAGCGCGTTGGCGGTGACCAGCGCGGTCGCACCCGAATCTGCCAGCACCGCCAGCCAGAGTCCGGTCAGACCCAGCAGGGTTGTGACCAGGAAAATCGCCTTTAGCCCCAGCGCAATACCGATATTCTGACGGATGATGCGCCGAGTCCGGCGTGCCAGCGCAATCATCGGAGCCAGATTGCTGAGCTGATTACGCGTCAGGGCAGCATCGGCCGCTTCCAGCGCCACATCGGTGCCGCTGCCCATCGCAATGCCCAGCGTTGCCGCTTTCATTGCTGGCGCGTCGTTAATGCCATCCCCGACCATCGCCAGCGGCTGTTGCTGACTCAGTTCGCGGATCGCCGCGACTTTATCGGCGGGCAGCAGACTGGCGCGATAATCAATATCGAGCTGGCGGGCAATGGTCGCCGCAGCGCGCGGATTGTCGCCGGTCAGCATCAGGCTCTCAATACCCAGCTTTTTCAGCGCCTTTAACGCCTCGACGGCGTCGTCGCGCAACTGATCGCGCAGAGCCAGCGCACCCAGCGCTTCGCCATCGCGCATCAGCACCACCAGGGTTTCACCTTCAGCTTCCTGTTGCGCTATCTGCGCATTTTGCTGCGGCGTCAGACCGGGTGCATGGCCGGGCGTCAGCAGCTGAATCTGCTGGCCAGCGACTTTCGCGCTGATGCCGCGTCCCGCCTGCACCTGCTGATCCTGCGCGTCAGGAATCACCAGATCACGCGCCTGCGCGGCCGCCACGATAGCGCTGGCCAGCGGATGGGTGGCACCCTGTTCCGCAGCGGCGCTCAGCGCCAGCATCTCTGACTCGCTGGCCGTGCCAAAGCGCAGGATCTGCGTCAGCTGCGGCTTGCCCAGCGTCAGAGTACCGGTTTTATCAAACGCCATTCTGCGCACCGAACTCAGCCGCTCCAGCGCCGCACCGCCTTTGATCAGTGCGCCCTGTCGCGCCGCTGCAGCCAGCCCGGAGGTAATGGCGGCAGGCGTGGAGATCACCAGTGCACAGGGGCAGCCAATCAACAGCAGTGTCAGCCCTTTGTAGATCCACGGCTGCCAGTCGCCTGCGCCGAGCAGTGGCGGCACCACCATCACCAGCAGCGACAGCAGCATGACCAGCGGCGTGTAAATACGGCTGAACTGGTCGATAAAGCGTTCGACCGGCGCACGATGCGTTTCCGCTTCTTCAATCAGCTGCAGGATACGGTCGATCGCGCTTTCACCCGGCTTCGACACCACTTCCAGCATCACCAGGCGATCAACGCTGGTAGCACCGGCGAGGATTTTTTCGCCGCTGGCCCGCGTTACCGGCAGTGATTCACCGGTTAGCGCGCTCTCATCGAAACTGGCAAGCGGGCTGATTAAGCTGCCATCGACCGGCAAGCGGCTGCCCGCCGCGACTTCAATCACATCGCCGGGTTGCAGCGCTGCGAGCGGTACCTCAGTACGTTTGCCCTGTTCAAGACGGATCGCCGATTCAGGCCGCAACGCCATCAGGCTGGTAACGCCGCTGCGCGCCCTGGAAGCGGCATAGCTTTCCAGCTGTTCGCCCAGCTGAAACAACACCAGCACCATCGCGGCTTCAGCGTGTGCGCCAATAATCAGTGCGCCAGCTGACGCCAGCGTCATTAATGTCTCAATAGTAAAAGGCGATCCGCTGCGCAGACGCTGCCAGGCACCGCGCGCCACCGGGACCAGGCCGACCAGCGTGGTCAGCACAAACAGCCGATCGCCCCAGGCGGGCGCGAACTGGCTGAGAATGCTACTGGCAAGCACCAGCAGCGCCAGCAAAATCAGCATCCGGTTATGCTGCCAGCCCGGCGTAGCGGGGGATGTGGCCGACGTGGCTGATGGGGTTGCGAGCTGGAAGCCGGCTTTTTTCACCGCCTGTTCAACGGCGTTTTGTACATCGTGTTCAGCGTTGACCACCAGTTTCTCGCTGCTGAACAAGACACGGGCGTCGGTCACGCCACTTACCTGACGGACAGCGGTTTCAATGGTGCGGGCACACGACGGGCAATCCATCCCGCTGACCTGCCAGCTAAAGGGATAACTGTCGGCGCCTCGCCGGTCGCTTTCCTCAGCGGTGTCGGCGTCGTTGCCAGGGCTGCAGTGACTGTCACAGCAACAGCCTGCCGTCTCGGCAGGTACAGGCGTCGCGGCGTGAATAGAAAGGGAGAGGGGGCGGGCCTGGCGAACCTGGCACAGCGGTTTTGCTGCGGCGTGACTGGCACGGGGTTTGCCGCAGCCACAGGCGTGATGTTGATGCATATGACCTCCAGAGTGTAAGAATAGTGGGATGAGCAACGCAGCCCATCCTTTATCCTACACTCTGGAGTGAACTCCAGAGTCAAGGCTATTTTTTCAGACGACCCACAACGAGCGCACGATCATAAAGTGACCGGCGAAGTAGCAGGCGGCGACAATCGCGCTGTCGGCGGTAAAGCGGCGGCGATAGTGTGAGATAAACCAGACGGCGTTTGCCAGCAGCAGCAGACCGGCACCCACCATGATCGAGAAGCTGTAATCGGTCGGGCGGAAGAAGTACTGCTCGGTCGCTATCCAGGTCATCACCAGCGTCATGCCGATAAAGGTGCAGACAGGCCAGCGCAGATCTTCCAGTCGGCTCCAGATGATGCCAATCAGGGCGGCACCGATGATGAGCAGCGTCAGCGGAATCGGCCAGAAGAAGGTCATGGTCATGCTGGCGGCGAAGCAGAGGGTATAAAGCAGGTGCGACAGGAAGAAAGCCCCGATGGCATAGAGCATCTGCTGACGCGGCAGCAGCGTTAACGCATCACCGACCAGCGTCGCGACCAGACCGGCCAGAATCAGGTAGTCCGTAGTCTGCAGCACCGGTGCCTGCCAGGCCAGCCCGACAAGCAGCAGCAGCGTGACCGGCTTAAATAACCAGCGTTGCCATTGCGGGCCGCGATAGGTGGCGTCGACGTAGAGCCAGCCGGAGAAAAGTACAGCGAGGAAAGACCAGAGCATTGTTTCTCCCTTTTTTGTTCAAAATGGTGAAAGATCCCAAAATATCCCTTCCAGTTTAGGTTAAGCCTCTGAGATGTGACAATCAGGCAACTCTGGTTGTATGCTTTGCCGCCTGATTAATCATCCTGCAGGCACAAGAACGCTATGAGCAAACCGCCGCTAATCTTTATCATCGTTCTGGCGATTATCGCCGTGCTGGCGACCCGTCAGTTCATTAAGCAACGCCGGGAAGTGGCGGTGAATGACGCTTCACCCGAGCGTTCTCTGCAGGTTGAGGTCAAAACCAAACGTGAATTTCCTGCACCCAATCGCCGTTCACGGCAGCGGGAAGTGATCGCCGGGGAAGAGATGCGCTACGAGGTGCTGTTTCACCCGCTGAACGGTGCCAGCGACATCAAAGTGCAGCTTAAAGAGGCGGAATATCATCAGCTGGACAAGGGCGCCAGAGGCGAGCTGAAGATGCAGGGCACGCGCTTTATCAGCTTCACACCCCGGCAGTAACCGGCGGGCATTGCGCCCGCCCGGGATTATTTCTTGCGTGGGAAGTTTTTCTTCTGCCAGGCGACCAGTTCGAACACCCCGAACAGAAACACTTTGGCCTGGGTGACGCGGTCAATCGGCGGCGCATCTTTGGTCTGCGTGGTGCGCAGTAACACCAGCTGCAGACCATGCATCAGGATCATGAAAATCAGCGCAACGTTGATAAAATAAGTCAGCGGTTTCGGGTAGGGATGAACCAGGTTAGCCAGCAGAAATCCCCACACGCATAGCATCAACAGACGCCCCAAATTAAGTAACATCCTGCGTCTCCTGTTGACGTTGATACAAACGATAAGCCACTTGTCCGGCTATTTTCTCGCGATAAAGATCCCACTCTGGCGGCACCGGCGGTGCGCCATTTTCCACTTCACTTTCGACGTAAATCAGCGCCTGATCGGCCAGCCAGTGATTCTGCTCCAGCAGCTGTAACGTCTGTTCCAGCAATCCCTGACGAAACGGCGGATCGATAAACACCACATCAAAGGGTTCACCTGGCTGTGCCAGCCAGTTTAACGCATTGGTCTGAATCACGGTGCCATTACTGGCGCGCAACGTCTGCAGATTTTTTGTCAGCTGCTGCGCCACCGGCCGTTCCAGCTCGAGCAGCGTCGCCGATCCCGCGTAACGCGACAGGGCTTCCAGTCCTAATGCGCCGCTACCGGCAAAGCAGTCGAGGCAGCGCGCCTCTGGCAGCACCGGGGCCAGCCAGTTAAACAGCGTCTCACGTACCCGATCGGTGGTCGGGCGCAGTCCGGCGCTGTCCGGCACCGGCAGTTTGCGTCCGCGCCACTGGCCGCCAATGATGCGAATCTGCCCGGCACCGCCTGTACTGCGGGGTTTTTTATTCATCTTGCTCACAACTCGTCATAATTTGTTGCGTAGTTTAACGGGCGAATCGGTGAGAAGAAACGTTAAAAAAGGGTGCTGTGGTGAGCTGGCTGGAAAGTGTTAGACTACTGAGTTGCTGAAGTCATGCATTATTCTGCGGTTTACGCCGGTCTGGCGCTGACCAACTTTCATTGATTTACCCCTGGAAACCACGCGCGACCGGGACAAAGCCATCGAGGAGTGTCGTCACACAATGGCAAAAGAGAAAAAACGTGGCTTTTTTTCCTGGCTGGGATTTGGCAAAGAGGAAGAGAAACAACCTGTAGCGGAGGAGCAGACACAAGAGGTCGCAGAACCCGCAGAGCAGCAGGCAGAACAGGACGCCCCGGCATTAAGCCAGGCTGAAGCGCAAGCGGAAGAGACTGTCGTTATCACCGAAACGGTGGCCGGGCAGCAGCGTGAGGCGGAAGTCACCGCGGCAGCGCCGCATGAGTCGGCACCCATGGTGCTGGATGAAGCTGCGCCGATTGAGGCCGATCCTGAAGCACTACTGGAAATCGCCGCACCTGAACATGACGCGACGCCGGTTATCGACGCCGACGACGTGGTAAAACCAGCCGTTGATGCGGAACCCGCGGATGCGCCGTTAAGCGAAGAAGAGCTGACCGCGCTGGCGCTGGGCGACGCCCCGATCGTTGAAACCCCGGACAGCGAAGCGGACGCGCCATTAAGCGAAGAAGAGCTGACCGCGCTGGCGCTGGATGACGCCGGGATCGTTGAAACCCCGCACAGCGAAGCCGAAGCGCCGTTAAGCGATGAAGCGCTGACGCCGGACGAGGCTGCGATCGTTGAAACCCCGGACAGTGAAGCGGAAGCACCGCTCACCGAAGAAGAGCTGACCGCACTGGCACTGGGCGAAGCCGAAGTCACCGACGCGGAACCGGCAGAGACATTATCCGATACCGTCAGCGATCTCCCGCTGGCCGCCGCGCCACTCATCGTGCAGGAGCAGGAGCGTCCCAGCAAAGAGGGCTTCTTTGCCCGCCTGAAGCGCAGCCTGGTGAAAACCCGTCAGAACCTCGGTTCCGGTTTTATCAGCCTGTTCCGTGGCAAAAAGATTGATGATGAGCTGTTTGACGAGCTGGAAGAGCAACTGCTGATTGCGGATGTGGGTGTGGATACCACTCGCCGCATCATCACGCATCTGACCCAGCAGGCAAACCGCAAGCAGCTGCGTGATGCGGAAGCGCTCTACGGTCTGCTGAAAGCGGAGATGGCCTCGATTCTGGCGAAAGTGGATGCGCCACTGGACGTCTCAGGCAAAACGCCGTTTGTGATCCTGATGGTTGGCGTCAATGGTGTAGGTAAAACCACCACCATCGGTAAACTGGCGCGCCAGTATCAGGCTGAAGGCAAATCTGTGATGTTAGCGGCTGGTGATACCTTCCGCGCCGCGGCTGTTGAACAGCTGCAGGTGTGGGGCCAGCGCAATAACATTCCGGTGATTGCTCAGCACACCGGTGCAGATTCCGCTTCGGTGATCTTCGATGCTATTCAGGCGGCGAAATCCCGTGGCGTTGACGTGCTGATTGCCGATACCGCGGGTCGTCTGCAGAACAAATCGCACCTGATGGAAGAGCTGAAAAAAATCACCCGCGTGATGAAAAAACTGGATGATTCAGCGCCACACGAAGTGATGCTGACGCTGGATGCCAGCACCGGACAGAATGCGGTCAGCCAGGCCCGACTGTTTAATGAAGCCGTTGGCGTGACCGGGATTGCGCTTACCAAGCTGGATGGCACCGCCAAAGGCGGCGTGATCTTCTCGGTGGCCGATCAGTTCGGTATTCCGATTCGCTACATTGGTGTCGGTGAAGGCATTGAAGATTTACGGCCGTTTAAGGCGGAAGATTTTATTGAGGCACTGTTTGCCCGAGAGGACTAATTAGGATGATTCGCTTTGAAGAGGTCAGTAAGGCATATCTCGGCGGACGTCAGGCGCTGCAGGGGGTAGATTTCCGTCTGCGTCCCGGCGAAATGGCGTTTCTGACCGGCCACTCCGGTGCCGGTAAAAGTACCTTGCTGAAGCTGATTTGTGGCATTGAGCGCCCGAGTGCCGGAAAAATCTGGTTCAGCGGCCATGACATTTCCCGCCTGCGTAACAGTGAGGTGCCTTTCCTGCGTCGTCAGATCGGCATGATTTTCCAGGATCACCACCTGCTGATGGATCGTTCGGTTTATGAAAATGTGGCGATCCCGCTGATTATCTCCGGTGCCAGCGGCGAAGACATTCGTCGTCGCGTTTCGGCGGCACTGGATAAAGTGGGTCTGCTCGACAAAGCGAAAAGTTATCCGATTCAGCTTTCTGGCGGTGAACAGCAGCGTGTGGGCATCGCCCGTGCGGTGGTGAACAAGCCCGCCGTGCTGCTGGCCGATGAACCGACCGGTAACCTTGACGACGCGCTGTCAGAAGATATTCTGCGCCTGTTCGAAGAGTTTAACCGCGTCGGCGTCACCGTCCTGATGGCGACGCATGACAGCGGTCTGATTGCCCGACGCAACTACCGGATGATGACGCTGAATCAGGGACGTCTGCACGGAGGCCACGATGGTCAATAAACGCATTAAACGTCCGGCTGCGCCGAAAGCGAAGCAGCAGTCGAAGAGCAAAGCGCTGAAAGGCGGCTGGCAGGAGCAGTGGCGCTATGCGCTGCGCGGCACGCTTTCTGATATGTGGCGTCAGCCGCTGGCCACCCTGCTGACGGTGATGGTCATCGCCATTTCACTGACGCTGCCCAGCGTCTGCTACATGGTGTGGAAAAACGTCAGCCAGGCGGCAACGCAGTGGTATCCGGCGCCGCAGTTAACCGTTTATCTCTCCAAAACGCTGGATGACACGGCGGCAGAAAACGTGGTGGCGCAGCTCAAGCAGGTCGAAGGCGTGGATAACGTCAACTACCTGACGCGGGAAGAGGCGCTGAACGAGTTCCGCAACTGGTCAGGCTTTGGCGGCGCAATGGATATGCTGGAGCAGAATCCGCTGCCTGCGGTGGCCATCATTACACCTAAGCTCAATTTCCAGAACTCAGACACCATGCAAAGCCTGCGCGATCGGGTGACCAAAGTGCAGGGCGTGGATGAAGTGCGGATGGATGATAGCTGGTTTGCGCGGCTGGCGGCGCTGACCGGGCTGGTGGGGCAGATCGCCTCAATGATTGGCGTGCTGATGATCGTGGCAGTGTTCCTGGTGATCGGTAACAGCGTCCGGCTTAGCATCTTTGCCCGACGCGACACCATTAACGTGCAGAAGCTGATTGGTGCCACTGACGGCTTTATCCTGCGTCCGTTCCTCTATGGCGGGGCGCTGCTGGGCTTCAGCGGGGCAGTGCTGTCGCTGCTGCTGTCGGAAGTGCTGGTGCTGCGTCTGCAGTCCGTTGTTGCCAGTGTAGCAACCGTATTTGGTACCACCTTCTCGCTGGAAGGCTTCTCGTGGGATGAGGCGCTGCTGCTGTTACTGATTGCGGCGATCATCGGCTGGGTGGCTGCGTGGCTGGCAACGGTACAACATTTACGTCGATTTACGCCGCAGTAAACGCCTGCAACATTTTTTTGTTATAATGGTCCTCTGCTACCGATGGTGGGTGCAGAGGATATTTCCCCTCTTCCTTTCCTGTCATCTGTGTGTAAAATATTCACCGCTATAATTGAACTTGTGGATAACTTTACCACTCTAAGTAGCACAGATTGCTTTCGGATTTCGCGCGACGTTGACGTAATGTATCGTCTGCGCAGGGAAATGTGCGGCAATTCCACTGAATTTGTGAGGGTTTGAATGACCAAAGAAATGCAAACTTTAGCTATTGCTCCTCTTGGCAACCTGGAGTCTTACGTCCGGGCTGCGAATACCTGGCCGATGCTCTCGGCAGAAGAGGAAAAAGCGTTGGCTGAACGGCTGCATTACCAGGGCGATCTGGATGCGGCAAAGACGCTGATCCTGTCTCACCTACGCTTTGTAGTTCATATCGCTCGTAATTACTCCGGCTACGGTCTGCCACAGGCTGACCTGGTCCAGGAAGGCAATATCGGCCTGATGAAAGCGGTACGTCGCTTCAACCCAGAAGTGGGCGTGCGTCTGGTTTCGTTTGCCGTGCACTGGATTAAAGCGGAGATTCACGAATACGTGCTGCGTAACTGGCGTATCGTGAAAGTCGCGACCACCAAAGCACAGCGTAAGCTGTTCTTTAACCTGCGTAAAACCAAGCAGCGTCTGGGCTGGTTCAATCAGGACGAAGTCGAGATGGTTGCGCGTGAGCTGGGCGTAAGCAGCAAAGATGTGCGTGAAATGGAATCGCGTATGGCCGCGCAGGATATGACCTTTGATATGTCTGCCGACGACGAGAGCAGCGAAGGCCGCTCTATGGCACCCGTGCTTTATCTTCAGGATAAAACCTCTGACTTTGCTGACGGCATTGAAGAGGATAACTGGGATGCGCACGCGGCTGACAAGCTGAGCTATGCGATGGAAGGTCTGGATGAGCGTAGTCAGCACATTATTCGCGCCCGCTGGCTGGACGAAGACAATAAAACCACGCTGCAGGAGCTGGCCGATCAGTACGGCGTGTCAGCCGAACGTGTCCGGCAGCTGGAAAAGAACGCCATGAAGAAACTGCGTATGGCGATCGAAGCGTAACGCACTTCGACATCTTAAGGGGCGACTTTATGTCGCCCTTTTTGTTTTTCTGCGCCTGACTATTCTACCGCCATTATCCAGCCGTCACTCTGCGCCCTGAAGCCACACGCCTGCATAAAGGCTGCCCGCACCTGCTGATCGTCACTGCCATCATCGGCAATCCACCAGTCCGCTATCGACCCATTCTGCCTGATCGTCTCCTCCAGTAAATATTGTCCCACCCCGCGTCGCCGGGTGACATCGCGCACCGACAGCCGGTGAATTTTGCCGTGGATCCCGGCGATTTCCAGCTGCAAACCCGCCAGTAGCCGGTCGTTAAAACGGGCAGCATAGAGACGATGGCGCTCATCCAGCTGCTGCTCCAGTTGTTCAATCTCCAGATCCGGCCAGACTTTGCCAAGATCGATGCGGTCCTGCGCGGTCAGCGTGGTTAAACGCTGGATAGTGAGCTTCATAACAAAAACCTCTGTAACAGGGGAAAGTGCAGCGAAAATGTACAACCAGAGTGCTACCACATTTTCATCAATAAAACAGGTCAAAAGATGGTCGGGATGCCAGGATGATAGTTGTAAACAGGGAGAGCGTGCGATCAATCCAGCATAACGCGCTGGCAAAGCGGTGAAAAACCGGCCGTTGCCTCCAGTGTATTATGCTGTTTCACTCAGTCAATTCTGAATATGTCAGTTGATTTACAGAAGAAACTTCCTGTTTAATAACCTGAAAAATAAAGCCTTATTAATAAAAAATGTCAGAAAAGTACGCTAACTCATTCATGCTTAATCAGTTTTCGACTTTATCTGACAGCACAAACACTCACAACATACACGACAAAACAAATGGGGTAGTCAGGATGAAAATGAAAGGTCGCGCATTACTGGCGGGATGTGTAGCACTGGCGATGAGCCATGCGGCGCTGGCTGAAGATATCAAAGTGGCGATTGTCGGCGCAATGTCTGGCCCGGTGGCGCAGTACGGCGACATGCAATTCGCCGGTGCGACTCAGGCGATTGAAGATATCAACGCCAAAGGCGGTGTTAACGGCAACAAACTGGTTGCGGTGAAATATGACGACGCCTGTGACCCGAAACAGGCGGTTGCGGTAGCGAACAAGGTGATTAACGACGGCATCCGCTACGTGATCGGCCATCTCTGCTCTTCATCCACCCAGCCCGCTTCTGACATCTATGAAGATGAAGGCGTGCTGATGATTACCCCGGCGGCGACCGCCCCTGACCTGACTTCCCGCGGCTATAAACTGATTATGCGCACCACCGGTCTCGACTCCGATCAGGGTCCGACCGCCGCGAAATATGTGATGAGCGAGCTTAAACCGCAGCGCATCGCCGTAGTGCATGACAAACAGCAGTATGGCGAAGGCCTGGCGCGCTCCGTACAGGAGAGCCTGAAAAAGCAGGGCGCTAATATCGTGATGTTTGAAGGTATCACCGCTGGCGATAAAGATTTCTCTACGCTGGTCGCGCGCTTCAAGAAAGAGAACGTCGATTTCGTCTATTTCGGCGGTTACTACCCGGAAATGGGCCAGATCGTGCGTCAGGCACGTGCTGCGGGCCTGAAAACCCAGTTTATGGGACCGGAAGGCGTGGGTAACGCCTCGCTGTCCAACATCGCCGGTGCCGCTTCTGAAGGCATGCTGGTGACCCTGCCAAAACGCTATGACCAGGTTGAAACCAACAAACCGATCGTGGAAGCGCTGAAAGCGAAGAAACTGGATCCGACCGGACCGTTCGTCTGGACCACCTATGCCGCACTGCAGTCGCTGGCAACCGGCATGGAGCGCAGCAAGAGCGCTGAGCCGGACGCTATCGTGAAAAACCTCAAGGAAGGTGCCGCGGTGCCAACCGTGATGGGCAACCTTAACTGGGATGAGAAGGGTGACCTTAAGGGCTTTGAATTCGGCGTCTTTAAATGGCATGCCGATGGCACCTCGACTGCTGTGAAGTAAACCAGGCTGTTTTGTGGTGAGCGGGAGACCGGTTAACCGGTTTCCCCTGACCAGCGACACGAACGCCTGGTGCTGGTCTGCCAGGCGTTTTTTGTACCCCGATCGCCTATGATCGGTTAAGTAAGGGTCAAGGTATGTCCGAGCAGTTTCTCTATTTTATTCAGCAGATGTTTAACGGTGTGACCCTGGGCAGCACCTACGCGCTGATCGCCATCGGTTACACCATGGTTTACGGCATTATCGGCATGATCAACTTCGCCCACGGCGAGGTCTACATGATCGGTAGCTATGTCTCCTTTATCGTGATTGCCGCCCTGATGATGATGGGCATCGACACCACCTGGCTGATGATTGCGGCCGGCTTTGTGATGGCGGTAATTATCTCCAGCGCCTACGGCTGGAGCATTGAGCGCGTCGCCTACCGGCCTGTGCGCTCGTCCAAGCGCCTGATTGCGCTGATCTCCGCCATCGGGATGTCGATATTCCTGCAAAACTACGTCAGCCTGACGCAGGGTTCACGCGACCTGGCGCTGCCGAGTCTGATTACCGGACAGTGGACGGTAGGCGAGAGCAACGGCTTTGCCGCCACGATTTCTACCATGCAGATAGTGATCTGGGTGGTGACGTTCCTGGCGATGCTGGCGCTGACCACCTTTATCCGCTATTCACGCATGGGCCGCGCCTGCCGCGCCTGCGCAGAAGACCTGAAAATGGCCAGCCTGCTGGGGATAAACACTGACCGCGTGATCTCGCTGACATTTGTCATCGGTGCCGCGATGGCCGCGGTGGCGGGCGTATTGCTGGGACAGTTCTACGGTTCAATCAACCCCTTCATCGGCTTTATGGCAGGTATGAAAGCATTCACCGCCGCCGTGCTGGGCGGGATTGGCAGTATTCCGGGCGCGATGATTGGCGGCCTGGTGCTGGGCATCGCCGAGGCGCTGACCTCGGCCTATCTCAGCACAGAATATAAAGATGTGGTCTCGTTTGCTCTGCTGATTGTGGTGCTGCTGGTGATGCCGACCGGGATTCTGGGTCGCCCGGAGGTCGAAAAAGTATGAAGACTTCCTTGATCAATGCCCTGATCTCCTCGGTGATGCTGCTGGTGCTCGCCACCTTCTTTATGGGGCTGCGCCTGAATCTGGACGGCACTAATCTGGTGGTGCAGAACGCCGGTAGCGTGCGCTGGAACTGGATCGCCACAGGCTGTGCGGTGGTGTTTCTGTTTCAGCTGCTGCGTCCGGTATGGCAAAGCGGCCTGAAGAAAATTTCCGGTCCGGCGCTGGTGTTACCGGGTCTGGATGGCTCGACGCCGAAGCAGAAGCTGGTGATGGCGGTGCTGATTATCGCCGCCGTTGCCTGGCCATTCCTGGTGTCACGCGGCACCGTCGATATCGCCACCATGACGCTGATCTACGTGATGCTCGGTCTGGGCTTAAACGTGGTGGTCGGCCTCTCTGGCCTGCTGGTGCTGGGTTATGGCGGCTTTTACGCTATCGGTGCCTACACCTTTGCGCTGCTGAACCACTATTACGGTCTCGGCTTCTGGCAGTGCCTGCCGCTCTCCGGCATAGTTGCCGCGCTGTTTGGTCTGCTGCTGGGCTTCCCGGTGCTGCGACTGCGCGGCGACTATCTGGCGATAGTGACGCTGGGCTTCGGTGAGATCGTGCGTATTCTGCTGCTGAACAATACCGCCCTGACCGGCGGGCCGAACGGCATCAGCCAGATCCCGAAACCGACGCTGTTTGGTCTGGAGTTTGGTCGTACGCCGCGGGAAGGCGGCTGGGATACCTTCCATAACTTCTTTGGGCTGAAGTACGATCCCAGCGACCGCATTATCTTCCTCTACCTGGTGGCGCTGTTGCTGGTGGTGCTGACGCTGTTTGTGATCAACCGGCTGCTGCGGATGCCGCTGGGCCGAGCCTGGGAAGCCCTGCGTGAGGATGAGATTGCCTGCCGTTCACTGGGCCTCAGCCCGACCCGCATCAAGCTGACCGCCTTTACCATCAGTGCCGCGTTTGCCGGTTTTGCCGGCAGCCTGTTCGCGGCGCGTCAGGGCTTTGTCAGCCCGGAATCCTTTACCTTTGTCGAATCCGCCTTTGTGCTGGCGATTGTCGTCCTGGGCGGGATGGGGTCGCAGTTTGCGGTGATTCTGGCCGCCATCCTTCTGGTGGTGTCACGCGAGCTGATGCGCGATCTCAATGAGTACAGCATGCTGGTGCTGGGTGGCCTGATGGTGCTGATGATGATCTGGCGTCCGCAGGGCCTGTTGCCGATGAAGCGTCCGCATCTGAAGCTCAGAACCGGTAAACAAGGAGAGCAGGCATGATTCAGCCTTTATTAGCCGTTGAAGGCCTGATGATGCGCTTCGGCGGTCTGTTAGCCGTGAACAATGTGGCGCTGGAGCTGCGTCCGCAGGAGATCGTTTCGCTGATTGGCCCCAACGGTGCCGGTAAAACCACCGTGTTTAACTGCCTGACCGGCTTTTACAAGCCAACCGGCGGGACGATCACATTGCGTGAGCAGCATCTGGAAGGGTTGCCGGGCCAGAAGATTGCGCGGATGGGCATCGTGCGGACGTTCCAGCACGTGCGTCTGTTCCGTGAGATGACGGTCATTGAGAACCTGCTGGTGGCGCAGCATCAGCATCTGAAAAGCGGCGTATTTTCCGGTCTGCTGAAAACCCCGGCGTTTCGCCGCAGTGAGAGTGAGGCGCTGGATCGTGCGGCGACCTGGCTGGAGCGGGTGGGGCTGCTGGATCTGGCTAACCGTCAGGCGGGCAATCTGGCCTATGGTCAGCAGCGTCGGCTGGAGATTGCGCGCTGTATGGTGACGCGCCCGGAAATCCTGATGCTGGATGAACCGGCGGCGGGCCTTAATCCCAAAGAGACGCACGAGCTGGACGCGCTGATTGCGGAGCTGCGTGGTGAACACAAGGTGTCGGTGCTGCTGATTGAACATGATATGAAGCTGGTGATGGGGATTTCTGACCGTATTTATGTGGTCAATCAGGGAACGCCGCTGGCTAACGGAACGCCGGAAGAGATTCGTAATAACCCGGATGTCATTCGTGCCTATTTAGGAGAGGCCTGAGATGGCAAATGCGATGTTAACCATTGAGAACGTCAGCGCCCACTACGGCAAAATTCAGGCGCTGCACAACGTCAGTCTCTATATCAATCAGGGCGAAATCGTCACCCTGATTGGCGCTAACGGTGCAGGAAAAACCACGCTGCTGGGTACGCTATGCGGCGAGCCGCGCGCGACGCAGGGCACCATTACCTTTGATGGCAAAACCATTACCGACTGGCAAACCTCACGCATTATGCGTGAAGCGATCGCCATCGTGCCGGAAGGCCGACGGGTCTTTTCGCGCATGACGGTAGAAGAGAACCTGGCGATGGGGGGCTTTTTTGCCAGCCGTCCGGACTATCTGACGCGGATCAAGCGCGTTTATGAACTCTTCCCGCGTCTGGAGGAGCGTAAAATCCAGCGCGCCGGGACGATGTCGGGCGGTGAACAGCAGATGCTGGCGATTGGTCGTGCGCTGATGAGCCAGCCGCGCCTGCTGTTGCTGGACGAACCGTCGCTGGGACTGGCACCGATCATTATTCAGCAGATCTTCGACACCATTGAGCAGCTGCGCAGCGAGGGGATGACGATTTTCCTGGTGGAGCAGAATGCGAATCAGGCGCTGAAGCTGGCGGATCGGGGCTATGTGCTGGAGAACGGGCATGTGGTGCTTGATGACACAGGTTCAGCACTCCTTTCCAACGAAGCCGTCCGCAGTGCTTACTTAGGTGCCTGATGGGGCACGGCCTGGCTTACTTGCCATTTCGACACCGGGCAGTGCTCGTAATCCTCACGTATATATATACGTGAGGATTACTGCGCGCTTTGGTACACAGGCCTGGCTTACTGGTCAGGTTGCGGTTGGGCAGTGCTCGCCATCCTCACGTACTACGTGTACGCTCCGGTGGCTGCGCGCTGTCCGCCCGCAACCTGCCTGCGCCGCCGACGGCCTTCAAAATGGGTGTGTGATGCGGCGCAGACGGCCTTGAGTGTCGGTGTTAGAGGGGCCGCCATCGCCTTTTGCATTTGGTGAAGTAGAATCCGCTGCGGGCTTTTTTACTGCCCAGCCGCTCTGCAAATTATGTAACCAAAACCTGGCAGCAGTGACGCGTTACCGCTGCGCTGCCAGCCTCCTCTTTTGCGCATACCGGTCTGTCACCCGGCTGTCATCCTTCTGTTATTAATCCTTCATTTCCCCGTGTCATGTTACTTCGCGAAACAGAAATCCGTGATTTCACGCGTATTTACCTGCACAGGAAAATTCTATGTCCGTCGTTACCTTTCGTCGTAGCCTGATGAGCGTGCTGCTCGGTCTGACGCTCAGCAGCCATGCCATGGCCGCCACTGAAATCCCTTTCTGGCACTCTATGGAAGGCGAGCTAGGCAAAGAAGTGGATTCGCTGGCACAGCGTTTTAACCAGACGCATCCCGATTACAAAATTGTTCCGACCTACAAAGGTAACTACGAGCAGAGCCTGGCAGCAGGGATTGCGGCAGTGCGCAGCGGCAAAGCCCCTGCGGTGCTGCAGGTTTATGAAGTCGGTACGGCGACCATGATGGCCTCGCAGGCGATTGTGCCGGTGCATCAGGTCTTCAAAGACGCCGGTATCCCCTTTGATGAAAAGCAGTTCGTGCCAACGGTGGCGGGCTACTACAGCGACAGCAAAGGTCAGCTGATCTCTCAGCCGTTCAACAGCTCGACGCCAGTGCTCTACTACAACAAAGACGCCTTTAAAAAAGCGGGTCTGAACCCGGATCAGCCGCCGAAAACCTGGCAGGAGCTGGCGACGGATGCCGCTGCACTGCGCAAATCGGGCATGAGCTGTGGCTACGCCAGCGGCTGGCAGGGCTGGATCCAGATTGAAAACTTCAGCGCCTGGCACGCTCTGCCGGTAGCGACCAAAAACAACGGATTTGACGGACTTGATGCGGTGCTGGAGTTCAACAAGCCGGTACTGGTTCGTCATATCGAGCTGCTGGAAGCGATGAACAAGAAAGGGGACTTCACCTACTTTGGCCGCAAAGATGAGTCCACCGCCAAGTTCTACAACGGCGACTGCGGTATCACCACTGCCTCATCGGGTTCGCTGGCTGATATCCGTCATTACGCCAAATTCAACTTCGGTGTTGGCATGATGCCGTATGACGAGACCGTGCCGAATGCGCCGCAGAACGCCCTGATCGGCGGTGCCAGCCTGTGGGTGATGAAAGGCAAAGATGCGACAACCTACAAAGGCGTGGCTGAGTTTATGCAGTTCCTCGCTAAACCGGAAATCGCCGCGGAATGGCACCAGAAAACCGGCTATCTGCCGATTACCACCGCCGCCTACGAGCTGACTAAACAGCAGGGCTTCTACGATAAGAATCCGGGCGCGGATATCGCTACCCGTCAGATGATGAACAAGCCGCCACTGCCGTTCACTAAAGGCATGCGTCTGGGCAACATGCCGCAGATTCGTACCGTGATCGACGAAGAGCTGGAAAGCGTCTGGACCGGCAAGCAGTCGCCGCAGAACGCGATGGATAACGCAGTGAAACGCGGTAACGAGTTGCTGCGCCGCTTCCAGCAACAGGTGAAGTAATCTCTCCTTGCGGGCCAGCTCAGGCTGGCCCCTCTCTCTGACGCCAGGTGCACCATGTCTTCATCTCGTCCGGTCTTTCGCACCAGTCTGTTGCCCTATCTTCTGGTGCTGCCGCAACTGCTGATTACCGCCATCTTCTTTCTCTGGCCTGCCGGTGAAGCGCTGTGGTACTCGCTGCAAAGCCTCGATCCCTTTGGCATCTCCAGCAGCTTTGTCGGGCTGGAAAACTTCAGACGCCTGTTTGCCGATCCTTACTATCTGGATTCGTTCTGGACCACCATAAAATTCAGCGGCATGGTCACGGTGTTCGGCATGGTCTTTTCGCTGCTGCTGGCGGCGCTGGTGGATTATGTGGTGCGGCTGCGCCGTCTCTATCAGACGCTGTTGCTGCTGCCCTACGCCGTTGCGCCTGTCGTGGCCGCGGTACTGTGGATGTTCCTGTTTAATCCGGGCCTGGGCCTGTTCAGCTATCTGCTGAACCACATCGGCTACAACTGGAACTATGCGCAAAACAGCGGTCAGGCGATGTTCCTGATTGTGCTGGCATCAATCTGGCAGCAGATGAGCTACAACTTCCTGTTCTTCTTCGCTGCGCTGCAATCGATCCCCAAATCGCTGGTGGAAGCCGCCGCCATTGACGGTGCCGGACCGGTGCGTCGCTTCTTCAACCTCTCGCTGCCACTAATTACGCCGGTCAGCTTCTTCCTGCTGGTGGTGAATCTGATCTACGCCTTCTTCGATACCTTCCCGGTGATCGATGCCGCCACCGGCGGCGGGCCGGTGCAGGCGACCACCACGCTGATCTACAAAATCTATCGCGAAGGCTTTACCGGTCTGGATCTCTCCTCGTCCGCTGCGCAGTCGGTGGTGCTGATGCTGCTGGTCATCGGGCTGACGGTGCTCCAGTTCCGCTTTGTTGAACGTAAGGTGCAATACCAATGATTGAGAATCGACGCGGGCTGGATCTCTTCAGCCACATCGTGCTGGTGCTGGGCGTGCTCACCATCCTGTTTCCGCTCTATGTTGCCTTTGTGGCGGCGACGCTGGATAACGAAGCGGTCTATCAGGTGCCGATGACGCTGGTGCCCGGCACGCACCTGTGGGAGAACATCTCGCGCATCTGGACGCATGGCGTCAACGGCAACGGGCCGGCGTTTGGCCTGATGCTGCTCAACAGCATGATCATGGCGCTGGGCATCACTTTCGGCAAAATCACGGTGTCGATGCTGTCGGCGTTTGCGCTGGTCTGGTTCCGTTTTCCGCTGCGTACGCTCTTTTTCTGGCTGATCTTCATCACCCTGATGCTGCCGGTTGAGGTGCGTATTTTCCCGACAGTGCAGGTGATCGCCGATCTCAACCTGCTCGACAGCTACAGCGGATTAACCCTGCCGCTGATGGCTTCGGCCACCGCCACCTTCCTGTTCCGTCAGTTCTTTATGTCGCTGCCGGATGAGCTGGTGGAGGCGGCACGCATCGACGGTGCCAGCGCGATGCGCTTCTTTATCGACATTGTTCTGCCGCTGTCGAAAACCAATCTGGCGGCGCTGTTTGTGATCACCTTTATCTACGGCTGGAACCAGTACCTCTGGCCGCTGCTGATCATCAATGACGCCAGCCTCGGCACGGCGGTGGCGGGGATTAAAAGCATGATCTCCTCCAGCGGATCGCCGACCCAGTGGAATGAAGTGATGGCGGCAATGTTATTAACCCTGATCCCACCATTGGTGGTGGTGTTAGTCATGCAGCGTGCCTTTGTGCGCGGTCTGGTTGAGAGTGAGAAATAAGATGGCAGGCGTAACCCTTCAGGCAGTAACCAAATCCTACGATGGCAAAAATCAGATCATTCAGCCGCTGAATGTCACCATCAATGACGGCGAATTTATGGTGATGGTCGGACCATCCGGCTGCGGTAAATCGACCCTGCTGCGCATGGTGGCCGGACTGGAGCGCGTCAGCTCCGGCGATATCTATATCGACGACCGGCGCGTTACTCAGGAAGAGCCAAAAGATCGCGGGATTGCAATGGTGTTCCAGAACTACGCGCTCTATCCCCATATGTCGGTGGAGGAGAACATGGCCTATGGCCTGAAAATCCGTGGCATGGGCAAAGAGCAGGTCCGCCAGCGGGTGCTCGACGCGGCGCGCAGCCTGGAGCTGGATCACCTGCTGATGCGTCGGCCTCGCGAACTCTCCGGCGGACAGCGGCAGCGCGTGGCGATGGGCCGCGCGATCGTGCGTGAACCGGCAGTTTTTCTGTTTGATGAGCCGCTCTCCAACCTTGATGCCCGTCTGCGGGTGCAGATGCGGCTGGAACTGCAACAGCTGCATCGCCGCTTACAGACCACCAGCCTCTATGTCACCCACGATCAGGTGGAGGCGATGACGCTGGCGCAGCGGGTGATGGTGATGAACAAAGGGGTGGTCGAGCAGCTCGGCACGCCGGTCGAGGTGTATGAGCGTCCCGCCAGCCAGTTCGTTGCCTCGTTTATTGGCGCGCCCGCCATGAATCTGCTGAAAGGGCAGTTCAGCAGCGATGGATCACGCTTTGACCTCGACGCCTCGCACGCTCTGCCGCTCAGCGACAGTAAAGCGAAATGGGCTAACCGGCCGGTGGTGCTGGGTATCCGGCCAGAGCACATCCGGCTCAGTAGCCGCGAGCAGGGCGGCGTGCCGCTGCGGGTCGATACGCTGGAGATGCTGGGGGCTGATAATCTGGCACATGGCCGCATCGGTGACACGCCACTGGTGGTACGCTTAGCCCACAGTGAACGTCCGCAGCCAGGCAGTACGCTGTGGCTGCATCTGCCGTCAGATGCGTTACACTTCTTCGATTCAACCCATGGAAAGCGTCTGGAATGAGCACACAACACTGGCCCTATCCCCGCATCGTCGCCCATCGCGGCGGCGGTAAACTGGCACCGGAAAATACGCTGGCGGCGATCGACACCGGCGCGAAATATGGTCATCAGATGATTGAATTTGATGCCAAATTATCGGCCGATGCGCAGATCTTCCTGCTGCATGACGACACGCTCGATCGCACCAGCAATGGCTGGGGCGTGGCGGGTCAGCTGCCATGGGAGAAGCTGTCGCAGCTTGATGCGGGCAGCTGGTTTGGCAACGCGTTTACCGGTGAAAAGCTGGCGCGGCTGGATCAGGTGGCGGCACGCTGCCGTCAGCATCAGATGATGGCGAACATCGAAATCAAACCGACCACCGGCAGCGACGCTGAAACCGGACGCGCCGTGGCGCAGGCTGCCGCGATACTGTGGCAGGATCAGGTCGCACCATTGCTCTCTTCGTTCTCTTTTGAGGCGCTGGAAGCCGCGATGAGGGCAGAGCCGCAGTTGCCGCGTGGCCTGCTGTCGCACAGCTGGGATCCGCAGTGGCAGGAGAAAACTGCTGCGCTGGCGTGCATCTCAATTCACCTTAATCATAAGGTGCTGACCGCTGAGCGGGTCGCCGAACTGAAAGCCGCAGGCCTGAAGATTCTGGTTTATACCGTGAACAGCCCGGATCGGGCGCGGGAATTGCTGAAATGGGGCGTCGATGCCATCTGTACTGATGCCATCGACATCATCGGCCCCGATTTTCATTAGTTCTGGTTTAGATTCTGATTCTGCTGGCCCGGCTGCGTGGTAATCACTCGCTGCTGGGCGCTGTTCCGCTGTTCCTGCATTTTACGCTGCGTGTCCTGCGTCTGACGCTGCTGATCCTGGCGCAGCTTCAGCTGTTGCTGCTGCTGCTGGGTCTGCATCTGCGACTGCATCCGCTGCTGGCTGGGGTTATAGCCAGGTTTATTCGGATCGTTAGTGCTGTTCAGCGTGTTCGCCTGACTGGCGAAAGGCAGCAGAGCGGCCAGAATAATCATCCACTTTTTCATCACTCCTCCTTCCTTAAAGCGACAGGGTTTTGGGTGCACAACGGCGTACACCGATATCAGGGTCGTAGCCATAAGTTTACCCGATATCACAGACCTTACTTTCCGATCTATTCCTGATTTGACTTAACCCCGGTTATTTTGCTGTATTTGTAGGCACTTGCAGAAATGATAAAAAAATGTAAATAACAATATGGGATGGTGGCAGGATGAAAATGCAGCAAACAGTGCGTCAGCTTAGCTGGTCGCTGGTGATGAGTTTCACCGTAGTGGCAGGCGCTAACGCCGCGCCAACGCAGGCTCCGCCGGTTTCCTACGGTGTGGACAGTGACACTTTTCACCCGGTAAAAGCGCAGCACGGCATGGTAGCGTCAGTGGATGCGATGGCGACGCAGGTTGGCGTCGAGATCCTGCGTCAGGGCGGCAATGCGGTGGATGCCGCGGTGGCGGTGGGCTTTGCGCTGGCCGTGACGCATCCGCAGGCGGGCAACCTCGGCGGCGGCGGTTTTATGCTGCTGCGCACTGCCTCTGGCCGCGCCACGGCTATCGATTTCCGTGAGATGGCCCCGGGACACGCGTCGCGCGACATGTTCCTGGATAAGCAGGGCAACGCCGACAGCAAGCTGTCGCTGACATCACATCTTGCCTCCGGCACGCCGGGCACCGTAGCCGGACTGGCGCTGGCTGCGCAGAAATATGGCACTCTGCCGCTGAGCACGCTGCTGGCACCGGCAATCAAACTGGCGCGTGACGGTATTCCGGTCAACGATGCGCTGGCGGATGACCTGAAGACCTACGGCAAAGAAGTGCTGATCACCCATCCCAACAGCAAAGCGATTTTCTACAAACCGGACGGTACGCCGTGGCAGAAGGGCGATCGGCTGGTGCAGAAAAACCTCGCGCACAGCCTGCAACTGATTGCCCGTCAGGGGCCGGATGCTTTTTACAAAGGTGAAATCGCGGATGAGATCGCCGGAGAGATGGCGCAGCATGGCGGGCTGATCAACAAAGCTGACCTGGCGGCCTATCGTGCGGTCGAGCGTAAGCCAATTAGCGGGACATACCGTGGCTATGAAGTCTTCTCAATGCCGCCGCCGTCATCCGGTGGCATCCACATCGTGCAGATTCTGAATATCCTGGAGAACTTCGATCTGGCGAAGATGGGCTTTGGCAGTGCTGATGCCATGCAGGTGATGGCAGAAGCGGAGAAATATGCCTACGCGGACCGTTCGGAATATCTCGGCGATCCCGATTTCGTGAAGGTGCCGTGGCAGGCGCTGACCAGTAAAGCCTATGCCAAGACCCTGGCGCAGCAGATCGATGTGGCGAAGGCGCGGCCTTCCAGCGAGATCAAACCGGGCAAGCTCGAACCTTACGAAAGTAATCAGACCACCCATTTCTCGGTGGTGGATAAGCAGGGGAATGCGGTCGCGGTGACTTATACGCTTAACACCTATTTCGGCAGCGGAATTGTGGCGGGCAACAGCGGCATCCTGATGAATAACGAGATGGATGACTTCTCAGCCAAGCCCGGCACGCCCAATGTCTATGGACTGGTCGGCGGGGAAGCGAATGCGGTGCAACCTGCGAAACGTCCGTTGTCATCGATGTCGCCGACCATCGTCGCCAAAGGAGGAAAAACCTGGCTGGTGACGGGTAGTCCTGGCGGCAGCCGCATTATCACCACGGTGTTGCAGATGGTGGTTAACAGCATCGATTTCGGGATGAACGTGGCGGAAGCCACTAATGCGCCGCGCTTCCATCATCAGTGGCTGCCGGATCAGCTGCGGGTGGAGAAGGGCTTCAGCCCCGATACGCTGCGTCTGCTGGAAACCAAAGGTCAGCATGTGAAGGTACTTCCGTCGATGGGCAGTACGCAGAGCATCATGATCGGGCCGGATGGCATGCTCTATGGCGCTTCCGATCCGCGCAGCATCGATGATTTGAGTGCGGGTTATTGAGATTTAAAACTGCTGACAAACTCAAACCCGGGTGAATCTGACAGCAATAAATAAGCTTAACGCGCAGGGAACTGGGTCAGAATAGGAAAGCGTCCCGCGCCAGGACGGCGCGGGCCGAGCATGTCATGGATGACGGCTTTTGCGTCTTTCCGATCTGACCCTGTTTCCTGCGCAGGCGCTAGCTGACAGCGAACCTTGTCAGTGTTTATCAGCAGAAAGGGCGCCTTCGGTGCTCTTTCTGCTTCCACACGTCAGGCTTTAACCCGCGCCATATAATGCGCGTCGATCAGTTCACCGTGCCGCATTGCGAAGCCTTTAGCCGTTCCCTCAATCTCAAAACCGAAACGCTGATAAAGGGCGATAGCCGGGCCATTATCGACGAACACGGTCAGTTCCATTCGGCTCACCTGTAGCCAGTTGTCGCACAACGCGACCATTTCACGCATGAGTGCGGTTCCGACGCCACGCTGACGATAGCGTTCATCCACGCCCATACCCAGTGAGGCCACATGACGCCGTCTGGCGCGCTCTTACACATGCAGCGCACACTGACCGACGACGACATCATCGATACAGGCCACCAACAGATGCGCATGGGGCTGAGGCGTCGCGAGACGGGTATGCCACATCTGGAGTGATGAGTGGGGCAAATGGAGTGTGCTGGCCTGGGTATCTGGCTGACCGTAGATCCTGTGAAGCGCAGCAGCATCTTCAGGCGTGACGTGGCGGACAACTATTTCACTCATTGTTTCTCCTTTAGCCCATTAAACCCTTTAAACATCAAGGTATTCACCGCGTTAATCAGGGTAAAAAATGTGAAAATGACTTTACAGACGCGAATGATAATGATTATTATTGTCATGCATTCTCGGGAGGTCGCCCGACAGCCTGAGAAAGCACGACATTGCTCACATTGCTTCCAGTATTATTTAGCCAGCTTATCCGCTGGCTTTTTTTTTGCCTGCCCTTCTTCAGTGCTTTTCAGCCACTGCTCAATGCTCATTCAACTATTTTGAACAGAGGCGTGAAGTTTTTCAGCTATCAATCAGACCGCCTCAGGGACAGACTATAAAAAACATTGAGGAGATTTGAACATGATTTATGTACGCAAAGCTGAAGAACGCGGTCACGCAAACCATGGCTGGCTGGATAGCTGGCACACATTCTCTTTCGCCAGCTATCACGATGCGAACTTTATGGGTTTCTCCGCGCTGCGGGTCATCAATGAAGATGTGATTGATGGCGGTCAGGGATTTGGTACCCATCCTCACAAGGATATGGAAATCCTGACCTACGTGCTCTCCGGTACAGTTGAGCATCAGGACAGCATGGGCAACAAAGAGCAGATCCCGGCAGGGGAGTTCCAGATTATGAGCGCCGGCACCGGCGTACGTCACTCTGAGTACAACGCCAGCGAAAGCGAGCCGCTGCACCTTTATCAGATCTGGATCATTCCTGAGCGTACCGGTATCGAGCCACGTTACGATCAGCGCCGCTTCCCGGATGTGCAGGGGCGTCAGCTGGTGTTAAGCCCGGATGCCCGTGAAGGATCGCTGAAAGTCTTTCAGGACATGACCTTATCGCGCTGGGTAATGGCTGCCGGCGAACAGGACAATGTCGCGATTGATGCGGGACGTCGTATCTGGATTCAGGTGGTGAAAGGTGATGTTACCGTTAACGGCAACGCGATCACCACCAGCGACGCCCTGGCGATCTGGGACGAAAGCGCGCTGACCATTGAAGCCAGCTCGGCTGCAGAAGTCCTGCTGTTTGATCTGCCACCGGTCTAAGCAGATAACGGGCGCGCATCGTCGCGCCCGGTTGGCAATTTTGTGACAGAAAAGTGATAGACTCATCGTACTTTAGCTTTAAGGGCGATCCCAGGCGCTACGATGAAGAAGAAAAGACCGGTATTACAGGACGTTGCCGATCGCGTCGGCATTACTAAAATGACCGTCAGCCGTTACCTGCGTAATCCAGAGCAGGTCTCCGTTGCCCTGCGGGATAAGATTGCGGTGGCACTGGATGAGCTGGGTTATATCCCCAATCGCGCCCCCGATATGCTTTCTAACGCCACCAGCCGCGCCATTGGCGTACTGCTGCCGTCACTCACAAACCAGGTTTTTGCTGACGTATTGCGCGGCATCGAAGCCGTCACTGACGAAGCCAACTATCAGACGCTGGTCGCCCACTTTGGTTACAACCCGCAAAAAGAGGAGCTGCAACTGCGCTCGCTGCTGGGCTGGAACATTGATGGGGTTATCCTCACCGAACGCACCCATACACCAGGCACGCTGCGCATGCTGGAAGTGGCCGGTATCCCGGTGATTGAGGTGATGGACAGCGTCACGCCCTGCCTGGATATGGCGGTAGGCTTTGATAACGTTGAAGCGGCCCGGCAGATGACGCAGGCGATCCTCAGCAAAGGTCATCGTCATACCGTCTACCTCGGCGCACGCCTGGATGAACGTACGCTGCAGAAGCAGCGCGGTTACGAAATCGCGATGCGCGAAGCGGGGCTGACGCCACGCAGTGTGATGATGGAAGATGCCTCTTCATTCAGCGCTGGTTGTGATCTGCTGCGTGAGGCGCAGCGCCTTTACCCCGAAACAGATAGCCTGTTCTGTACCAATGACGATCTGGCGGTCGGCGCGATGTTTGAGTGCCAGCGCCAGGGATTGCAGGTGCCCTCTCAGATGGCGATAGCCGGTTTCCACGGCCATGACATCAGTCAGGTTGTCACGCCACAACTGGCAACAGTGCTGACGCCACGCGACCGCATGGGGCGCGAAGCCGCGGCGCTGCTGCTGGCGCGCATTGCCGGAGAAACCAGCACCTGCCAGCCGCTGGATGTCGGTTTTGAGATCAGTGAAGGTGGCAGCATCTGATTGTGGCGTTTTTATGAGTCAGCTCACACTTTCATGCATTTCCTGGTAAAAAGGTTGCCAGGCTGTTAAGCGGCCAGGAGAATGAGAAACGATATTGTTATCGGTAACATTGGCAAATTCTCACCTGCCGGAGCAGAAAAATGACAACGCAATCCCCGTCGCATCACGTTTTTATCCTGATGGGCGTTTCAGGCAGCGGAAAGTCTGCCGTCGCCAATCAGGTCTCTCACCAGCTGAATACAGCCTTTCTTGACGGTGATTTTCTCCACCCACGCGCCAACATCCTGAAGATGGCCGATGGTCATCCGCTGGATGACAACGATCGCCAGCCGTGGTTACAGGCACTGAACGACGCCGCGTTTGCCATGCAGCGCACCCAGGCAATTTCCGTGATTGTCTGTTCAGCCCTGAAGAAAAGTTATCGCGACATCCTGCGTCAGGGAAATGACAACCTGCGTTTCGTCTACCTGAAGGGCGATTTCGACACCATCGAAGCCCGCCTGAAAGCGCGTAAAGGCCACTTCTTCAAGCCGCAGATGCTGGTGACGCAGTTTGCGACGCTGGAAGAGCCGGGTAGCGATGAGCCGGATGTACTGGTGGTGGATATCGCGCATTCACTGGACGATGTGGTGGCGGCTACGGTTGCGACTATCCAGGACGCTATCAGCCAGGGTTAGAGATGAATACCGCAACACTCGTTTTGACCGCAGCAGGCTCCGTCCTGCTGCTGCTTTTCCTGGTGATGAAGGCCCGTATGCACGCCTTCGTCGCATTGATGTTAGTGTCCATCGGTGCCGGGCTGTTCTCCGGCATGCCACTGAATCAGATCGCTGAAACCATGCAGAAGGGGATGGGCGGCACGCTCGGCTTCCTCGCGATTGTGGTCGCGCTGGGCGCGATGTTCGGCAAAATCCTGCATGAAACCGGCGCAGTTGATCAGATCGCCATCCGGATGCTGAAAACCTTTGGTCAGAGCCGCGCCCATTACGCGATGGGCATTGCCGGTCTGATCTGCGCGCTGCCGCTCTTTTTTGAGGTGGCAGTCGTGCTGTTGATTAGCATCGCTTTTGCGGTGGCACGGCGTACCGGCGGCAATCTGGTGAAGCTGGTGATCCCGCTGTTTGCCGGTGTGGCCGCAGCGGCGGCGTTCCTGCTGCCCGGACCGGCGCCGATGCTGCTGGCTTCGCAGATGCACGCAGATTTTGGCTGGATGATCCTGCTGGGTCTCTGTGCGGCGATCCCGGGCATGCTGATTGCCGGGCCCCTGTTTGGCAACTTCATTGGCAACCACGTCTCGTTCAGCGCGCCGCCGGAAGATCATCAACCGGATGTCGATGAGAGCAAGCTGCCGTCGTTTGGCTTCAGCCTCTCACTGATTCTGTTTCCGCTGGTGCTGGTTGGCCTGAAAACCATCGGCGCACGCTTCACGACCGAAGGCACCACCCTGTATGAGTGGCTGGAATTTATCGGCCATCCTTTCACCGCAATCCTGCTGGCGCTGCTGGTGGCGATTTATGGCCTGGCTTACCGTCAGGGTATGGATAAAGAGCGGGTAATGCAGGTGTGCGGCAGTGCGCTGCAACCGGCCGGGATTATCCTGCTGGTGATTGGCGCGGGCGGCGTGTTTAAGCAGGTGCTGGTGGACTCCGGCGTGGGTCCGGTGCTGGGCAATGCGCTGACCGGCGCAGGACTGCCGATTGCGCTGGCCTGCTTTATCCTGTCAGGTGCGGTGCGGGTGATTCAGGGATCGGCAACAGTCGCCTGTCTGACCACGGTCGGATTGATCATGCCGGTGATTGAACCGCTGCACTACAGCGGCGCTCAGCTGGCGGCGCTGTCGATCTGCATCGGCGGTGGCTCAATCATTATCAGCCATGTGAACGATGCCGGGTTCTGGCTGTTTGGTCGCTTCACCGGGGCCAGCGAAGCGGAAACGCTGAAGACCTGGACACTGATGGAAACCATTCTCGGTACTACCGGGGCTATCGTAGGTATGATTGCTTTCGAACTGCTTTCCTGACCAACCCGACGGGCTATCGGCCCGTCAGGTTTTTTTCCCGCGAGCGGGGGAAGAGTAAAAAAGGGAACAGCAGATAAGGCGCCACTACCAAAAGGACAATGACGCCGCGTGAATAGCCAGAGTCATTTATTCTCCTCACCCCACAGGAAAAAACAGGCAAAATAAACAGCAGCAGCGCGATTAAGCCTATTTCATGTTGTGGCCCGGTAAACCATTGCAGATAACTGCAGAACCAGACCAGCTGAAACAGCAGGAAAATAAAATAGCTCGTCCTTCCTTCACGCCCCTCATAGTTAAACGTACGCAGCAGACAGCTTTTGATAATCTGCAGCAGCCTGTTCATGCCCATTTTCTTCTTATCACAGCAAAAACAACCAGCGTAATGGCGGCGGCAAGTAAGTAAACCCAGGCAAAATCAGTGACGTCAACATGGATCAGCTGCACGTCATTCAACGCCGCTTTCCGGCCCGAGACGGATAATACGGTCAGTCCAGCCAAACAGAGTATATTTGCCAGAAAGAATAGTGCCTGAAAGGCTGTTTCTTTAGCCGCGGACAGAAAGGCAATTTTTCTGAAACCCCACCAGGCTACCAGATAAACCAGCAGCCAGAGCAACGCGCAGAGTAGCGGGGCAACCAGATAACTGCGCATATCGGTGATCACTCCTGAATGGCCGCCGTTGGCATACTGCAGCACTTCCTGAAGGGAGAAGTAACCTGTTATCAGATAGAGCGCACCGAAAAAAAAGGGCAATAACAACCTCATTATATAAATAATATTGTTCATTTCAATGCCGTAACTTTGTGATAAACAGGCTGGATTAATGCGGTTGCCTGCCAGCCTGCCAGGGCAAAAGGGCAAAAGGGCAAAAGGGCAAAGGTGCGGTTATAACTTCAGATAAGCCCGAATGCCGTCCAGGAACATCTGAGTTGCCAGCATAATCAGTATTAATCCCATCAGCCGCTCCAGCGCATTCACGCCTTTGTCGCCCAGCAGCCGCAGGAACAGACCTGACATCAGAAGAATACCCACCGTCACGCCCCAGGCGATCAGCAGCGCGCCGACCAGGTGCGACATCTGATGCGGATATTGATGCGACAGCAGCATCAGCGTCGCCAGCAGCGATGGCCCGGCTACCAGTGGGATCGCCAGCGGCACCAGGAAGGGCTCTTCACCCGCCGGTAAACCAGAACTGCTGCTTTCCGCCGACGGGAAAATCATCTTAATGGCGATAAGAAACAGGATTATCCCGCCGGAAATCGACACCGTTTCAGTACGCAGATTCAAAAATGCCAGGATGCGTTCACCGGTAAACAGGAACAGCAGCATGATGATCAGGGCAATCAACATTTCACGGATCAGCACCACTCGCCGCCGTTTCGGCTCCAGATGCTTTAAAACCGACATAAAAATCGGCAGATTGCCCAGCGGATCCATAATTAACAACAATAATATTGTCGCTGAAATCATTTCAGTCATCGGTTTTACGCCATGTTGTTCACGAAAAAGCGGAGTTATTAGTTACGCTGCTGAAAAAGTTAGCGTAATCGAATTAATTCACTTGCTACCCGGCCTGCATTTTGTAGAGTGAAGGGACACAGGTAAATCTTATTATTACGCAGAGCGGCGTGAAAATAGCACGCCGCTCTCTCCTCTGAAATGAAAAGCAGGTGTAACTGCCTTAGACGGACACGACATGAAGAATGTAGGTTTTGTTGGTTGGCGCGGTATGGTCGGCTCCGTGCTGATGTCCCGCATGAGTGAAGAGCGCGATTTTGATGCAATCAATCCGGTCTTCTTCTCGACGTCGCAGCATGGTCAGGCGGCACCCGCATTTGCGGGCAAACAGCAGGGCACACTGCAGGATGCGTTTGATATTGAGGCGCTGCGGGCGCTGGATATCATTATTACCTGCCAGGGTGGCGACTACACCAGTGACGTCTATCCAAAGCTGCGCGCCAGCGGCTGGCAGGGATACTGGATTGATGCGGCCTCCACGCTGCGCATGAAAGATGATGCCATCATCATCCTCGATCCGGTCAACCATGCGGTGATTCGCCAGGGCATCGACAGTGGGATCAAAACCTTTGTCGGCGGTAACTGTACCGTCAGCCTGATGCTGATGTCGCTGGGCGGCCTGTTTGCTCAGGACCTGGTGGAGTGGGCTTCGGTTGCCACCTATCAGGCGGCCTCTGGCGGCGGCGCGCGCCACATGCGTGAACTGCTGACCCAGATGGGCATGCTGCACGATCACGTTGCGCCTGCGCTGCAGAACCCGGCCTCCGCCATCCTCGACATCGAGCGTAGCGTGACCGACTTCACCCGTTCCGGCACCCTGCCGACCGATAACTTCGGCGTGCCGCTGGCGGGCAGCCTGATCCCGTGGATCGACAAACAGCTGGAAAACGGTCAGAGCCGCGAAGAGTGGAAAGGCCAGGCGGAAACCAACAAGATCCTCGCCACCCGTAACGTCATCCCCGTTGATGGATTGTGCGTGCGCGTCGGGGCACTGCGCTGCCACAGCCAGGCCTTTACGCTGAAGCTGAAACGCGACCTGCCGCTGGCTGAAATTGAGCAGCTGCTGGCCTCTCACAATGAGTGGGTCAAAGTGGTGCCGAATGACCGCGAACTGACGATGCGTGAACTGACGCCTGCCGCTGTCACCGGTACGCTGACCACGCCGGTTGGCCGATTGCGTAAACTGAATATGGGGCCGGAATATCTCTCTGCCTTCACGGTGGGCGACCAGCTGTTATGGGGCGCAGCCGAACCGCTACGTCGCATGCTGCGGTTGTTAACCAGCTAAACAGAAAACATCGCCAAAGGCCGGATTTATCCGGCCTTTTTTGTTTTTGTCGTACACGAAACAATCTGCCGTTTCGCTTACTCAGTGATCAACTTCCCTTTTTTGCCGGTCGGTAAAGATTATTTTGCTTTAGTCCATGGCAAGTGCCGTGACCAAGCTATGATTTAACCATGATGTGCCACAGGTAACTCCTGTGCTTTCCGGATTAAATGGTTGTGGTACACGGCAAAAACACTTTTCCCACGGAATGGCCTGACTTCTTTGTCGTTGTACGTATGGCTCAATGAAGAGCAGCGCAGGTGAACCGCGACAGGCTGTGTCGCGTTCATTTCGGCTGCCAATTATCACAGGAAGAAAGTCATGTCAGAGCTTCCCGATCGCGATGCGATCAATGCCCTGTTTGCGGGTAATTATGCCGACCCTTTTTCGTTACTAGGGATGCACCGAACTCAGCAAGGCCTTGAAGTCAGGGCATTGCTCCCCGAAGCGCTTGAAGTGTGGGTCATTGAAACCTCCACCGGGCGCAAACTGGCTCAGCTGGTGTGTGAAGATGCACGTGGCTTCTTCAGTGGCGTCATTCCACGCCGCAAAAACCCGTTCCGCTATCAGCTGGCGGTGAACTGGCACGGCCAGCAAAACCTGGTAGACGATGCCTACCGCTTTGGTCCGCTGCTGCAGGAGATGGATCTGTGGTTGCTGGCAGAAGGGACGCACCTGCGCCCTTATGAGACGCTGGGCGCGCACGGTGACGTCATCGATGGCGTCTTCGGCACCCGCTTCTGCGTCTGGGCACCCAACGCCCGTCGCGTGTCAGTGGTTGGCGATTTCAACTTCTGGGATGGCCGCCGTCATCCGATGCGTCTGCGTCAGGAACTGGGCATCTGGGAGCTGTTTGTACCGGGCGCGGTCAACGGCCAGCTCTACAAGTATGAAATCATCGACGCCAATGGCGAACTGCGCATCAAAGCGGACCCGTACGCCTTTGAGGCGCAGATGCGTCCGCAAACTGCGTCGATGATCTGTGGTCTGCCAGAGCCTGTTGAGATGAAAGCGGAGCGCAAGGCGGCCAACGCCTTTGACGCGCCGATCTCCATCTATGAAGTGCATCTGGGCTCCTGGCGTCGTCACACCGACAACAACTTCTGGCTGAGCTACAAAGAGCTGGCTGAACAGCTGGTGCCCTACGTCAAAGAGATGGGCTTTACCCATATCGAACTGCTGCCGATCAACGAACATCCGTTTGATGGCAGCTGGGGCTATCAGCCGCTGGGCATGTATGCGCCGACCCGACGTTTTGGTACCCGTGACGAGTTCCGCGCCTTCATTGACGCCGCCCATGAGGCGGGCCTCAACGTGCTGCTCGACTGGGTGCCGGGCCACTTCCCCAGCGACGATTTCGGTCTGGCAAGATACGACGGCACCGAGCTCTATGAGCACAGCGACCCGCGTGAAGGCTTTCACCAGGACTGGAATACCCTGATCTACAACTTTGGTCGCCGGGAAGTGAGCAACTACCTGTCGGGCAATGCGCTCTACTGGACGGAGCGCTTTGGCATTGATGGCCTGCGTGTGGATGCGGTGGCGTCGATGATCTACCGCGACTACAGCCGCAGCGAAGGGGAATGGGTGCCGAATCAGTATGGCGGCCGTGAAAACCTGGAAGCGATTGAGTTTCTGCGTCACACCAACCGTACGCTCGGCACCGTGGCATCCGGTTCGGTGACCATGGCCGAAGAGTCGACAGACTATCCTGGCGTGACGCGTCCCACCGAAGACGGCGGGCTGGGCTTCTGGTTCAAATGGAATCTGGGCTGGATGCACGACACCCTCGACTACATGAAGGTCGATCCCATCTACCGTAAGCACCATCACGATCTGATGAGCTTCGGCATGATGTACAACTACACCGAAAACTTTGTGCTGCCGCTGTCGCATGACGAAGTGGTGCACGGTAAGCGCTCGATTCTCGATCGTATGCCGGGCGATGCATGGCAGAAGTTCGCCAACCTGCGTGCTTACTACGGCTGGATGTGGGGCTTCCCCGGCAAGAAACTGCTGTTTATGGGCAACGAATTTGCCCAGGGTCGCGAGTGGAACCACGATGTCAGCCTTGACTGGCATCTGCTGGAAGGGGACGACAACTGGCACCACGGCGTTCACCGTCTGGTGCGCGATCTCAACCACACCTATCAGTACTACACGCCGCTGCATCAGCTCGACTTCGATCCGGCAGGCTTTGAGTGGCTGGTGGTAAACGATGCGGAACACTCCGTCTTCGCCTTTGTCCGTCGTGACCGTGAAGGCAACGAAGTGATCGTGGTCAGTAACTTTACGCCGGTGCCGCGTCCGGGCTATCGCTTTGGCGTTAACCAGCCTGGCTACTGGCGTGAAGTGCTGAATACCGATCAGCATGAGTATCACGGCAGCGACGTGCGCAACCATCGGGTGCATACCGATGAGCAGGAGAGCCACGGGCGACCGCAGTCGCTGAGTCTCAATCTGCCGCCGCTGGCAACGGTATGGCTGGTGCGGGAGGCTGAATGACCATCACTGCCGGAGATCCCGAACCGCTGGGTGCCAGTTACGATGGCAAAGGCGTCAACTTCACCCTGTTCTCACAGCATGCCGGGCGCGTAGAGCTCTGCCTGTTTGATGAGCAGGGCGCAGAACAGCGTCTTGACCTGCCTGGCCGCAGCGGGGATATCTGGCATGGTTATGTTCCGGCGTTAAAACCGGGACAGCGCTACGGCTACCGGGTGCATGGTCCCTGGGCACCGCAGCAGGGACACCGTTTTAATCCGGCGAAGCTGCTGGTTGACCCCTGCGCCCGCGCGGTTGAGGGCGATGTACCGGATGACCCGCTGTTTCATAGCGGCGAGGCGCAGCCCGATCCGCATGACAACGCGGCGATTGCGCCGAAGTCACGGGTAGTCGCGGAGGATTTTGACTGGCAGGACGACGTCGCACCGGGTATTCCCTGGGGTAACACGGTGATTTACGAAGCCCACGTGCGCGGCCTGACGCAGCAGCATCCGGAAATTCCGGAAACGCTGCGCGGGACTTACGCGGCGCTCGGTCATCCTGTTATGGTGAATTACCTGCGCAGTCTGGGGATTACCACCCTTGAGCTGCTGCCGGTGGCGCACTTCGCCAGCGAGCCGCGACTGCTGCAGCTCGGCCTCAGCAACTACTGGGGCTATAACCCCTTTGCGCTCTGGGCGGTGGATCCCCGTTACGCCTCCGGTCAGCCGGGCGTGACGCCGTTGCAGGAGTTTCAGCAGGCGGTCAAAAACCTGCACGCCGCGGGTATCGAAGTGCTGCTGGATGTGGTGTTCAACCACACCGCTGAACTGGATGAGATTGGCCCGACAATCTCCATGCGCGGCATCGACAACGCCAGCTACTACTGGCTCGATGAGCAGGGCGATTATCAGAACTGGACCGGCTGCGGCAACACGCTGAATATCCATCATCCGCAGGTGATGACGTGGGCTTTAGAGGCGCTGCGCTACTGGGTGCGGGTCTGCCACGTCGACGGCTTCCGCTTTGACCTCGCGCCGGTGCTGGGCCGCACACCGGATTACCAGCGTGATGCGCCATTTTTTGAGGCGATACGCGCCTGTCCGCTGCTCTCTCAGGTCAAGCTGATTGCTGAACCCTGGGATATCGGCCCTGACGGCTATCAGGTTGGTCGTTTTCCGCCGCCGTTTGCCGAATGGAACGATCAGTTTCGCGACACCGCGCGACGTTACTGGCTGCACGGCGACATAAGCAACGGCGAGTTCGTCCGTCGCTTTGCCGCCTCCAGCGATCTCTACCAGCATGATGACCGGTCGCCACACGCCACGGTTAACCTGATCACCGCCCACGACGGCTTTACGCTGTGGGATGTGGTGAGCTTCGAACGTAAACACAACGAAGCGAACGGGGAAGATAACCGTGATGGTCACGGCGATAACTACAGCCACAACCACGGCAAAGAGGGGCTGAACGTCAGCTTCGACGTGATTGAACGTCGCCGTCGCAGCGTGCGGGCACTGCTGACGACGCTGCTGCTGTCACAGGGCACGCCGATGCTGCTGGCAGGCGATGAGCGCGGCCACACCCAGCGCGGCAATAACAACGCTTACTGTCAGGACAACGCCCTGAGCTGGCTTGACTGGCAGGCGGATGAGAAGGGATTAGTCGGATTCACCGCTGCACTGATCGAGCTGCGCCAGCGCATTCCGGCGCTGACCGCAGATCGCTGGTGGCAGGACGGTGACGGCAATGTGCAGTGGCTCAATGCCGGTGGCCAGCCACTGCAACACGATGAATGGGCACAGGGGATGCACAGATTGCAGATCCTGCTGTCCGGCCGCTGGTTAATAACAATAAACGCCACGGATACGGTGAATGACATCGTGTTACCAGACGGAGAATGGCGCGCCCTTCCTCCTTTCGCCGGGGACGACAACCCCATCCTGCTAACTGTCTGGCATGGTCCCGCACACGGTGTGTGCGTGTTCCAAAAGCAATCATAAGGAGTCAGACATGGTTAAGTTAGATAGAACAGATCACCTGATGCTGGCCCGCCAGCTCCCTACACAGACGGTTGCTCTGATCCTCGCCGGCGGACGCGGCACGCGCCTGGTCGATTTAACGGCCAAACGTGCCAAACCGGCGGTGCATTTCGGCGGCAAGTTCCGCATTATCGACTTTGCCCTCTCCAACTGCGTCAACTCCGGTATCCGACGGATTGGCGTGATTACTCAGTATCAGTCTCATACCCTGACTCAGCACATCCAGCGTGGCTGGTCGATCTTCAATGAAGAGATGAATGAGTTTGTCGATTTGCTGCCAGCGCAGCAGCGATTTTCGACCGAACAGTGGTATCGCGGGACGGCCGATGCCGTGACGCAAAACCTTGATGTGATTCGCCGCTATCAGGCGCAGTACATCGTGATCCTCGCCGGGGACCACATTTATAAGATGGATTATTCACGCATGCTGCTGGATCACGTGGTCAACGAGGCGAAATGTACCATCGCCTGTTTACCGGTACCGGTGCATGAAGCCACGGCGTTTGGCGTGATGGCAGTGGACGAAGAGAACATGGTGATCGACTTCGTGGAGAAACCCGCGAAACCGCCCACCATGCCGGGTGATGACACCCAGGCGCTCGCCAGCATGGGGATCTACGTTTTCAACGCAGACTATCTCTATGAACTGCTGGAAGAGGATCTGCAGACGCCAGGCTCTAACCACGACTTCGGCAAAGATATCCTGCCGAAAATCGTGGCAAGCGGCGAAGGCTATGCGCACTCCTTCGCGCTCTCCTGCGTACAGAACGATGACAATGCGCCGCCTTACTGGCGCGACGTCGGGACGCTGGAAGCCTACTGGCGCGCCAATCTCGACCTGGCATCGGTGATGCCTGAACTCGATATGTATGACGTCACCTGGCCGATTCGTACCCACATGGAGCCGCTGCCGCCGGCCAAATTTGTTCAGGATCGTTCCGGCAGTCACGGGATGACCATGAACTCGCTGGTCTCGGGGGGCTGCATCATCTCCGGTTCAGTGGTGGTCAATTCGGTGCTGTTCCCGCGGGTACGCGTTAACTCTTTTTGCAATATAGATTCAACTGTACTGCTGCCTGATGTGGTAGTGGGCCGATCGTGTCGTCTGCGTCGCTGCGTCATTGATCGTGCCTGCGAGTTACCGGAAGGCATGGTCATTGGCGAAAACCCGGATGAAGACAGTCGCCGGTTTCACCGTTCGGATGAAGGCATCGTACTGGTAACCCGCGCCATGCTGGCCAGGCTGGCCAAAGCGGGGCTGTAAGCGATAAGCGAAACTTACGCAATCGGCACGCGGAGCGTGTCGGATAACTTAATGAGGTCGAGGATGCAGGTTTTACATGTCTGTTCGGAACTTTTCCCGCTGCTAAAAACGGGCGGACTGGCTGATGTAGTCGGGGCATTACCTCAGGCACAAATTGCGGGCGGCACGGATACGCGGGTACTACTGCCCGCTTTTCCCGCATTGCGCAAAGGCATACCTGATCTCCAGGTCGTGACAGAGCGAGAAACATTTGCCGGTCATGTACGTCTGCTATTTGGTGAATTTAACGGTGTGGGCATCTACTTGATTGATGCTCCCGGCCTCTACGATCGTCCGGGTAGTCCCTACCATGACGAATCGCAGTTTGCGTATGTCGACAACTATCTGCGCTTTGCGCTGCTGGGCTGGGTTGGCTGTGAACTGGCGTGCGGCATGGACGCGATGTGGCGTCCCGATATTGTGCATGCCCATGACTGGCATGCAGGCCTGACCTGCGCCTATCTGGAAGCGCGTGGTCGTCCGGCTAAATCGGTCTTCACCGTGCACAACCTGGCGTATCAGGGGCTGTTCATGGCGCACCACATGGAAGAGATTGGCCTGCCATGGTCGTTCTTTAACATGCACGGGCTGGAGTTCTTCGGTCAGATCTCCTTCCTGAAAGCGGGACTTTTTTACGCCGACCATATCACGGCGGTCAGCCCGACTTACGCCCATGAAATTACCTCTGCCGAATATGCTTACGGCATGGAAACCCTGCTGGCACAGCGGATGCGTGAAGGCCGTCTTAGCGGCATTCTCAACGGCGTTGATCCCTCTATCTGGGATCCGGCGCACGATCTGCTGCTCAGCGCGCGTTATAACCGCGACACGCTGGAAGCGAAAGCGGAGAACAAACGTCAGCTGCAGGTGGCGATGGGTCTGAAGGTAGATGATAAAGCGCCGGTGTTCTGCGTGATCAGCCGTCTGACCAAACAGAAAGGGCTGGACCTGGTGCTGGAGGCGCTGCCCGGCTTGCTGGCGCAGGGCGGTCAACTGGTGCTGCTGGGCCAGGGCGATGCTGAACTGCAGCAGGGCTTCCTGGCGGCGGCGGCAGAGCATCCGGGCAGCGTCGGCGTGCAGATCGGCTATCACGAAGCGTTCTCACACCGCATTGTCGGCGGCGCAGACGTGATTGTGGTGCCGAGTCGCTTTGAGCCCTGCGGTCTGACACAACTTTATGGCCTCAAGTATGGTACGTTGCCGTTAGTGCGCCGCACCGGCGGGCTGGCCGATACCGTGAATGACAGCTCACTGGAGAATCTGGCCGACGGCATCGCCAGTGGATTCAGTTTTGAAGATGCCAACGCCTGGTCACTGCTTCGGGCTATCCGGCGCGCGTTCGTGTTGTGGTCCCGTCCTTCGCTCTGGCGCTATGTTCAGCGCCAGGCAATGGCGATGGACTTTAGCTGGCAGGTGGCAGCACAAGCCTACCGTGATCTCTACCAACGTTTGATGTAACGGATTGGGAAAACTGGATATGAATGCACCTTTCACTTACGCCTCACCAACGTTGACGGTTGATGCCTTAAAGCATTCGATTGCCTATAAATTGATGTTTACCATCGGCAAAGATCCCTCTATCGCCAATAAGCATGAGTGGCTTAACGCCTCGCTGCTGGCGGTGCGTGACCGGATGGTGGAGCGCTGGCTGCGTTCCAGCCGTGCTCAGCTGTCGCAGGATGTCCGGCAGGTCTATTACCTGTCAATGGAGTTCCTGATGGGCCGCACGCTGGGCAATGCGCTGCTGGCGATGGGGATTTATGACGATCTCAACCAGGCGCTGGATGAGATGGGTCTGGATCTGGCCGAGCTGATGGAAGAGGAGAACGATCCGGGGCTGGGCAACGGTGGTCTGGGTCGCCTGGCGGCCTGTTTCCTCGACTCGCTGGCGACGCTGGGCATGCCGGGCCGTGGCTATGGCATCCGGTATGACTACGGCATGTTCAAACAGAACATTGTGGAAGGTGAGCAGAAAGAGTCGCCGGATTACTGGCTTGAATATGGTAATCCGTGGGAATTCCAGCGTTTCAATACCCGTTACAAAGTGCGCTTTGGTGGCCGGGTTCAGCACGAAGGCGCGAAAGTGCGCTGGCTGGAGACCGAAGAGATCCTGGCGATGGCCTATGACCAGATCATTCCGGGCTTTGACACCGACGCTACCAACACCTTACGGCTGTGGGGCGCGCAGGCCAGCAACGAAATCAACCTCGGCAAGTTCAACCAGGGCGACTACTTTGCGGCGGTGGAAGATAAAAACCACTCTGAGAACGTGTCGCGCGTGCTCTATCCGGATGATTCGACCTACTCAGGCCGCGAACTGCGACTGCGTCAGGAATATTTCCTGGTCTCCGCGACGGTGCAGGACATTCTGAACCGTCACTGGCGGATGCATCAGACCTGGGACAACCTGGCGGATAAAATCGCTATTCACCTGAATGATACCCATCCGGTGCTGGCGATCCCCGAACTGATGCGCCTGCTGATCGACGATCATAAATTCAGCTGGGACAACGCTTTTGACGTCTGCTGTCAGGTCTTCTCCTACACCAACCATACGCTGATGACCGAAGCGCTGGAAACCTGGCCGGTCGATATGATCGGCAAGATCCTGCCGCGTCACCTCAGCATTATTTTTGAAATTAACGACTTCTTCCTTAAGACCATTCAGGATCACTATCCCGATGACCTGGATCTGCTGTCGCGCATTTCGATCATTGATGAAAACGATGGCCGGCGGATACGCATGGGCTGGCTGGCGGTGGTGGTCAGCCACAAAGTAAACGGCGTTTCGGAGCTGCACTCCAACCTGATGGTACAGTCGCTGTTTGCCGATTTCTCCCGTCTGTTCCCTGGTCGCTTCTGTAACAAAACCAATGGCGTCACTCCGCGCCGTTGGCTGGCGCTGGCGAACCCGGCGCTGTCAGAGGTGCTGGATGAGGAGATTGGCCGCAACTGGCGCACCGATCTCAGCCAGCTGGGCGAGCTGAAGGCGCAGATCGACTATCCGGCGTTTATTGAAAAAGTGGCGGTCGCCAAGTATCAGAACAAGCGTCGGCTGGCCGACTGGGTGGCGAAGAATCTGGACGTGGTGCTCGACCCGAACGCGCTGTTTGATGTGCAGATCAAGCGTATTCACGAGTACAAACGCCAGTTGCTCAACGTGCTGCATGTGATCACCCGATACAACCGTATCAAGGCCGATCCGCAGGCGGATTGGGTGCCACGCGTCAATATCTTTGCCGGTAAAGCGGCATCGGCTTACTACGTTGCCAAGCACATCATTCATCTGATCAACGATGTCGCCAATGTGATCAACAACGATCCGCAGGTGAAGAACAAACTGAAGGTGGTCTTCATCCCGAACTACAGCGTGAGCCTGGCGCAGATCATTATTCCGGCGGCCGATCTCTCTGAGCAGATTTCTACCGCAGGGACGGAAGCGTCCGGCACCAGTAATATGAAGTTTGCGCTGAATGGCGCGCTGACCATCGGTACGCTGGATGGGGCCAACGTTGAAATGCTGGATCACGTCGGTGAAGAGAACATCTTCATTTTCGGTAATACCACGCCGCAGGTCGAAGCCCTGCGTAAAGGGGGCTATAACCCGCGTGACTATTACGAAAAGGATGAAGAGCTGCATCAGGTGCTGACCCAGATTGCTTCCGGTCTGTTCAGTCCGCAGGATCCGGGCCGCTACCGCAATCTGTTCGATTCACTGGTCAACTTCGGCGATCACTACCAGTTGCTGGCGGATTATCGCAGCTATGTGGATACCCAGGATAAAGTGGATGCGCTCTACCGTAAACCGGATGAGTGGCAACGCCGCGCGGCTAAAAACATCGCCGGAATGGGCTACTTCTCGTCGGACCGTACGATTCAGGAGTACGCTGATGAGATCTGGAATATCTCGCCAGTAAGGTTGTAAGGCGCGTGCAGTAAGGTTTCTGACTTTCTTTGCGGCCGAGGGATCGGCCGCACTCTCCTTTGCTCTCTTTGCTCACCGTCTATCCCGCACCTCTTTCAGCAGGTTCAGCCTCTTATCGCCTCTGCCTCCGTAAGTGCCTCTTGTGCGAGCCAGATCATTACACCCTGGCTGAGAATCGCTACTATGCGGGAAAGCAAAATGACCCTACAGGCAACAGCAGCAATGAGTGACAACATCAACCAGGAAATTACCTTCCGTAAACTCAGCGTCTTCATGATGTTTATGAGCAAGGGCAATATCGCCCGTACGGCGGAAGCGCTGGCGCTGAGCAGCGTCAGCGTGCATCGCGCACTGCATACGCTGGAAGAGGGCATCGACTGCCCGCTGTTTATCCACAAGGGCCGCAACCTGGTGCCGCTACCTGCCGCCTGGACGCTGCTGGACTATTGTCGCGATGTGACCACCCTGATGGGCAAAGGCATTGAAGAGGCGCGCAAAGTCGCAGGCATCGGCGGAGGGCGTCTGCGACTTGGCACGCTCTACTCCCTGACGCTGGAGACCATTCCCCGGCTGATCATGGGCATGAAGCTACGTCGGCCCACGCTGGAGCTCGATCTGACCATGGGTTCCAATCAAATGCTGCTGAATATGCTTGAAGATGATGCGCTGGATGCGATTCTGATCGCCACCGATGACGGCGAACTCAGCGACGCGCATTTTGATGTGATTCCGCTGTTTGAGGACAGGATCTTTCTGGCCACACCGGCCGGTGAGACGCGGGACGGAGCCGGTCCGGTGGATCTGCGTGATTATGCCGACCGTGATTTTGTCTCGCTGGCTGAAGGGTTTGCCACCTATGCCGGTTCGCAGGAGGCGTTCCAGATAGCCGGATTTGAACCGCGTATGGTCACCCAGGTGAATGACATCTTCTCGATGATAAGCCTGGTGCAGGCGGGCGTCGGCCTGGCACTGATCCCGGGACGGATGAAGAAGGTGTATGAAAACAACATTCAGCTGCTGACGCTCGCTGAGCCTTACCAGATGCGTCAGCAGATCTCGATTGTCTACTCACATCGCCGCGAACGGGATAATGACCTGCTGGCACTGGCGGCAGAAGGGCGGATGTACGCCCGCAGCCTTACTGACTCAGCCGTTTAACCAGATGGAGTGCAACCTCAACGCTGTTGCGCTCCAGACAAATCGCGTCGCCCTGCCAGCCCGCCTGAAGCGTCAGGCCGGTCAGCACATTGCCAGGCGGCATCTCAATCGCCAGTCGGGCATCGCGCTGATTGGCTGAAACCATCGCATCATTCCACTGCACCGTACGCGCCATATTAAAGGCAAGATCGTCGGCAATCTTCTCCGGCTCCCAAATCACGCGTCCGGTTGAACCGCTGAGGTAAGCGCAATGGGGACGGGAAAGGCTGACGGACCCGAACGCGCGCGCCAGTTCTGCAGCGGGCTTATCCAGCAGCGCGCAGTGCGACGGCACGCTCACCGCGAGTTTAATCGCTTTGCTGGCACCGGCATCCAGCGCTTTCTGCGCGACTACCGCCATATCCTCATCGCGGCCAGCAATCACAATCTGCGTTTCCGCATTCAGGTTGGCGATATAGGTGTTGCTGCCGGGCAGCAGTTTTTCCAGACGACTCAGCGTCAGGCCGGTGATGGCGGTCAGGCCATATCCCTCCGGATAAGCCTGCTCCATCAGATCGCCGCGCAGTGCCACCAGCCGCAGAGCATCACTGAAATCCAGCGCGCCGGAAATCACCGCAGCAGGAAACGCACCGATCGACAGACCGCTGACGATATCGGGTTTCACCCCACGGCGGATCAGCTCGCGCGCCCAGGCAACACCGCAAATCAGCAGACTGAGCTGCACGGCGCGCGTGTGGCGCAGTGCATCGGCACTGTCGAGCTGGTCAGTCTCGTCGCCCAGCACTGCACGCACGCTGTTTAACAGGGCGTCGCCGTCGGGAAGGTGCTGTAACATCCCGGCACGCTGAGTGCCCTGGCCGGGAAAGGTAAAGAGTATTTTCATTGTAGCTCCCTGCTCCAGGGTGAAGCGGTCAGTATCGGCCCGGTAACGGTTTTGACCAGCGCGCGGCCTTCACGCAGCCACTCGCTGAGGGCAAACGCGCCGGACGGCGTTTCTATCTGCGTATCGACCCGACAGGCCAGCGTGTCGGTTTGCGCCTGCCAGCGTTGCAGCGCATCGCGCGCCAGCGGCTCTGGCGCGCGAATAACTAAATCAAGATCGCTGGCGGCATGCAGCGTGGGTTGCTGAGTTGCCAGTGCGTAACCGGTACTGCCGGTAATGCCCCAGCGCCACGGCCAGTCGTGCTCACTGAGGGCAATCGCCGCGCCGACCGGCGCATAAGCGGTGAACGGCGAGGCAAGCAACTGCGCACGCGCCGCCAGCATCTCCGGTGTGACAACGCGAACGATGTCCGCTGCATTGACCCATCCGGCGGCGCGCTGTTCGCGGCGCTCGCCGCGCACACCCACCGGTATCAGCCCGGTTTCGCTTCTGTCGCGCCGCACCACGACCGGAAGGCCGGGATGCCAGAACTGACTGACCCAGCTCTCACTGATGGCGGCTAAGGCGTTGCCGTCTCGCAGCCAGAGCAGATCGTGGGGGCGCGGTACAGAGCTCATATTACATTCCTGATGTCAGCGTAATGAACAGCGGTAATGACAAAATACAGAGAATAGAGCTGAGCAGCAGCACAGCCTCTGCATCCGGCGACTGCACGCCAAAGCGGTTGCCAAACACCACCCCGAAGAAACCGGCGGAGAGCGCAATCATCAGAATGGCGGTAATTGCCACAGGACCGCTGAGACCCAATGCCAGCACCAGACCCCAGGCGATAAAGGGCTGAATCAGCAGTTTAGTTACCGTGCCGACGCCCACCACCGCGTTGAGTTTCAGTTTGCGTGCCGACAGGATGACACCGGTCAGGAAGAGTGCAGCGGCGGTAGCAGCCAGACCCAGCGGTTTGATGGCAGCCAGCACCAGATCAGGCATTTTAACGCCCAGCGCTGATAACACCACGCCAATCAACGGTCCCAGTACGATCGGTTTTTTCACTGAACGCCACATCAGAATCGGCAGCATGGTCAGGGTTGAACCGTGTTCGGTGCCGTCGGCAAACGCTTTTTCACGTTCCAGAATCAGCAGGCAAAGCGGTGTAAGCAGCACTGAACCACAGGCGATGGAGACCGCTACCGAGAGCGAGGTGGCACCATTTTCACCCAGCACGCTGGCCAGAATGGGCAGGCCCAGCGCGGCATAATTTGGCAGCGCCACAGTCAGTGTCAGCACAGCCGCATCCTGCGGTGACTTTTTGAAAACTTTTGTAGCCGCGAAATAGACAGCTCCATAGGTAATCCACATTGCGCCGGTAATAACCACAATCAGCGGCCATTGCGCCACGATGCCCGGCCAGGGCGTTTGTACCGTGGCACTGAACAGCGCGGCGGGCAGCGCAAAATCCATGACGAAAATATTCAGCAGAGAGACGTCTTTGTTGTTGACCATTCCGGCCTTACCGGCCCAGAAACCCAGAAGCATGATGACAAAAATCGGAGCAAGGGCATGAACAATTATATAAATCATAAATCACCTGTATTTAAGAAAGAATTTTCTGTTAACAGCGATGTTTATAATTCTGAACACGGCCACTGCCCCGGGGCGCACTTAGCAATGCGCCCCGTCAGACCGGTTTCGGCAGGTTTATTTTTTTATTTAATTACCAGGTTGCGCGCATCCGCTCGCGAACCAGGGAGGAGCTGTGGCGATTGGATGCGCCCAGCCGGTTTTTCAGGCTCGGATCCTGACGCGCATCGCTAATGGCTTTCTGCAAGGCGATCTCGACCATCGCCACATCGGCGTCAGAAGGCGCATCAGGATTAGCCACGTTCAGCAGATCGGAGAGCAGACCCAGCGTATGGAAGTTGCTGACGTCATAGGCCATCGGCGGAATGGTCGCCGCCAGTTTCTCCAGCGCCTCCACGGAACGCAGCGTGATACGCGCGGCGGACTCTTTACCCATCGCGTGCACCAGCACACCCTGATCGTTGAGCGCAATCAGGCGGTTGGCCTGATAACCGTGCGCCAGGAAGGCACCAGACATCGCTTTGCCAACAATCAGCCCAATCACCGGATGACCCGCAAGGCGTGCTTTGGCATAAGCGCCCGCAGCCCCGGCCAGCGCCTGATGAATACCGAACGCCTCTTCGCGACGGCCATATGCCTGACTCGGCACGTCGATCACCGCCACAATCGGGCGTTTCACGTCGCTGTTCTTGTCCTCTTCCAGCGTTTCATTCACCACTTTCGCCAGCGTCCAGCCTTCCAGCAGACCGACTTCGCCCCTCGCGGCACGCGGATAGTGGTTTTGTGCATCGGGCACCACGGCGATAAAGCGCACGCTTTCACCATTAAGTTCACCGTCAGCCACCTGGACAGAGGCGCACAGGCCGCTGAGGCGCTGCGCATCAGGTGCAAGTTTTTCCAGCCAGATTGCACCGCGGCTGTTTGTCTGGGTCATTATTTATCCTCCCGGGCGAAAAGCTGTTTAATCTGCGCCGTGTCCGCCTGCTGACGGGTGTCGAACTGCGTCAGACGTGGCAGGAAATCGGCATATTTATCGCTGCGGTGCTGCGCCGGAACGCCTTTAGCGATGAAGTCATTCATCGCACTCTTAACCGCATTGACGCCATCACCGACCAGCGCATCGACCAGGCCGCTGGCGTAGCGGATTTCACCGCCGGTCATGCTCCAGATAAACGGGCGATCGCGCGAGTCATACTCTTCAATGCCCGCTTCCTGCTCAATCACCTGCGGACCGTTGAGCCCCAGGCGCGCTTCACGCGTCACAATCAGGTAGCTGCACAGCGCAGCGGCGATGGACATCCCGCCAAAGCAGCCGACGGTACCGGCAATAATGCCGATAACCGGGGTATAGCGGCGCAGATCGACAATCGCGGCATGAATATCGGCAATCGCCGCCAGCCCCAGATTGGCTTCCTGTAAACGCACGCCGCCGGTTTCCAGGCAGAGCACCGCCTGAGTGGGTGTTCCGTTGCGGTTGTCTTCGGCTGCCAGTTCCAGCGCCGCCGCCATTTTGGCACCGGAGACTTCGCCCATGCTGCCACCCTGGAAGGTGCCTTCAATGGCGATAACGACCGCAGGCTGCCCGTTCAGCGTGCCGCGTGCCACCACCATGCCGTCATCTGACTGCGGCACCACACCCTGCGGGGCCAGCCACGGCGACATGATGCCTTCAAAAGGATCCAGCAGTTCGCGATAGCTGCCGTCGTCCAGCAGTGCACGGGCGCGCTCACGGGCGCGTAATTCAATAAAACTGGCATCGTTACGCATGGCTCACCTCCTCAAAAACCTGTTCAATACGGATACGCGCCACGCCGGGTGTCGCGCCGAAATCGTGAATAATCAGCTTTCCGGCAGGCAGACCGTTGGTTAAATTCAGGCGGTCAAACAGCGCCTTCCAGCGGGCGTCGCTGTTATCCAGTGAGGTGGTGATATCAATGCTAAGCGTTTGTCCTTCAGTTGCGGTGTACAGCACTTCCATATCACCGGAACCAACGACCCCTGCCAGAGCTTTACCGCTGAGTGAGCGGTTAGCAGGTAAAGATAATGTGATGTGTTCCATAATGGCCTCTAGAAATAAGAATGTTCAGGTGAACAGACCCGATCAATAAACAGCGTCGCGGCCAGCAAATCGGCGGCCCCGCCAGGCGAAGCGTTTAGCGACAGCATGCGCTGGTCGAGCTGCGCCAGCGCCTTCTGACCGCCTGCTGTGCGACAGCCGCCAGACAGCAGCACGGCGCGTGCTCCCTGCTGCATCGCTTTCAGTCCGGTCATACCGGCCCGTGACAGCACGCAGGTATCGCTGAGCGAGGTCATGATCGCCATCAGCGCATCAAGGCGGGCTTCGCTTTCACTGGCACCCGTTGCACGACTTGTCAGCAGCTGCGGCAGCGCCAGCTTCATCACGTGAGGAAACGCCTGTTGCGCCTCTTCGCGTGCGCCGGGCACCTGATAGCGATGCGTCGCTTTTAACCCTTTGCTGAACAGTTTTGGCGCGGCGCGGTCGGGCAGGCTGGCCAGCGCGGCTGCTGTGCGGGTCAGCTGGTCGGCACTGGCCGCGCCACCGTGCATGGCTGCAGCACTGACCAGCAGTCCCAGCGCCCAGATCGCACCCCGATGGGTGTTGACGCCGCCGGTTGCCGCCATCATCTGCTGTTCACCGTCACGGCCCAGCCGACCCACCGTTTCACGCAGGGCAATATCAGCAGGACGCAGCCAGCTGTGACGGGCCAGCGCCAGAAAGGTCGGCACAAGGCTGTGAGCGGAACGCTCCATCAGCGCCAGCGTCAGGTCCTGATGCGCGCCGTTTCCCCGACTGTCTACCAGACCCGGCTTGGGGCTTAGCCGCGCTTCATCGGTCAGACAATCGCGCGCAATCATCGCCAGCTGGCTGGCCTGCGCCTCGGTTTGAGTCTGCGACAGAAGTTTCATTACCAGCTCCGGAATTTTGCCGGTGGGTTATAAAGACCACCCGACCATTCCACCAGGTCAGAGACGCTGCTGGCGGCGAGCAGTGAGCGGGTCGCATCTGAACGACGAATGCCCATATCTTCCGGATAGACCACTTTGCCGCTTTTACGCAGGGCCGCCACGCGCGCCGCATCGACGCCAAGGCCGATATCGGTGATGCCGGCTACCGCAGCGACCATCGCACGGCGCTCTTCAAGGCTTTCCGCGCGATAGAGATAGGCAATACCCTCTTCGGTCAGCACGTGGGTGACGTCATCGCCATAGATCATCACCGGTGCCAGCGGCATACCGGTCGATTTCGCCACTTCAACGGCATCAAGCGTTTCAACAAAGGTCGGTTTGGCACCGGCCTGGAAGGTTTCCACCATCTGAACCACCAGTTTTTTACCGCGCTGCATCGGATCCGGTTCGGTGATCATATTGAGCCATGCAGGCGTGGCATGGCGTCGGCCGTGCGGATCGTGGCCCATGTTAGGCGCACCGCCGAACCCTGAAAGGCGACCGCGGGTCACGGTTGAGGAGTTTGCCAGGCCATCGACCTGCAGGGTGGCACCGATAAACATATCCACCGCATACTGACCTGCCAGCTGACAGAAGGCGCGGTTAGAGCGCATAGAGCCGTCGCTGCCGGTGAAGAAGATATCGGGACGGGCGCGAATGTACTCTTCCATGCCCAGTTCGCCACCGAAGCAGTGCACGCTTTCAACCCAGCCGCTCTCAATCGCCGGGATCAGCGTCGGATGCGGGTTAAGGGTCCAGTGCTTACAGATTTTGCCTTTCAGGCCGAGTTGTTCGCCGTAGGTGGGCAACAGCAGTTCGATCGCGGCGGTGTTAAAACCGATACCGTGGTTAAGTGACTGCACCTGATGTTCGGCGTAAATGCCTTTAATCGCCATCATCGCCATCAGGATATGTTCCTGTTTAATCAGGCGCGGATCGCGGGTAAACAGCGGTTCGATAAAGAAAGGTTTATCGGCTACGACGATGTAATCGATCCAGGAGCCGGGAATATCGACGCGGGGCAGGTCGGTCTCGTCATCGACCAGCTCATTTACCTGGGCAATCACGATACCGTCACGGAACGCGGCGGCTTCCACCAGGGCAGGCGTATCTTCAGTACTCGGGCCGGTGTAAAGGTTGCCTTTGCGGTCAGCTTTATAACCGGCAATCAGCGCGACGTTTGGACTCAGATCGACATAAAGGCGGGAATAGAGTTCGATATAGGTGTGGATTGCGCCTATTTCCAGCTGACCATCTTCTAACAACTGAGAAATACGCAGACTTTGCGGACCGGAAAAAGAGAAGTCGAGTTTACGCGCAATGCCTTTTTCGAAAATATCCAGATGCTCACTGCGACCCACGCTCGGCATAATCATATGCAGGTCGTGTACTATCGCCGGATTAACCTCAGCCAGGGTACGTGATAAAAAATCGGCCTGCTTCTGGTTATTCCCTTCCAGTACCACCCGGTCGCCCGGTGCAATCAGTTTTTCAAATGCTTCTACAGCTCTTTCAGTAGGAATGACTTTGCCATCAACAGGGAAGGATGCCAGACGACGCGCTTTTTCACTGCGGCGTGTGTTCCATTCCCGGGCAGGCGTTTGGCCTGTGTTCATTTCAACCTCCTGATTAAAATAACGGTTGTTTCGTTTTTACTGAGGAAAGTTTGTGCTTTCTGATGACGTCGTTCAATTAAGCAAAAAGCCTGAACGTTATATTTACAGTAACAATAGGATGTGAACGTTTTGATATGCGAAGCAGAAAGCGTTGAGTTTAGGCGCTGACCAAAAATGTGATCGCATAAACGGATTTCTGTATAAAAAATGGTTTGAGCCTGGCATTTTTAATAAAAAGTTCGTCGTACAAAAATAAACTCTGCTGCACGCTGAAAAGCGCAACCTGTCGGATCAGCACCCGGATTCACCGACCCGCTATCGCAGACATAAAAAAAGCAGGCCGAAGCCTGCTTTCTGATTCTTTAGTTAGTTACTGTCCGTTTATGATGCCAGCGACAGGGCGGGTTTAGCTTTCGCTGCCAGCCACTCGGTGACTCGCGCCTGCTGCTCTTTGGTCAGCCACATGCCCTGTTTGGTACGACGCCAGATAGCATCATCCAGCTCACGAACCCACTCATGCTGCACCAGGTAGCGTAATTCTGCTTCGTAAAACTCGTGACCGAAGTTCTCGCCCAGATCGTCCAGGCTTTTCGCGCCAGCCAGCAGGGTTTCAGTGCTGCTGCCGTAGGTGCGCGAGAAGTGGCGCGCCATATTTTCACTGATAAACGGATAGCGACGACGCAGGCTGGCCGCATAATCTTCACGGGTGCCGGAGATATTTCCGCCTGGCAACACGCAGTTCTTCGTCCATGCCGGGCCCGCGTTCGGGTAGTACTTCGCCAGTTTCTCCAGCGCATGTTCTGCCAGCTTACGGTAGGTGGTCAGCTTGCCGCCAAATACCGACAGCAGCGGAGCCTGACCATTATCGTCGCGCACATCCAGGGTGTAATCACGGGTGATCGCCTGTGGCGAATCGGATTCGTCATCACACAGCGGACGGACACCGGAATAGGACCAGACGATATCGTCAGCGGTCAGCTGCTTTTTAAAGTGTCCGTTGAACACTTTCAGCAGATAGTCGGTCTCGCTGTCATCAATATTGACGTTTTTCGGATCGCCTTTGTACTCGACGTCGGTGGTACCGATGATAGAGAACTCATCCATCCACGGGATGACAAACACGATGCGGTTATCTTCGTTCTGCAGAATGTAAGCCTGCTTTTCGGTATGGACGCGTGGCACCACGATGTGGCTGCCCTTGATCAGGCGAATACCGTAAGGCGATTTCAGCTTCAGGCTGTCGTCGAACAGCTGTTTGACCCACGGGCCGGCAGCATTGACCAGGCCTTTCGCCTGCCAGGTAAAGGTTTTACCGCTGTCGACATCTTCCGCTTCGACCTTCCACAGGCCGCCTTCACGCCAGGCACGGGTCACGCGGGTGCGGGTACGGACTTCGCCGCCACGCTTCACGACTTCCTGTGCGTTCAGTACCACCATGCGGGCATCATCGACCCAGCAGTCAGAATATTCGAATCCGCGCGTAATTTCCGGCTTCAGGGCCGAATCCGCGCCAAATCGCAAACTTTTACTGCCTGGCAGACTGGTACGCTTGCCAAGATGGTCATACATAAACAGGCCGGTGCGAATCATCCACGCCGGACGCAGATGCGGACGGTGCGGCAGACGGAAGCGCATCGGGAACGCCAGATGCGGAGCCATTTTCAGCAGCACTTCACGCTCGGCCAGTGCTTCACTGACCAGACGGAATTCGTAATGTTCAAGGTAGCGCAAGCCGCCGTGAATCAGTTTTGAACTGGCAGAGGAGGTCGCGCAAGCCAGATCCCGCGCCTCCAGCATTAACACCGACAGTCCGCGTCCTGCAGCATCTGCTGCAATGCCGGCACCGTTGATGCCGCCGCCGATCACGATCAGGTCTTTGGTTTCCACGTCATCTCCTCCGATGTTCGGAATAGTTCACTAATGTTCGTTTTCGAGCATAATCATAATCGCAAACCAACATTGACGCCAGCTTTTAACCAGGTAAAAACATTTTTGCGTGATATAGCTAACATTCTGCCCACCAAAAAAACCGATAGCCGTAACGATTGTCAGGTTATCGGCGTCGATTCTCGGGTTACACTACGCGCTATTGTGACGCTGTTATGAGAGATCCCATGGAAACGTTCGAATGTATTGATGTGCAGCAGGCGCAGGCGCGTCTGGCGCAGGGTGCGCTGCTGGTAGATATCCGCGATCCGCAAAGTTATGCCCTGGGTCATGCGGCCGGTGCGTTGCATCTGACCAACAGCAACCTCAGCGATTTTGTCAGCGGCGCCGATCACAGCCTGCCGGTGCTGGTGATGTGCTATCACGGCAACAGCAGCAAAAGCGCGGCACAATATCTGCTGGGACAGGGCTTCAGCGCGGCGTACAGCATTGATGGCGGCTTTGATGCCTGGCGTGCTGCCTTTCCTCAGCAGGTTGCCCTCGGCAGCGAATAGATTGCCGCTCGTCACATGGAGAGTTACTGATGCGCATTACCCAATTTAATCAGCCCCGCATGGCGCAGGCCTTTGTTGACTACATGGCGACGCGGGGCATCACGCTGCGTATTGAGCATGAAAATCACTACGTCATCATGCTGGATGATGAGAGCAAGATTTCACTGGTCGAAAACGAACTTCAGCAGTTTTTGCACGACCCTAACCATCCGCGTTATCAGGCCGCCAGCTGGCACAGCGGAAAAACTGACAGTGGCCTGCGCTATGAGCGCAGCAATATCTGGGCGAATATCCGTGAGCGTGCCGGTCCGCTGACCATGACGCTGATGGTGCTCTGTATCGCGATATTTATTCTGATGCAGGTCATGGGCGATCGTACCGTGATGGCCTGGCTCTCCTGGCCGGATGCCGATCAGCATCTTCAGGTCTGGCGCTGGTTCAGCCATGCGCTGCTGCACTTTTCACTGCTGCACATTCTGTTTAATCTGATGTGGTGGTGGTATCTGGGCGGCGCGGTTGAGAAGCGACTTGGCAGCGGCAAACTCTTTGTCATCCTGCTGATTTCGGCTCTGCTTAGCGGCTGGCTGCAGGCGAAGTTCAGCGGCATCTGGTTTGGTGGCCTGTCGGGCGTGGTCTATGCCCTGATGGGTTACTGCTGGCTGCGCGGGGAGCGCGATCCCGACAGCGGCGTCTATCTTGAACGGGGATTGATCGGTTTTGCGCTGGTCTGGCTGGTGATTGGCTGGTTTGGCGTCTTTGGTCTGGCTATTGCCAACGCGGCGCACGTCGCCGGTCTGGTGGTCGGACTGGCGATGGCGCTGGTGGATACGCGTAAAGTCACGCGTCGTTAGACAGGATTATGCGGGTTAACAGGAGAGGAACGTGAAGCAGACGCAACGTCATGACGCGATTATCGATTTAGTCCGTCGTCAGGGATATGTCAGTACTGAGGAGCTGGTGGATCATTTTGAGGTCAGCCCGCAAACCATTCGTCGCGATCTCAACGATCTGGCCGATCAGAACAAAATTCAGCGTCACCACGGCGGCGCGGCGCTTCCCTCCAGCTCTGAGAATACCGCCTGGCACGACCGTAAAATGATGTGGTCAGCGGAAAAAGCGCGGATTGCCCAGCGCGTGGCCAGCCAGATCCCGGATGGTGCCACGCTGTTTATCGATATCGGCACCACGCCGGAAGCGGTGGCGCATGCGCTGCTCAACCACAGCGATTTGCGCGTGGTGACCAATAACCTTAACGTCGCCATGCTGCTGATGGATAAACCCGATTTCCGGGTCATTATCGCGGGCGGTGAAGTGCGGACCCGTGATGGCGCGGTAATGGGTGAAGCGACGCTCGACTTTATTTCTCAGTTCCGTCTCGACTACGGCATTCTGGGGATCAGCGGCATCGATATGGATGGTTCGCTGCTGGAGTTTGACTATCACGAAGTCCGCACCAAGCGCGCCATCATTGAAAATTCACGCTGCGTGATGCTGGTGGTGGATCACTCGAAGTTTGGCCGTAACGCGATGGTCAACCTCGGCAACATGAGTCTGCTTGACTACCTCTACACCGACAAAACGCCGCCTGCCAGCGTAATGAAGGTGATTGAGCAGCATGAGGTTCACCTCGAACTCTGCTGATTCCTGCCACGCCAGCCTCCCGGCTGGCGTTTTTCTTTGATTGCTGTCGCTTTTTTCCTCACTCCCGTCTTTACTTAACGGTTGCTGGCACCCGGTTGCCAGCCCGTGCGCTTTCTATTTTTGCTTCACCTCATTGCGTAACAGAAGGGAGTGATATGCCGCAGCAAAAATTTAATAAAGCCCGTTTTAATGCCGCCTTTACCCGCCAGTGGCAACAGTTAAGTCTCCGTTCCGCCCAGCAGATGACCCCGCACCAGGCGTGGCAGGCGGTCAGCGCGGCGCTGGCGGAGCTACTGGACGCACAACCGGCACCGCGTCCGGCTGTGCAGCAGCGTCACGTTAATTACCTCTCGATGGAGTTTCTGATTGGCCGTCTGACCGGCAACAACCTGCTCAATCTCGGCTGGTATAACGACGTCAAAGCGGCGCTGGCTGAGCACGAGTTCGATTTAACGGAACTGCTGGAGCAGGAGGTCGATCCGGCGCTGGGTAACGGCGGGCTGGGACGACTGGCCGCCTGCTACATGGATTCGATGGCAACGGTGGGGCAGTCCGCCACCGGCCACGGACTGAACTACCAGTATGGCCTGTTCCGCCAGTCTTTCGATGATGGTCAGCAGATTGAAGCGCCCGATGACTGGCAGCGTGAGCGCTATCCCTGGTTCCGCCACAACGCGGCGCTGGATGTTGAGGTGGCGATGGGGGGCCGGGTAGAAAAGCAGGAAAACGTCGGTGTACGCTGGCTGCCCGATTTTACGCTGCGCGGCGAGGCCTGGGATTTGCCGGTGACCGGCTACCGCAACGGTGTGACGCTGCCGCTGCGCCTGTGGCAGGCAGTGAGTGCGCATCCTTTTGATCTCACGGCGTTTAACGACGGTAATTTTCTGCAGGCGGAGCAGCCGGGCATCGAGGCGGCAAAACTGACCAAAGTGCTCTATCCCAATGACAATCATCAGGCCGGCAAGCGGCTGCGCCTGATGCAGCAATATTTCCAGTGCGCCTGTGCGGTGGCGGATATCCTGCGTCGTCACCATCTGGCGGGACGCAGCATTCACAGCCTGCCTGACTTCGAAGTGATTCAGCTCAACGATACGCATCCCACCATCGCCATCCCGGAGATGCTGCGCGTGCTGTTGGATGAGCATCAGCTGAGCTGGGATGAGGCGTGGCAGATCACCAGCCGGTTGTTTGCCTACACCAACCACACGCTGATGCCGGAGGCGCTGGAGCGCTGGGATGAGAAGCTGATGCGCAGTCTGCTGCCGCGCCATATGCTGATCATCAAAGAGATCAACCAGCGGCTGAAAAAGCAGGTGAAGCAGCGCTGGCCGGATGACAAAGCGATGTGGCACAAGCTGGCGGTGGTCGCTGACGGTCAGGTGCGGATGGCGAATCTCTGCGTCGTCAGCGGGTTTGCGGTCAACGGCGTGGCGGCGCTGCACTCAAGCCTGGTGGTCAGCGATCTTTTCCCGGAATATCACCAGCTCTGGCCGCAGAAATTCCACAACGTCACCAACGGCATCACACCGCGCCGCTGGCTGAAGCAGTGTAATCCGGCGCTGGCCGGGCTGATTGATGAGACGCTGAAAACCGAGTGGGCCAATAACCTTGAGGCGTTAAGCGGTCTGGAGGCCTATGCCGACGATCAGGCGTTTCGTCAGCGCTATCGCAGCATCAAACAGCAGAACAAAGCGCAGCTTACGGAGTATATCGCCCGCCACACGGGGATTATCGTGAACCCGGCCGCGCTGTTCGATGTGCAGATCAAACGACTGCATGAGTACAAGCGCCAGCACCTCAGCCTGCTGCATATCCTCTACTGCTATCAGAAGCTCTGTCATAACCCGGAGGATGTCACCTTTACGCCACGGGTGTTCCTGTTCGGGGCCAAAGCTGCGCCCGGCTATTACCTCGCCAAAAATATCATTTACGCCATTAACAAGGTGGCGGAGGTGGTGAACAACGATCCACGGGTCGGTGATCGACTCAAAGTGGTGTTTATCCCGGACTACCGCATCACCGTGGCCGAACTGATGATCCCGGCGGCCGATCTCTCAGAGCAGATCTCCACCGCCGGATATGAAGCCTCCGGCACCGGCAACATGAAGCTGGCACTGAACGGTGCGCTGACGATTGGCACGCTGGATGGCGCCAATGTCGAGATTGCCGAACAGGTGGGTGAGGAGAATATCTTTATCTTCGGTCACACCGTGGATGAGGTCAAAGCGCTCAAGGCGAAAGGCTATAACCCGAAAAAGGTGCGTAAGCAGAACAAGCCGCTGGACGATCTACTGAAATCGCTGGAGAAGGGGAAATTCAGCAACGGGGATAAACATGCGTTTGACCTGATGCTGGAGAGCCTGACGAAACATGGCGATCCCTGGCTGGTGCTGGCCGATTTCCAGGCCTACATCGAGGCGCAGCAACGGGTGGAAGCCCTGTGGCGCGACCCGGAAGGCTGGACCCGCGCCGCCATCCTCAATACGGCACGAACCGGCATGTTCAGTTCGGACCGGTCAATTCGTGACTATCAGCAACGTATCTGGCAGGCACCGCGCTAAGGAGCAGCAATGAAGCAACATTCACTCGGTCAGGCCGCCCGTGCCGCGGGAATTTCACTGGACTACATCAACGTCAATGGCGAGAAAGAGGCGATCAGCGATGAGACCCTGCAGGCGCTGCTGGCGGTGATGGATGACCCGCAGGACGCAAAAAAATCGCCGCTGCCGCCGGTCGCGGTGTTCAGCGGCAGTGGCAAGCGACAGCTGACGCCACAGGGCAGCGGCGTTTACCGCTGGCAGTTGCAGACTGAAAACGGCAAACAGCACAGCGGCGAGTTAACCGCCAGTGAGCCTTTTACACTGCCTGGCCCGCTGGCGCAGGGGTACCACCAGCTCACACTCAGTAAGGGCAAAAAAAGCTGGCAGACGCGGATTATCGTCGCGCCGCGCCGCTGCTATCTGCCTCCGGCGCTGGAGGCGGGGGAAAAACGCTGGGGTGCGCTGGTGCAGCTCTACACCGTGCGCTCTGAACAGAACTGGGGCATCGGCGACTTCGGCGATCTCGACCAGCTGCTGGTGCAGCTGGCTGAACGCGGTGGCGATTTTGTCGGGCTGAATCCGCTGCATGCGCTCTATCCCGCCAGCGCCGGTTTCGCCAGTCCGTATAGCCCGTCGTCGCGCCGCTGGCTGAACGTCATCTATATCGACGTCAGTCAGGTAGCCGATTTTCAGCAAAGCTCGGCGGCACAGAAGTGGTGGAAAAGCGCCAGAACCCGGAAGGCGCTGACCAAAGCGCGTGAGGCGGAGCTGGTTGACTACGAGGCCGTAATGGCGCTTAAGCTCGCTGCGCTGCGGCACGCCTGGGCACACTTTCAGACGCGAGACAGCCAGAGCGAAGAGCATCAATCCTGGGCGGCCTTTGTGCATGAAGGCGGCGACAGCCTGCGTTATCAGGCCGCCTACGACGGCATACAGCTGGAGCGACGGGCAGATAAGGCGCAGCAGGGCGGCTGGCCTGCGTGGCCGGAAGGGTGGCGCAACAGCCAGTTGCCGGAGGTGCAGCAGTGGTGTGCACAGCATGAAGAGGAGATCGCCTTCTGGCAATGGCTGCAATGGCTGGCGCAGCAGCAGTTCTCTGGCTGCTGGACGCACAGTCAGGCGCTGGGCATGAGCGTCGGACTCTATCGTGACCTGGCAGTGGGCGTGGCGGAAGGCAGCGCGGAAACCTGGCACGACCCGGAGCTTTACCGCCTCAAGGCCTCGGTGGGTGCGCCGCCTGACCGCCTCGGTCCGCTGGGACAAAACTGGGGCTTACCGCCGATGGATCCGCATGTCATGAAGGCGCGCGGCTACCAGCCATTTATCGACATGCTGCGCGCCAATATGCGCGACTGCGGCGCGTTGCGCATCGACCATGTGATGTCACTGCTGCGTCTGTGGTGGGTGCCTGCCGGGGAAACGGCGGATAAAGGCGCCTATGTGGCCTATCCGGTCAACGATCTGCTGGGCATCCTGGCGCTGGAGAGCCACCGGCTGCGCTGTATGGTGATTGGTGAAGACTTGGGCACCGTCCCCCAGGAGATTGTCAGCCTGCTGCGTAAAAGTGGCGTCTTTTCATGGAAGGTGCTCTGGTTTGAGCAGGAGAAGGATGAGCGCTATCGCGCGCCGCAGGACTATCCGCGCCAGTCTATCGCCAGCGCCAGCACGCATGATCTGCCTACGCTGACCGGCTTCTGGGAGCAGGGCGACCTGGCGCTGGGTGAGAAGATTGGCCTCTATCCGGGCGATGCGGTGAAAGCGTTACATCAGCAGCGCGCCGCGCAGAAGCAGGCGCTGCTGGATGCGCTTCATCAGGCGGGCGCCTTACCGGCACGCAGCCAGAAGAAGGCAGAGAAGCTCACCATGACGCCTGCGCTGAATCGGGCAATACATCGCTTCCTGGCGGATACCGACAGTGCGCTGCTTGGCCTGCAGCCTGAGGACTGGCTTGGCATGACCACGCCGGTCAACGTGCCGGGCACGGTGGATCAGTACCCTAACTGGCGACGCAAGCTGAGCAAAACGCTGGAGGAGATCTTTGCGGACAAGGAAGTAAATGCACTGCTGAAGGTGGTCAGCCAGCAGCGTCAGTCAGGACAGAAAGGGCAATAACAGAAGCGCAGCAGCCAGGCTGCCGTTTCTGACCGATGATAAAACTTGATCAGAATAAATCTGGCAGCAACTGCTCAACTCAACACGCAGGGAGCGCGGGCAGAGGAGGAAAGCGTCCCGCGTCAGGGATGGCGCGGGCCGAGCGTGTCAGGGATGACGGATTTTGCGTCTTTCCGATCTGACCGCGTTCCCTGAGCAGGCTCGATCTCTCAGCGGAGAGGGCAGATTCTGACTGCAAACCCCGCTTATTCATCAGTAGAACGAGTGTTCACCGCGCTGATGCTCAGTAATATCCCGCACGCCTTTGAGTTCCGGGAAGGCGGCCAGCAGCTCTTTCTCGATACCATCTTTCAGGGTCACGTCGATCATCGAACAGCCGTTACAGCCGCCGCCAAACTGCAGAATGGCGTAGCCCTCATCGGTGATCTCCATCAGCGACACGCGACCGCCATGGCCGGCCAGCTGTGGGTTGATCTGCGCCTGAAGCAGATACTCCACGCGCTCAACCATTGGCGCATCATCAGAGACTTTACGCATTTTGGCATTCGGCGCTTTCAGCGTCAGCTGTGAACCAAGATTGTCGGTAACGAAGTCAATTTCAGCATCTTCCAGATACGGCTTGCTCAGTTCATCAACGTAAGCAGAGAGCTTTTCGAACTTCAGTTCGGTGTCAGTAGCTTCAACGGCATCGGGCGGACAGTAAGAGACGCCACACTCGGCTGTTGGCGTACCCGGGTTAATCACGAATACGCGAATCTGGGTGCCATCTTCTTGTTTGGATAGCAGTTTAGAAAAATGTTCCTGGGCAGAGTCAGTAATTCGGATCATGTCGATTGCTCAATAGTTGACTAATTTAGTTGGTTATAATACGCCCATCAAAGACGCTCTACAAGGTACGGCACAGGCACCAGACCTGCACGCTGGCGGCACCCTGGGCCATTAATAGTCGGCTGATTTCATCTACCGTACTGCCGGTGGTAATGACGTCATCCAGCAGAGCGATATGGCGTCCCTGCACCACCATTTCAAGGCAGAAAGCACCCCGTAAGTTGGTGCGGCGCTGGCGGGCGCTGAGCTGATGCTGTAATGCGCCCCCGCGCTTGCGGGAAAGACCTTCGCGCCATTCACATCCCAGCCAGTGCGCCAGCGGTGCGGCCAGCAGTACCGTCTGATTAAAGCCACGCTGCCAGCGTCGTCGCCGATGCAGCGGAACCGGCAGCAGCAGATCGGGACGCGGCACACTGCCACGCCGGTAAACATTAAGCCAGCTTAGCAAAAGCAGCCGCGCCAGCATCACCCTGAGTGCGGTTATGTGAGAAAATTTAAGCTGGTTAACCCACTGGCTGAACGGCGGACAATAGTCATTGACGCAGACCAGCGCCTGCCAGGCGGGCGGTTTAAGCTGGCAGCGGCCGCAGGCGACCTTTGCTGAACCTGCCGGCAATCCGCAGCGTGGACAGAGCAGCGGTAACGGCGGTAATCCGCGCAGACATAAGCTGCAGATGCCGTGCCGGGCTATCCGCAACGGCATCCGGCATAGCCAACACAGGGCGAGCATTGCTAGCATAGCGACCTCCTTATCATTTTCGGGATAGTAACTGATGACGTCGCTCTACTGGCACACCTGCGGAGAAGGAAAACGCGATCTTGTGCTGCTGCACGGATGGGGACTGAATGCCGAAGTCTGGCAAAGCATCATTCCGCGACTCAGCGCGCACTATCGCCTGCATCTGGTCGATCTGCCCGGCTATGGCCGCAGCCAGCATTTCGGTGCGCTGACGCTGGAGCAGATGGCAGCGCAATTGCTGCCCGCGCTGCCACCGCAGGCGATTGTGGTGGGCTGGTCGCTGGGCGGACTGGTGGCGACGCAGCTGGCGCTGAGTGCGCCAGAAAAACTGGCTGCATTGATCACCGTTGCCTCGTCGCCCTGTTTCACCGCCACAGAGAGCTGGCCCGGCATTAAACCGGAGACGCTGCAGAACTTTCAGCAGATGCTCAGCAACGATTTCCAGCGCACGGTGGAGCGCTTTCTGGCGCTGCAGACGCTGGGTACCGAAACGGCTCGCGCCGATGCGCGGCAGCTGAAAGAGGTGGTGCTGTCGCAGCCGATGCCGGAGGTGGCGGTGCTGGATGGCGGACTGGAGATTCTGCGCCAGGTCGATCTGCGCGACGCGTTACCGCAGATTACGCTGCCGTTCCTGCGGCTCTATGGCGCGTTAGACGGACTGGTGCCGCGCCGGATTGTGGCGGAGATTGATGAAATGTTGCCAGCATCGCCCTCAGTGGTTATCGAAAAAGCCGCACATGCGCCTTTTATTTCCCATCCTGAGAGCTTTTGCCAGCATATTGTTAATTTTATCAGTAATCTGCCGTGATAATGACGCTTTGAACTGGCAAAATCGCAGACAGCAGCAATACTTCTCTCTGTGAGCGAGGCCGTTGCAATTTTATGTGATTAGTCATGGAAATGACTATGCCGTTCCATACTGCCTTACGCGTTTAGCGGCTGCTTACATCTCACAATGGATCATGAATGAGGGTAAACATAATGAAGGTTTTTAAATGGGTTGTGGCTTCAATGATGATGGGCGCGATTTCATTTTCTGCGATGGCAGCGAAAGAAGTCACCCAGGAAGAAGTTAAAACAATGAACCTGCAAAAGATCGGCAACGTTAACACCACGGCGGAAACCACCTCGCCAATGGATGCTAAGAAAGTGTTGTCGAAGCTCGCTGACGAAAAGGGCGGTAAATATTACCGCGTGATCGCAGGCCGCGAACACGGTAAATTCAGCGCAACGGCTGAAGTCTACAAGTAATTAACGTAGCCACATGAACTGCCAGGCATCCAGCTTAACCGGCTGGGTGCCATCAATTTTCTCTCCGCTCACCACATCCTGCAACGTATGCGCCACCGGTAATTGCGTCTCCACTGACCGTCCACTGAGATTAAACACGCACAGCAGCCCGTCGCCGCTTTCTGGCTGATGACGTCTGAGCACCAGCACGGCGTTTTCGCTCTCATAAAGCGTCATCGGATTATCCGGGTGAAACGCAGGCTGACGACGACGCAGCTGAATCAGTTGCCCGAGCCGGGTATAGACCTGCTGGCGCAGCCAGTTACCGCCCGCCAGATCTCCCTCAATCTGCTGTAAATCATACTTCTGCCGATTAATCGCCCGGTTGTGTCCGGCGGCGCGCACGCCATCGTAATGGTTACGACCACCCAGAATGCTCTGGATATAGATGGCAGGCACGCCGGGAAAGACCAGCAGAATCGCATGGGCCAGCAAAAAACGTTTCAGCCGCGTGGCGTCATCGTCATCTTCACGGTTGAGCGCATCCAGATAGGTGACGTTGATTTCATAGGGGCTGGTGGTGCCGTCAGGGTTGTTTTTATAGGAGACCAGCGCGCCTTCCAGCGCCAGATCGCGCACCAGCGCCACAATCTCTACTTCAGACAAAATGCCGCGCGCCGGATTAAGGCCGATGCCGTCGTGTGACGCCAGAAAGTTGAAAAAGGTGGTGTCGTTGCTGCTGAGATCCAGAGCGCTCGCCCACTGCCGCAGTGCGCGCGCCGAGCCGGTGTGAATCGCATGCAGTACCAGCGGCGGCAGTGAAAACTGATAGACCATCTGCGCCTCATCGTGCCCGTTGCCCAGATAGCTGATGTTGTCCTGATGCGGCACGTTAGTCTCGGTGATAATCACCGTGCCAGGCGCAACCTGGTCGGCAATAGCGCGAAACAGCTTCACCAGCTGATGAGTCTTTTCCAGATGAATACAGCGCGTGCCGGGCGTTTTCCACATGTAGCCGACCGCATCGAGACGCACATAGTCAGCGCCGCGTTTCAGGTAGTCGAGCAGCACATTGACCATGCGCAGCAGCACCTCAGGATTGGCAAAGTTGAGGTCGATCTGGTCGGCGCTGAAGGTGGTCCAGATAAAGCGGGTTTCGCCATCCGCCATTTTAAACGGCGTCAGCAGCGGCGAGGTGCGCGGACGCGTCACGGCGCTGAGATCGGTGGCGGGCGGCATACTGATAAAGAAATCGTCCCAGCCGGGATCCTGCGCCAGGAAGTGGCTGAACCAGGCGCTGTGTGCCGACATATGGTTGCAGACAAAATCGAACATCAGCCGGGTTTCCTGATGCAGCCGCGCGATATCCTGCCAGTCGCCGCACAGCGGATCGACCTGATGGTAATCAATCACCGAAAAGCCGTCATCGGACGACCAGGGGAAAAAGGGCAGCAGGTGAACCAGCGGAAACGTGGATTGCAGGTGCTGCTGATAGAACCGGGAAAAGGTGCTGAGCGTGGGTTTATCGGCTTCGCGAAACTGATCGGCATAGGTGATCAGCACCACATCCTGCTCATCCCAGTGTGCCTTGCGCGGCAGCTTAATGGCCTCGCGGGCGGTGGCGATGTCAGCCAGCAGGCGCGCAAAGGTCGCCTCCGGAAATGTGCCAGCATAAATCTTATCAATCAGATCGGTGATCGTTTCCATCGTGAATTGGGTGCCACAGCAGGTGTTGTTTTTATGACAGGCGTCTTTTTAGCGTAGCGCGATGGCGGGGATTTTCAACCGGGGAGAAGGGTGTGAAGAGGGGGCCAGGCAGTGGCCCCCTGAAAAGCTTAGCGTTTTTTACCGAAAGCCGCAGCCAGCGCATCACCCATCGCACTGTTACCTGCTGACGAGCTGACCGGACGCGGACGACCTTTCGCGTTGTTCTGACGTTTCTCCTCGCGCGGAGCAGCGTTTTTCGCGCCACCACGGGCATTGCCTTCGCCTGGCTGCTCATCAAGACGCATGGTCAGGGCAATACGCTTGCGCTGGAGATCGACCTCCATCACTTTCACTTTGACGATATCGCCCGCTTTCACCACCTGATGCGGATCTTCCACGAAGCGATCGGAGAGCGAAGAGATATGCACCAGGCCATCCTGATGAACGCCGATATCCACAAATGCACCGAAGTTGGTCACGTTAGTGACGGCACCTTCGAGGATCATGCCCGGCGTCAGATCGTTCAGCGTCTCTACGCCTTCAGCGAACTGTGCAGTTTTAAACTCAGGACGCGGATCGCGGCCCGGCTTCTCAAGCTCTTTCATGATGTCGGTGACGGTCGGCAGACCAAAACGTTCATCAATGAAATCGCGGGCGCTGAGATTACGCAGGCTGCCTGCGTTGCCCATCAGATCGCTCAGTGCCTGCTCGGTGGCGGCCAGGATGCGCTCCACCACCGGGTAGGCTTCCGGATGCACAGTCGAGGCATCCAGCGGGTTATCGCCATGGTTGATGCGCAGGAAGCCCGCACACTGCTCAAAGGCTTTTGGCCCAAGGCGGCTCACTTTCAGCAACTGCTGACGGTTCTGGAAGCGGCCATGCTCATCACGCCAGCCGACAATATTCTGCGCCATCATGCGCGTCAGGCCCGCCACGCGGGTCAGCAGCGGCACCGAGGCGGTGTTGAGGTCAACGCCGACGGCGTTCACGCAATCTTCTACTACCGCGTCGAGTTTCTTCGCCAGCTGGCTCTGACTGACGTCATGCTGATACTGACCGACACCGATCGATTTCGGGTCGATTTTCACCAGCTCAGCCAGCGGATCCTGCAAACGTCGGGCAATCGACACCGCGCCGCGCAGCGAAACATCGAGATCCGGGAACTCCAGCGCCGCCAGTTCTGAGGCCGAATAGACAGATGCGCCAGCTTCACTGACAATCACTTTCTGCGCCGTGACCTGCGGGAACTGCTGCTGCAGATCCAGGAAGAAGCGCTCAGTTTCACGTGAAGCAGTGCCGTTGCCAATCGCCACCAGCTCAACCTGATGCTTAATGCAGAGTGCGGCTACGGCGGCTGCGGCTTTCGCGGTCTGGCCGGTATGCGGATAGACGGTATCGGTCGCGACGACCTTGCCGGTGGCATCGACCACCGCCACTTTGACGCCGGTGCGCAGGCCCGGATCCAGCCCCATGGTGGCGCGCATACCGGCGGGAGCGGCCATCAGCAGATCGTGCAGGTTGCGGGCAAAGACGTTAATCGCTTCATCTTCTGCGCGTTCGCGCACCGTGCCCATCAGCTCTGTTTCCAGATGCAGCATCACCTTGATGCGCCACGTCCAGCTCACCACCGCTTTACGCCAGCTGTCGGCAGGAGCGTTATTCAGGCGCAGGTTCAGGTGCTCAGCAATCAGCGTTTCGCCGTGGCTCTCACGCGGTGCTTCATCAAACTGTGGATCGGCATTCAGCGACAGTTGCAGCACGCCTTCGTTGCGGCCACGCAGCATCGCCAGCGCACGGTGCGACGGCACGCCGCTCAGCGCTTCATGGTGATCAAAGTAGTCGCGGAACTTCGCGCCTGCTTCCTCTTTGCCTTCGACCACGCGTGACACCAGATGGGCATTTTTCCACAGGTAATTACGCACCTTCGCCAGCAGCGCGGCATCTTCAGCGAAACGCTCCATCAGAATGTAGCGGGCACCATCCAGCGCGGCACGGACGTCTGCGACGCCTTTCTCGGCATCGACATACTGTTCGGCAAGCTGCTCAGGAATGTGAGACGGCTCCTGCCACAGCGTCTCCGCCAGCGGCTCCAGACCCGCTTCGATAGCGATCTGTCCACGCGTCCGGCGTTTCTGTTTGTAGGGCAGGTAGAGGTCTTCAAGCTCGGTTTTGCTGAGGGTGGTGTTGATCGCGCGGGCGAGGTCGTCAGTGAGTTTCCCCTGATCGTCAATCGACTTCAGAATCGACTGACGGCGCTCTTCAAGTTCACGCAGATAGCTGAGGCGGGTTTCCAGCTGGCGCAACTGGGTATCATCCAGCCCGCCGGTGACCTCTTTACGATAGCGTGCGATAAACGGCACGGTATTCCCTTCATCCAGCAGGCGAACGGCGGCGTCAACTTGCTCTGGACGCGCCTGGAGCTCACTGGCAATTATCTGGCTCAGAACTTTCATCATCAGGATTGTCTTGCTTTCCGGGTTGAGAAATAGCCGACAGTTATACGGATTGATGGTTAAAATTGCCAGAGACGCGGGCGGCTTTCAGCGATAATCTGAAGGGTTATTGCGGGTAGTCAATCGCGTTGATATACCACAGCGCCGGCCCCACTGGCGTCTCGACGGTGGCAGCATCGCCGACCTCTTTTTTCAGCAGCGCCCGCGCCATGGGCGAGTCGATGGAGATGTAATCTTTGCGGCCAAAAATCTCATCGTAGCCCACAATGCGGAAGCGTTTGAGGTCGCCCTCATCGTTTTCAATTTCCACCCAGGCGCCAAAGAAGACTTTGCCATCCTGCTGGGGTGAATAGTCAACGATACGCAGCTGTTCAAGACTTTTGGTCAGATAGCGAACGCGACGGTCGATTTCACGCAGCCGTTTTTTGTTGTACTGATAATCGGCATTTTCACTGCGATCGCCAAGACTGGCAGCCCAGGTGACTTTTTTTGTCACTTCCGGTCGCTCTTCACGCCAGAGATAGTCGAGTTCTGCTTTCAGCTTATCGAAGCCTTCGCGGGTAATGAGTCGGGTTTTCATGCTATACCGGCCAGAGAGATCCAAAGAAGAACAGTGTAAGACAAAGGGGGCGCGGCAAAAAAGGGCGGGGAAAGGGTTTTTAAAGGCTAAAAACCCACGTTGACTTCCCCGGCGGCGAAAGGGTTGGTGCTGAACAACAATCTGAAGCCAGTAATCTGAAGCTGTAAAAGAAGTCGTGATACTTATTTACCGGCGTGAGTCGCCGTGGTGGTCGATGTACCGGTGCTGTGACCGTCACCGCCGCCGCCGCCCATGGTGGCCAGCGCAACGCCCAGCAGGGCTGCGACTGCGCCAACACCGATGGCGTTAGAGTTACCTTGTGCTGTGGTGGTTGCCGCTGCGCCAGCTGCTTCACCGGTGGCTGTGGCAGCATAAGCTGGAGTGACGCTGCTTAATGTCAGCGCGCTCAGCAGTAAAATTGTTTTTTTCATTGTGTGTAATCCCCGTTGAGACATCGAATGTTGCCTGAGCAGTCTGGTTGAAAACGGAGAAGGCGAAAAGTTGGCTTTACTGATTGATTTAACGGACTTTAATTTCAACTGGTCTTGCTGGTGGCATCGCTGAAACTAATCCGAGAGGAGAGTGGGGCGTTACGCAGGTTTGCTGGAATATTATGCTGCCTGACTGCTGTTGAGGTAGATTATCTGGAGCTTATCCACAATGATGGCTGATCATTAAGTCAAATTGTCTGCTAACTTGCTGAATTCGTTCATCGAATAAAAACTGGCCCGCTTCTGACGCCAGCGATTCAGAGAAACAGAGCCGTTTTTTCAGATTTGCCGTAACAGGGGCCGGGCAGCGCCAGACGCGTTAAAACTGACCCGAAATCGCCTTAAATCAAATATAAGCTCCTGTTTAATATGCTTTGTAACAATTTTGGCTAGAATATAAACCATTAATGACTGTCACTATAAGGCATCTTTTTTTAACAATGTTGGCTCAGGCAATAGCGCCTTTGGGAGTTGAAAATGCAAGAGAACTACAAAATTCTGGTCGTCGATGATGATATGCGTCTGCGTGCACTGCTTGAACGCTATCTCACCGAGCAGGGCTTTCAGGTGCGCAGTGTCGCTAATGCCGAGCAGATGGATCGTCTGTTAACCCGTGAATCCTTTCATCTGATGGTGCTCGACCTGATGTTGCCAGGCGAGGATGGTCTCTCTATCTGCCGTCGTCTGCGCAGTCAGAGCAACCCGATGCCGATTATTATGGTGACCGCCAAGGGCGAAGAGGTGGATCGTATCGTGGGGCTGGAGATCGGCGCTGACGACTATATTCCTAAACCCTTTAACCCGCGTGAGCTGCTGGCGCGCATCCGTGCGGTGCTGCGCCGTCAGGCCAATGAACTGCCAGGCGCGCCTTCGCAGGAAGAGGCGATCATCGCCTTTGGTAAGTTCAAACTTAACCTCGGCACCCGCGAGATGTTCCGTGAAGATGAGCCGATGCCGCTGACCAGCGGTGAGTTTGCGGTGCTGAAAGCACTGGTCAGCCATCCACGTGAGCCGCTGTCTCGCGATAAGCTGATGAACCTGGCGCGTGGGCGTGAATACAGCGCCATGGAACGTTCGATTGACGTCCAGATCTCCCGCCTGCGTCGCATGGTGGAAGAGGATCCTGCGCATCCGCGTTATATCCAGACCGTCTGGGGTCTGGGCTACGTCTTTGTGCCGGACGGCAGTAAAGCATGAAGCGACTGCGCTTCTCGCCTCGCAGTTCGTTTGCCCGCACCCTGCTGCTGATCGTTACCCTGCTGTTTGTCAGCCTGGTAACGACCTATCTGGTGGTGCTGAACTTCGCCATTCTTCCCAGCCTGCAACAGTTCAATAAGGTGCTCGCTTACGAAGTTCGTATGCTGATGACCGACCGGTTGCAGCTGGAAGATGGCACGCAGCTGGAAGTGCCACCGGCGTTTCGCCGGGAAATCTACCGCGAACTGGGGATCTCGCTCTACACCAATGCAGCAGCAGAGGAGAGCGGATTACGATGGGCGCAGCACTATGAATTCCTGAGCGAGCAGATGGGCCAGCAGCTTGGCGGTCCCACCGATGTGCGGGTTGAGGTTAACAAAAACTCGCCCGTCGTCTGGCTGAAAACCTGGCTGTCGCCCGATATCTGGGTGCGGGTGCCGCTGACTGAAATTCATCAGGGCGACTTCTCGCCGCTGTTCCGCTACACCCTGGCGATTATGCTGCTGGCGATTGGCGGTGCCTGGCTGTTTATCCGCATCCAGAACCGCCCGCTGGTGGATCTGGAGCACGCCGCCCTGCAGGTCGGGCGCGGGATTATTCCGCCGCCGCTGCGCGAGTATGGCGCGTCAGAAGTGCGATCGGTGACCCGCGCCTTTAACCAGATGGCGGCCGGGGTGAAGCAGCTGGCGGATGACCGCACGCTGTTAATGGCGGGCGTCAGCCACGATTTGCGAACGCCGCTGACCCGTATTCGTCTCGCCACCGAGATGATGAGCGAGCAGGATGGCTACCTGGCCGAATCGATTAATAAAGATATCGAAGAGTGCAACGCCATTATCGAGCAGTTCATCGACTACCTGCGTACCGGTCAGGAGATGCAGACTGAGCGCGCCGACCTTAACAGTGTGCTGGGCGAAGTGGTGGCCGCTGAAAGCGGCTATGAACGTGAGATCGAAAATGCGGTGATGCCGGAAGAGTTAATGCTGGATATCAACCCGCTGTCGATTAAACGGGCATTGGCTAACCTGGTGGTCAATGCCGCGCGATACGGTAATGGCTGGATCAGGGTCAGCAGCGGACGGGAACTGCATCGTGCCTGGTTCCAGGTGGAAGATGATGGACCTGGCATCAAGCCGGATCAGCTGGCGCATCTGTTCCAGCCCTTTGTGCGCGGTGACAGCGCCCGCAGCACCAGCGGAACCGGTCTGGGCCTGGCGATCGTGCAGCGTATCATCGATGCTCATCAGGGCTCGCTGGAGATTGGCGAGAGCGAACGCGGCGGTTTACGCATTCGTGCCTGGTTGCCGTTAGTGGAAAGCATGGCGCTGAGCCACAACAACGGCAGCAACAGCGTGTCGGGATGATAAAAACGGCGCGGCAGTTTCATTGCCGCGCCGCTTCTTTTAGCGTTGCGGGCCAGCTTTCACCAGCGCAGCACCTGCGGCGTTATCCGTGTACTTGTCGAAGTTATCAATAAAGCGCTGCGCCAGACCTTCGGCGGCGGCGGTCCACTTCTCCTCACTCTCCCAGCTACGACGCGGATCGAGCGTATCACTATCCAGTTCGCCCAGCGTAACCGGCATCTGCAGATTAAAGATCGGCAGCGTTTCCATCGGCGCATCATCCAGCTCACCCGCCAGAATGGCATTGATAATGGCGCGGGTATTCTTCAGTGAGATGCGTTTGCCGCTGCCGTTCCAGCCGGTATTGACCAGATAAGCCTGCGCACCGGACGCCTCCATCCGTTTCACCAGCACTTCCGCATACTGCGTCGGATGCAGCATCAGGAACGCCGCGCCGAAACAGGCGGAGAAGGTGGGGGTCGGCTCAGTGACGCCACGCTCGGTCCCCGCCAGTTTGGCGGTGAAACCTGACAGGAAATGATACTGCGTCTGCTCCGGCGTCAGACGTGAAACCGGTGGCAGCACGCCAAACGCATCGGCGGTCAGGAAAATCACTTTCTTCGCGTGGCCCGCTTTTGAGACCGGCTGCACGATATTGTCGATGTGATTGATCGGATAGGAGACGCGGGTGTTTTCGGTTTTGCTGCCGTCGTCATAATCGACGCTGCCATCTTCGCGAACCACTACATTTTCCAGCAGCGCATTGCGGCGAATGGCGCGGTAGATCTCCGGCTCAGCCTGCTCAGAGAGGTTGATGGTTTTGGCGTAGCAGCCGCCCTCGAAGTTAAACACGCCATCATCGTCCCAGCCGTGCTCATCGTCACCGATCAGCTGGCGGTCAGGATCGGTAGAGAGTGTGGTTTTACCGGTGCCCGAGAGGCCAAAGAAGACCGCCACATCGCCCGCTTTACCCACGTTTGCAGAGCAGTGCATCGAGGCGATGCCTTTCAGCGGCAGCAGGTAGTTCATGATGGCGAACAGACCTTTCTTCATCTCGCCGCCGTACCAGGTTCCGCCAATCAGCTGCATGCGTTCAGTCAGATTGAAGGCGACAAAGTTTTCAGAGTGAAGACCCTGCGCCTGCCAGTCTGAATTGGTGCATTTGGCGCCGTTCATCACCACAAAGTCGGGAGTGAATTCGGCCAGTTCAGCGTCGTCAGGCTGGATGAACATGTTCTTCACGAAGTGTGCCTGCCAGGCCACTTCGGTGACAAAACGTACGCTCAGACGGGAATCGGCATTGGCACCACAGAACGCATCCACCACAAACAGGCGCTTGCCGGAAAGCTGGCGGGTGACGCAGCTTTTCAGCGCGTTCCAGGTCTCCTGCGACAGGGGCTGATTGTCGTTTTTGCCGGTGCCCTGGTCGTTCCACCACAGGGTATCGCGCGTGGTGTCGTCACGCACAATGTACTTATCCTTTGGCGATCGCCCGGTGAAAATCCCGGTGTCTACTGCAATCGCGCCGCTCTGCGTCAGGGTGCCACGAGCAAAACCTTCGAGGTCCGGGCGCGTCTCTTCCTGAAAAAGCGTGTCGTAATCAGGGTTGTAAACCACTTCCGTGGTATCCACGATGCCCAAAGCGGCAAGGTCTTGCGAGGTCAGGCCGTTAACGCGCATTTTACTGCTCCTTAAATCGGTGTCTGTTCTGCAAAGCAGAGATAGGTTGGGATCGTGCCACCGGCTGTTGTATCGGGTGCGGCAAATCACTGACAGTCGACTGCGCTTCGTCACGACAGCCTGCAAAGATCACCGGGCAATTCAGGGCATCTGCCTCTGACTTCCGGGCGTTTGCACGATCGCGCGCAGTTTACTCTTCTGCGTTAAGGGAAAAAGGGCAGTGATCTAAAAATGCGACTCAGGGCGCGTTAAGGCTATGTTTCGAACGTTTAAAAGATGTTATGAAAGTAAAAAAAGATAATTTGTCTGAAAAATTATGGGGATAGGCATGGGCGGCGGGGAAGGGGCGGCAGAAGCCGCCCGATAAATCAGTGAAGCTGGTTATTATTCTCAAGGGAGTGGCTGCGAATACCGGCGATATCGACGGCGTCAAACACGTAGTTTGAGCCGCAATAGTCGCAGTGCATGTCGATTTTGCCATCTTCCGCGATGATCTCATCCACCTCTTCCTGCGGCAGCGTGGTCAGTACTTCGCCACAGCGCTCACGCGAGCAGGTGCATTTGTAGATCACCGGCTGCGGATCGTAGAGGGTGACCTCTTCCTGATGGTAGAGACGCCACAGCGCTTCATTCGCAGGCAGATCGATCAGCTCTTCCGTTTTAATGGTTTCGGTCAGCGTTGCCAGATGGTCGAAAACCTCTTTCTCCGTATCCTGCGCAGGCATCACCTGCAGCAGAATACCCGCGGCGCCTTTGTCGCTGGTGCGGATAAACAGCCGCGTTGGCAACTGCTCTGAGCGCATGAAGTAATCTTCCAGGCACTCCGCCAGAGTTTCACCTTCCAGTCCCACCACTCCCTGATAACGTTCGCCCTTTTCAGGGGAAATGGTGATCACCAGATAGCCATTGCCCACCATGCTTTTCAGGGTACTGTCGTCCGGGATGTCGCCTTTGATACGCGCTACGCCGCGCAGTTCCTGGTTGTTGTTACCGTTGATCACCGCCAGCGACAGCGGACCGTCACCCTGCAATTGCACGGTGATTTCGCCATCAAACTTCAGCGTGGCAGTCAGCAGGCTGGTGGCGACCAGCATCTCACCCAGCAGCGTTTTAACCGGTGCCGGATAATCATGGTTCTTTACGGTTTCACGCCAGGTGTCAGAGACGTTCACCAGCTCGCCGCGCACGGCGGCATTTTCAAACAGATAACGGTGCAGTTGATCCTGGGCTGACATATTTTTTCTCTCACTGGTACGGGGCGATGGCGCGTCAGCTAAGACGGCGTTATTCATCGCCCGATAATTTAAACTTCATCAAATCGCGACGCTCTTTTTTGTCAGGTCGCCGATCGGGATGGGGCATAGTCAGCGCATTCATTTTGCGCGCCTGCGCCATTTTTTCGCGTTTTTCAATGCTGGCATCGGTTTCGCGATAGAGCTGCTGTGCCTCGCTGGCGGGACGGCGCTGAGCGCTGATGTCCGCCACCACCACGGTGCGTTCATCGTTGCCCTGACGCAGTGTCAGTTCCGCATTCAGCTCTACCACCTTGCCGGGTTTGCTGCGCTGGCCGTTGTAATGCACTTTGCCGCCTTCAATCATCTCCCGCGCAATCGCCCGGGTTTTGTAAAAGCGCGCGGCCCACAGCCACTTGTCGAGGCGTACCTCTTCGCTGCTTTTCTCTTTCTTCATTGCTGCTCCTGACTCAGATCAGCGTCCGGTAATCGCCGGTGGCGCGATGACGCTGAAAGATTTGCTCAGGACGACCCGAATCGGGGTTCTTTACGCCTAAGCACTCGCCGATGCCCCATGACGCCGCAGCATCCAGAATCACTTCGCTATCATCGATAAACAGCGTTCGCGGCGCAGAAAAGCCGGTGTGCTGTTGTACCGCCTGCCATAAACGTTGGTCTTCTTTCGGATACCCAAAGGTATGGGTGGAAAGTAATAAATCAAGGTGCGGCGCTAAACCTGTCTGCGCCAGTTTGACGTCCAGATTGTAAGGATGCGCGTTGGTCAGCAGGATAGTGGACTTGCCCGCGCGGCGCAGAGCCTGCAAAAAAGGCAGCGTATCGTCACGCAGCGCAATGCGGCTGCGCATCGCCCAGGTCATGGCACGGATGTCCAGCGCCAGCGCTTCTGCCCAGTAATCCAGACAATACCAGTTTAGCGTATGGGCGACGGCCTGATACTTTTCCGCGATGATCGCTTCGGCTTCCGCCCGGGTGATGCCGCGTTGCTGACTGAGTTGTTCAGGGACATGCTCCAGCCAGAAGTGGCGATCAAACGCCAAATCCAGCAGCGTGCCATCCATGTCGAGCAGCACGGTATCAATCTCAGACCAGTTGAGCATGCGGATGTTTCACCCTGTAAAAAAACCGGGCGACAGGGTAGCACAGAAGGGCAGGGCTCAGAATATCGGGCGCACGCTCTGCAAAGTGCCGAGGTTATGATTGAAGCACTTGTCGTAATAGTGCTGGATATCGATCATGCGCTGGCGATTAAGGTGCATACGGCGCAGCGCCAGTAACCCATTGATCACACCGCAGGTTAACAGCACCAGCAGCAGCAATACGGTGCCGAGATAGCGCCACTGCGCCATGGCATCCGGTTCATTGTGCAGCACAATGTGACGCGTGCCGTTGGCATCCGTTGAAATGCTGGTGATGATGCCGCTGGCGCTGAAAGGCGTATGCAGCAGCATGGCGGAGATACGTTGCAGTTCGCGCCACTGAGAGGGCGGATCGAGGTCAAACAGCGACACGGTTGGCTGAGGCTGATTCACCAGCTGGCGGCCCTCGTCGCTGACGATCAGAAAACCCCCTGGCGGCGGGCTGTTAAGATTTTCTGCCGCCCGACGGGTTTCGCGGAAAAAGAAGGTCGAGGTGGCGGTATTGACCAGGTTTTCCAGGGCTTCGGCACTGACCGGCCGCAGCAGCACATTCATGCCGTTTAGCTGGCCGGAATCTGCGCGACGCATCAGCGCTTCCCAGTCTTTGGCATTGCCCAGGTTCACCAGCGCATTTTTCAGGCGCATACAATCCTGTGGCTGATTACAGAGATCCTGCGTTTTCATCACCAGATCGGAGAAGTCATCCAGCAGGATCATGCCGGACTTCTGAATCGCGGAGGCCAGCTGCGGATTCAGTTTAGGATCGGTATTGGTTTCCGGATGCAGCTGCTTTGTGGTGGTCTCCAGCAGAGCAGCGGCTTTATCAATAATGTCCGATTGTGGCTGCGGCAACGGCGTGGCGTTATTCCAGTAGACCGCCGAGCAGTCGAACGGCATGAAGGCGTAACTTCGGTTGCTCTGATAGTTGTCCGGCACCGAACACATGCCGGTACCGCTCACTTTGAGGTTGTCGCCAATATTCAGGGGCACGCTGCTGAGTTTATCGACGCTGCTGACCTCCAGGCTGTCAGTGCCCCTGGCCCAGGCCAGACTGAGTTTGATCGGCATGCCGAGCGGGATCCAGGTGACCAGCATGGTCAGCACCATCAGTGAACCGCAGGCCAGCACCACGTTTTTCCGCCAGCGCTGAATAGGGAAGTTTTTGACTTCATCCTGCAGCGACAGGAAGCGACCCTGACGCACCACCTGACGGTTAAGGTAGATCTCCACATCCGTCACCTGTCCGAGATCGTGCGCGACATAAGGCTGCCAGTGTGGTGGATAGGCGAGGTCAATAATCCCCAGTGTGATATTGCTCTGCTCCTGGTTCGATTCGCTGAACAGGCCCCAGCGCTTTGGCGCGCCGCGCAGGCAGTGTATGTCACGCAGGCCGCGCTCACCCGGAATGCGGTAGAGCAGCCACAGGCTGGCGGCAATCATGACTGCACCCGTCAGCACCAGCCAGATCATCAGCGTTGCGGGGACTAACAGGCTGAAGAAGAAGAGTAAGAAGGCAAGAGAGATGATCACCGCTTCACGCGTGCCATCTGGCCGCGACAGACGATACTCTTCAGGTGTCTCTTTGCGCACCTGCAGCAGTTCGACGTTTTCCGTTTCCGCTTTGCGGATAGAGGCGTTGGTCGACACCGGACGCATCAGCGTCGGCAGCGATTGCTGATCCACGGCGTAATCCACCAGCGAGTGGCCGTTCAGCGAGATCACCAGCGGAATAGATTGGGTGCGGATTAACTCAACGTAGTTTTCGTCGGCGATGTACTGTTCCCACAGCGGCGGCAGATGAACTTCAACTTCATCAAGGTAGTAGCGCCATTTATGGGGATCGTCCGTAGAGAGTCCGTAGCGGGTAATCGCACGGGTAACGGGGTAGACATTGTTGCTTTGTGCCGTCAGCGTCAGTCGTTCGGACGCGCTGCGCTTATCGGTCGTCACCGTGGTACGGGGCTGCTTTTCCAGCGCGGCGACATACTTATCAACCGCCTCACGCTCCTGAGCAGAGAGTTTACGGCAGGGCGGACTGATAAATGGCAGAGGTTTCGCCAACGGCGGACGATGCCGCATAGCGTACCAGAACCCAATGCCTGCCAGGATTGAACAGGTCAGCACTATGGCCAGGATCATCAAGATTGTGCTCATGCTCTGCTCAATTCAGCCAAAATGCTGCCTTCACTTTAAACTTTCGCTTTCGGTTATGCTCACTATAAAAGAGGCATTCCGGAAGATTATATAACCCTGAGGAGTCAGACACCCGATGAAATAGTGCCAGCGTATATCTGATTAGCATTTGTTAAACCCTGCCTTGTCCGAATGGTAACCGGCTCAGACTGGATTAAATATCGGTATTATCTGAAACTTATCGCAGCATATTGACTAATGCAAATTTAGTCTTAAGTGATAACCAAAGGCTGTTATTCAATCGATGTAATCTGTGTAACGATAACGTGATTGTCTGACTGTCGCACAATTGCCTGTGGTTAGGTATGCTAATTCGCTCCAGATAGCCGGCGCAAAATAATTTGAGGCTGATATGAAAATTCCAAAAAAACCTGACATCCTCAATATCACCGCCGTGGCACGTTCACGGTTATTCACCATTGAATCGGTCGATCTGACTTTCAGCAATGGTGCGCATCGCGTTTATGAGCGGATGAAGCCCTCAGAGCGTGAAGCGGTGATGATTGTGCCGATTATTGATGACCATCTGATCCTGATTCAGGAGTATGCCGTCGGACTGGAAACCTATGAGCTTGGTTTCCCCAAGGGGCTGATCGATTCAGGTGAAACCGTGAATGAAGCGGCAGTTCGCGAACTGAAAGAAGAGGTCGGTTTTGGTGCCGATCAGCTGACAACGCTGGGCAAACTCACCATGGCACCCTCCTACTTTTCCAGCAAAATGTACATCGTGGTGGCGGAAGGTCTCTACGCTGAAAAGCTGGAAGGCGATGAGCCGGAGCCGCTGATTGTCCACCGTTGGCCGCTGAGCGATATGATGTCGCTGCTGGATGAACCCGATTTCCGCGAGGCACGTAATGTCAGTGCGCTGTTTATGGCGCGCGAATGGCTGGTGAAGCAGGGGCGGCTGAGTTACTGAGCGAGCGCATAAGTAAGGAAACGAGCCTGGTCAGCAGGCGCGTTTCGATTTTATTCTGCTCTTGCATTTTCCTGTATGGCTGATGCAGGCTTCAACAGTGGGGCGGTCAACAGATAAACCACGCATGCCATAAGAATCGAATTAAGTACCGGTACGCCGCGCTCAACCAACAGTCCGGTAGCTCCGCCCGCTGCACTGGCTATCAGCGCGGGCCAGCCGATAAGCTGAGACGTTGCCGGTAAGGAATTGCTGTTGCGGCTCAGCGCCAGCGTCTGGCGGTCAGTTTTCAGCACATAGTAGTCAATGATCATCACGCCCAGTACCGGCGGGAAGATGACCCCCAGAAGTTCCAGAAAATCGACAAAACGATCAAGAATCCCAAGAATTGAACAGAGTGTGCCGAGCATACCGAGCAGCAGCGTAATCACAGGATAACGCGGTTTATAGCCGGTTAAGCCTTCAATCGCATTGGCGATGCCCAGCGTTGACGAATAGAGATTCAGGTCGTTAATGCGCAGGGTAGAAAAGACCACAACCAGCAAACCCAGTGAGCTGGTAGTTTGAGTAATAATCGCGATGATGTCTGAGGTCTTCAGTTCTCTGGCAATCAGAATTGCCAGCCCATTAATCCCATATTCTCCCGCCAGAATGGTCAGCAGCGTAATGGCGAAGACATCTTTACCGTTACGTGAGAAACGCGTCAGGTCGGGAGTCATCAGACTGGCCAGGATTGCACCGCCAATTACCATGGTAATGGCGGCGCTCACGGTAATGGTTTCGCTCGCAATAACCGGCGGCGTCATCTGGCCAGACTGGCCGTGGAAAGCGTGCCAGAAAATCCAGCCGACCAGCACGATGAAGAGCGGAACCGCAATGCGTGCGGTAAAGCGCAGCGCCTTAAAGCCAAAGGTAACCAGTAAAGTCAACACGGCTCCTGAAAGCGCTGCCGACTCTGCAAAGCTGAGTTTGCCGTTCAGGGCATAGCTCAGCGATCGGGCGAAAACGGCATTCTGAATGCCGAACCAGCCCAGCAGGCTGACCGCGACCAGCAGACCAATGAACACTGAGCCGTGGCGACCAAAACCACACCAGCGAGCCAGCAGACTGCCCGGCAATCCCTCGCGCATCCCTGCATAGCCGAGCGCGAAGGTCAGCACGCCAAATAGCAGGCTGGCCAGAGTGATTGCGGTAAACGCCTCGCCCGGCGTCATACTGTTGCCCAGAACCGCGCCAAGCATAAACTGATCCAGCGCAGTCAGCATGCCCATATGCACAATAGCGACGCTAAGCAGTGAGAGCCTTTTATTTGCAGGTACAGGGCTCAGTGGATAATCATCAAATTTACTCAAAATATGGTTTCCTTACCGGTTTATATATAAATAACGCCTGTGCTGAGAAACCTCTCTGGCAGATAATTCTCCAGTGACTCCGCACGACAGTAGCTCTCAAATTGTTGTAGCGAATGCACCCCCGCTTTTTGATAAAGCGTGGTGATGCGGTTACCGATAGTTTTTACGCTGAGGTTGTAGATGCGGGCAATCTCTTTCGCGCTGAATCGCCGTAGCAACAGGAAAATGACATCCAGCTCGGCGGGGGTAAAAAGGGGGTGCTCAAGACGCGTCGTCAGTACAGAAGATTTTTTGGGATCGATAAAGCTCATTGCCGTAAGGTTATCCACCGGACGTGCATTCCAGATGCAGCCCAGCCACTGATTTCGGTTGTCGAAAACAGGGTATTTCTCGCTGATAAAAGGGGTGAGATAATTGTTGCCATACCAGTAGTGGGTTTCAATCACGGCCACGCTACTGTTATTCAATTTTACCTGTTGATCATGCTCGCAGAATTCATCGGCGCAATCACTCCAGCGCGTGGGGAACTCACTGTCTCTTTTTCCCTCAAATAAATAACTTTTAGGCGTAGCAGTATACATTTTTGCAGCTTCATTCATATAAAGATGCTGCGATGCGGCATTCTTAAAACCCCAGGGTGTCGGTAATAAATCCATGGTGGTGGCGAATGCAGAAATGAAATCATCAATACTACGGTATGGGCTGTCCATGGCGCCTCGCTGAAAGCATTCAGATTATAATCTTTTTGCCAGATAATAACGTGCGTAGCGCTGCGCATATCCATCCTGTTCGCCATAGACGCGATAACCCAGCTTTTCGTAAAAACCACGAGCCTGGAAACTTAACGTATCAACGATGGACATATGGCAGCCTCGATTGCGCGCTTCTTCTTCCGCTGCCTGCATCAGCTGACGTCCTGTGCCATGCAGGCGCCAGGCATCCTCTATCCATAAATAATGAATATCCAGCGTGCCACACCAGGTATGGGCTAACAGGCCACCCTGGATATTTTTCTGGTCGTCATACAGGATAACATTCAGCGTTTTCATATTGATGTCAGCAAAGCGTCCATTATGCTGCCAGAGTCGCTGAATAATATACTCTTCAGTTTTGGGGTCTTGCGTATGACCCACTTTAATTTCCATATATAAAAGTATCCATAGGTGATTAAATCAAAAAAGAGGATGTCGGGGTTTCTATTCCTATCATGATGATAAGCGATGCGCAAGAGTTAATATCCCTCCTGTTATTAGGCGCAATTAATATTAAGCTGGTTATCGTTGTTCAGCTGATATGCCAATAACTATCTTTGCTGGCACCAGGGAAGACTAAGCTAATCATAGCGATATAATAACTATATTCTTTTTTAGGTTCACTTTCTGAATCGCTTCATACACATTGCTTTATATTATCTGACTGATTTAATGCCGATCGCTCAGGGTGATCGGCATTTTCCTCAGCAACAGATGATGATCTCTCTCCGGCTTTTACCTTACTTTTTTTCCATCCCAGTTGACTGAGTCGCTCAGGCACGAAAAGCATCGCGTGTTTCATCAGGATAAGCGGGCCAATAAAAAAGGCTGATCACTTCAGGTGACCAGCCTCAGATATTTCACATTGCAGATATCACATCAGAACAGCTCGTGACTTTCACCGTTATCCATAATGGTGGTACCCACATCATGAACCGAATATTCGGTTGGCTGGGTGCCATTGATGAAGTACTCCTGACGGGTGTTACCCCCCCCATTTGCCAGCTTGCCGGTGCTGCGATCGATCGTCACCGTGACCACACCATCCGGCGGCGTTAACGGCTGCACCGGTACACCATCCAGCGCACTCTTCATGTACTCATCCCATGCTGGTTGCGCGCTCTTCGCACCGCCTTCATAGCCCGAAATCTGATCGGGAATGGCGCCGGAGAGCGTGCTGCGGCCCAGATTGCGGCGCGCATCATCAAAGCCGATCCAGACTGAGGTGACCACTCCAGGGCCGTAACCCGAGAACCAGGCATCTTTCGAGCTGTTAGTGGTACCGGTTTTACCGCCGATATCATTACGCTTGAGGTCACGCCCGGCACGCCAGCCTGTTCCCATCCAGCCCGGTTCGCCAAAGATGTTACTGTTCAGCGCGCTCTTGATCAGGAAGGTGAGCGGGGTGTTGATCACGTGCGGTGCATATTGCTGCTCACCCTGTTGTGCCTGAGCGGGAACCTGCTCCAGTTCAGGCTGAGGAACGGCCTGATTCTGGTTGTTATTAGAGGCTGCAACGTTCTCGACGCTCTCTTCATTCAGGGCCAGCGCTTTTTTGGTCTCGCCATAGATCACCGGCAGATTGCACTGCGGGCAGGCGATCTTCGGTTTCTCTTCAAATACGAGGCCGCCCTGTTCGTTCTCAATCCGGGTGATGAAGTAAGGATCGACCAGGAAGCCGCCATTCGCCATCACGGAGTAGCCGCGCACCACCTGTAACGGGGTAAACGAGGCCGCACCTAATGCCAGCGATTCGGTGTGAACAATGTTCTGAGCCGGGAAACCAAAGCGCTGCAGATACTCAGCGGCGTAATCCACGCCCATCGCACGCATCGCACGCACCATCACCACGTTTTTCGACTGGCCTAAACCCTGACGCAGACGAATCGGACCATCGTAAGTTGGCGGTGAGTTCTTGGGACGCCAGTCAGCACCCGCACCCGCATCCCAGCGTGAAATCGGCACATCGTTAAGGATTGAGGCGAGCGTCAGCCCGCGATCCATTGCGGCGGTATAGAGGAAAGGCTTGATGTTAGAGCCGACCTGACGCAGCGCCTGGGTCGCACGGTTAAACATGCTCTGGTTAAAGGCAAAGCCGCCTACCAGCGCGCGCACCGCACCATCATTCGGATCCAGCGAGACCAGCGCCGAGTTCACATCCGGCACCTGGCCCAGCCACCACTCATCACCCACCTTGCGCACCCAGATCTGCTGGCCGGCCTGCAATACCTGCGTCACGCTTTTCGGCGTCGGGCCCTGCACGGTGTCAGACTTATAAGGACGCGCCCAGCGCACACCGGCTAATGCCAGCGACACATTGCTGCCATCTTTCAGCATCACCGTCGCTTCATCGCTGCGCGCTTCGGTTACGACTGCCGGATTGAGCGGACCATAGACCGGCAGCGTCTTCAGCGCTTTCTCAATCTTCGTCTGATCCCATGCCGGTTCACCCACTTTCCACAGCACGCTGGTCGGGCCGCGATAGCCATGACGCATATCGTAGGCCATGACGTTATTGCGAACGGAGGTCTGCGCGGCTTCCTGCAGGCGACGGGTCACGGTGGTGTAGACCTTGTAACCATCGGTGTAGGCATTCTCACCGTAGCGTTTCACCATCTCCTGACGCACCATCTCGCTGAGATAGGGGGCAGAGAAAGCGATTTCCGGACCGTGATACTTCGCGACCAGCGGCGTATTACGCGCCTCATCATACTGCTGCTGCGTGATGTAATGCTGATCCAGCATACGCGCCAGCACCACGTTGCGGCGCGACAGGGCACGACTCGGCGAGTAAAGCGGGTTAAAGGTGGAAGGGGCTTTCGGCAGACCGGCAATCATCGCCATCTCACTCAGCGACAGCTGGTCAACCGGCTTACCAAAATAGACCTGTGAGGCTGCGCCGACGCCATAAGCACGGTAGCCGAGGTAGATCTTATTCAGGTAGAGCTCAAGGATTTCATCTTTGTTCAGCAACTGCTCAATGCGGATCGCCAGGAACGCTTCCTTTATTTTACGCATCAGGGTGCGTTCCGGGCTCAGGAAGAAGTTACGGGCCAGCTGCTGAGTGATAGTACTGGCACCCTGCGAGGCGTGACCGGAGACCAGCGCAACGCTGGCCGCACGGAAAATACCCACCGGATCAACACCATGGTGCTCATAAAAACGGCTATCTTCGGTCGCAATAAACGCTTTCACCATCACAGGTGGCACTTGCTGCAGAGTCAAAGGAATACGGCGCATTTCGCCATACTGGGCGATCAGATCGCCATCGGCGCTGTAAACCTGCATAGGGGTTTGCAGACGCACATCTTTCAGCGTGTTTACGTCGGGCAGCTGTGGCTCTATGTATTTGTATAAACCATAAATCGAGCCAGCTCCCAACAGGATGCAACACACTGCAAGGATCAATAAATACTTTACGAACTTCACCTGGAATTTCCCATCTGTTGTCGTTTGAGCAGTTTATAAACAACCGCGCGGTAGTATAAAGGCAAGCCAGACGCTTTGATATGTCCATTTTCCCGGACGATAAGGAGATCGCGCGTATGGCTTTTCATACCTGGCAAATTGGGCTGGATATTCAGAATAGGCAGATTTGCGCCCTGGCCCTCCAGCCTCGTCGTGATGGCTGGCAGCTACGCCACTGGTGGCAGCAGCGGCTGCCGCAAGATACGTTAAGAAGCGGCGTGCTGCAATCTTCGCCTGAATTACTGGCGGCCTTAACGGCCTGGCGTCAGCGGTTGCCACGCCATTATTCGCTGCGGGTCGGACTGCCTGCCCAGCTGGTGCTGCAGCGCCAGCTTCCCCTGCCTGCGCAGTCGCTGAAGGAGCCCGCGCTGGGGCACTACGTGCAGGCGGCCGCGCGCCGTCTCTTTCCGCTGGAGCCCGCTGCGCTGGCGCTGGATTACCGGCCGGATGTGCAGAGCGGGCAGCTCTGCGTCACGGCAGCGCGGCTGGAGATTATCGACCAGTGGGCGGCACCCCTGTTGCAGGCGGGTTTAAAGCCGCAGGTGTTCGAACTGACCACCGAGGCGCTGAAGCGGTTAGCCCGGCAGGCAGCGCTGCAGGACGACGCGGTGCTGGTTCTGCAGCAGGATAACCGCTGGCTCTGGAGCGATGCGCACACCGCTGCTGACACAGGCGAAGCCGCCACGCTGGAGGCACTGCAACGGCAGGCCTTTCCCGGGGCGCGTTCTGTCGCCTGGTGTACCGCAGAGCAGACGCCGTTGCCTGCAGACGTTAGCGCGTTTTCCCCTTTTGATCTGTTTCGTTATAAGCAGCCACCTTTGCCGGAGAATCCGGGCGCTTTTGCGCTGGCGGCCGGGCTGGCGCTGCGCGACGGAGATGAGTGATGGTCGCGGTTAATCTGCTGCCCTGGCGGCAGCGCCGTCGGCAACAGCAGCGGCGACAGAGCCTGGTCGTGCTGTCACTGGCGACTGGCGCCCTGTTACTGGTGGTGATGCAGCAAACCTGGCGGATACAGCAGACGCGTCAGCAGGTGGCGCAGGCGAGCAGGACGCAGCAGCAGGCGCTGGAAAGCCTTGGGCAGCAGTTAGCGCAACAGAAGCAGTTACTGGAGCAGCTCGCAGTCGTGCAAAAACAGCAGGCGAAGCATCGCCAGCAGGCTGCACAACTGGCCGCCTGGCAGCAGTTCTGGCTCGATTTACCCGCGTTGCTGCCCGACACCGCCTGGCTGACCCGGCTGGAAAAGCGCGACAACCGTCTGACACTGGAGGGGCGGGCACAGGATATGGCGGCAGTCCGACAGTTCCGCCAGCAATTAACCACTGTGGCCCTGTTTGGTCTGGTGAAGCAGGGCGGGGTTAAGCGTCAGGCTGATGGCCATTATCGGTTTTCACTGCGGGCAGAGATGCAGGAGGTGAACAGTGAGTGAATGGTGGGAGCGCTGGTGGCAGATGGCCGCTATTGCGCGCTATGGCTTGCTCGCCGCGCTCTTATCCGGTCTGCTGCTGCTCTCCTGGATCCTGTGGTTACGGCCACAGCAGCAGGCGCTCATTGCTGAACAGCAGACGCTGTTGCAGTTGACCCGCACTCTGCAGCTGCGCCAGCACCAGTGGCGTCAGAACCCCGATAATGCACAGTTGCAGGCGCAGCTGCAGTCGATACAGATCGCGAGATCAGCATCTGCATCGGGCCGTGCAGTGGAAGAGATCCTGGCGGCACGCCGTAGCCAGCTGGAAGAGTGGCAGCCGGACGCCCCCTCACGCATGCTGACGCTGCATCTGCAGTGGCCGGCGTTCCAGTCGCTTTTTGCCGAGCTTGCCCAGGCTTCCGCACCGTTTCCGGTGCATTTCCAGCTGCTGGCGCAGCCGCAGTACCTGGTGGCTCAACTCTGGCTGGAACCTGACGATGCGCCATAGTCTGTTGATTTTACTGTTGTGCTGTGGCGGCGTACTGGCGCGCGATCCGTTCCGGCCTGTAGCCGGTTCCGTCTGTGAGGCGTCAGTGGAACCGCTCACCGGCTGGCGTCTGCAGGGGATTATTGGCCGGGAGGCGCATTTCCATGCCTGGCTGCTGACCCCGCAGGGAGAGAGTATTACGGCCCGCACCGGCAAGCCATTTCCATTCGCACCCTGGCAACTGGCGGATATGACCCGCCGCAGCCTCACCTTAGCGGTGCCGAATAGCTGCAACGCACAACAGACCGCATTTTATTTAAAAGGACGTTCGCATGATAAGGATAACCACTCTGCTGCTGCTACTAAGCTGCCTGCCGCCGGTTCACGCCGCTGATGAGGAACCTCTCAGTCTGACTTTTGATAACGCCCCGGTAGAGCGTATTTTGCAGGCGCTGGCTGACTATCAGCAGATCAATCTGATGATTGCGCCAGAGGTTGAAGGTTCGTTATCGCTGCGGCTGGATAACCTGCCCTGGCATCAGGCGCTCAACCTGGTGGCGCGCATGGCAAAGCTGACGCTGGTTGAACAGGATAATGTCCTGCTGGTCTATCCGGAAAGCTGGCAGCAGGCTCAGCAGCAGGCACGTGAGGCTGAGCAGCAGTCGCAGTTGCAGCAGGTTCCTTTGCAACAGCGCGCTGTGATATTGCGTTATGCCAGCGCCAGCGAGGTGTATGCCAGCCTGCTGAGTGAGCGTCAGTCGCTGATGACGCCGCGCGGTAGCGTGACGGTCGACAAACGCACCAACGCATTGTTACTGCGCGATAGTGCGGCGGCTTTAAAAGAGACGGAGCGCTGGATACGGGCGCTGGATCTGCCACTGGAACAGATTGAACTGTCAGCCCACATCGTCACTATCAGCGAGGAGCATCTGCAGGAGCTGGGCGTGAAGTGGGGATTGCAGGCGGGGGACGCCGCAGTAAATGATATCCTGCATCATCCCCGGCTGGATGTTCCGCTGGCGGTGAGTTCACCCGGCATCAGCGTGGGAATGGCGCTGGCGCGCATCGGAGGGCAGCTTCTGGATCTGGAGTTAAGTGCGCTGGAGCAGGAGAACCAGATTGAAATCATCGCCAGTCCGCGCCTCTTTACCTCACATCAGCAGACCGCTTCGATTAAGCAGGGCACAGAAATTCCTTATGAAGTGTCGGCAGGAAACAGCGGTGCCACCAGTATTGAGTTTAAAGAAGCGGTACTGGGTATGGAGGTGACACCGACGATTTCCGGCAATGGTCGCATCCAGCTGAAGATCCATATCAGTCAGAATATGCCGGGTCGCAGCATCAGAACCGGCGATAGCGACATATTATCCATCGATAAACAGGAAATTGAGACCCAGGTCACGGTCAGTGACGGGCAAACACTGGCGTTAGGCGGTATCTTTCAGCAGCAGCGCACCCGCGGACAGAATCAGGTGCCGCTACTGGGAAATGTGCCGCTGATTGGCGGGTTGTTTCGCCAGCAATCTGATCAGCGCAAAAAAAGAGAGCTGGTGATCTTCATTACGCCGCGATTGGTCAGGGAAGCAGCGCTTACGGCTGGATAAAACGGAAAATGCGTCCCTTAAGGCCATCTGCGTTGACGCAGGAGAGGAATTAGCTTACAAGGTTTAGCGATTTTCAATACGGTGTAACCGTCTATGCTGGGTAAATCCCGGCAAACAGATCAGAAAACTCCTCTGTACGCAGCGTTGTAAAGACGCAGCGCTGGCGCGTTACAGTTTCGCGAACACAGGCCAATTCAGAAATGGATGTGCTGAAGGCAATATAATCGGTTGCCAAACAGCCTTGAGTGTTGAGATAATTTTTCATCTGACTCTTGCTAACGCTCATGAGGTCTCAGTTCCTGTCCCGCCAGCAAATGCTGAACGCGGGGTATCATTAACGAATTCTTAGTAATACCGACAAAATGGCAGAGAAACGCAATATCTTTCTGGTTGGGCCGATGGGTGCCGGCAAAAGCACTATTGGTCGTCAGTTGGCTCAGCAACTCAACATGGAGTTCTTCGATTCCGATCAGGAAATTGAGCGACGCACCGGAGCGGATGTGGGCTGGGTTTTTGATGTCGAAGGCGAAGCTGGCTTTCGCGATCGCGAAGAAAAAATCATTAACGAACTGACCGAGAAGCAAGGCATCGTCCTGGCGACAGGCGGTGGTTCCGTCAAATCCCGGGAAACGCGTAATCGTCTCTCCGCCCGCGGTGTTGTGGTTTATCTTGAAACCACCATCGAGAAGCAACTGGCGCGCACCCAACGTGACAAAAAACGTCCGTTGCTGCAGGTGGATTCACCGCCGCGTGAAGTGCTCGAAGCGCTGGCTGGCGAACGTAACCCGCTCTACGAAGAGATCGCCGATGTAACCATTCGCACAGATGATCAGAGTGCGAAAGTGGTGGCGAATCAGATTATCCACATGTTGGAAAAAAGTTGATCCAACGTTCGAAGGCTCCTTAACAGGTATCGGGCATCATGGAGAAGATCACCGTCTCACTGGGGGAACGCAGTTACCCCATCACTATCGCTGCCGGACTGTTTAACGATCCGGCTTCTTTTTGGCCGCTAACCGCGGGCGAAAACGCCATGGTGGTGACAAACCAGACGCTGGCTCCGCTTTATCTTGACCAGCTGACGGCGCTGCTGACGGCGGCAGGTGTAAAAGTGGATCAGGTGATCTTACCCGACGGCGAGCAATATAAGACGCTGGCCGTGATGGATCAGGTTTTTACCGCGCTCCTGCAAAAGCCGCACGGTCGTGATACGACGCTTATCGCCTTAGGCGGCGGCGTCATTGGCGATCTTACCGGTTTTGCTGCGGCCAGTTATCAGCGTGGCGTACGCTTTATTCAGGTACCGACCACCTTACTGTCGCAGGTCGACTCTTCGGTTGGCGGCAAAACGGCCGTTAACCATCCGCTGGGCAAAAACATGATCGGCGCGTTTTATCAACCCGCGTCGGTGGTGATTGATACTGCCTGTCTGCAGACGTTGCCCGCGCGCGAACTGGCGTCGGGTCTGGCGGAAGTGATTAAGTACGGCATCATCCTCGACGGTGCGTTTTTCCAGTGGCTGGAGCAGAATCTTGATGCCCTGCTGGCGCTGGATGAACAGGCGCTGGCGTACTGCATTCGTCGCTGCTGTGAACTGAAAGCCGAAGTCGTGGCCGCCGATGAACGTGAAAACGGTCAGCGGGCGTTGCTGAATCTGGGCCATACTTTTGGTCATGCGATTGAAGCACACATGGGCTATGGCAACTGGCTGCACGGTGAAGCGATTGCAGCGGGCATGGTGATGGCGGCACGCACGGCTGAACGCCTGGGGCAGTTCCAGGCGCAGGAGACGGATCGCATTATTGCCCTGTTCCTGCGTGCCGGTTTGCCGGTACATGGGCCGGAGGCGATGAGTGCGGAGATGTATCTGCCGCACATGATGCGCGATAAGAAAGTTCTGGCGGGCGAATTGCGGCTGGTACTCCCGCTGTCGATTGGCCGCTCTGAAGTGCGTGGTGGCGTGGCACATGATATGGTGCTGGCTGCAATTAATGATTGTCAGCAATCCTGAGATTAAGCAGTTGAGTGGTGACGCGGCGCGCAGGGTGCGCAGTGCGGAATGCCGCTTTACGGAGGAGGCAAAATGGATGAGTTTAAACCGGAAGATGAGTTAAAACCTGACGCCAGCGATCGCCGTCCCTCGCGCCCTCGTAAGTCGTCTCCCGCAGCCAAAATACCGGTTTCGCGCCAGCGCATCATGATGGGTGTCGGGATCCTGGTTCTGCTGTTACTGGTACTGGGTATTGGTTCGGCGCTGAATGGCCCGGATGAGAAAAAACCTGCGACTGCGGGCAATACGCCTGCCGCTGGCGGCGGTTCCGGCAGTGAGAAGAACATCGACCTGGCTGGCTCCTCTTCCATGTCAGGTGGACAGACGACGCCAACCGGCGGGCAGACCACGCCAGCTACCAGCGAAAATAACGCGGCGACCAGCGGTAATGCTGCGTCTGACCCGCAGCGCGACGTCTCAATGCCGCCTGTGGCTTCAACGCCTACGCAGGCCGCCCCTGTTGAGACGCCAGCAAATCAGCAGCGTGTCACGCTGCCGGGCGATCTGAACAGCGCGCTGAGTAATCAGCAGCAGCAGGTCGACAGTGCCGCGATGGGCACGCAGGGTGGCAGTTCACTGCCAACAGCCCCTGCCACGGTCAGCGGCAATGCCGGAACGGCTGCGAATCCGGTTACGGCCCCTGCAGGCCGTCAGACGCCAAACAAATCAAACGCTTCTGCCCGTCCGGCGCACGATTCATCGCATAAAACTGCTTCGAAGCCTGCAACCCGTGACAGCAAAACACATACCACGCCAGCACGTACGCCAGCCCCTTCTGCTCCGGCCACTGCGGCGGCAGGCAGCAGTTCAGCCAGCAAATCATTGCCAGGCGGCAGCTATACCCTGCAGCTGAGCGGTGCATCGAAGGCGGAAAGCCTGAATGCCTGGGCTAAGCAGCAGAATCTGAGTGGGTATCACGTCTACAAAACCACCCGTAACGGTCAGTCGTGGTACGTGCTGGTGAGTGGTTCCTATGCCACACCGGCTGATGCCAAACGCGCGGTAGCCTCACTGCCTGCCGAAGTGCGTGCGAAGAACCCGTGGGTTAAACCAGTAAGCCAGGTGAAGAAAGAAGCCAGCCAATAGCGGATGTGGGGCCAGTTTCTGGCCCCGTTTTAAGCGCAGATCTGCTGTCGGTCCAGCCACAGCCTCACAATAAGATGTAATAACCACGACAGCATGAAAAAAAATCGCGCTTTCCTGAAATGGGCAGGGGGAAAATTTCCCTTAGTAGAAGAGATCCATCGCCATCTGCCGCAAGGCGACTGTCTGGTAGAACCCTTTGTTGGCGCGGGTTCGGTGTTTCTGAACACTGAATTTGATCGCTACCATCTGGCTGATATCAACAGTGACCTGATTAATCTCTATAACATTGTTAAAACGCGCACGGCGGATTTCATCCGTGACGCGCAGCTGCTGTTTACGCCGGAAAGTAACAACGAGATCTGTTATTACCAGCGTCGCACCGAATTTAACACCAGCACCGACGCCTACCTGCGCGCGCTGTTGTTCCTCTATCTGAACCGTCACTGTTACAACGGCCTCTGTCGCTATAACCTGCGTGGCGAGTTCAACGTGCCGTTTGGCCGCTATCGCAAACCCTACTTTCCGGAAGCAGAACTGTTATGGTTTGCCGAGCGTGCGCAAAAAGCGACGTTTGTCTGTGAATCGTACGATGTTACCCTGACCAATGCCGGTAAAGGCTCGGTAGTCTATTGCGATCCGCCTTATGCGCCGCTGTCGGCAACGGCCAATTTCACGGCTTATCACACCAACAGCTTCAGCCTGCGTGAGCAGGAGAACCTGGCGGCGTTAGCGGCAAAGCTGGCTTCGTCGGAGGACCGGATTCCGGTACTGATTTCTAACCACGACACTGCACTGACGCGTTTATGGTATCAGGATGCAGAGTTACATGTGGTCAAAGCCCGGCGTTCTATCAGCCGAAGCATAACGGGTCGCACCAAGGTCGACGAACTGCTGGCACTTTATAGCTAGTCTGTTTCGTCCGCGACCAACGCATTACGCCAGCCTGCGTGCTGGCGCACAACAGTGGGAGAATCGGATGAAACAATATTTGCTGGCCCCTTCAATCCTTTCGGCGGACTTTGCTCGCCTGGGCGAAGACACAGCCAAAGCGCTGGCGGCCGGAGGTGACGTGGTTCACTTCGACGTGATGGACAACCACTACGTGCCTAATCTGACCATGGGTCCGATGGTGCTGAAAGCACTGCGCGACTATGGCATCACTGCCCCCATCGATGTGCATCTGATGGTGAAGCCGGTAGATGCGCTGATCCCTGATTTCGCCAAAGCGGGTGCCACCTACATCACCTTTCATCCCGAAGCCAGCGAACACGTTGACCGCACCCTGCAAATCATCAAAGAGCATGGCTGCAAAGCGGGTCTGGTGTTTAACCCGGCGACCCCGCTGAGCTACCTCGATTACGTCATGGATAAGCTGGATATCATTCTGCTGATGTCAGTGAACCCCGGCTTTGGCGGTCAGTCATTTATTCCTGGCACACTGGATAAACTGCGTGAAGCGCGCAGGCGTATCGATCAGAGTGGTTACAGCATTCGTCTTGAAGTGGATGGCGGCGTGAAGATCGACAATATTGGCCAGATCGCTGCCGCCGGTGCCGACATGTTTGTCGCCGGTTCCGCGATCTTCGGTCACCCTGACTATAAAAAAGTGATCGATGATATGCGCAACGAACTGGAGAAGGCCAATGGCTCATTTCACTGATATTCGTGCGCTGGCGTTTGATCTTGATGGGACACTGGTGGATAGCGCACCCGGCCTGGCCGATGCGATTGACCGCACGCTGAATGACCTCCGTCTGCCGCAGGCGGGCCTTGAGCGTGTCTCAACCTGGATTGGCAACGGCGCGGATATCATGATGGCCCGCGCGCTGACCTTCGCGCTGGGCCGTGAGCCGCAGCCGGAAGAGCAGCGTGATGCGCGGGCACTGTTTGACCGGCATTATGCCGATACCGTGGATGCGGGCAGTACGCTGTTTCCACAGGTAAAGCAGACGCTGGCCGCATTAAAGGCTGCCGGGCTGCCGATGGCGATAGTCACCAACAAGCCGACGCCGTTTGTGGCACCGCTGCTGGAGTCGCTTGGCATTGCTGATGCGTTTTCGCTGATTATCGGTGGCGATGATGTGCCGGTTAAAAAACCGCATCCTGCGGCAATTTTTATGGTGCTGGGCACCTTTGGTGTGTTGCCGAATGAGTTGCTGTTTGTCGGCGACTCACGCAATGATATCCAGGCGGCACAGGCGGCGGGCGTACCCAATATCGGCATGACCTTTGGCTATAACTATGGCGAGCCGATTGCCACCAGCCAGCCCGATTTAACCCTCGACTCTTTCGACGAACTTTTGCCCGCTCTGGGGCTGTAAATATCAGGACATAAGTATGAAACCCATCGTTTTCAGCGGCGCACAGCCGTCCGGCGAACTGACCATTGGCAACTATATGGGAGCGCTGCGTCAGTGGGTGCAGATGCAGGATGATTTCCACTGCATTTATTGCATCGTTGATCTGCACGCGATCACCGTGCGTCAGGATCCTGTTGCACTGCGTAAAGCGACGCTGGACACGCTGGCGCTCTATCTGGCCTGTGGTATCGACCCGCAAAAAAGCACCATCTTTGTTCAGTCGCATGTGCCAGAGCACACGCAGCTGAGCTGGATCCTGAACTGCTATGCCTACTTCGGTGAACTGAGCCGTATGACGCAGTTCAAGGATAAATCAGCGCGTTACGAAGAGAACATTAACGCCGGTCTGTTCGACTATCCGGTGCTGATGGCGGCTGACATTCTGCTCTATCAGACCCATCAGGTGCCGGTGGGTGAAGATCAGAAGCAGCATCTGGAGCTGAGCCGCGATATCGCGCATCGCTTCAATGCGATTTATGGCGATATCTTCAAAGTACCAGAGCCGTTGATTCCGAAGTCTGGCGCGCGCGTGATGTCGCTGCTGGAACCGACGAAGAAGATGTCCAAGTCTGACGATAACCGCAATAACGTGATCGGCCTGCTGGAAGATCCGAAAGCGGTCGTGAAGAAGATTAAACGCGCCGTCACCGATTCTGAAGAGCCGCCAGTGGTGCGCTACGATATCAAAGAGAAAGCGGGCGTCTCTAACCTGCTGGATATTCTGTCGGGCGTGACCGGTAAAACTATCGCCGAGCTGGAGCAGGAGTTCGAAGGCAAGATGTATGGTCACCTGAAGGGCGCAGTAGCCGATGCTGTGTCGGGTATGCTCTCTGAGCTGCAGGAGCGTTATCACAGCTTCCGCAACGATGAAGCACTGCTGGAGCAGGTGATGCGTGATGGCGCGGCCAAAGCACGCGCACAGGCGCAGGAAACGCTGAAGAAGGTGTATCAGGCGGTAGGCTTTGTCGCGATGCCGTAATGGCTGAGCAGACAACCAGGACGGCGGGCATTGTGCCCGCCGTTTTTATTTGCCGGACTCAGAACCAGCGCAGGCTGTCACGCAGACTTACCACGCTGCCGATGATCATCAGGCTGGGACTGGTCACCTGACCGGCTAACGCCTCCAGCTCGCTCAGTGTCCCGGTGACCACGCGTTGACGCGTAGTGGTGCCGTTTTCCACCAGCGCCACCGGCATATCGCTGCGCATACCGTGCTTTATCAACTGCTGCTGAATCTCTCCGGCCTGCGTGAGCCCCATATAAAAGACCAGCGTCTGCTGTTCCGCCGCCAGCGTCTGCCAGGCGAGCGAGCCCTCTTTCTGCAGATGTCCGGTAACCAGTCTGACGCTCTGCGCATGATCGCGGTGGGTCAGGGGAATACCGCTGTAAGCCGCACAGCCCGATGCGGCGGTAATCCCCGGCACCACGCTGAACGGAATCTGCCGCTGCGCCAGCGCTTCCAGCTCTTCACCGCCGCGACCAAAGATAAAGGGATCGCCGCCTTTCAGCCGCACGACCCGTTTTCCACGCTGCGCCTGTTCGCAGAGCAGCTGGTTGATCTCATCCTGCGGTACGCAGTGATGTCCGGCGCGTTTCCCGACAAAAATGCGCTCGGCATCGCGGCGCACCAGATTCAGGATCTCATCGGAGACCAGCCGGTCATAGACGATGACGTCTGCCTGCTGGATCAGCTGTAAGCCTTTAAGGGTCAGTAATCCGGCATCACCCGGACCGGCACCGACCAGCGCCACTTCACCCTGTTGGCGAAGGTCAGCGTTAAAGAGCTGGTCGGTAATCTGCTCCGCGCGTTCACTGTCGCCGTTGGCCAGCGTCTGGGCCAGCCGCTCGCTGTTAAAGAAGCGTTCCCAGAAGTGGCGGCGGGCACTGACAGAGCTGAATTGCTGTTTCACCCGCGCGCGCAGAGTGCCTGCCAGCTGAGCCAGCTGGCCAAGGTGTTGCGGCAGCATCGCCTCCAGCTTCTCCCGCAACAGGCGCGCCAGTACCGGCGCGCGTCCACCGGAAGAGACGGCGACCATCAGCGGGGAACGATCGATAATCGACGGCATAATGGCGCTGGCCTGCTGCGGCGCATCCACCAGATTGCAGAAGATCTGCTGTTTTTCGGCGGCTTCAGCCACCTGCTGATTAACCGCATCATCGCTGGTCGCGGCGACCACCAGCCAGCAGCCGGTGAGCCAGTGCGGATCAAACGCCCCTGGCAGCAGCGTGATGGTTTCCTGCTGCGCCCATTGCCGGAAGGCGGGGGAGAAATCAAGGGCACCGACCAGCAGCTCGGCGCCGGCCTCCAGCAGCAGGCGGGCTTTCCGCTCAGCCACGCCACCTGCGCCGACCAGCAGGCAGCGTCGGCCCTGCAGGCGGCAGAACAAGGGGAAGTAGTCCATCAGACGTCCTTAAAAAAGCCCGCGGAGGCGGGCTGTTGACGGGAGTTACAGGCAGACTTCAACCTGTCCGGCATTGACCCGCACCGGCCAGGCCGCCACGGAGCGCGTTTCATCCTCCATGCAGTAGCCATCGCTAAGACGGAAACGCTGCTTTTTCAGCGGGCTGGCAACCCAGAGCGCATCCTGATGTTCAGCAATAATGCCGCGTGACAGCACGCTGGCATCGGCAAAGGGATCGATATTGCTGATGGCATAGAGCTGCTCATCGTTGCGGGGACGGAAGATAGCAACTTGCTGGCCTTTGACCAGCGCGCAGACGCCCGTAGCGGGCAGGATCTGCGTCAGCGGACACACCGGATTCCACTGGCTCATGATTCGGTCTCCTCAATCAGGGTCACGGTAATGCGTTCATCGGCGCGTGCCGGGCGGTGCTGGTCGCGCTCCGCGACCCGCTGCACGCCAGGATCGCGCTGCGGCGAGTTGATAAAGTGGGCAAAGCGCGTCAGGTGATCCTTATCTTCCAGCGTCGCTTTCCATTCACAGTTGACGCTGGCGCGCAGCGCCGCCAGCTGCTGCTCCATCTGGCCGTTGAGGCCAAGTTTGTCATCCACAATCACCTTACGCAGATAGTCGATGCCGCCTTCCAGACTCTCCAGCCACAGCGAGGTGCGCTGCAGTTTGTCGGCGGTGCGGATATAGAACATCATGAAACGGTCGAGATAGGTGATCAGCGTCTGCTGATCGAGATCGGCCGCCAGCAGATCGCCATGGCGCGGCTTCATGCCGCCGTTGCCGCAGACGTAGAGGTTCCACCCTTTTTCCGTCGCGATAATGCCGACATCTTTGCCCTGTGCTTCTGCACATTCACGGGTGCAGCCAGAGACGCCAAACTTCATCTTGTGCGGCGTACGGATGCCTTTGTAGCGGTTCTCCAGCATCACGCCGAAGCCGAGGCTGTCACCCACGCCATAACGGCACCAGGCGCTGCCAACGCAGGTTTTCGCCATCCGCAGCGCCTTGGCGTAGGCCTGGCCGGTTTCAAATCCGGCGTCGATCAGCTGTGACCAGATAGCGGGCAGATCGTCTTTCTGCGCGCCAAACAGACCGATACGCTGAGAGCCGGTAATTTTGGTGTAGAGCTGATAGCGCTCGGCGATCTCGCCAATCACTTTCAGTCCCTGAGGCGTGATTTCACCGCCGGGCGAGCGCGGGATCACCGAGTAGGTGCCATCTTTCTGGATGTTGCCAAGATAGAGGTCGTTGCTGTCCTGTAACGGCGCGTGCTGGGGTTTGAGCACATACTCATTCCAGCAGGAGGCGAGCAGTGAGCCAACCACCGGCTTGCACACTTCACAGCCGTAACCCTGACCATAGCGGGCCAGCAGTTCGTCAAAGGTTTTAATCTCCTCTACCTGAATCAGGTGATAAAGCTCCTGACGTGACCAGGCGAAGTGGGCGCAAAGATGGTTATTGACCTCAATGCCCTGACGGCTGAGTTCACTGTTGAGAACCTGGGTGATCAGTGGGATACAGCCGCCGCAACCGGTGCCGGCACGGGTGCTGCTTTTCAGTGCTGCCACGGTATGACAGCCACCCTGTACCGCCTTAATGATGTCGCCTTTACTGACGTCAAAGCAGGAGCAGATTTGTGCGGTATCAGGCAGAGAATCGACGCCGATGGCCGGTTTATCCCCGCTGCCGGCTGGCAGAATCAGCGCTTCCGGATTAGCAGGCAGCGGAATACCATTCAGCACCAGCTGCAGAAGGTTGCCATAGTCGCTGGTGTCGCCCACCAGGACGGCACCCAGCAGGGTTTTCTGATCTTCGCTGATAATCAGGCGCTTGTAGATCGATTTGCTCTCATCCAGCCAGACCACGCTGCGAGCGCCTGGCGTGGTGCCGCGCGCATCGCCAATGCCGCCAACATCAACACCCAGCAGCTTCAGTTTGGCGCTCATGTCCGCGCCGGTAAACGCATTGTCGCGGCCCAGCAGATGGTCGCTGGCGACCTGGGCCATTTTGTAACCCGGCGCTACCAGGCCATAGACACGATTCTGCCAGGCAGCGCACTCACCGATAGCGTAGATAGTGGGATCGCTGGTCCGGCACTGGTCATCAATGGCGATGCCGCCGCGCGGCCCCAGTGCTAATCCACACTGTTTCGCCAGTTTGTCCTGCGGGCGAATGCCGGTGGAGAAGACGATGAAATCGACCTCCAGCGCGCTGCCATCAGCAAACTGCAGCGTTTTGCCGCCTTGCTCGTGATGCACAATCTGTTGGGTGTTTTTACCGGTGTGGACCCGTACACCCATCTGCTCAATCTTGCGACGAAGCTGCTCACCGCCTTGCTGATCTAACTGCTCCGCCATCAGCACCGGCGCAAATTCAATGACGTGGGTTTCAATGCCCAGATTTTTCAGTGCGCCCGCCGCTTCCAGCCCCAGCAGGCCGCCGCCAATCACCGCGCCGCGTTTGCTGCGGCGCGAACAGGCTTCGATGGCGTTGAGATCTTCGATGGTGCGATAGACAAAGCAGTCGCTGCCTTCAGCACCGTTAATTGGCGGGATCCACGGATAAGAGCCGGTGGCAAAAATCAGCGTATCGTAATGCACCGCGCGACCGGTACTGGAGTGGATGAGTTTCTCATCACGATTAATGGTGATGGCGCGTTCACCCAGCAGCAGATTGACCTGATGTTTGTCGTAATAGCCTTCACGAACCAGCGACAATTCTTCAGCGGTGTGATGGGAAAAGTAGGCGGACAGGTGGACACGATCATAGGCGACGCGGGGTTCTTCACAAAAGACGGTCAGCGAAAACTGGTCAGGTTCCGCTTTCTCTAGTAATTCTTCTATGAAGCGGTGGCCGACCATGCCGTTACCGATAACGACGACATTGTGCTTGCTCATTTTTGCCTCAAATTTGCGATATCTGCGGCTACAATAGCGCGCCGTTTCCGGCACTTATTGATATACATCAACCACGACGCCATATACCCATTAAGAGGTATATGGTTGATTTGAAATAATTTTTTCTGGTGCGGCTAACCCGCTGATTATTCGGGCTTGCGGCGGGTCACCTGAATCGTGTTAGTTTTAAAACACAAAACCGGAAAAGGAGTCGGCAATGATGTCACCTAAGTGGATCAATAACGTGCGTTTACCCTGGCGGGATGGGTTATGGCAGATCGCCATCGCCGATGGCAAAATTGCCCGGCTCTCAGCCCAGCCGCAGCACGCTTCACCGGCGGATGAATCGCTGGACGGCGAGGGTGGCTTAGCCTGCGCGCCTTTTATTGAGCCGCATATTCATCTGGATACCACCCAGACCGCTGGCGAACCTGCGTGGAACCAGTCCGGTACGCTGTTTGAAGGCATTGAGCGCTGGGCTGAACGCAAAGCCATGCTCAGTCATGAAGATGTTAAGCGGCGGGCGATGCAGACGCTGAAGTGGCAGATTGCCAACGGCATTCAGTTTGTCCGTACTCATGTTGACGTTTCTGACCCGTCACTGACGGCGCTTAAAGCGATGCTGGAGCTAAAGGCGGAGATGGCGCCGTGGATCACTATCCAGATTGTTGCTTTTCCCCAGGAGGGTATTCTCTCTTATCCCAACGGTGAAGCGCTGCTGGAGGAGGCATTGCGGCTGGGCGCGGATGTGGTCGGCGCGATCCCGCATTACGAATTCACCCGTGAATATGGTGTTGAGTCGCTGCATAAAACTTTTGCGCTGGCTAACCGCTATGATCGGTTGATCGATGTTCACTGCGATGAGATCGATGATGAACAGTCGCGCTTTGTGGAAACCGTGGCGGCGCTGGCGCATCGCGATGGCAACGGCGTGCGCGTGACGGCCAGTCATACCACCGCGATGCACTCTTACAATGGCGCATATACCTCACGACTGTTTCGACTGCTTAAGCTGTCGGGCATTAATTTTGTCGCGAATCCGCTGGTCAATATTCACCTGCAGGGCCGCTTTGATACCTACCCTAAGCGGCGCGGCATTACGCGGGTGAAAGAGATGCTGGAGGCGGAGATTAACGTCTGTTTCGGCCACGACGATGTGTTCGATCCCTGGTATCCGCTGGGTACCGCCAGCATGCTGCAGGTGCTGCATATGGGCTTACACGTCTGTCAGTTGATGGGCTATGAGCAGATTGATGCGGGTCTGGATCTGATTACGCATAACAGCGCGAAGACGCTGCAGCTGTCAGGCTATGGCATTCAGACCGGCAACGATGCCAGCCTGATTATTCTGCCGGCAGAGAGTGGTTTTGATGCAGTAAGAAGACAGGTTCCGGTGCGCTACTCACTGCGTCGCGGCATTGTGGTGGCAGAGACAAAGCCCGCAGAAAGCGAGATTTACTGGCGGGAGCGGGAGCGGATAGACTTCCGGCGTTAAAGCAGGGCGGCGATCTATCGCCGCCCTGAATGATTAATGCGTAACGTGACCGTGCGAGCGATGTTTAGTGACCAGCCCCAGCAGGACACACATCACAAACACCACCGCGTAGAGGCCGTTAGCGGTGGCCAGCGCCGTGTGCACGCCGCTCTTCTCAACAATCGGCGCGGTCACCACGAAGGTCAGCATGGTGCCGACGGTGCCGCAGGTCAGAATGAAGTTCACCAGCTTCGGTGACGCCACTTTGGTCTGCAGCGAGCCGAGCGTGATGATGGTGGTGTAAATCGCGCTGGAGCTGAAGCCCAACACCATAATGATCCACTTCAGCATGCTGGCATCCTGGCTGCTGACGAACCAGTACATCAGCACGGTAGCCAGTCCCGCCAGCACCATCAGAATGCGTTGCAGATCGAAGAAGCGCAGCAGGAAGCTGAAGGCCCACATCCCCACCATATACGCGGTCCAGAAGCTGCCCACCAGTTGTCCGGCATCATTAATATTCATGCCCATGACTTTGGTGGCATATTCCGGCACCCAGGAGATAAAGCCAAGCTGGCCCAGAATGTAGCAGAGCGCCGCCACTGCCAGCAGCAGCACGCCCACACCCCATTTTTCTTTCTCAACTGTCGGGCTGTTTTCGGGCTTACGCAGCACCGGGAACTCGACAAACAGCGTCATGATGAAGATCGCGACGTAGATAAAGCCGATGCAGACGTAGACCCAGTACCACGGCAGCTGACGCGCAAGCAGAATCCCCGCCAGCACCGGAAACAGCGTGCCCGCCATGCTGAAGAAGGAGTCGGTAAACAGCAGGCGCGAACCGCGCTGGCGGCCTTCATACATATGGGTGATCAGGAAGGTGCCGATCGACATAGTAATGCCGCTGACCACGCCCAGCACAAACATACAGAGCGAGAAGACGGTCAGATCGCGGCTGGTCATCAACCCGATTATCGCCAGTACCATCAGGACGAAGCCGAAAATCAGCTGACGCTTCAGTGGCACAATCACCATCAGCCAGGCGTTCAGGAAAACCGCCGCCAGTATGCCGCTGTTGAGGAAGGTGAAGGTATTACTCATGCTGGAGATGGGGATCTGGAAATCTTTTGCGATATCGCCCATTACCATGCCGGTAACAATCACCAGCGCGCCGGTAAGCGCGTAGGAGAAGAAGCTTATCCAGGTGAGGCCAATACGATTACGGTTTGTCATGTTCTGAACCTGTTGAGAACCGGGTGCCAAAAAGTGTCAGAAAGTGTAAACGGAACCGTGATCTTAATAAACAACCAGTGAAACCAGAGATCCATATTTCATGTGTTGTGTGATTTTAATCACGTAATTGCCGGGGTTTAACGTTTGCTCCCCCCATTTGCTGCCACAGCGTAAATATAGGTAAAACGCTGGCTCCTGGAATAGAGTCTCTTTACAATCAATCACGTTTTTGTGCCCGCTCTCCCAGGTAAGGAATCTTTCATGTTTAAACGTACTTTAACAGCGGCCATCACCCTGTTAGCGCTCTCTTCCGTTTCCGCCCAGGCGCTGGCTGCAAAAGGTGACACCCACGTTCTGCTCACCACCTCCGCCGGCAATATCGAACTCGAACTGAATAACCAGAAAGCGCCGGTTTCTGTGAAAAACTTCGTTGATTACGTCAACAACGGTTTTTACAACAACACCATTTTTCACCGCGTGATCCCGGGCTTTATGGTGCAGGGTGGGGGCTTCACTACGGACATGCAGCAGAAGCAGACCAACGCGCCGATCAAGAATGAAGCGGATAATGGCCTGCGTAACCTGCGCGGCACGATTTCCATGGCGCGTACCGCCGATAAAGACAGTGCGACCAGCCAGTTCTTCCTCAACGTCGCGGATAATGCATTCCTTGATCACGGACAGCGCGATTTTGGCTATGCCGTATTTGGTAAGATTGTGAAAGGTCAGGATGTGGTTGAAAAAATTTCTCAGGTACCGACCAAAGATGTGGGTCCTTACCAGAATGTTCCATCCAAACCGGTAGTTATCCTCTCCGCCAAAGTCCTGCCTTAAGTCCGTTCGTCGCCATCTGCGGATGGCGACCGCCTGCCGCATCCGGCAAAGCCAGAATTTGCTCTTATACTTAGGGCAAAAACCTGAGCAGGAGGCGGCATGGCGAACAAACTCACCGAAAAACAGAAGGTCACCCTGTGGCGACAGCGGCGTAGCGCCAGCTATCAGGCCAGCTGTCGGCTGGAAGGCTTCTCGCCAAATGAAACCAGCGTAAACAGCGATGATGCGGCCGCACGTCTGGCGTCACTGAGGAGGCAATATGGACTCTAATACCGCCGTCAGCCAGGATCCCTACCTGTGGCAGCATGACAATGTGCTGAAAAACCTGCCCGATATTCACGATGCCGCGCAGCTACGTAAGGCGGAGCTGAGTTTTAGTGCGGCGCGTGCCGCCACGCTGGAGCTGGGCCCCCGTAATCCTGGACTGCCTTACCTGCGCCAGATCCACCGTACGCTGTTTCAGGACGTCTACAGCTGGGCTGGTGAACTGCGCACTATCGATATCTGGCGCGATGAGACGCCGTTCTGTCATTTCGAATATATCGAAAAGGAAGGTAACGCCCTGATGGCCGCGCTGGAGGAGGAGAAGGGACTCGTTGACCTGCCACGTGACGCGTTTATTGAGCGTGTTGCCCACTACTACTGCGAAATCAATATGTTGCATCCTTTCCGCCACGGCAACGGTCGGGCGCAGCGGATTTTCTTTGAACAGCTGGCGCTGCATGCCGGTTATCTGCTCTCCTGGGAAGAGACTGACGCTGAAAGCTGGAAAGCGGCGAATCAGGCTGGTGTGGCCGGAGACCTGACTCTGCTGGAGCAGGTATTCGCGAAAGTGGTGAGCGAGGCGGCTTAACCGCGTAGAATAGCGGCGCGGGTAATTATTCTGGACTGGCCATGCTGCTGCTTATCGACAATTACGACTCCTTTACCTGGAATCTTTATCAATATTTCTGCGAGCTGGGCGCGCAGGTTCAGGTGGTGCGCAATGATGCCATCACGCTGGAGCAGATGGCGGCGTTACCGCTGACTCATCTGGTGATCTCCCCTGGTCCCTGTACGCCGTCGGAGTCAGGCATTTCGCTGGCGGCGATCCGGCATTTCGCCGGTCAGCTGCCGGTGCTGGGCGTCTGCCTGGGCCATCAGGCAATTGCGCAGGCGTATGGCGCGCAGGTCGTGCGCGCGCGTCAGGTGATGCACGGCAAAACCTCTGCGATTCAGCACACCGGACAGGGCGTGTTCCGCACTCTGAATAATCCACTGACCGTGACCCGCTACCATTCGCTGATTGTACAGCGCGACTCCCTGCCAGATGCCTTCGAGGTGACTGCCTGGACGGTGCGTGACGGCGAGCCTGACGAAATTATGGGATTCCGCCATAAAACCCTGGCGCTGGAAGGCGTGCAGTTCCATCCCGAAAGCATTCTCAGCGAGCAGGGACATCAGCTGCTGCGCAATTTCCTTGAGCAATAAGTTGCCTTTGAGTGATTTTTTATGCATATTTTGTGATTATTATTTCAAAGTTGCACATCAATCATCTAAATGGGGTCATCAATGGCAGCGGAAAAAATTGCGGTCACGCGGGAGACGTTCGATAACGTTATTTTGCCTGTTTATGCACCTGCGCAGTTCGTGCCGGTAAAAGGCAAGGGCAGTCGTGTATGGGATCAGCAGGGCAAAGAGTATATCGATTTCTCAGGTGGTATCGCCGTCACCGCACTTGGACACTGCCATCCTGCGCTGGTCGAGACGCTGAAAAGTCAGGGCGAGACGCTGTGGCACACCAGCAACGTCTTCACCAACGAACCGGCGCTGCGTCTTGCCAGTAAGTTAATTCAGGCGACCTTTGCCGAGCGGGTCTTCTTCGCTAACTCCGGGGCCGAAGCCAACGAGGCCGCCTTTAAGCTGGCGCGCTACTACGCCTGCAAACGTCACAGCCCATTCAAAAGTAAGATTATCGCCTTTCATAACGCCTTTCATGGCCGGACGCTGTTTACCGTCACGGTCGGCGGACAGCCAAAATATTCTGATGGGTTCGGGCCTAAACCGGCGGATATCGTCCATGTGCCGTTCAATGATCTGAACGCAGTAAAAGCGGTCATTGACGATCATACCTGCGCCATTGTGGTTGAACCGATTCAGGGTGAGGGCGGCGTCGTGCCCGCAACGCAGGAATTTATGCAGGGACTGCGTGAGCTTTGCGATCAGCACCAGGCGCTGCTGGTGCTGGATGAAGTGCAGAGCGGCATGGGGCGCAGCGGCAAGCTATTCGCCTATGAGCATTATGGCATCCAGCCCGATATTCTGACCTCAGCCAAAGCGCTGGGCGGCGGTTTCCCGGTCAGCGCCATGCTGACCACTAACGAGATCGCCTCGACCATGGCGCCGGGCGTGCATGGCACCACCTATGGCGGCAATCCACTCGCCTGCGCCATCGCCGAAACTGCGCTCGATATTATCAATACGCCGGAGGTGCTGGCAGGCGTTGAGACACGTCGTCAGCACTTTGTCACGGCGCTGCAGGCCATCGATGCGAAGTATGATCTCTTCAGCGATATTCGCGGCAAGGGTCTGCTGATTGGCGCGGCGCTGAAACCGCAGCATGCCGGTAAAGCACGCGATATCCTGAATGCCGCGGCCGCAGAAGGCGTGATGGTGCTGGTTGCCGGCACCGACGTGATGCGTTTTGCCCCGTCACTGATCATTGAGCCTGCCGATATCGAAGAGGGCATGAGCCGCTTCGCCACGGCCGTCGGCAACGTGCTCAACGGCTAGCTTAGTTTTTACGTAAGCGTCTGATCAGCCAGCGGCCATGTTGCGGCCGCTGGTTCCACGCCAGCGATGAAATGGTGTACATCACGCTCAGATGATCGAGAATGCGCCGCACATGCTGCTCCACCACCGTGATCGGTCCCTCACTGATGTTCTCCAGCTCATCCAGCAGGTTAACCTGTGAGCTTTCACCATCATATTCCAGCCGCTGCTGACACCGCTGCAGCGCGATTTCACAGGATTGCAGGTAACGCTCAGCCAGCGAGGCAGTGAGCATGGTGTGCTCCCGCGCCAGAATCGTCATAGCGTTGATATGCTCGACGATAAACTGACTGTGCGTGACCCAAAGCCGCATATCACTCAGATAGCGGGAGTTGAACGCGGGTTCCTGCATCGCCTGATTCAGTGAGTTAAACAGCGCATTGTGTGCCTGATTGACCTTCACCCGCTGATAAGCCAGTTTCTCTGGTGACTGTTCGTCACCCAGCAACAGCCGCAGCGCATCCTGATAGGTTTCCAGTGCGTCATGGGCGTTCTGCCGCAGCAAGCCGCTCTGCCACTGCGGCCACAGCCAGAGCATCCCGCCAAAGGCGATCAGACAACCCATCAGCGTATCCATGAGTCGCGGCAGCAGAAACTGCGCGCCATTCAGCGACAGCAATTGCAGCGAGTAAACCGCCGTGACCGTAAAGCCAATCATCGACCAGCCATAAAACTGGCGGGTAAAGCGATAGCTGATAAAGGTAATTGCCAGCATGATCAGCAGCACCAGCGACTCCGGCACCGCCATGCGCAGCGTGGCGGCCGCGATCACCAGACCGGCAAAAGTGCCCAGCGCCCGGTGCTGAATGCGGACACGGGTAGCGCTGTAGCCGTTCTGGCTGACGAACATGATGGTCATCAGGATCCAGTAGGGTTTGGGGATGTTGAAGAACAGCGCCAGCGCGCTGCCCAGCATCAGCATTACCGCAAAGCGGCCGGCAGTGCGCAGGGCCGATGAACGAAAAGAGAGATAACTGCGCAGCGCCGGTAACAGCGGCAGACGGCGCTGGCGGTCAGCCATCAGATCGCGCTGATAAAGGGGTTTCTGGGTGCGCAGGACCCGCGCGATGCGGTTGAAGTGGTAAAGACAGAAGTTACCCACCGGATTGTCGGGATGCTGATGGGCGATTTTCTCCAGCGCGCCGAGCTGTTTATCCATCGCAAAGCGATCGGGTAGCTGGTGATAGAGAATGTTATCCGCCAGCACCCGCAACCGGGCCGAGATGGTTTTGGCATTCCAGCGGATCACCGCTTCGGCGTGGCTCTGTTCGACCAGCTTCTGCACCTCTTCCGGCCGATGCAGGCTGACCGAGATATGTTCCTGCAGATCCAGCGCCACCTGAAAGGCGCGCGTCAGCCGTTTATGGCTGTGATCGCGGCTTGCCGACAGCATATGCATCTGCTGATAACAGGTGTTAATCAGATCGACCACTTTCTGCTGGCGAGCCAGCAGCGGCGGCAGCGCCTTTTCCGGATCGGTCAGCTGCGTCAGCAGGGTATATTTTGCGTCGCAGTAGTTAGCCAGCTCGCGGTAGATCAGGCTCAGGCTTTCGCGCATTGGCTGCTCTTTCCACAGCCAGAACCAGAACCAGTTAAAGAGCCCGTACCATAGCGTGCCGCCGATATAGAGCAGCGGGGGAACATAGATTGGCATGCGGCCAATCAGGCTCAGGGTAAAGATGGCGGCAATCAGGGTGCCGGGCAGCAGACGGCCATGCAGCGGGCTGATCTCCCCGGTAACGCCGAGCAATAAGGGCATGGCAAACAGGATCAGCGGCAGCGGAATAGCATGCAGGGTGAGCCACTGCATCAGAAAGCTGCCGAGGGCAAACAGGCTGCCGCCAACAATCAGGCGTTTGAAGAAGCGTTTATGCGGGGTATCCAGACCGGCGATGTTGCAGCAGGCGGGCACTAATGAGAACAGCAGACCTTTTTGCAGGTCGCCAGCCAGCCAGCCCAGCGCCACTGGCAGACAGAGCACCAGCGTTTGCCGCAAGGCGTAGTTAACTTCAGGATGGTAAATAATTCGACGCCACATCGGCCCAACACAAACAATAACGGCGTGATGTTGCCATCACGCCGTGGGTGACAGGAATTAGCGGGTGCCGTAAACGACGATGGTTTTGCCGTGTGCGGAGATCAGGTTCTGATCTTCCAGCATCTTCAAAATACGGCCCACGGTTTCACGTGAACAACCAACAATCTGGCCAATTTCCTGACGAGTGATTTTAATTTGCATGCCGTCGGGATGCGTCATGGCATCTGGCTGCTTCGCCAGGTTGAGCAGGGTCTGTGCAATGCGTCCGGTTACGTCGAGGAAAGCGAGGTTACCCACTTTTTCAGACGTCACCTGCAGGCGACGCGCCATCTGCGATGAGAGTCGCATCAGGATGTCAGGGTTAACCTGGATCAGCTGACGGAATTTCTTGTAAGAAATTTCCGCCACTTCGCACGCGCTTTTCGCACGTACCCAGGCGCTGCGCTCCTGGCCTTCTTCGAACAGGCCAAGTTCACCAATAAAATCGCCCTGATTCAGGTAGGAAAGAATCATCTCTTTGCCTTCTTCATCTTTAATCAGAACCGCAACGGAACCTTTCACGATGTAGTAAAGCGTTTCTGCTTTTTCACCTTGGTGAATCAGCGTACTTTTGGATGGATACTTGTGAATATGGCAATGGGACAGGAACCATTCGAGTGTAGGGTCTGTTTGCGGTTTGCCGAGAACCATTCGCTATTATCCTCTGTTGTAATCGTGCCCAAAATACAGGGGGCAGTTTTCCCTGTCAGGCGGTGAAAGCTTCAAGCGTTTCCATTTCAGGAAATTATTCGGGCCGCATCAGGCGCAGTGCGCATCATCCTTCCCGGCTTCGTCATCGGGTGACGAAAAATATTTTCAGCACTGTTTGTAGCACAGCTTTTGCCGACTGTCTTCTGTTGTCTCGCTTCAGCTACGGGCGGATTTCTCTGGATTGCTGTTTACCAGGCGAAAGCGTACTCTGGCGACAAAACAGCGTATTCCGGAGCAAAAATCATGCAGGCAAGAGTGAAATGGGTAGAAGGGCTGACATTCCTCGGAGAATCCTCATCCGGCCATCAGATACTGATGGATGGAAATTCGGGTGATAAAGCGCCCAGCCCAATGGAGATGGTGCTGATGGCGGCGGGCGGATGCAGCGCGATTGACGTGGTATCAATTCTGCAAAAAGGCCGAAACGATGTGGCTGATTGTGAAGTAAAACTGACCTCAGAACGTCGTGAAGAGGCGCCGCGAATCTTTACGCACATCAACCTGCATTTTATCGTGAGTGGCAAAGCCCTCCAGGATAAAGCGGTCTCACGTGCTGTGGATCTTTCTGCTGAAAAATATTGCTCTGTGGCCATCATGCTGGGTAAAGGCGTCAATATTACGCATAGCTATGAAGTGATCGAACTTTAGTACCCGCAGGGGTTATTGCAGACCTGCTAACTTCACTTCCAGTATCTGATGCAGGTTGCTTTAGGACTGTGCCTGGGCCGGGAATCCGCTTTGATACTGTGCCTGCGTATTGAACAGGGTCAGAGCGGTTTGTGTCGGTCCGCTGTCAGACTGTGCCTGCGCTGGGAACCGGGTCAGATCGGAAAGTCGCTTAAGCCAATCCCTGGCCGCTCGGCCCGCGCCGTCCCTGGCGCGGGACGCTTTCCTCTTCTGACCCGGTTCCCTGCGTGTTAAGCTTTTTCGCTGCTGTCATATTCATCCTGCATTGGCATTGGCATTGGCATTGGCATTAGTCTGGAAAGGCCCTTTTGGCCTCTTACTCTATTCGTTTGCCTTCCATCAGCCCCTTCACCAGCGGACCCATGATCAACTCCATCGCCAGACCCATTTTGCCGCCAGGCACCACCAGCGTATTGATGTGCGAGATAAACGAGCCCTGCAGCATCGCCAGCAGGTAGGGGAGGTCGATATCTTCCAGCGCCTGGAAGTGGATCACCACAAAGCTCTCATCCAGTGACGGAATAGCGCGGGCAGCGAACGGGTTTGAGGTATCGACCGTCGGGACGCGCTGAAAGTTGAGGTGAGTGCGTGAGAACTGTGGTGTGATGAAGTTGATGTAATCTTCCATCGAGCGCACTACCGAATCCATGACCGCTTCACGTGAATGGCCGCGCTCGCCAGTGTCGCGCACCAGCTTCTGTATCCACTCCAGGTTCACAATCGGCACCACGCCAACCAGCAGATCAACCTGTTCTGCTACGTTGTGCTGCGCCGTTACCACGCCGCCGTGCAGCCCTTCGTAGAAGAGAATATCGGTGTTCTGCGGCAGCGGTTGCCACGGCGTAAAGGTGCCGGGCACCTGATTCCACGGCACTGCTTCATCATAGGTATGCAGATATTTACGCGACTGGCCCTGTCCGCTCTGACCATACTCTTTAAAGCTCTGCTCCAGCAGGCCAAAGTCATTGGCTTCCGGGCCGAAGTAGCTGACATGACGTCCTAAATCGCGCGCCTTACGAATCGCCATATCCATTTCAGGGCGGGTAAAGCGGTGAAAACTGTCACCTTCCAGCTCCGCCGCATGAAGATCGAGCTGCTGAAAGATTTTGCGAAACGCCACGCTGGTGGTGGTGGTCCCTGCGCCGCTGGAACCAGTCACCGCGATAATGGGATGACGTGCAGACATAGAAAAGCTCCCTGTGAGGTCGGGCAATAGGCATTGTTAACACGAAATGCCGTTGGGTGCATCAGCCACGAAATTCTTTGCGCGGCATGATATTGACCGATTCGTGCAGTTCCGACCACACCAGTACCACTTCACCCGTTTCCAGCTGACGTCGCACATCGGCCACCTTGTCGATCAGGCTGCGTTCCTGCTCGCCATAGTCCGTGCCTTCGCGCAGCACAAAGGTTTCAATCAGATTTTCAAGGGTCTCAGGTGAGACCTGTTGCCAGGGAATAATCACGAGTTCAGTTATCCAGAAAAGGGGCGATCCACTGGGGGATACGCTGTTCCAGCCACATTTCAGGCTGGCGTAATGTCCCACCAACAAAACCTACATGGCCGCCGTGTGGTGTCAGTTGATAAGTAATAGTGGCAGATAATTGGCTGCTGTGCGGGATCACCTCATCACTCATAAAAGGATCATCTTTGGCGTGAATGATCAGCAGCGGTTTCTCTGCGTGCTTCAGCCAGGGCATGGCGCTGGCACGATGATAGTAATCGGCCGCATCCAGAAAACCGTGGGCGCGGGCGGTAATGGCATCATCAAAGTCGCGCAGTCGCCGTAGCGCTTTCAGCTGCGCCAGATTGACCGGCAGCGTATCCGGCCAGGCGTGCAGTTTGCGGCGGGCATTTTTCTTGAGCTGCGCCAGCAAATAGTATTGATAGACGCGTGAGAAGCCGCGTTCCAGTTTTACGCTACAGGGCTCCAGCAGCAGCGGAGCGGAGACAATGACGCCCGCGTCTACCTCAGCGGCTGCGCCCTGCTGGCCCAGCAGGCAGCCCAGCATGTTACCGCCCAGCGAGAAACCGACCGCGGCGGTGGGCACGCGGCCCCAGCGGGTGCGCAGCCAGTGCAGAAAAAAGCGGGCATCTTCGGTTTCGCCGGAGTGATAGATGCGGTTGAGCCGATTCGGTTCGCCGCTGCAGCCGCGAAAATGCATCACCACCGCCAGCCAGCCGCGCGCATGGCAGATCGCCATCAGTCCATGAATATAGGGGCTATGAAAACTGCCTTCCAGCCCATGAAACAGCACCACGCGCGGTTTATGCTGCGCGAACTGCGGATCTTCACTCCAGGCGAGATCGACGAAGTCGCCATCCGGCAGGTCGAGACGTTGCCAGTGGGGATCGCCCGTGATACGACGACGTAGCAGGCGCGGCAGCAGGGTCTGCAGGTGCGCGTTACGCAGACTCTCAGGAGGCGTGAAGTGCTCGTTTTCCGGTCCGGTAAATTTCATGTGGTAAAAGCTTGTCTGTTCCATATCACACTGTTAGCTTCGATAAGTTTTTTCTTGCAGGGTAAGGAGTACCCGATTGCCATGGAACTGAGTCTTTTCTTATCAATGTTGGGATTTCTTTGGGTCGCGGCCATTACGCCCGGGCCTAATAATATGTTACTCACCGCCTCGGGCGCTAATTTTGGCTTTATGCGCACCATTCCGCTGATGATTGGCATCATGATCGGAATGCAGGTGATGCTGCTGATGGTGGCCTTTGGCGTCGGCGGGCTGATCCTGCTCTATCCTTCGCTGCACCTGGTGCTGAAAATCGCCGGTAGCCTCTATCTGCTCTGGCTGGCATGGAAAATCGCTACTGCCAGTTATGAGAAGCTGGAAACCGATCAGGCGCCGGATGCGCCGATGCCCTTCTGGCAGGGCGGATTGTTGCAGTTGATCAATCCCAAGGCCTGGCTGATGGCGCTGGGCGCGGTCGCCAGCTTCAGCCTGGCCGGTGACGCATATCGCCATTCAGTGATGGCGATAAGCATCGGCATGTTTCTGGTTAATCTGGTATCGGGTGTTATCTGGATGGGATTTGGTGCGATGATCGGCCGCATTCTGCGCAGCCGTCGCGCCTGGAAAATTTTTAACCTCGCCATGGGGCTGCTGACCGCCGCCTGCGTGCTGTTAATCTGGCACTAAATTAGCTGGATGCGCGTTCAACGCGCGTCCAGGGCAGCACCTCGCGGATGACTGGCGCATTAGGATTGCGGATCTTCTGCAGCAGCAATTGCACGCTACGCGCGCCCAGCTGGTTCATCGGCTGCTCGATGGTCGTCAGCGGCGGATTCAGGCTGCGGGTAAACGACACGCCATCAAACCCGACCACCGCCAGATCTTCCGGCACGCGCAGACCCGCTTCCAGCGCCGCATGCACCACGCCTACCGCCAGCACATCTGAAACCGCAAACACCGCATCCGGCGGTTCCGGCAGCGCCATCAACTCCCTCAGCCCCTGACTGCCCGCCTCACAGGAGATTTCGTAAGTGTAGGAGACGCCGGACCACGCATACCCCAGCTCCTCAATCGCCTGCCGGTAGCCCTTTTCACGATGATGTGAGTAAAGGTAACGCATGTCGCCATTGATCAGCCCGATGCGTTTACGCCCTTTACCGGCAAGGTAATGGACGGTGTCGCGCGCGGCTTCAAGGTGATCAATGCTGACCGAGGAGGCGGGAATATCCGGATCAAATTCGCAGCACTGCACCCAGGGCGCCCCGGCAATGAGCGCCTGCAAATCCTGTAAACCGGAGGCCGCATCCATCGTAATCACGCCATCGACCACTTTTCCGGTCAGCAGGGAGAGATAAGCGGCTTCACGCTGGAGCTGCGAGGCGGAGTTACAGAGCAGGATGTGATAGCCGTGCAGTTCCGCTTCGGCCTCGATGCCCTGAACCACGCGTGAACAGAAGGGATTGGTGATATCCGAGATCAGCACCAGCAGCATGTTGCTTTGCGACGTACGCAGCTGACGCGCCAGTAAGTTGGGCTGATAGTCGCAGGCAGAGATTGCCGCCAGAACTTTCTCACGCGTATCGGGCTTCACGCCGGGATGCGCGTTGAGAACCCGCGATACCGTGGCTTTGGAGACGCCAGCCAGCTGAGCGACTTTCTCGATCGACATCGGATTCAGAAACCTTAACAGGCAATAATTGGGAACGCATATGAATAGCACAGGGACAATGTGAGCGCCTGACATTTTTGCTTACTTTAGCTATTTTCAGCATTTGCGATTTTTGACTTTGTTTTGCAGATAGTGATCTAAGAACTTATTTCTATTAGGGATAATTTTTAATTCCTTTATGAAACTATAGCGCGCAGAGACACTGCCTCCACTATAAAAACGGTGGGGTAGTGATCATGGCAGCAACACGTTTAACTTTTTTAGCCGCAGCGCTGGCGCTGCTGGCGTTTCGGGCTGATGCGGTCAATGTCACCGTGGCTTACCAGACCTCGGCTGAGCCGGCGAAAGTGGCGCAGGCTGACAACAGCTTTGCGAAAGAAAGCGGGGCCAGCGTTGACTGGCGCAAATTTGACAGCGGCGCCGGGGTATTACGTGCGATGGCGTCCGGTGACGTCCAGATTGGCAATATCGGTTCCAGCCCGTTAGCGGTCGCGGCGGCGCAGAAGCTGCCGATTGAAGCCTTTTTACTCGCCTCTCAGCTGGGCAACTCTGAAGCGCTGGTGGTGAAGAAGAACATCACTACGCCCAAAGATTTAATTGGCAAACGCATCGCGGTGCCGTTCATCTCTACCACCCACTACAGCCTGCTGGCTGCGCTGAAACACTGGGGCATCAAACCGTCACAGGTACAGCTGGTCAATCTGCAGCCGCCAGCGATTATTGCTGCCTGGCAGCGTGGCGACATTGATGGCGCTTACGTCTGGGCACCGGCGGTTAATGAGCTGGAAAAAGAGGGCAAGGTGTTAACCGACTCTGCGGAAGTGGGAAGCTGGGGATCGCCGACGCTGGATGTCTGGGTCGTACGCAAAGATTTTGCTCAGCAGCATCCGGAGATCGTGACTGCTTTTGCCCGCAGCGCGCTTGACGCGCAGCAGGCCTACCTGAACAGCCCCGACAGCTGGCTGAAGCAGTCCGATAACCTCAGCAAACTCTCTCGCCTCAGCGGTGTGCCGGAAGCACAGGTGCCCGGTCTGGTGAAGGGCAATACCTACCTCACGGCGCAGCAGCAGGTTGAGCAACTGGGCAAACCGGTCAATAAAGCGATCGTCGATACCGCGCAGTTTCTGAAAGCACAGGGCCGGGTGCCGCAGGCGGATAACGACTACAGCAGCTATGTGACCTCCCGTTTCGTCGAGCCATTAGTTAAACCTTAAGGAGGCACTATGCTGCGCATCGCTCACCTTAATGCCCGTTATGCCGGACAGCCGGTGTTGCAGGATATCAATCTGCAGCTGGATAGCCATGAACTGCTGGTGGTGCTCGGCCCCTCCGGCTGCGGCAAAACCACACTGCTCAATCTGGTTGCCGGTTTCCTGCCGGTGGAGTCGGGCAGCATCACGCTGGATAACCAGCCGGTGACCGGGCCTGGTGCGGAGCGCGGCGTGGTGTTTCAGCATGAAGGATTACTGCCGTGGCGCAATGTGCTGGATAACGTCGCCTTTGGCCTGCAGCTGGCGGGGATGTCACGCCCGGATCGCGACACGATTGCCCGCCGGTTAATCAGGCAGGTGGGGCTGGAGGGCGCGGAAAAGCGCGCCATCTGGCAGTTGTCCGGCGGTCAGCGTCAGCGGGTGGGCATTGCGCGCGCGCTGGCTACCGATCCACAACTGCTGTTGCTGGATGAGCCTTTCGGCGCACTGGATGCCTTTACCCGAGAGCAGATGCAAACCCTGCTGCTGACGCTGTGGCGCGACAGCGGTAAACAGATTCTGTTGATTACGCACGACATAGAAGAGGCGATTTTCCTGGCCAGCGAACTGATTCTGCTGTCGCCAGGACCGGGCCGCATCGTAGAGCGGCTGCGTCCTGGCTTTGGTCAGCGCTTTGCCGCGGGAGAGTCGTGCCGCAGCATCAAATCCGATCCGCAGTTTATCGCCCAGCGCGAGTATGTGCTGAGCCGGGTCTTTGATCAGCGGGAGGCGTTTGCATGAGTGCACTCATCAATGACAAGTCTCTGCCGGTGCGCCGTCGTTTGCGCTGGCCGTTTTCAACCGCCTTTACGCTGAGCATGCTGAGTCTCTCTCTGCTGTTGCTGCTCTGGTGGGGCGTGACCGCGCTGGGCCTGATTGCCCCGCTGTTCCTGCCGTCGCCGCAGCAGGTGTTAAGCAAGCTGCTGCTGATTGCCAGCGCGCAGGGCTTTATGGATGCCACGCTGTGGCAGCATCTGGCCGCCAGCCTGACACGAATGCTGATTGCGCTGACTGCCGCTGCCGCCATCGGTATTCCTGTAGGGATCCTGATGGGCCTCAGCCCGGTCGCTCGCGGGTTGCTCGATCCTCTGATTGAACTCTATCGCCCGATTCCGCCACTCGCCTATCTGCCATTGATGGTGATCTGGTTCGGCATTGGTGAGACCTCGAAAATCCTGCTGATCTATCTGGCGATTTTCGCGCCGGTGACGCTTTCCACCCTGGCCGGTGTGCGTAACACGCAGCAGGTCCGACTGCGTGCGGCGCGCTCGCTGGGGGCTAACCGCTGGCAACTGCTGCGCTGGGTGATTCTGCCAGGCGCGTTGCCGGAGATCCTCACCGGTCTGCGCATCGGTCTGGGGGTTGGCTGGTCAACGCTGGTGGCCGCTGAGCTGATTGCCGCCACGCGGGGTCTGGGTTTTATGGTGCAGTCAGCAGGAGAATTCCTCGCCACCGATGTGGTGCTGGCGGGTATCGCGGTAATCGCCTTTATTGCTTTTAGCTTAGAACTCGGGCTCCGCGCGTTGCAGCGCCGTCTGACGCCCTGGAGTGGAGAACAATCATGAACGAACGTCTCAGTTTTACCCCGCTTGGCCCGTACATTGGCGCGCAGGTCTCAAACCTGGATGTGTCTCGCCCATTGAGTGATGCTCAGTTTGAGCAGCTTTATCATGGCCTGCTTCGTCATCAGGTGCTGTTTCTGCGTGACCAGAAAATAACGCCGGAACAGCACCGCGCGCTGGCAATCCGCTTTGGCGATCTGCATATCCATCCGGTCTATCCGCATGCGGAAGGCGTCGAGGAGATTATCGTGCTGGATACCCATCAGGATAATCCGCCAGATAATGACAACTGGCATACCGATGTCACCTTTATTGATACGCCGCCAGCGATCGCCTTGCTGGCCTCGAAGGTGTTACCGGAGTCGGGGGGTGACACGCTCTGGACCAGCGGCATTGCGGCTTACGAAGCGCTCTCTGAACCCTTTAAGCAGCTGCTGGCAGGTCTCCATGCCGAGCATGATTTCAAAAAGTCATTCCAGGAGTATAAGTACCGCAAAACGGAGGAGGAGCATCAGCGCTGGCAGCAGGCGGTAGCAAAACATCCGCCGGTGCAGCATCCGGTTATCCGCACCCATCCGGTCAGCGGCAAAAAAGCGCTGTTTGTGAATGAGGGCTTTACCACGCGGATCGTCGATTTAAGCGAGAAAGAGAGTGATGCGGTGCTGGGCTTTCTGTTTGCGCACGCCACCAAACCGGAGTTTCAGGTGCGCTGGCGCTGGCAGCCAGACGATCTGGCTATCTGGGATAATCGGGTCACGCAGCATTATGCCAATGCTGATTACTATCCTGCCCGGCGCATTATGCAGCGGGCAACGGTGCTGGGCGATAAACCCCGTTAAAAGAGAATCTCCCCGCTCGCGGGGAGATTTTTTTATGAGGCCATAATCTGTTCGAGCTGTTCCTGCGCTTCCAGCCACGCCATCTCCACCTCTTCCAGCGCAGATTTGCTCTCCGCCTGACGCTGCAGCGCGGTGGTCAGGTCCGCTTTACGGCTCTGTTCATAGATAGCGCTGTCTGAGAGCTGAGCTTCGGCTTCGGCCAGCTGGCTCTGCCATTTGCTCATCTGCTTTTCCAGCTTCTCTATCTCTTTGCGCAGCGGCTGCGTCTGGGTGCGCAGTTCAGCATCACGACGCTTCTGGTCTTTACGCGCCTGGGCACTGTTGCCGTTATCCTGCTTCGGCGCGGCATCCTGTTGCGCCTGCTGCTTCTGCAGATCGCTCAGCCACTTCTGATAATCTTCGAGATCGCCTTCAAACACATCCACTTTGCCATCATGCACCAGATAGAGATCGTCGGTGGTCGCGCGCAGCAGATGTCGGTCGTGCGATACCACGACCAGCGCACCTTCGAAGTCGATCAACGCTTCGGTCAGCGCCTGGCGCATATCGAGATCGAGATGGTTGGTGGGTTCATCCAGCAGCAGCAGGTTAGGGCGCTGCCAGACAATCAGCGCCAGCACCAGTCGCGCTTTCTCTCCGCCGGAGAAGCGCTCAGTGATTTCAGTGACTTTATCGCCGCGGAAATCGAAGCCGCCCAGATAGTCGCGCAGCTGCTGTTCCAGCACCTCAGGCGCAATACGCGACAGATGCTGCAACGGTGACTCATCGGCCCGCAGGTACTCCAGCTGATGCTGGGCGAAGTAACCGAGCTTGATCCCTTTCGCCAGACCCATCTTGCCGTCCATCGCCTCCAGCTCACCCGCCAGCAGCTTAATCAGGGTCGATTTACCGGCACCGTTACGTCCCAGCAGGCCGATGCGCGAGCCGGGGACCAGGTTGAGCTTGATGGCGTCGAGAATAATACGATCGCCATAACCCGCAGTGACCTTCTCCATCTTCATCAGCGGATTAGGCAGGTTCTCCGGCTTGCGGAAAGTGAAGCTGAACGGGTTATCGACATGGGCGGGCGCAATCATCTCCATGCGCTCCAGCATCTTGATGCGGCTCTGCGCCTGTTTTGCCTTGGTGGCCTGAGCGCGGAAGCGATCAATGTAGCTGTGCAGGTGCGCCACTTTCTCCTGCTGGCTCTCATACAGCGACTGCTGCTGAGCCAGTTTGGCGACGCGCTGCCGCTCAAAGGAGCTGTAGTTGCCGGTATATTCGAACATCGACTCCTGTTCGATATGAATAATTTTGTCGATGACGGGATCTAGGAAGTCACGATCGTGCGAAATCAGAATCAGCGTGCCTTCATAACTCTTCAGCCAGCGCTCCAGCCAGATCACCGCATCGAGATCGAGGTGGTTGGTCGGTTCATCCAGCAGCAGCAGATCGGAACGGCAAATCAGCGCCTGTGCCAGGTTGAGGCGCATGCGCCAGCCACCCGAGAAGTCGCTGACCGGGCGTTGCAGCTGTTCCTGACTGAAGCCCAGACCATGCAGCAGGCTTGAGGCGCGCGCATGGATGCTCCAGGCCTGCACCGCGTCCAGCTTGCCATGCAGCAGCGCGATGGCATTGCCATCGTCACGCAGATTGGCGTCCGCCAGTTCTGCTTCAAGCTGGCGAAACTGGCGATCGCCATCAATCACGTACTCCAGCGCGGCTTTATCCAGCGCAGGGGTTTCCTGATTCACCCAGGCCAGCGCCCAGTGAGTGGGGAAAGTGACGGTACCGGCATCGCTGGTGATTTCACCTTTTAACAGCGACAGCAGCGTGGATTTTCCACAGCCGTTTTTACCCACCAGCCCGACCTTCTGGCCGGGATTAATGGTGGCGGTGGCATTGTCGAGCAGGACGCGGATGCCGCGGCGAATTTGTAAGGCTGAGAAGACAATCATGTAAGCGCCGTATCGTCAGAATATGTTAATTTACTGGCAACATAATGAGATTTTGCTGCGTCGTGCATGGTAGCGGAAAACCGCACCAATGACGACGCTTTGGAGGGAAAGGATGTCGCAGCCACCCAGGGTTTTGCTGCTTTATGCTCATCCGGAATCACAGGATTCGATCGCCAATCGGATTCTGCTGCAGCCGGCTCAGGCACTGGAACACGTTACCGTGCACGATCTGTACGCAACCTATCCGGATTTTTTTATCGATATTCACCATGAGCAACAGCTGCTGCGTGAACATGATGTCATCATTTTTCAGCATCCGCTCTATACCTATAGCTGTCCGGCGCTGCTGAAAGAGTGGCTGGACAGAGTTCTGTCGCGCGGTTTCGCCAATGGCGTGGATGGCAATGCGCTGGAAGGAAAGTACTGGCGCAGTGTCGTCACCACCGGAGAACCGGAAAGTGCCTTCAGACATCAGGGTCTGAACCGCTATTCGCTCAATGACATTATGCGTCCTTTTGAGCTGACCGCGCAGATGTGCCGTATGCACTGGATGCCGCCGATGATCGTCTACTGGGCGCGTCGTCAGAGTCCTGAATTAATGAAAAATTACGCCCGCGCCTATGGCGACTGGCTGGCGGCACCGCTGCCGAATGGAGGGGTATAGATGGAAGGGCAAACGCTGCTGACCGCCGGGGTGATTTATCTGGTCGCGGCGGTATTGATTGTACCGGTGGCGGCGCGCCTCGGTATTGGTGCAGTTCTGGGTTATCTGGTGGCGGGTATCGCTATCGGCCCGTGGGGATTAGGCTTTATCAGCGACGTCGACGAGATTCTGCACTTCTCTGAGCTCGGCGTGGTGTTCCTGATGTTTATTATCGGGCTGGAGCTGAACCCGGCAAAGCTGTGGGCGCTGCGCCGCTCCATTTTTGGCGTCGGCGCGGCGCAGGTGATCTTCTCAGCGGCGATTCTGGGCGGCTTATTGTGGCTGACCAACTTTAGCTGGCAGGCGGCGATCATTGGCGGCATTGGTCTGGCGATGTCCTCGACTGCCATGGCCCTGCAGCTGATGATGGATAAAGGCATGAACCGCAGCGAAGCGGGGCAACTGGGCTTTTCGGTGTTGCTGTTTCAGGATATCGCGGTGATCCCAGCCCTGGCGCTGATCCCGCTGCTGGCCGGAACCGACAGCGGTCATATCGACTGGATGAAGGTCGGCATGAAAGTACTGGCGTTTGCCGGCATGCTGGTAGGCGGACGCTATCTGCTGCGGCCTATCTTCCGTTACATCGCTGCGTCGGGCGTGCGCGAAGTCTTTACCGCCGCTTCGCTGCTGCTGGTGCTGGGCTCGGCGCTGTTTATGGATGCGCTGGGTCTGTCGATGGCGCTGGGGACCTTTATTGCCGGGATCCTGCTGGCAGAGAGCGAGTACCGGCATGAGCTGGAAGTCGCCATCGACCCGTTTAAAGGTTTACTGCTGGGCCTGTTCTTTATTTCGGTTGGCATGGCGCTCAACCTCGGTGTGCTCTATACCCATATTGTGACCATCCTGCTGGGTGTCGTGACGCTGGTGGCGGTGAAAACGCTGGTGCTCTATCTGCTGGCGCGCATTTATGGCTTGCGCAGCTCTGAGCGGCAGCAGTTTGCTGGCGTGCTGAGTCAGGGGGGCGAGTTCGCCTTTGTGCTCTTTTCAGCGGCCTCCTCGGCAAAACTGTTCTCTGGCGATCAACTGCCGATGCTGCTGGTGACGGTGACCCTGTCGATGATGACTACGCCGCTGCTGATGAAGGGAATCGATCGTCTGCTGGCACGCCGCTTCAATGAGCCGGATGACGAGGCAGAGAAACACTTTGTCGAAGACGATCAGCCGCAGGTGATTGTGGTGGGCTTTGGTCGCTTCGGGCAGGTGGTGGGTCGTTTGCTGATGGCGAACAACAAACGCATCACCGTGCTTGAGCGCGACATCAGTGCAGTCAGTCTGATGCGGAAATATGGCTATAAGGTCTATTACGGCGACGCCACCGAACTGGAGTTGCTGCGGGCAGCCGGTGCGGCCAGCGCTCAGGCGATTGTGATCACCTGTAACGAGCCCGAAGATGTGATGACGATTGTACATCTGTGCCAGCAGCATTTTCCGCAGTTGCAGATTCAGGCGCGCGCCCGGGGCCGTGTAGAAGCGCATGAACTGCTTCAGGCGGGCGTCACGCAGTTCTCGCGTGAGACCTTCTCCAGTGCGCTGGAGCTGGGACGTAAAACGCTGATGACGCTGGGGATGCATCCGCATCAGGCGCACCGCGCCCAGCAGTATTTCCGCCATCTTGATATGCGGATGCTGCGCGAGCTGATGCCCAATCTCTCTGAAAGCGCGCAGGCTTCGCGCGTCCGTGAAGCGCGGCGTGAACTGGAAGATATCTTCCAGCGCGAAATGCAGCGCGAAAAGCGGCAGATCGACGGCTGGGACGATGATGAATAACCTCTTTAAACAGGCAGAAGCTAATGCGTAAACGTTTTATTGCTGGTGCGACATGCCCGCACTGCCAGGAGAAGGACACGCTGGCAATGTGGCGTGAAAATAATGTCGATGTGGTGGAGTGCGTGAAGTGTGGTCACCAGATGCGTGAGGCCGATAAGCAGGCGCGCGATCAGGTTCGCACTAATGAGCAGGTTATCGGTATTTTTCATCCTGAGTAGCGGAATGGCGCAGCTTTTTTTACGCCTGGACTTACAGCGGGATTGAATTCCGTTACAATTGTCGCCATTAACGCTGTAGTCGCAAGAGAAAGTGAAAACCCTCTTGTACTCAGCCCCGAACCTTTCTGGTTGGTGTTATTGCACGAAAGAATAGACCAATGAGACGGGATCTCAGCTCTCAACGGTTAGGAGATATCATGAAAGTAGCAAAAGACCTGGTGGTAAGCCTGGCCTATCAGGTACGTACAGAAGACGGCGTGTTAGTTGACGAGTCACCGGTGAGTGCACCGTTAGACTACCTGCACGGTCATGGTTCCCTGATTTCTGGTCTGGAAAATGCGCTGGAAAACCACATTGCCGGCGACAAGTTTGACGTGCATATCCCGGCAAACGATGCCTACGGTCAGTATGACGATAACCTGGTGCAGCGCGTTCCTAAAGACGTCTTCATGGGCGTTGACGAACTGCAGGTTGGCATGCGCTTCCTGGCAGAAACCGATCAGGGCCCGGTACCGGTAGAAATCACCGAAGTGGAAGATGATCACGTCGTGGTTGATGGTAACCACATGCTGGCGGGTCAGAACCTGAACTTCAACGTTGAAGTGGTTGCTATCCGCGAAGCCACGCCGGAAGAACTGGCTCATGGCCATGTTCACGGTGCAGATGGCCATCATCATGACCACGATCACGGCCATGATCACGACCACGACCATGATCAGGGTAAAGGCGGTTGTGGCACTGGCGGCTGCGGCTGCAGCCACTAAGTCTCAACAGACCTTTCAAGGCCACCCTCGGGTGGCCTTTCTTTTGGCGCGTATTCTGGTTCTGCCCGGGTAAGCCGGGGCCAGATAGCCCGCGATCAGTAGTGCGGTGGTGGCGTCTCTTCAGATTGTGAGGCGACGATCGATGGCGCATTCGCTTTGAGCTTGTCGGTTAAAATGCGCATCTGCTCACGCATCTTATTCATCTCCAGCTCATGCTGAACGACCGCGCTGTTCAGCTGATCGATAGTCATCTCCTGAAAGGCCAGTTTGCTCTCCAGCGTCTCCAGACGCTGTTCCCACTCAGATTGTTGCATGACCTGTTCCTCTGTTAAGGTGCGACTCGGGGCGTGATTCTACGATCTGAATGCCAGGAATCACCTGTTTTTTTCACGCCCGGAGGCGTTGCGCTTGAAAAAAGGCAGCGCGGCATCATCTCTGATGAAACTTCCCGATGTTATAAAGGTCGGAGGTTAACCGGGTAATTACATTGTGGGAGTGTTCGACACTGCCACGTAAAGTTATAGTGTGGACCCTGAAGTCCGCAATGTTTCCCGAGGTTAGACGCTTCGGTTTTGGAGAATGGATGAAATCACTGTTTAAAGTCACATTGTTAGCTACCACCATGGCTGTTGCGCTGAATGCTCCGCTGGCAATGGCGGCAGATACCGCTGCGGCGCCACAGGCTGCACCAGCCGCCGCGCCACAGTCTGCGCCTCAGGCACCGAAAAATGCTGCCTTCAAAGATGAAGACCAGCAGTCTGCCTACGCGCTGGGTGCTTCGCTGGGTCGCTACATGGACAACTCCCTGAAGGAGCAGGAAAAACTGGGCATCAAACTGGATAAGCAGCAGCTGATCGCTGGTGTTCAGGATGCATTTGGTGGCAAGAGCAAACTCTCTGATGAAGAGATTGAGCAGACGCTGCAATCCTTTGAAGGCCGCGTGAAAGGCGCAGCCTCAGCGAAAATGGAAAAAGATGCGAAAGAGAACTCTGAAAAGGGCGAAGCTTACGCAACCAAATTTGCTAAAGAGAGCGGCGTGAAGAAAACCGAAAGCGGCCTGCTGTATAAAGTTGAGAAAGAGGGTACCGGCGACGCACCTAAAGACAGCGATACTGTAGTGGTAAACTACAAAGGTACGCTGATTGACGGTACTGAATTCGACAACTCTTATACCCGTGGCGAGCCACTTTCATTCCGTCTGGATGGTGTCATCCCGGGCTGGACTGAAGGTCTGAAGCACGTGAAGAAAGGCGGCAAGATCAAGCTGGTTATCCCACCAAATCTGGCTTACGGCAAAAATGGCGTTCCGGGCATCCCGGCTAACTCCACCCTGGTGTTTGATGTCGAGCTGCTTGATATCAAACCAGCGCCAAAGGCAGATGAAAAAGCACAGGCTCCAGCGCCTGCTGCTGCAGAAAAAGCGCAGTAATCTGCTGACCGCCGCCTCCGGGCGGCGGTTTCATTTCGGCTTCACGACAAACCTCTGGCATAAGCCGACGACATTTGCCAGACTAATGCCTGCCTAATTATCCCAATATTGAGTCTGCCCATAAGCCGCTGTGACAGGCTCCAGCCATTCAGGGTGATACTCTTCAATGTCTAATCCATTCAATCCGGGTGAACTGAGCGACTTCGATCTTCTGGAGCAGCGCCCGTTCGAACAAAGTGATTACGATATTCTGAAATCGTACGAGGCTGTCGTGGATGGCCTGGCGATGTTGATCGGTTCGCATTGTGAAATTGTCCTGCATTCGCTTGAAGATCTTAAGTGTTCGGCCGTGCGTATCGCTAATGGTGAACACACTGGACGTAAAGTCGGTTCGCCTATTACCGATTTAGCCCTGCGTATGCTGCATGATATGCATGGCGCGGACAGTAATGTCTCCCGTGCCTACTTCACACGTGCCAAAAGCGGCGTGCTGATGAAATCAGTCACGATTGCGATTCGTAACCGTCAGCAGCGGGTCATTGGCTTGCTCTGCATCAACATGAACCTTGATGTGCCGTTCTCACAGATCATGTCGACCTTTATGCCGCCCGAGATGCAGCAGGTTGACTCCAACGTCAACTTCGCCAGTTCGGTAGACGATCTGGTGATGCAGACGCTGGAGTTCACCATTGAAGAGGTGAGTGCTGATCGTAATGTATCGAACAACGCCAAGAATCGTCAGATTGTGCTGAACCTGTATGAGAAGGGGATCTTCGACATCAAGGATGCCATCAACCAGGTGGCCGATCGGCTGAATATTTCCAAACACACCGTCTATCTCTACATCCGTCAGTTTAAAAATGGCGACTTCCAGGGGCAGGAGCGGTAATGCGTTACACCCTGCTGGTCACCGGACCGGCTTACGGTACGCAACAGGCGACCAGTGCCTGGCTGTTTGCCCGCGCACTGCTGACGGCAGGCCATCAGCTTGACAGCGTTTTCTTCTATCGCGAAGGGGTGCTGAACGCTAACCAACTGACGTCGCCCGCCAGTGATGAGTTTGATCTGGTGCGCGCGTGGCAGACATTGCATCAGGAGCAGGGTGTGGCACTGAATATTTGTGTGGCGGCCGCGCTGCGTCGTGGCGTCAGCGACCAGCAGGAAGCGGCACGACTCCAGCTGGCGGGCAGTAACCTGCAGCCGGGCTTTACCCTGAGTGGGCTGGGCGCGCTGGCGGAAGCGGCGCTGAGCTGTGAACGCATGGTGCAGTTCTGATGAATCGGGTCGCGTTTGTCTTTACCCGGGCGCCGCACGGCAGCAGCGCAGGACGTGAGGGGCTGGATGCCGCGCTGGCCACGGGCGCGCTCAGTGAGGATATCGGCCTGTTTTTTATCGGTGATGGCGTGCTGCAACTTAATCTGCACCAGCAACCTGAGACGATTAAGAGCCGTCACTATGCCGCGACCTTTGGCGTGCTGGCACTGTATGAGATTGAACACTGCTATCTCTGCCGGACATCGCTGATAGCGCGTGGATTAGAGGTTGACGCTGACCGGTTGCTGGATGTTACGCTACTGGACGCGCCGGCGCTGCGACAGACGCTGGCCAGCTACGATCGCATTCTTACTTTTTAAGAGACGTTAATGCTGCATACGTTACTGCACTCACCGGCACACTGTGACCTTGAGAGCCTGCTTTTAATGGCGGGTGCGGGTGATGACCTGCTGCTATTGCAGGATGGCGTGCTGGCCGCTTTAGCTGGCAGCCACGCATTGATGCGACTGTCAGAGAGCGAAGCGACGCTCTGGGTGCTGGACGAAGATGTCCAGGCTCGCGGTCTCGCTGGACAAATTTCGACCCGTGTGCAGTCAGTAGACTATACTGGGTTTGTCACGCTAACGATCAGGCATCAGCAACAAATGGTCTGGTAATCGGCTAAAACCTGGTTATTTCTTGACACCCCTTTGACTCAGCCCTAAAATTCTGCCTCCTCGTAATTCTACGAGGCGATTTATTACGTGTTTACGAAGCAAAAGCAAATCCAGGAGCTATTTAATGGCAACAGTTAACCAGCTGGTTCGCAAACCACGCGTCCGCAAAGTTGCAAAGAGCAACGTGCCGGCGCTGGAAGCTTGCCCGCAAAAACGTGGCGTTTGTACTCGTGTGTACACCACCACTCCTAAGAAACCAAACTCCGCACTGCGTAAAGTCTGCCGTGTGCGTTTGACCAACGGTTTTGAAGTTACCTCCTACATTGGTGGTGAAGGTCATAACCTGCAGGAACACTCCGTGATCCTGATCCGTGGCGGTCGTGTAAAAGACCTGCCAGGTGTGCGTTACCACACCGTTCGTGGCGCGCTTGACTGCTCAGGTGTTAAAGACCGTAAGCAGGCTCGCTCCAAGTACGGCGTGAAGAAGCCAAAGGCTTAATGGTTCTCCGTTAAGTAAGGCCAAACGTTTTAAATTAAATGTCAAAATAAACTCATAGAGTTTTGGACAATCCTGAATTAACAACGGAGTATTTCCATGCCACGTCGTCGCGTCATTGGTCAGCGTAAAATTCTGCCAGATCCTAAGTTCGGATCAGAGCTGCTGGCCAAATTTGTAAATATCCTGATGGTAGATGGTAAAAAATCTACTGCAGAATCAATCGTTTATACCGCGCTTGAGACCCTGGCTCAGCGTTCAGGTAAAAACGCGCTGGAATCTTTTGAAGTAGCTCTGGAAAACGTGCGTCCGACTGTCGAAGTTAAGTCACGTCGCGTTGGTGGTTCTACTTATCAGGTACCAGTAGAAGTCCGTCCGGTTCGTCGTAATGCTCTGGCAATGCGCTGGATCGTAGATGCTGCTCGTAAACGCGGTGATAAATCAATGGCTCTTCGCCTGGCGAACGAACTTTCTGATGCTGCAGAGAACAAAGGTACAGCAGTTAAGAAACGTGAAGACGTTCACCGCATGGCAGAAGCCAACAAGGCGTTCGCACACTACCGTTGGTAATCACCACGTAGTTGTTAAACCAGCGGGCGCTCAATCAGCCAACCCGCTGGGGTCGACTTACCTTGAACGTCCGAGAATCAGAGGAATCAAATGGCTCGTAAAACACCCATTGCCCGCTACCGTAATATCGGTATCAGTGCGCACATCGACGCCGGTAAGACTACCACTACCGAACGCGTTCTGTTCTACACCGGTGTAAACCACAAAATCGGTGAAGTACATGACGGCGCAGCAACCATGGACTGGATGGAGCAGGAACAGGAACGTGGTATTACCATCACCTCCGCTGCGACCACCTGTTACTGGTCTGGTATGGCCAAGCAGTTTGAACCACACCACGTAAACATTATCGACACCCCAGGACACGTTGACTTCACCATCGAAGTTGAACGTTCTATGCGTGTGCTTGATGGCGCGGTAATGGTTTACTGTGCAGTTGGTGGCGTTCAGCCACAGTCTGAGACCGTATGGCGTCAGGCTAACAAATATAAAGTTCCACGCATTGCGTTCGTTAACAAAATGGACCGCATGGGTGCTAACTTCCTGAAAGTTGTTAAACAGATGGAAGTTCGTCTGGGCGCAACTCCAGTTCCTCTGCAGCTGGCTATCGGCGCAGAAGAGAAATTCACCGGTGTTGTTGACCTGGTGAAAATGAAAGCAATCAACTGGAACGACGCAGACCAGGGTGTAACCTTCGTCTACGAAGATATTCCAGCTGATATGCAGGAACTGGCTGAAGAATGGCATGCGAAGCTGGTTGAAGCCGCTGCTGAAGGCTCTGATGAGCTGATGGAGAAATTCTTCGGTGGTGAAGAACTGACTGAAGAAGAGATCAAAACATCTCTGCGTAAGCGTGTTCTGAACAACGAAATTATCCTGGTAACCTGTGGTTCTGCATTTAAGAACAAAGGTGTTCAGGCGATGCTGGATGCAGTTGTTGAATATCTGCCAGCACCGACTGACGTTACCGCGATCAACGGTATGCTGGACGACGGTAAAGACACGCCGGCTGTTCGTCACTCTGATGACAACGAGCCGTTTGCTGCACTGGCGTTCAAAATCGCTACCGACCCGTTCGTGGGTAACTTAACCTTCTTCCGCGTTTACTCTGGTGTTGTTAACACGGGTGACACCGTGTTCAACCCGGTTAAGTCAAACCGTGAGCGTCTGGGCCGTATCGTTCAGATGCACGCTAACAAGCGTGAAGAGATTAAAGAAGTTCGTGCGGGTGATATCGCAGCTGCGATCGGCCTGAAAGATGTGACCACTGGTGACACCCTGTGTGACCCAGATAACGTCATCATCCTTGAGCGCATGGAGTTCCCGGAGCCGGTAATCTCTATCGCCGTTGAGCCAAAAACCAAAGCTGACCAGGAAAAAATGGGTCTGGCTCTGGGCCGTCTGGCAAAAGAAGACCCATCATTCCGCGTATGGACTGATGAAGAATCTAACCAGACCATCATCGCCGGTATGGGTGAATTGCACCTCGACATCATCGTTGACCGTATGAAGCGTGAGTTCAACGTTGAAGCAAACGTGGGTAAACCACAGGTTGCTTACCGTGAAGCGATTCGCAACAAAGTTACCGATGTTGAAGGTAAACACGCCAAGCAGTCTGGTGGTCGTGGTCAGTATGGCCATGTTGTTATCGACATGTACCCACTGGAGCCAGGTTCGAACCCGAAAGGCTACGAATTTGTCAACGACATCAAAGGTGGTGTGATTCCTGGTGAATACATCCCTGCGGTTGACAAAGGTATCCAGGAGCAGCTGAAATCAGGCCCTCTGGCTGGTTACCCGGTTGTGGATCTGGGCGTGCGTCTGCACTTCGGTTCTTACCACGATGTCGACTCCTCAGAACTGGCGTTTAAACTGGCCGCGTCTCTTGCCTTCAAACAAGGCTTTAAACAAGCGACACCTGTTCTGCTTGAGCCTATCATGAAGGTTGAAGTTGAAACGCCAGAAGAGAACACGGGTGATGTCATCGGTGACCTTAGCCGTCGTCGTGGTATGCTCAAAGGGCAGGAATCTAACGCTACTGGCGTTCAGATTCACGCTGAAGTTCCGTTGTCTGAGATGTTCGGATACGCAACTCAGCTGCGTTCTCTGACCAAAGGTCGTGCTTCTTACTCCATGGAGTTCCTGAAGTATGACGATGCGCCAAACAACGTAGCGCAGGCCGTTATTGAAGCTCGTAGCAAATAAGCTACGGTTTAAATTTGAACTGATGCCTTCACCCAGATGGTGAAGGCACAACGTAAGGAATTATCGCCATGGCGAAAGAGCAATTTCAGCGTAACAAACTGCACGTAAACGTGGGCACCATCGGTCACGTCGACCACGGTAAAACCACCCTGACTGCAGCTATCACCACCGTACTGTCTAAAACTTACGGCGGCCAGGCTCGTGCATTCGATCAGATCGATAACGCACCAGAAGAGAAAGCACGTGGTATCACCATCAACACTTCACACGTTGAGTATGAAACCCCGACTCGCCACTATGCGCACGTTGACTGCCCAGGCCACGCCGACTATGTGAAAAACATGATCACCGGTGCTGCGCAGATGGACGGCGCGATCCT
>NZ_JAALFV010000007.1:0-380544 GCF_011800405.1 Pantoea sp. EKM21T
GGTCCGTCAGGCAGAGGAATGAAGTGAAGGAACCGCGCAGCGGCGCGAGGACCGCCAGCCCCTGCCCGGCACCAGACTGCGTTATCACCTGTCGCTTAACTGACTGACATTACCGCTGTGCGGGCCTTTTTTATGGGAAAGATGCTGATTTGCGAGGCGTCTTGCGTTAGCCGATGAGCAGCGCTTCCAGCTCGCCCAGCGATTTGACCTGCCAGGTGGGCTTAATATGTTCCGGCAATGGCCGGGTGCCATGATCGAGCCAGCAGGTTTTAATACCGGCATTCATGCCGCCCAGAATGTCTGACTCTGGCGTATCACCCACCATCAGCACCCGCTCACGATCCGGGTTGCCCATCAGATTCAGTGCGTAATCAAAAATCTCTGGCGCCGGTTTTGGCTGGCCGACCTGCTCGGAGATTACCAGCGCCGAGAAGTAATCACGGAAACCGGTGCGCTCCAGACGCGTCTGCTGCAGCGCAGTAAAACCGTTGGTGATGATGCCCATTTTCACCCGGCCATGCAGCTGATTCATCAGGCTGACCGCGCCCGGCAGCGGCGTGCAGATCTCTCCCATTGCGCTGAGGAAGCCGCTGTTGAGGATCTCCGGCGCAACGCTGAGCTTTTCGCTCCAGTGATTGAAACGCTGAGTCTGCAGCTGTAACGCGGAGATAGCACCGTTCTGATAATCGACCCACAGCGGCTTGTTTATCGCCTGATAATCGCTGTAATCCTGGTCGGTGAACTGCACGTCATAACCGGCGAACAGGCGCTGCAAACCGGCATAGGCGTCGAAATGAAAAAGGGTATCGTCGGCATCAAACAGGATGCAATCCCAGTTATCAATCATTAAAGCTCCTTAACACCGCTACGGCGTCAGTGCCATGAGAATGGCATCTTCACGGCCGCTGGCGGTGGGATAATAGTTGGGGCGACGACTGACCTGATTGAATCCAAGCTGCTCATAGAGCGCGATGGCGGGCAGGTTCGAGGCGCGCACTTCCAGCCACAGCGTCAGTACGTCGCGTTTGATCAACTCATCGATCAGATGCTGCAACAGCTGGCGGCCCAATCCCCGGCGCTGAAAAGCGGGATCGACCGCGATGTTAAACAGCGAGGCTTCGTCCAGTACCACCTGCGTAATCGCAAAGGCGGCCATTTGGCCGTCAACGTCGAGACGTAAATTGATAAAGCGCTCGCCCTGATTGCTGGCAAACGTCTTTTCACTCCAGGGAAACGCGTGGCTACGACACTCAATGGCGAAGGCCTGCGCCAGATCGTCAGGGGTGAGTAAAGAGATGGCTGTCATGGTTACACATCTGTTGCCAGAGCGCGCGTTTGGCGACGCCGCTGCTGATCAGTTCATTGAAAGAGGCGCTGGTTAATGCCACGCCATTGAAAGTCTGTTCGCTCTCTACGCCGAGCAGCCAGCCCGCGCAGTTCAGCGTCTCCGGCAGCATTTGCAGCTGATCCGGTGTCACGGTCATTACCTGAGCGGGTTGCAGATTGAGGGCATGCAGCACATCGCGCATCAGCGGTTCATGCAAACCGGGGGGCGCGTCAGCGACAATAATTAACTGCGTGTCCGGTGCCAGCGTGACGGCAATTTCGCCCTGAAGCACGCGCGGGCGGCGCAGTTGGTACTGCGTAATTCCCATTTGCTGTAAAAGCCAGTCGCGCCTGGACGTCATGGTGTTACCTGTTCTGCTGCCTGAATGCGACGCTATGCTAGCAAACCCATCGAACATGCGCCAACAAACCACTATAATCCCCGCTCAGATCTTACAGGAGCCCTACATGTCTGCTTTTACCCCGGCCAGCGAAGTCATTCTGCGCCACAGTGATGAATTTACCGCCCGCCATGTTTTATTTGCTGGCGATCTGCAGGATGACCTGCCCGCTCAGCTGGAAACCGCCTCGTCGCGCGTTCACACCCAGCAATATCATCACTGGCAAAACCTGAGCCGCCGTATGGGCGAGCAGGCGCGTTACGGAATGGTTGCGCAGGCCGAAGATGTGCAGGGCTGCGATACCCTGGTCTACTTCTGGACCAAGAATAAGCCGGAAGTGCAGTTCCAGCTGCAGAACCTGCTGTCGCTGCTGCCGGTGGGCTGCGACGTGTTCGTGGTCGGTGAAAACCGCAGCGGCGTGCGCAGCGCCGAAGGCATGATGGAGTCGTGGGTGAAGCTGGAGAAGATCGACAGCGCGCGTCGCTGTGGTCTCTACCACGGTCGCCTCGACAAACAGCCTGAATTCGATGCCAGCACCTTTGGTCACCAGTATCAGCTTAATGGTCTGACGATTCATACCCTGCCTGGCGTCTTCAGCCGTGACGGTCTGGATAGCGGCAGCGCCCTGCTGCTGTCGACCTTTACCCCGCACACCAAAGGTAAAGTGCTGGATATGGGCTGTGGCGCGGGCGTGATTGCCGCCTCGCTGCCTGCCCGTTCGCCTAAAGTGCGTCTGTGGCTGTGTGACGTGCATGCAGCGGCGATTGAAGCGAGTAAAGCGACGCTGGCCGCCAATGGCATCGAGGGCGAAGTCTTCGCCAGCAACGTCTTCTCTGACGTAACCGGTCGTTTCGACATGATTATCTCTAATCCGCCCTTCCATGAAGGCACTCAGACCAGCCTCGACGCCGCACAGGCGCTGATTCGTGGTGCGGTGAAGCACCTGAATACCGGCGGCGAACTGCGTATCGTTGCCAACACCTTCCTGCCCTACCCGCAGGCGCTGGATGAAGCCTTCGGCAGCCATGAAGTCATCGCGCAAACCGGCCGCTTTAAAGTTTACCGTGCCGTCTATGGTCGCGGTGCCAAAACGCGCTAAGGGTTTTTCCTGCCGTTAACTGCTTTGCCGGGCTGAAAACGTTGCTTTTTACAGCGATCGTTTCAGCCCGACGAAATAGTTGTTGACGCAAAGAGTAAAATCTCTAGAATGCGCCTCCGTGGTTGTAACATTCTCAAGGTGTTACGGGTATGCGAAGGTGGCGGAATTGGTAGACGCGCTAGCTTCAGGTGTTAGTGTCCTAACGGACGTGAGGGTTCAAGTCCCTCTCTTCGCACCAAAATCACAAGTTTCATATCGCGAGCACTGCGCGAAGGTGGCGGAATTGGTAGACGCGCTAGCTTCAGGTGTTAGTGTCTTAACGGACGTGAGGGTTCAAGTCCCTCTCTTCGCACCATTGCGGTGATATGAACAGACAACTCGATGCGAAGGTGGCGGAATTGGTAGACGCGCTAGCTTCAGGTGTTAGTGTCTTAACGGACGTGAGGGTTCAAGTCCCTCTCTTCGCACCAACGTTGTCATCTTCAGGCCTTTCCCGCTCATCTCTTCTGTTCCCCTGCGGTTTCGCTTTACCCCCTGCTCGTTTTACCTTTTCCAGTTGTTCTGTTTTCCGGTCGCTTTATCTTTTCCAGCCGCTTTACCCCGTGCGCCGGTTGTACCCACTCCGCTTATGTTAATTCAGATGAAAATTCACAGAGACAGCCGCCAGTCCGCCCGCTAACGCCAGACAGGATGGCAGCAGCAGATAGTGACGCAGCCGCTGGTTAAACAGCATCACGACAGTCAGCAGCAGCGCAACCGTCATCACCATCCGCCACTGGCTGAAGCTCGGTTCCCATAAGGCGAACAGCGGCAGCGCAATGCACGGCAGCAACACGCCCCACGCACTATCCAGCTTTTTACCCAGTGCCCAACTGACTCCCCACAGGCCGCAGGCCGCGATAATCGCTATCCCCATGACACAAACCTCAAATGATAAGCATTCCCATTATCATATGACAGTTTTGCCTGCACTGCAGCCTGTTTTTGTCACGCCCGGCAACGAAGATGACAGACCAGTTGGAAAATGCTAGATTGCGGCCGATAACACCTTTAATAACAGCAACAGCAATAATTTGCTCATTGTCTGGCAGAACCTGATTTTGCCGGCGTGCGCTTTGGTATTTCAGGGTCGTCACGAGTACTTATAATGAAATTACAATCCTATGAAGAGCTGAAGCAGAGTAAATACCGGCTTTCAGTGATGCTTTTCCTGTTTCTGAATATCGCCGTTTCGCTATTTCATCTGCTGCCAATAATGAGCAGTGAGCAAAGTGAGACGACCCTGCCGGTAATGAGTGTCGCGGCCTTTAGCGGCATTATGTTAATTTCCCTTTTAATATGGCCTAAAGTAAAACTTCCCCTGTTAAATCCTGTGGCGCTGCTGCTGGGAATGCTCTGGGCCTGGCATATTAATTATCGCTTTCATCAGGTGTTCTATTTTGATGGGGGCTTTCTTATTATCAGTTTGATCAGTGTGTTATTTATCAGTGCCATCGCCCTGAGCGATTATCTGGGGGCTTTTTGTCTGCATGTCACGCCACCGGTGCTCACCGTATTGCTGCTCGACAATGCACAGCACCTGCCGCTGATCCTGCTGACCATTACGCTGCCGCTGATTGGTTTCTCACTACAGCATCTGATGCGCCGCCGTGCCGACAACTTTACTCTGCGCCTGATGCATCAGCTCTACGAAGAGAAAGAGACATTCAGCGACCTCAGCATGCTCGACCCGCTGACCGGGCTTTATAACCGTCGTGGTCTTAAGAACCGGCTGGATAATATTCTGGAAAACCATGCTGGCAGCCACTATGTGCTGCTGCTGGATATCGATCATTTTAAGTCCTATAACGACAATTACGGGCATGCGATGGGCGATCAGGCGCTGGCGCGGGTCTCTGTCGCAATTCGTGATGCGGTGCGTTCACGCGATGTTGTCACCCGCTATGGCGGCGAAGAGTTTCTGGTATTGATGACCAATGTGAACAGTTCCATCGCCATGAAACTGGCAGAGCGAATCCGTCAGTACGTGCTGGATTTAGAAATTCCTCATCTTTTCAATGAAACCGTTTCAACCCACGTCACCATCAGTGCCGGCATCGCGCCTATTTACGATAATGAATTTGACCTGGCGGTCGCCAATGCTGACAGCGCATTATATGTGGCTAAAAATCAGGGCCGGAATACCATTCTCGCCTGGGAGGATTTACCCCGAAAACAGCATCAGACCGCCAGTGAACATGCCTAATTAAACGTAACGCCATCGGTAATAACGGAGGCTTCGGCGCGATATGCCCGGCTCTCTGCTGCTCTGTCCGATCGGATAACTGACCTCAAACCCGCCGTTTTCCCACCCGCAACGACGATTTTTTACACGACTTGTAGAGTTAATCAATAACGATTATCATTTGCTTTCTTATCTACACTTTTCGCGAGTCGTCATGGCAACCGTTTCAGCTCAGGAACAGCGTTTTAACGCTCAGTCGATGATCTTCCGGCAGAATGACCGTCCACTGGCGGAAAGTCTGCATGAGCGGCTGCAACAACAGCGCAGCTATCTGCTTGAATCGACGAAGCTCAGCCAGCCTGCTCCGCGCGACACGCTGACCCTCGCCGCCTGGTCACAATCAGAAGCCTTTACCCCAATTATTCAGCGCTACAGCGATTATCTCTATCGCGATCATCCTGATGCGGTTCGTGAAGCGAAACCGGTGCTGTCACTCTGGGCGCAATGGTATTTTGGTCTGCTGCTGCCCACACTGATCATGGCGCTGTTGCAGGAGTCGCGTGCGCTGGACTGCTCGCCAGAGCATATCCGCGTCGGTTTTCATGAGAATGGTCATCCGGCCACTTTCTGGATCGATGTGCAGGAGGATGAAGAAGCGCGCTACCTTAACCCTCAGCAGCGTATCGATCGGCTGATTCAGCAGCATCTGATCCCGGTGGTTAATGGTATTACGCAGCATGGTGATATCAACGCCCGACTCATCTGGAACAATATGGGCTACTCATTCCAGTGGTTCCTGGGTGAACTGAAAAGCCAGATCGATGAGTCGCTGGTGCTGCAACTGGAGCAGGCGCTGTTCTTCAACCAGCGGCTGCTGGATGGCAGCGAAAACCCGCTCTACCGCACCATGATCCCGCGCAACGGCGAACTGGTCCGTCGCAGCTGCTGCCAGCGTTATCGCATTCCCGATGTCGAACAATGCGGCAACTGCACCCTGAGCGGCAGCTAAACAGACTTAATTACGCTGAATTCTCCGTTTATCTCGTTTACAGGCACTGAGGCTTGTGGCAATTTTTACGCCTTCGATCAGCCTGGAGAGAAAGATGAGCCTGGAGTCCGTGCGCCAGTTCTTCGCCGAACACGCCCCTGAAATTGAAATTATTGAACTGGCCGAAAGTACTGCGACAGTCGGGATGGCTGCCCGCGCCCATGGCGTGACGCCAGGAGAGATTGCCAAAACCCTGTCACTGAAAGTGAAAAACGACGTGGTGCTGATTGTGACACGAGGCGATGCCCGGCTGGATAATCGCAAGCTGAAAGCGGCGCTGGGGGCGAAAGCGCGAATGCTGAGCGTGGACGAGGTGATTAACTGGACCGGCCATCCGGTGGGCGGCGTCTGTCCTTTCGGTCTTGAGAATCCGCTGACCGTTTACTGTGATGTTTCACTGCGCAGTTTCGAGGAAGTCCTGCCCGCCGCCGGCGCTATCCACAGCGCCGTTCGCATTACCCCACAGCTGATGGCTGAACTGACTAACGCCCGCTGGGTCGATGTGTGCGAAGCAATGTAATGCCGGGTATCAGCTCACACAAGCCCTGCACCTTCTGCCCGCGTCCTGATGCGGCTGACAAACTGACGGATACCGTCAGCGTTTGATGGCCACCGCGCCCTTCTGGAAACCGATCCGCTGCCGCCAGCACGCGGGCGAGTTAATCGCCCACGACATCAGGATTTCAGGCGCTTAAATGCCTGTTCAATAATCGATAACAGCAGCGTGTTATCGACACGATGCAGCACATGCACCGATGCGCCGCACTGCTCAGGCACGCCGACAGTGAGCCGAAGGGGCTGACGATAACGCCAGCTTTTGCCGCGCGTCGCACCGGGACGCAGTTCAATATCCACCCGGTAATCGATGCCTGCCGCGACCCGCTGATTCAGCAACCAGGCGACTACCAGCGCATCGTGAATCCAGCATCCCGCCAGATGCCGGGTCGCCATCGAATAGTCGATCCACGGACGCAGCGTGTCGCGCACAAATTCGGTCAGTGGATGATCGACGGCGGTCAGGCGGGTCAAATCCTGCTGGGTCAGCAGCGTCTGCGTGGTGACATCCATCGGAACCAGCGTTACTGCTGCACCACTGTGCAGCACCTGATGGGCCGCTTCCGGATCCAGTCCAAAATTGGTGTCTTTGATATAATCATCCAGCGTAAATACGCCGCCCATAATGACAATTTCCGCCACAGCGTCGGCCATGGCGGGATAGCGCTGCATTGCCAGCGCCACATTCGTCAGCGGGCCAATCGCCACCAGGGTAATCTCGCCCGGATTGTCGCAAATCAGTTTGCCGATAGCGTCAGCGGCATCAATCGCATCCGCCGCGACATCCGCTGGCTGGCGCACGCCCTGCCACATCTCACCCAGCGCAAGCTGATTGACCCGGTTATCCAGCGTCTCGCGCCACGGCGCAGGATCTTCCTGTAGCGCCTGCGTCGCCCCCTGGATTACCGGGATAGATAATCCCAGCCGGACGATCAGATCTTTGGCGACGCGCGCGCCAACTTCACATGGCGTGTTACCGGCCACGGTGGTGATCAATTCCAGCGACAGTGCAGGTGAAGCTAAGGCCAGCGCAATCGCCAGCCCATCATCGGTGTTGGCACCCGCGATACCGTTGCCGGGATCGCAGTCAATAATAATTCTTTTCATATTTTTATAGGCTAACTCTGGCTTTGCGGCTCACAGCCGCAGGATTCACCGATTTCAAGGTAGTGTGGAAACTCCTTTAATTGCGCTTCGCTCTGTCCCTCTTTCAGCATATGAATCGCAGAGCGAGCCATCTCACGCAGTGGCTGGCGCACGGTCGTTAATGTCGGGACGTGAAACGAGGAGTGATTGGTACCGTTAAAACAGACCAGCGCCACATCCTGTGGCACACGGATCTGATGTTCGGAAAAGGCGCGAAGCGCGCCAATCGCCTGACCTTCGTTGCTGGTAAACAGTGCACGAGGCACACGACCCCGGGCGATCATGGTTTGTGCCGCAGCGTATCCGCCCTGTGGGGTGTAGCTGGCGGGAAACATCAGCGATTCATCAATCGGCAGCCCGCGATCCTGCATGGCATCACGCCAGCCCTGAATACGATCCTGCGCGTTAAGCATATCGACCGGGCCGCTGATTATGCCGACCTGCTGATAACCATGACTCAACAGATGTGCCGTCACCTGCCAGGCGGCCTGACGCTCATTGACCCGCAGCATGTTAACGCCCGGCTGAGGCTCAACCCGCTCCAGCATGACCAGTGGCGTACCGCTGGCTTTAATCAGGTCAATGTAAGGATGGCGATCGACGCTGTTGTAAAAGAGTCCATCGACCTGCCGATTCAGCAGTCCCTGAATTAACTCCAGTTCGCGCTTGCGGTCATCACCTGCATCACCCAGCAGCATAACGTGGCCGTGATTCATCGACTCCTGCAACAACACGTGCGCCATTGAGGCCACAAAAGGATTGCCGATGTTGGGCACCACCAATCCGAAGGTTTTGGTGTTACCGGATGCCAGTGCGCGTGCTGCCGCATTTGGCCGGTAACCGGTGGCTTTAATCGCCTCCAGTACCCGCTGACGGGTCGCCTCGGCAACCGGGCGAGGCCCGTTATTGATGACATAACTGACAACTGCCACTGAGGTGCCTGCCGCTTTCGCAACTTCACTTCGGGTCACTTTTCCCGTTAACGACTTAGGCACATCACGTTCCTCCATAAAAAAACAGGCCGCTTTACACGGCCTGCTGCTTTTCGCGCTATCCTGGCAGATGGCATCCTCAGGCAAAGCTAGATGGCATCTTCAGGCAGATTGAGATCCCGCCCTCGCGTTTCAGGCGCGACAAAGGTGGTAAAGAACCCAATTGCGGCCATCGCCGAGAAATAAACCGCAATCGGCCACCAGTGACCGGTATAAGAAAGCATAGCAGCGGCAATAAGTGGTGCGGTTCCGCCGGACAAAATGGAACCCAGTTCTTTAGCCACTGCCATTTTGGTGTAGCGATGATGAACGCCGAACATCTCCACGCCCCATGCCGCCTGCACACCAAAAATACCCAGCGACGCCAGCGCCATACCGACCACGATAACCGGGATCACCAGCATCGGTTCACGCGTGTCGAGCAGCGTAAAGGCGGGCCAGGCGTAGAACATCAGTAACAGACAGAACACGCGATAAACCACCCGGCGACCAAAGCGGTCAGAGAGCCAGCCCGCTAAAGGAATGATCAGGAAACCCAGCAACGACGCGAGGAACACCGCAGTGGTTGGTACGGACTTGTCGACCATCAGCACCTTCGCGACGTAACCGACGATGAAGCCCTGCGCCAGATAGGAGGGGCCATTTTCGCCGATACGCAGGCCAACCATGGTCCAGAAGGCACGGGTACGCTGGAAGAAAGGCCGCTGATCCACCACCGGAGCGGCCAGTACGCCTGCGCGTTCCGCTTCCATCTCCGCTTTTCTGCGCTCAAACACCGGCGTTTCGCGCAGATGACGTCGAATCCACAAGGCAACCAGCGCAATCAGTGCACTGCTGAGGAACGGAATACGCCAGCCCCACTCCAGCAGGCTCTGCTGATCCATTTGTACCACCAGCAACCAGACCAGCGAAGCCAGCAGTGTGCCGCTGTTAGAACCCAGCGCGATCACGGATGAGATCAGTCCGCGACGCTCTGTGGGCGCATATTCGCCCAGCATCACCGTGCCGCCCGATAACTCCGCGCCAGCGCCGAAACCCTGCGTAAAGCGCAGTAGAACCAGACAGGCAGGCGCCCAGACGCCAATAGAGGCATAGCTCGGGATTAAGCCGATCAACGTCGTGGAAGCGCCCATCAGAATGATGGTGGAGATCATCACCACCTTTCGGCCTTTGCGGTCACCGAGCCAGCCGAAAAAGAGTGCGCCGATAGGCCGGGCAACAAAGCCGACTGACCAGGTAGCAAAGCTGGAGAGCAGTGCCATGGCAGGGGTTGATTCCGGAAAGAAGACGTCGCCAAAGATAATACCGGCCGCCAGACCATAGAGCGCGAAATCCGCGTACTCCATTGCCGTTCCGAGCCAGCATGAGAAAGTGGCGCGCCAGAAATCTTTGCGGCCTGAAGGGGTGTTAAACCGCTCATCGGCGGCAGAAGTGGATGACAGTGATGCCTGCTGATTAACGGAGTTGTGTGCCGTCATAACCCTATCCCTGAATGAGTATGCAGATCGATAAACGCCCGTCCATGGGTCGATTCCCTGATAAAAGCGGAAATTCCCCGGTGACGACGTTCAGTTGACTAACCATGATGAAAGGTTAAAGGATTCCCTGGTGTTGGAATCTTGTTCTTCGCCCCATTTCGCCGGTGTATTTTTCACCGGTCGCTTAAACTGAGCGAATGTAACTTAACAATCGATGGGCCTACTGTGCATCGGGCACCGTGAGCAATCACTGGGGACCTAGTGTATCTACGCGCGTAGATAAATCAATAGATCCTGATGAAAATTATTAGTAAAACTTCACTATCACATCCCGTCATCACGCATTTTTAGCGCAAATTCAGCCAGTTACCCGCAACACATCGCCTGAAAAAAATCACCATCGACTATAAGTTACCATTTTCTCTTATGATTAAGCGTTATAAGGCTGACTAAAATCCTTTCATCGGGCTCTGTTGTCGCACACGCCTGTGACCATGAGATGACACGTGTATTTATTCTGAAAAATCGCTGTAAGCGCAGACAATACGTTACTCTGACAAAAAGTCCGGGCAGAGGTGTTATGACCATTATTCTGATGCGACATGGTAAACCCGATCATCAGGCGGCAGGTCGCCAGAGCGTGCAGGCGCTGGCAGACTGGTGCGAAGCCTACGATCAGTCACAGGTCAGTGACGGGCCGCCGCCGCGCAGTATTGAGATTGCACGTCAGGCCGCGGTGATTGTCTGTAGTCCCCTGCCCCGCGCACAATCCTCCCTGAGCCAGCTCGGTCTGCAGCCCCATGAGGTTGATGCCGTGTTCAGCGAAGTCGCCGTGCCACTGCTGCGAACCGGCGCGGTGCAGTTGCCTACCCTGTGCTGGCTGGCCCTGTTGCGGCTATTGTGGTTCTGCGGGTATGCGGGTGAAGCGGAGTCGCTGCAACATGCGCGCAGCCGCGCCTCCGCGGCGGCAGAGAAGCTGATCGATCACTCACGGCATGGCACGGTGCTGCTGCTGGGCCACGGCATCATGAATAAGATGATTGCGCGCGAATTACGTAAACGCGGCTGGCAGGCGGAGAAGCACGCCAGCAGCCGCCACTGGAGTTCCGCGATCTATCATCGTCCGTTTATCTGACCGATTGGAAAATAGCCCAGCACCTCACAGCCCGTTCCGACACGCGGCGTGGCAATCACTTTACGCTGCGCCAGATCGATCACGCTCAGCGTGCCATCATCCTGATTGGCAATCAGCAGCTGTTGCCTGTCTGGTGTAAAACAGCCATCCATCGGCATGTTACCTACCCGGATGTCGCCCAGCGGATTCAGCAGATCGTCAAACAGCGTCACCAGCGGTTCCTGATCCCCTATCGCCACCAGCTGCTCGCCATCGGCGCTGAAGCGTACCACCTGACAGGGCCGCTCATGACCCGGCAGCGTCAGGCGCTGGCGAATGCGGTGGCTTTGCCGATCGATCACATAGAGCAACGGTGCATCAGCGGCGCTGGCGACCAGATAGGGGTGCTTCGGAGAGGCAGCGATGCCCGCAATCGGACCGGGCAGCAGGATGGTGTCGATGACCCGCCCCTCTGCTTCACAGAGATCCACCACGGTGATGGTCGCATCCTCTTCGTTATCGGTGAACAGCTTGCGGCCGCTGGGTGACAGCGTCAGGCGATGCGCGTTGTGAGAAGGAACTGGAATGATTTTTTCCACTTTGTCGCTCTGCGGATCGATCACCGCCACTGCGGCACTCTGCTCACAGCAGAGATAGACTTTGCCATCGCGGCCCAGCTGCCCGCTGTGGGGTGCCCGCAGCGGCGACAGATCGATAAAGCCGCTGATCTCCCGACGCTGTAAATCGATAATCGCCACTTTGTGACCCGGATGCGGGTTATTACCATGAACGCCGTCGCCAAAAATGGGTACATAGGCTTTACCCCAGGGGGCCAGCATCAGGAGTTCATGCGGCCGCGGTGGAAAAGCGTTCAGTTCCCGCTCGACCGCGAAGGTTTCCGGATTAAGAAACAGGACGCGATTGCCCTGCTTATCAACCGCCAGTAACCCGTAAGATTCACTCTGCATGCGCGCTCCTTTCTCAGTAAGTTCTTCTTAAGCGTAGACAATCCTCTTCAGGCTGTCTGATTCCGCGGATTGATGAGCCGGGCTTACACCACCAGTTAAGTACAATAGCCACTGTTCCTGTGGCCCGGGCCGCAGGATAACGCGCAGGTTAAGAATAATATTCAGATATTCCTTAACTGCGTTTATTCCCGCATTTAAATAAATGATTAACAGTAACGACATTATTATTTTCATAACGTGACCGGATTATTTCCGTATTATCCTAAAGTCAAAAAAAGACATAGCTAATGTGTAAATAATGTTTTATTAAAAAGGTGCAGTGCAATTAAACAGCCGTGAGGAAACTATCGCGCGCTCCAGCACTGCGTCGCCACCAGGGAAAACTATTCATTAATTCCCGCACTCATCGGGATTGCAGCCAGTATGCAATGTCGGCCGTTTCCGCCGCTGGCGGAACGGGCAGAGCCTGCACTATGACGGGAAAATAAAAATAACAGGTGTACCATGACTTCACATCGCCAACGTCCAGCGCATAAAATCTGGCGTAACTGGAAAAGAATATCGTTCAGTAGCCAGATGTTATGGAATAGAAAACAGCAGAAACTCTGTCGGGCACCGGAATATGATCCGGGTCAGGAAGATAATGTCGTATTGATCGCACAGCAGAAAGACCTGCCGGAGATTCCAAAAATCGTCTGGATGGTCTGGCATAACGATCACCTGCCTGCCTCAATGGCGCTGAATATCAGTAAAATCCGGCGGGACAACCCCGACCACCAGGTTTATCTGATTACGCAGCGCACCCTGTCGCAGTGGCTGCCCGATCTTAACTTTATCTCTTCCGATCTGACGCTGGCACATAAAAGTGAAATCATCCGGCTTGAGCTGATTCACCGTTATGGCGGCATCGGCATTGATTGCAGCACATTGCTGTTTGAGAATCTCGCCTGGGTGCATCGCGTTCACGAAGCGCGGTCAATGGATCTCATTGGTTACTATGGTGAGCAATCGACGCTGAATCTGCTTGCGCCGGTCACCGAGAGCTGGTTTCTTGCTGCCGCCCCGCAAAATCCCTTTATCCGCGAATGGCTGAAACAGCTGGCGCCGGTTAAAAACGTCGGCATCCGCAACTATTTCCATGAGCTGAAGAAGCGTGATGATTTTCCGCTGATTGTGCAGAATATGGAGAATCCGTCTCGTCAGCTCCTGTCGCTGGCGCAGCAGGTTGCGATGCGGGAATACCGGCGGGCGAATCTCTATCTGCGTAAAAGTGAAGCCAGCGCCTGGTTCTATCAGCGCCTGCATGCCGACAGCAGCAGCGCCTTTGCGCAGTCAGTGATGTTTCAGCAGCGGCCACAGACGCCGCCACCCATTATAAAATTAACCGGCAACGAGCGGCTGCATCTCGACTTCAATCTGCGGCTTGGTTTATATAACCGCAGCAGCCTGATTGGCGAGATGATGCACACCACGCCACCTGCGCTGGCATTGCCATCAACGGTCAAAGCGCGCGCGTAACCAGTGTGTAAACGTGGTAACCGCGCGTGGCACCTGCGCCGCCCAGGGTCGTACGATCCACAGGCGGGCGGCAAAGGCCTCAACCGGCTGCCACGCAGGCAGCACCTGCTGCAATGACCCTGCTGCCAGCGCCTCCCGGGCGCTGAAATCGGGCAGCATAGCGATCCCTAATCCCTGCAGGGCCGCATCGCGTATCGACTCGCTGTTGTTAGTGGCAAAGCTGCCCTGGATCCGTATCTGGACCTGTTCGCTATCCGCGGAGGTGGTAAATCGCCAGCGCGGTGATTCGACGCCTCGTGGATAGTAAAGGCAGTTATGCTGCGCCAGATCCTGCGGCGACTGCGGTATCCCCTGTTCGTTGAGATAGGCGGGGGATGCCACCAGTAATGTCCGCGTGTCACACAGCGGCAGTGCCACGTGGGTTTCCGGCAGGGTGTCGCTGTGTCGAATGGCCAGATCAAATCCCTCGCTGCTCAGCGACACAATGCGGTCAGTCACATCCAGCTGCAGACGCACCTGCGGATAATCACGCAGAAACTCACCGATAATCGGCACCAGTTGCTGACGGGCAAACGCCACCGGTGCGGTAATGCGCACCAGGCCACGCACCGGCCCGGCGGTATCCCGCACGCTGAAAAAACTCTGTTCAATGCGGGCAAAAGGCTCGCGTAGCTCCTCCACCAGCTTCTCACCGGCAGAAGTCAGCCGCACGCTGCGCGTAGTACGTTGTACCAGCAACACACCGGCCATTTCCTCCAGCTCTTTAATTTTCTGACTCATCGCCGCCTTGCTGACGTCGAGCCGCTCTGCCGCGCGGGTAAAACTGCCCTGCTCTGCCAGTACGGTCAGCCAGTGCAGATGATCCCACAGCGTATCCGTTTTCATCTCTTTCATCGTGATTGTTCACTATAGTGAATAATCATTTCAGGCTACGCGCTTTTTCCCGCCGGATAAAGGGGTCACCATAAGGTTCTTAATCACCGGGAGGAATCCGCTATGCCACTGCTGCAATTTGATGTTATCCAGGGTCGTTCAGAATCAGAGCTTCGTACACTGCTGGATGCGGCACACCGCGCCGTGCTCACGGCCTTTAAGGTGCCGGAACGCGATCGCTACCAGATTGTTCAGGAAAACAAGCACTACCAGATGGTGTTTCAGGATACCGGACTGGGATTCAGCCGGAGCGATAATCTGGTGATGGTGCGGGTCTATACCAGCCCACGCAGCAGTGAACAGAAACAGCTGTTTATGGCCGAGCTGGCGCGTGAGCTGCGTGAGCATTGTGGTGTGCAGGGCAACGATTTAATGATCAGCTTTATCACCAATGACAAAGGTGACTGGAGTTTTGCCGACGGCGAAGCACAATATCTCACCGGCAAACTCTGAAAATCGCCCTGACTTCTGCTCTGCTGACGGTGCGCGCCAGCCACCGTCACGCCTGATAACCTCACTTCTGAAATGACAATAAACCAATCTGCTCTTCACCGCACAAATCGGGCCGGATATGTTGCAGCCGGATTACAGCCAATATAGATTGTCGAAAAACCATCCCCCGAAGGTGGCCGGTTGCGTGAAGCCTCGCGTAGCCCTGAAGAGAGGATTTGCCGTTGTCCGAATTGGTGTCCGTCGCGTTGTTTCTGGCCGCTATTGCAATCTATTCCTGTAAAGCCGGGCGTAACAAATTCTGGTTTATTGTCGTTCTTATTCTGCTGGTGCTTTTCGTTGTGCTGAACGCCACCCTCTATGCCAGCAACTATTTTACCGGTGACGGCATCAACGATGCGGTGCTCTATACCCTGACCAATAGCCTGACCGGCGCGGGCGTCAGTAAATATGTAGTGCCGGCGATTGGCCTGATCATCGTACTGTTTCTGCTGTTCTGCCTGCTGTCGTGGATTCTGCGGCGGCGTAAGCGTCCGCATCACATGGGCTGGTCGCTGCTGGCCGCCGCCTGCGCACTCGGCTCGGTGCAGACCACCCCGGCCTTTCGCCAGGTCGCGACCCTGATTGTGTCGCATACCCAACTGGCAGATTCTGACTTCGACAACTTCTATAAAGTGCCGCGTAATCGCATTGAACAGCCGCACCTCAACGTGGTCTACATCTATGGTGAAAGCTTAGAGCGCACCTATTTTGACCCTATCGCCTTTCCCGGCTTAGCGCCGGAGCTGAGCCGGCAGAAAGAGCAGAGCATCGACTTCAGCGAAACCGAACAGCTGCCAGGTACCGATTACACCATTGCGGGCATGGTCGCCTCACAGTGTGGCATTCCGCTGTTTGCCCCGTTTGATGGCAATGCGTCAGCATCGCTCTCCAGCTTCTATCCTCAGAACGTCTGTCTGGGCGACATCCTGAAGAACTCCGGCTACGAGAACTGGTTTATTCAGGGTGCCGATCTGCGTTTCGCCGGGAAAGATGTCTTCCTGAAATCACACGGTTTTGATCCCGCTAACCTTTATGGTTCGCAGGAGCTGAAAAGCCGCGTCGCCGATCCCACCTACCGTAATAACTGGGGTTATTACGACGATACGGTAATGGATGAGGTGTTTGAGAAGTATCAGGAACTCTCTCAGGCCGGTAAACCTTTTGCGCTGTTTACGCTGACCGTCGACACCCATCATCCTGACGGATTTATCTCACGCAGCTGCGATCGCAGGAGCTACAGCATTGAGGGCAAACCGAATCAGTCATTCAGTGCGGTCGCCTGCTCGCAGGAACATGTGGCGCGCCTGATTGCGCGCATTAAAGCGTCGCCGTGGTTCAAAAACACCGTGATTGTGGTGAGCTCGGATCATCTGGCGATGAACAACACTGCGCATCCGTGGCTGGTCAAACAGCCCCGTCGCAATCTTTTCATGGTGATCCGTGGTGACAAGCCGCAGGCGGAATTGATGGAGGCGAAGCGCAGCACGCTGGATAACGGCGCCACGCTGCTCGATATTCTCGGCGGCGATAACGCGATTGGCCTGGGCCGCAGCAGCCTCTCATCGCTTTCACTCTCCACCCAGTTCGACGATATGAAGAGTAAGGTGGCGAGCTGGAAGCCCGACATTATCCAGTTGTGGAACTTCCCGAAGAAGATAGACAACTTCACGCTGGATCAGGCGAAGAATATCTTCAGCTTCTCGGGAACCACCTTCAAATTGCCGATTCTGTTCCGCATCAGTGATAAGCACGTTGAGCCGATGCCGGAGGGGGAATATTCGGCACCGCTGCGCTATCAGCTGGCGGATTTCGCCTCAGTCGATAAATTCCTCTGGGTGGATCGCTGTTTTAAAATGGCGCGACTCTGGCAGCCTTCGCTGGCACTCTCCGGCGATCTCTGTGTGGCGATGGGACAGCTCGGCGGCACGCCGTCGGTGACGCATGTCGACAAACCGCAATGGAAAGGCAAAGTCCGTTTCCCGGAGGGCGCTATCAGCGATGCGCGTTACCAGCAGAACCTCGCGCAGATCCGTATTGAAGATAACAACATTCGCTACAGCGCTGACAGCTTCCGGCTTGACGTGCCTGGCGCACCGGAGAGTGTTAAAAGCTTCAGCGGCATCTCACGGCCAGAGAACTGGGGACGCTGGTCTAACGCTAATCTCGCGCCCGAGGTTCATATCGACTATATCGATGCGCTGCCCGCGAAGTTCGATCTGGTGATCACCGCGCGTGCGTATGGCCCCAATGCGCACCGGGCGATTCCGGTTCGGGTCGGCGATCAGCAGCAACTGCTGTCGCTGAGTGAAGAGATATCGACCCATACCCTGCATTTCGACAACCCAGGCGCCAGCCATCGTCTGGTGATTGCACCACCTGAACCACAGCTGAGTAACACCGGCAATATCACCGGTCAGGATCCGCGCAAACTTGGCATCGGCATGGTTGAAATTAAAATCGTGCCACAGCCCTGACGCCCGCTTTTTTCTTTCCGACTCTGCGGATTTCCGCAGAGTCGCCTCATCCTGCCATCAGCTAAATGTTGCGAGACAGCCCGCACTCTGCTGCACGTTACTTGTTGTACTAATTGATATTTTTCGGCGATACGCGCAAAATATAACCGGCTTAGTGGCGATACGTCTTTTGCCTGTCATGATGCCGTTATCGCTGAAGTGCACAGGGAGGTGTCGTGATGACAAGCACAATGATGAGTACCCACAAAGCCTTTAAAGCGCTGCAACAGGCAGGGATCGACGATCAGCAAGCGGAGGCGATGGTGGAGGTGTTTACTGATATGCAGCAGAGGCAGCCAGGCGGGCAGGTTGGAAAGCAACTCGGTCAGATTCAGACCAAAGCCAACCATATAGACATTCGGCTCGGCCAGCTTCAGGCAAAAGCCGACCAGACAGACGATCGGGTCAGTCAGCTCAGGACCAAAGTCGACGAAACAAACGATCGGGTCAGACACCTTACAACAAAAGTCGACGAAACAAATGATCGGGTCAGTCACCTTACGACCAAAGTCGACGAAACAAACGATCGAGTCAGCCACCTTACGACCAAAGTCGACCTGATGGATGATCGACTCGGCAATCTTACATTGAAAGTCGACCAGACAGACAGCCGGGTCAGCCAGCTTTCAATAAAAGTTGATCAAATAGACAACCGGCTCGGCCAGCTTACAATAAAAGTTGATCAGATAGACATTCGGCTCGGCCAGCTTACAACCAAAGTCGATCAGATAGATGAGCAGCTTGGTCAGCTCACAACAAAAGTACATCAGATAGACGAGCGGCTTGGCCATGTTGAAAGAAAAACAGACAAACTGGCCATCCGTTTTAATCAGTTAGAAGCCAAGGTGGATAAGCTGGATGTCGCTCTCAGTGAAATGAATTTCCGATTAACTTCGGCTGTGGACAGCCTCAGAAATGACGTTGTTACCCTGACCACCGATATGCGCTGGATCAAACGGTTATCTATTCTCATGACCACCACCCTGCTGGCGGCGGTCCTGAAAGATATTTTAATGTGATCCCGTTATCACCCGGTCAGGGTCTGTCGCGCAGCGCCTCCAGCTTTTCGCGCTGCTGACCTTCGGCGGTAAAGTTCTCCTCCGCCAGCCAGCGCTTCAGGCCCTTTTTCACCTGCGGCCATTCGCTATCGATAAGCGAGAACCAGCTGGTGTCACGTGAACGCCCTTTGTAGACGATCGCCTGACGGAAATCGCCTTCATAACGAAAACCGAGACGTGCCGCCGCCTTACGGGAAGGGGCATTACAGCTATCGCATTTCCATTCATAGCGGCGATAACCCAGCGTCTCAAAGGCGTAACGCATCAGCAGGAAATGCGCCTCCGTTGCCATGCGGGTCTGTTTCAGCCGGGCCGAAAACATGACATGCCCGACTTCCATCACGCCATGTTCAGGCTGGATGCGCATTAACGACAGGCTGCCTACTGCCTGGTCGGTGGCGAGATCGATCACGGCAAAATGCAGCGGATCACGACTCATTTCAAGCTGTGCGGCATACGCCTGCCATGCCGGACGTTCGGTAAAGGGACCGGCAGGCAGGTAAGTCCAGTCACGCCCATCTTCAGCCAGCGCCCATGCCTCAAACAGTGCCTCAGCATGACGCGCCACACTGAACGGCTCCAGCCGACAAACTTCGCCAGTAAAAACCTGATGCTGGGGCAGAGGTCGGGGCTGCCAGTCTGGCATTGGCTCACCGACCGGCTGTCCGAACTGATTGGTATGTTGTGGCATGTTGTCTCCTGGCTACAGATTATCTCTGCAGATTGCCACGATCATAATTGATTAAAAAGGACCAAAACTGGCGAAAATGATAGAACCATTGCCTGCGAACGCATCAGCCAGGCGATATACCGGTTACCGGGCTGGCCGGGTTAACCGCATCATTCCGCACTAATGAGGCTGGCCGGTGCGGCAATGGACTGGCGAATCATCAGACGGGCATCAAAGCGCGGCATCGGTCCGACGGCTTCGCCGCGTATCTCCGCGATCAGGCGTCGTGCCGCTTCACGGCCCATCTCATACACCGGTTGCGCTACCACCGTCAGCGGTGGCGTGACAATCTCACTCCACGGAAAATTGTCATACATCACGAATGAGAGATCAGCAGGGATTCGCAGTCCGCGCTGCGTCACTTCGCGCAGCAGCCACATCGCCACCACGCTGTCAGAAGCCACCAGCGCAGTGGGCGGCTGCGGACGCTGCCACAGCTCGGCCACGATACGGGCAATCTCCGCTTCGTCCAGCGCATTCACTTTCACCATCGTCGGATCAAATTCCACGCCCGCGGCAGAAAATGCCTGCATCATGCCGCCCACGCGCTGGGCGACCGGCGTCAGGCCAAAATCCCCTGGCGTGCTGTAGTCGGTTGCCAGTGCCATGCTGGTGATATAGGCGATGTGGCGATGGCCCGCTTCCAGTAACTGCGAGGTTGCTTCTGCAGCCACTTCGGTAAATTCGCAACAGATCGCCTCCACATCAAGGTCAGTTACTGCGCGATCAAATAATTTCAGCGCTCTGCCCTCTTCCAGTACTTGAGTCAGGTGACTGTTGTGACGGTGTTCTGAACAGCAGGGCGCAACGATGATGCCGTCGACCCGCTTTTCCAGCATCACCCGCACCGCATCCTGCTCAGCCTGCAACTTCTCATCGCTGTTACTGAGCAGCAGATGGTAACCGGCAGTGCGCGCCACATCCGCCATGCCGCGCAGCGCAAGACCAAAATGGGGATTCTCAATGTCGCCGACAATCACACCGATGGTATTAGAACGACCGGTGTTCATACTGCGGGCCAGGGCATTCAGACGATAGCCCAGCGCGGAGGCCGCGCTGTTGACCCGCTCCTGCACCTCATCACTGACCGCCCCATAGCCACCCAGCGCACGCGCCGCCTGGGCTTTGGATACTTTTGCTGCGCGCGCCACATCCGCTACGGTGGGCGCTTTAGATTGTCGTTTCTGGCTGGTCATAATTATTTTGAATCACAGGTTGATGACAGGAATATTGACGCCGAAAAAAGGCTGTGCTTAAACTCATTGTAACCCCTTGAGACCGGTCTCACAACATCAGTGTCTTAAGGTGCCACCTGTGTTGAGACCGGTCTCAATTATAACCGCTGGCTCAACAGTCTCTGATGTTTAAACCTGCAAAAACGGATGAGCTATGAAATCGCAAACCACCCTGGGCAAACTGCTCGGCACCACGCTCGCACTCTGTTCACTGTCGTTCTGTACGCTGGCTGCCAGCGATAACAATCCCTATGGGCTGATCGAACCGGGTCAGCTACGCATCGCCAGCGTCGGCGACTCAAAACCTTACACCTTCACGGATGCCAGCGGTCAGTTCACCGGCTTTGACGTCGAATTCTTCAAAGATGTCGCCCATCGTATCGGGATCGATAAGGTCGATTTTATTGGACAGGACTTCTCGGCCATCATGCCGGCGGTGGCCAACGGTCAGTATGACGCGGCGGTAGCGGCTATCGGCATCACCCCTGCGCGTGAAAAGACGGTGGATTTTTCAACCGGCTATCTGGCGGGATTTCTCACCGTGCTGACCCGCCACGACAGCGGCGTGAAGAATGTCGCCAGCCTGGCAAAACACCGGCTCGGGGTGGTTCAGGGTACGCTGCAGGAGAGCTATGCCGTCGAACACTTCACCCAGACCGATCTCGTACGCTTCCCGGACAACAACAGCGCAGTCTCTGCGCTCAACAACGGTACGCTCGACGCGATCTTCCTCGACTACGAGGCGGCAAAAAGCTACGCCGACCGCTTTAAGCTGGTCTCTGCCGCCGACATCCCCTCGTTTGATGCACCGGCCGGCATTGCCATTGCCAAAGGCAAACCCGCCTTCAAGGCCGCGCTGGACCGCGCCATTAAAGCAGCCATGCAGGATGGCACCTGGCAACGGCTCTATCAGAAGTGGTTCCCCGGATCGCCGATGCCAAAACAGTATCTGCCTGGCGGGCAGTAAAGATGCGGACGTTCGCGTCCTGAGTTAACCGGGGGATCCCCCACCCTGCATGGAGACGGCGATGGACTTGCTCACGATTCTTTCCCGCACCTTCTTTGATTTTCCATCAATGATGGAAGTACTGCCGCAGATGCTGACCACCGGGCTGGTCAACACGGTGATTATCTCGCTGGCGGCAACGCTGCTCGGCACGCTATTCGGCCTTCTGCTGGCGCTGATGGGCATCTCGCCCTCACGCTGGCTGCGTCTGCCTGCCCGGCTCTATACCGATCTGTTCCGCGGTCTGCCATCGATTCTGACCATTCTGCTGATTGGTCAGGGCCTGGCGCGCTTCAGCTATCAGCTGTTCGGTCCTACGCCCTATCCGCTGGGGATCTTCGCCCTCAGCCTGATCGCCAGCGCCTACATGGGCGAGATTTTCCGCGCCGGTATTCAGAGTGTTGAACGCGGCCAGATGGAAGCCTGCCGTGCGCTGGGGATGAGTTATGGCCGGGCAATGCGACTGGTGGTGATCCCGCAGGGGATCCGCCGCGTACTGCCCGCCATCGTTAACCAGTTCATCGCCATCATTAAAGATTCCTCGCTGGTTTACCTGCTGGGCCTCATGACCCAACAACGGGAACTGTTTCGCGTGGGCCAGGACGCGGCGGTGCTCACCGGCAACCTCTCGCCCCTGATGCTGGCAGGGCTGTTCTATCTGATTATCACTGTGCCGCTGACGCACATGGTCAACTATGTCGATGTGCGTTATCGCACCGGCCGACGTCGCCTGACTGCCCCGCAAAGTGGCTTAAAAGAGGTGGAGGAAGTCAGAGCGCCCGGCGGCGCACTGGTCACTCATCCCCGGATCGGAGGCAACCATGAATAACCTGAACAGCACCACTGCCGCGAGCTGGCACGGTGCCAGCCTGGAGCTGCGCGATCTGACTCTGGCTTATGGCCCGATTGAGGTGTTGCGTAACGTCTCGCTGCGGGTCGCGCCCGGCAGCACCACCTGCATTATCGGGCCATCCGGTTCGGGTAAGTCGACGCTGCTGCGCGGCATCAACCGGCTGCATGAACCGCAATCGGGAGATGTACTTCTGGCTGATCGGTCAGTGTTGCGCGACAAGCCAGATGCGCTGCGGTTACGGATCGGCATGGTGTTTCAGCATTTCAATCTCTTCCCCGATCACAGCGCGCTGGAGAACGTGGCGCTGGCACCGTGGCGGGTTAAGGGCCTGCCCAAAGCGCAGGCGATGGCGATTGCGCGTCAGCGGCTGGAAGAAGTGGGTCTGGGTCAGCGCGCCGATCACCGGCCACGCGATCTCTCCGGCGGCCAGCAGCAGCGTGTCGCGATTGCCCGCGCGCTGGCGATGGATCCCGAGGTCATGCTGTTTGATGAGGCGACCTCCGCGCTCGATCCCGAACTGGTGAAGGGTGTCCTGACGCTGATGGCGGATCTCTGTCGTCGCGGCATGACGATGGTTGTGGTGACACATGAAATGGGCTTTGCGCGCAAAGTGGCGGATCAGGTGGTGTTTATGGACGAAGGCGAGATTGTTGAAGCCGGGCCGCCGGGCGCCATTTTTGATACGCCACAGTCGCCGCGACTGCAACGTTTTCTCTCTGAAGTGCTGTAACTGAGCAAGGAACCTGATAATGGCGGTAAAAACTGAAATGAAAGTGGTTGTTCTGGGCGGTGGCGTAATAGGTGTCTCGACGGCGCTGGAGCTGACAAAACGGGGAGCGGCGGTAACGCTGGTGACCGAAGCCGCGCTCTGTTCTGGCGCATCGGGACGTTCTCTCTCCTGGCTCAACTCGGCGGGCGAACGCTCCCGCCCCTATCACGCGCTGCGCATGGCGGGCATTGATCGCTATCGCACCCTGTTTGCTCAACAACCTACCCTCGACTGGCTGCGTTTTGATGGCGGGGTCTGCTGGTTCAGCAATGATGCAGCAGGAACGCAGGCGCGGCACGCCTATGAGAAAGCACACGGCTACGACTCACAACTCATGACACCTGATAACGTGGCGCAGGCGGATGCGACGATCGATCCTGACGCGCTGCCGTCGCAGGCGATATTTAACCCCGGTGAAGGCTGGGTCAGCCTGCCGCACCTGTCAGAGTATCTGGTGAATCAGTTCCGGGCGCGGGGTGGTGAAGTGATTGAACACGCCGGTAAAGCCAGTGTGATCACCGATCAGGGCCGGGCCTGCGGCATTCGCAGTGAGCTGGGCGAACTGCGGGCAGATGCGGTGGTGGTCGCCTGCGGGCCCTGGACACCGGATGTGATTGCGCCACTGGGCGTGACGATTCCCAACGGATCGCCCGTCTCCATGCTGGTGATCACTGAGCCGGGCAAACATGAACTCAAGGCGGTGCTGAACACGCCTCGCGCCGCCATCCGGCCAAACCCCGGCAACCGTTACGCCCTGGATCATGACTGGTACGAGGCTGATATCCAGAAGCTGGCCGGAGGCGATTACCATATTGATAAGCAGGTTGTAGCAAAGCTGGCCGAGGAAGCGAGTCAGCTGTTACGGGGTGACGAGCCGCTCAGCGTCCAGAGCTGGAAAATTGGCCTGAAGCCGATTCCGGGCGATGGCGATCCGGTGCTGGGGCAACTGCAGAAGGTGCCGGGCTGTTATGTGGCGTTCACGCATTCGGGCGCAACCCTGGCGCTGATTGTCGGTGAATTACTGGCGGAGGAGATTGTAAGCGGTGAAAAGCATCCGATGCTGGCAAGCTTTGGTGCTGAGCGTTTCAGCTAAAAAAAGCCGGTCATCACGACCGGCTGATTTTTTTACCGCTTATTTTAACCGCGCTTATTTTAACCGCGGAAGAAGATATCGCCAGATTTACCCATGACGATTTTGCCGGTGTCATTAGTAATAAGAATGTAATTGGCGTTGATATAGGCCCAGTGGGTGTTTTCCTGCGGAGCAGGCAGATTACGCTTTTGCCACTCATTGATGGTGTACGTTTTATCGGTGTACTTCTCTGGCACTGTGTCACCGATTTGGTACTGTTTGTAGTCGATGATGATGGTGCTGAGGTCGTAATTAGGGTGCGCGCCGTTGGAAGGTGCCGGCGTGGTCGGCGTAATACCATCATTAGATTGTGAGCTGGTCGGCGCCTGGCTTTGCGCGGCACCGGCATCCGGCTGAACGCTGCCCGTATCAGGCGTAGCGGGCTGCGCATCCGGATTAGCAGGCTGAATCTGCGGCGGTGGCGGAACGGTATCCGTTGCTTCGCCAGCGGCTTGTACAGCGGGGATCAGGCTCAGCGAGCCAACCAGTAATCCCATTGATAAAAGTACACGTTGAGTCCTGCGCATAATGATTTCCACGTTGAATTTTGACAGTCAGGCTAAAGACAATGTTTATCGCACTTCAGTTCCGGCGCACTGACGCTATGTGTAAGGAAAAACAGCGCTATTCACTTTACTGCACACAGGCCAGGTAGCGGATCACTGTCCGACCACTTTATCCTGAGTTGCCAGATCGACCAACAACGCAATGCCTAAATAGTTACTCCAGTTAAAGCCGTTCTGCAGCACCACAATCGCATTGCCGTTACGTTTATCGTAGCCGATAAAACTGGCATAGCCGCCGATATAGCCCACCTGATAGGTGATCTGCTGCTCTTCGAAAGTGTCGGTCACCCAGGCGATATTCTGCGCCTGCGCGCCCTGCTGATACCACGCCTGATCTACCGCCGCGAAAGCCCGGTCCCGCGCAGCATCACCGGTAGCGCTGAGATGTGCGCGCAAATAAGCACTCAGATCGCGCGCGTTACTGTAGAGACTGGCCGCGGCCACCATGTTGCCGTGAAAATGCCAGTCAGGCGTCAGCGTGCCGCGGCGAATAAATTTCGGCTGATCGCCTGCATGGCCCAGCGCACGCAGCGGATAGCCCGCCAGCGTTTCCGGTACAAAACTGCTTTGGTTCATCTTTAACGGTGTGAAGATAAGCTGTGATGCCAGCGTCTGAATATCCTGATGACAACGCGTGCGCAGGATATAACCGAGCAGCGCATAGCCGAGGTTAGAGTAGTGTGGCATGCGTACCGCAGGTGCAGAGAAGTCCGCCAGATAACTCAGCAGCTTGTCGCTATCAAGATTGCCATAGAAGTTCTCGCCGGTGTCCAGATAACGAACGAACTGCTGCAGCATCGTCAGATCCATATCCTGTCGCGGCAGACCCGAGGTGTGCGTCACCAGCTGCAGCAGCGTGATGCGCCGCGCGTCAGCGCTGAGGCGAACGCCTTCCGGCAGAAGATCCGCCAGTGTATCGCTCCAGCGCAGCTTACCCTGATCAACCAGCTGGATAATCACTTCTGCCGTCACGCCTTTACTCAGCGATCCCAGCGCAAACAGGGTATCGGGCGTGATCGGATAGCGATGCACACGATCGGTGACGCCAAAAGCGTAATAGCGGGTCGGCCCACCGCGATGAATGACCGCAATGCTGATGCCGGGAACCTGCTTCTGTTGCATGTAATGCTGCACGATGTCGTCGACATTTTCATGAAAGGTGGCGTGTGTCAGAAAAACGCGGTCGCCCACCGGGGCGGAGGTTTGCGACAGGGTTCCACATCCCGCCAGCAGGAAGATAAAGGCTGGCATGAATCGCGTCATTAATCTGCTGATCCACTGGCCGCCAGGGGTCAGCCGTGCAAGGGAGACTGCAACAGCCGGCCTGCCAGTAAATCCATTTTTCATATATTAATCATTAACTTATTATTATTTAACACGCAACTGTCTGGCTGGATCGCAAAAATGTACCATAAAGTGCTGTGGGCTATCGCCTGCACAACGGGGTGAAAGTGGTGCTAAACGCGGATTAATCACCGCAGCTCGCCCGAACAGGGTTAGCTGTGTTGCAGCCCACAAGGGTGTACACTGCTGCGGTTTTAAGGCTCAACGCCGCTGAAATTTTTGAAATGCCCGGGAGGCAACCGCATGAAAGAAGGCCCACTGTCCGAAAAAGAGCTGCAATGGCTGGAAGATATGCTGGAAAAATATGGCAGCGAAGCATCGATTATTGATGTCTCCGAGCTCGACGGCCTGCTGACTGCCGTTCTCTCCGGTCCCGTCACCGTCGAGCCAAGCCAGTGGCTGGTGGCACTGTGGGGTGGCGAGAAGCAGATCCCAAAATGGAGCAACGAGCGTGAAATGACGCGCTTTATGTCGCTTTGCTTCCAGCATATGAATGATGTGGCTGACCGCTTATCTGAATTCCCTGAGCAGTTCGAACCGCTGTTTGGCATCCGCGAAATGGAAGGTCTGGAATTTACCGTGGTGGAAGAGTGGTGCTTCGGCTACATGCGCGGTGTCGCGCTGACCGACTGGACTGCCCTGCCGCAGGACCTGCAACCCGCGCTGGACGCCATCGCTCTGCACGGCGTGGAAGAGAATCTTGAAAAGATCGATGCCATGACGCCGGACGAGATGGAAGCCAGCATTGAAGCTATTCGTCCTGCTGCGCTGGCGCTGCACGATCACTGGATCTCCCAGCCAGAAGCGATTCCCGTTCCCCAGAAGCCTGTCGCGGCAGAGAAGCTGCCCGGCCGCAACGATCCCTGCCCGTGCGGCAGCGGCAAAAAATATAAGCAGTGCTGTCTGCACTAATCGACTGCGTAGCCTCACGATCTGCCGGGCGGCAATTCAGCCCGGCATGCTTTTCTCACGATCCACGACGGTTTGACCTGCATCACTCTGTCCACTCCCTTACCTGAATAGACTGCTCACGACTTGAACAGCTTCGTGCTTATCGCTAAGGTAAGCGCGATTTTACCCGCCAGGAATAAACATGATCACCATCGCGCTTATTGACGATCACCTTATCGTCCGCTCCGGCTTTGCCCAGTTGCTGGGCCTGGAATCGGATTTCCAGGTCGTAGCGGAATTTGGTTCTGGCCGTGAGGCGCTGGCAGGTTTACCGGGCCGGGGCGTTCAGGTCTGTATCTGCGATATTTCGATGCCGGATCTCTCCGGGCTGGAGCTGCTGAGCAAGCTGCCGACGGGCCTGGCCACCATCATGCTGTCAGTCCATGACAGTCCGGCCCTGGTGGAGCAGGCGCTTAATGCCGGTGCGCGCGGATTCCTCTCTAAACGCTGTCGTCCCGATGAACTGATCGCGGCGGTGCGCACGGTCTCCACAGGCGGCTGTTATCTGACGCCAGAGATTGCGATCAAGCTGGCCGCTGGTCGGCAGGACCCGCTGACCCGACGCGAACGTCAGGTGGCGGAAAAACTGTCACAGGGCATGGCGGTAAAGGAAATTGCCGTTGAGCTGGCGCTGTCACCGAAAACCGTACATGTCCATCGCGCGAATCTGATGGAGAAGCTCGGCGTCAGCAATGATGTGGAGCTGGCGCGCCGCATGTTTGATGGCTGGCAATGAGCCCCTGTGTTTCGCGGCTGATCTCCATTGTCGCCAGCTTTTTCATCTTCTCGGCGGCCTGGTTCTGCCTGTGGAGTATCAGCCTGCACCTGGTGGAACGCCCGGAGCTGGCGGTGCTGCTATTCCCGTTTGGCCTGCGTCTGGGGCTGATGCTGCAATGTCCACGCGCTTACTGGCCGGTGTTGCTGGCAGCTGAGTGGATCATGCTGATCTGGCTGGCGAAGGTGGTCGCGCTGGCGCATCTGCCGCTGTTAATGGCAGGCAGTGTACTGACGCTGCTGCCGGTGGCGCTGATCTCCCATTACCGCCATCAGCGTGACTGGCGCACGCTGCTGAGCCAGGGCGCGGCTCTGATCGCCGCAGCGCTGCTGCAATCCCTGGCGTGGGCGGGACAGCAGGAGATGCTGAACGCCCTGCTGCTGACGCTCACCGGTGGTCTGACGCTGGCCCCGACCTGCCTGGTCATCTGGCACTACCTCACCAGCACCCGCTGGCAGCCGCTGGGGCCGGCGCTGGTCTCGCACCCGGTCAACTGGCGCGCCCGGCATCTTATCTGGTATCTGCTGCTGTTTGTCATCAGTCTCTGGTTGCAGCTTGGCCTGCCCGCTGAACTGTCACGCTTTACGCCATTCTGTCTGGCGCTGCCGATTATTGCGCTGGCCTGGCACTACGGCTGGCAGGGTGCACTGATCGCGACGCTGATGAACGCTATCGCGCTGATCGCCAGCCAGACCTGGCACGATCATCCGGTCGATCTTCTGCTCTCGCTGCTGGCGCAAAGCCTGACCGGACTGCTGCTGGGTGCCGGTATCCAGCGGCTGCGCGAGCTGAATCAGTCGCTGCAGAGTGAGCTGGCGCGCAACCGGCGCCTGGCGGAGCGGCTGGTCGAGACAGAAGAGAATGTGCGCCAGGAGGTGGCGCGCGAGCTGCACGATGATATCGGTCAGACGATTACGGCAATCCGCACCCAGGCGGGCATTGTGCAGCGCCTTGCGCCGGAAAATGGCCGGGTGATCCAGAGCGGCGTCCATATTGAGCAGCTCTCACTGGGCGTCTACGATTCAGTGCGGCGACTGCTGGGACGTCTGCGACCCCGCCAGCTAGATGACCTGTCACTTGAACAGGCAGTTCGCTCCCTGATGCGTGAGATGGAGCTGGAGGATTGCGGCATCGTCAGTCACCTTGAGTGGCGTATTGATGAGACGCTGCTGAGCGAAGCGCAGCGCGTCACACTGTTTCGCGTCTGTCAGGAGGGGCTGAACAACATTGTGAAACACGCCAGCGCCAGCGCCGTGACGCTCAAAGGCTGGCAACAGAATGGTCGCGTTTTGCTGGTGATTGAAGATGATGGCTGCGGTCTGCCGCCAGGTTCCGGTCAGCAGAGCTTTGGTCTGGTCGGGATGCGCGAACGCGTGAGTGCGCTGGGTGGATCGCTGACTATCTCCTGCACCCATGGAACCCGCGTCAGCGTGCATCTGCCGCTGCGTACGGCCTGAGGAACCACCGTGTTTAACTTTCTGAAAACGCCCGCTAACGCCGCTCCGCTGCAGGACAAAAGTGAGATTGACAGCCGCTATCGCTACTGGCGACGGCACATCATGTCGACCATCTGGATCGGCTATGCCCTGTTCTACTTTACCCGCAAAAGCTTCAATGCGGCAGCGCCGGAAGTGATCGCCAGCGGCGTGATGATGCGCACCGATATTGGCCTGCTGGCGACGCTATTTTACATCACCTACGGCCTGTCGAAGTTCTTCTCCGGCATTGTCAGTGACCGCTCCAACGCCCGTTACTTTATGGGGCTGGGGCTGATCGCCACTGGCGTGGTCAATATCCTGTTTGGCTTCTCCACCTCACTGTGGGCCTTTGCGCTGCTGTGGACCATCAACGCCTTTTTCCAGGGCTGGGGCGCGCCGGTCTGCGCGCGCCTGCTGACCAGCTGGTATTCACGTAACGAGCGCGGCGGCTGGTGGGCATTATGGAACACCGCGCACAACGTTGGCGGTGCGGTTATCCCGATCGTTATCGGCGCAGTGGCGCTGCACTATGGCTGGCGAATCGGAATGATGATTGCGGGCGGTTTAGCGATTCTCGCCGGACTGTTTCTCTGCTGGCGTCTGCGCGACCGGCCTCAGACTGTCGGCCTGCCCGCGGTAGGCGACTGGCGACAGGATGAGATGGAGATGGCGCAGCAGCAGGAAGGCGCAGGTCTGAGTCGCAAAGCGATCCTGACCCGCTACGTGCTATTCAACCCCTACATCTGGCTGCTGTCGTTGTGTTACGTGCTGGTCTATGTGGTTCGCGCGGCGCTTAATGACTGGGGAAATCTCTACATCTCCGACACGCTGGGGGTAGATCTGGTCACGGCCAACTCGGTAGTCACCCTGTTTGAGCTGGGCGGTGTGATAGGCGCACTGGTCGCGGGCTGGGGCTCGGACAAGCTGTTTAACGGCAACCGTGGGCCGATGAACCTGATTTTTGCAGCCGGGATTTTGCTTTCCGTCGGCTCACTGTGGCTGATGCCCTTTACCAGTTATGTGATGCAGGCAGCCTGCTTTTTTACTACCGGTTTCTTTGTCTTCGGCCCGCAGATGCTGATTGGTATGGCGGCAGCCGAATGTTCCCATAAAGATGCGGCGGGCGCGGCAACCGGCTTCGTCGGTCTTTTCGCCTATCTGGGTGCGTCACTCTCCGGCTGGCCGCTGGCGTGGGTTATCGACGTCTGGCACTGGAGCGGCTTCTTTGCGGTGATTGCCACGGCGGCGGGGATCTCCGCGTTGCTGCTGCTGCCGTTTTTAAATGCTCAGGCGCCGCGTCCCCTGCCTGAAGCGTGATACGCCTCTCCTTTTTGCCCCGAGTGAGGCAAAACTAAGAAATTTTCCTGGTTTCGCCTGGATGCTGTCTCAGGCCAGTCTGGCGGCAGGTTTTTACAATGCCAGCCATTCGCTGCCCATTGCAGCTATTCCAACCAGGAGAATCCCCTTCCATGCTGGCATTCCTCAAACAGGTGCGCAGACCGACGCTGGATCTGCCCATCGAACTGCGGCGCAAGATGTGGTTCAAGCCGTTTATGCAGTCCTATCTGGTGGTCTTTATCGGCTACCTGACCATGTATCTGATCCGCAAAAACTTCAATATCGCGCAGAACGATATGATCACCACCTACGGACTGAGCATGACGCAGCTGGGGATGATCGGTCTGGGCTTCTCCATCACCTATGGCGTCGGGAAAACCCTGGTCTCCTATTATGCTGATGGCAAAAACACCAAGCAGTTCCTGCCGTTTATGCTGATCCTCTCGGCCATCTGTATGCTGGGTTTCAGCGCCAGCATGGGCACCGGCTCCGTCAGCCTGTTCCTGATGATCGCCTTTTATGCCTTAAGCGGATTCTTCCAGAGTACCGGCGGCTCCTGTAGCTACTCCACCATCACCAAATGGACGCCGCGCCGCAAACGAGGTACTTATCTTGGCATGTGGAATATCTCGCATAACCTCGGCGGTGCCGGTGCGGCAGGCGTTGCGCTGTTTGGCGCCAATGTGCTGTTCAACGGCCACGTGATTGGGATGTTTATCTTCCCGTCGATTATCGCGCTGATTGTTGGTTTTATCGGCCTGCGCTACGGCAGCGACTCCCCGGAATCTTATGGCCTGGGCAAGGCCGAAGAGCTGTTTGACGAAGAGCTGAGCGATGAGGACAAAGAAGCTGAAGATGAGTCGATGACCAAATGGCAGATCTTTGTTGAGTACGTACTGAAGAACAAGGTGATCTGGCTGCTCTGCTTCGCCAACATCTTCCTCTATGTGGTGCGCATCGGGATCGATCAGTGGTCAACGGTTTACGCCTTCCAGGAGCTGAAACTCTCTAAAGAGGTGGCGATTCAGGGCTTTACCCTGTTTGAAGTGGGCGCACTGGTGGGCACGCTGATGTGGGGCTGGTTATCCGATCTGGCCAATGGCCGCCGTGCGCTGGTGGCCTGCGTCGCGTTAGCGCTGATTATTGCCACGCTCGGGATCTATCAGCATGCCAGCAACCAGTATGTCTATCTGGCGTCGCTGTTCGCACTGGGCTTCCTGGTGTTTGGCCCGCAACTGTTAATCGGCGTCGCCGCGGTCGGCTTTGTACCGAAAAAGGCAATCGGCGCAGCGGATGGCATCAAAGGCACTTTCGCCTATCTGATTGGTGACAGCTTCGCCAAACTGGGCCTGGGCATGATTGCCGACGGCACGCCGATATTTGGCCTGACCGGCTGGGCGGGCACCTTTGCCGCACTGGATGCCGCTGCTATCGCCTGTATCTGCCTGATGGCGCTGGTTGCGGTGATGGAAGAGCGTAAGATTCGCCGCGAGAAACGATTGCAGCGTTTAAAGATGGCGTAAAGATAGAATCAGGCCCGGCGTAAGCCGGGCTTTCCCGCCAGGTTCCGCCCTCAGCCATTGATGTAGCCCCACCAATCGGATCACTGCCAGTCAGCCCGCCAAACCCTCCCATCCCCTTTCACTTATTCTTTCATCTCGTCCCCGATTATTTAAGAAATTCACTGTCAGGTGGTCAGCCTGACCACCAGGTTGTGGCCATGTTTTAATATTTACATGGCATAGTGCCTTTGTTTAGATGATAACTGACAAGGCGAATAACGGATTAAGCGGAACCTGATGATGATGAAGGCGCTGACTGAACGGCAACTGACGATTATGCGACAGCTTATTTCTCATAACAGTTATGTGAGCCTGCACGCTATTTCAGAAAAAACGTCTATTACACCCAGAACTCTACGCCGCGATATTGCAGACATTAACGAAAAACTTTCTGGCCAGGGAATCAATCTCAGCGGAAAAAGTGGGAGAGGGATCACAATTAAATTCGCTGATGCGCAGTCGGAAATAGCCGCGCGCCGGATTTTCTCAACCGAAGTGGATGATTTCAGCAGCAACTTCAGGATGCTGAAAATAGCGTCGGATTTATTAATGCTGTCACCAAAAAGTTCATCCATCAGCGAACTGGCGGATAAATATTTTATCAGTCGCGCCTCGATAGTGAATGATTTAAAAACATTAGAAGCATGGTTACATCAGTTTGATTTAACCTTGTTAAAAAGTCGGGTCGGGACCAGCATAAAAGGCAGCGACCATAATATTCGCATGGCGATGAAAGCGCTGGTGTTAAAATCGATTTATAACCGTCAGGACATGATGGAAAGCCGTCTGGATGAAAGCACGCTGCAGGAGCTTTCAGAGAAGTTTGGTCAGCAGGCTGTCCATTTTACCCTGCAATTAATTAATTTTATTGAACAGCAACTGCAATATACGATAAGCGATCCTTACTACATCAATTTATTTACGCATATTCTGGTACTGATCCACCGCAGTCACTCGCCGATGCACAGGACCGACGCCCGCGCGGTGTCGATGAACCGGGTGAGCGACCATCACGCCTGGCAGGTTTCACTGGCGGTGATAGAACGCATTGAGACAGCTTACAACACGGTACTGGTGGCCGAGGAGTCTCACTCCATCTATCAGTATCTGGTCTCTTCCGGTAAGGCGGGCGGTGAGTCACCACAGCACGATGACTCCCTGATTTCAGAGCGTGAAACCCGCTTTGCTGAGGCGCTGATCGCCCGGGTGGCGCAGCGCATCAACATTGAAATCACCACCGACCAGAACCTGCAGGCGTCATTGTCCTCGCATATCAAGCCGATGCTGAACCGCCTCAGATATCACATCCGGATTAAAAATCCGCTGCTGCATGATATTCAGACCGAACTGGGCACGGTGTTTGCCGCCGTTAAAGCGGTGATCAGCCAGCTGACGCAGGAGTACAGCCTGGATGAGATCAGTGATGACGAAGTGGCTTATCTGACGGTGCACATTCAGGCAGCCATCGAAAACAGCATCAAGGTAAAACGGGTCTTGCTGGTCTGCTCCAGCGGTCTGGGTACCTCGCAGCTGCTTTACGGACGGATTATCCGTGCCTTTCCCGACTGGAAGATTATCGACATCGTGCCAGGGAAAAATATTGCTGACTCCCTGAAACGACATGAGTGTGACGTGGTGATTTCCACCATCCGGCTGGAACCGCTGGAAAAACCGGTGGTGTATGTCTCGGCCCTGTTCTCGGCGAAAGATATCGCACGGGTAACAGAATGTCTGGTATCGAATTCGATTAATTAATGATAATGGAGAAGCAAAATGACGACAGCCGTGGCTATTAACGAAGTATTAAAAGAAGAGTGCATTATTCTCGATGTCGATTGCCAGACCAAAGAGCAGATTATTTCACAACTGACCGATCTGCTCTGCCAGACCGGGGCCGTCACTGATAAAGCCGCTTTCCTGAAAGATGTTTATCTGCGTGAGGAATTAGGCTCCACCGGATTTGAAAACCATATTGCTATTCCGCACGGTAAATCTGCTGCCGTCGCCAAAACCCGCATTGCCGTGGGTCGTTTACGCAAGGATATTCCGTGGGAGACCATCGACGGCACTAAAGTCCGGCTGGTGATTCTGTTCGCGGTAAAAGAGTCCGATAAAGATGTGGGCCATATCAAAATGCTCGCCAAAATATCCATTGCGTTAGGCGATGAGGATGTTGTCGAGCAATTACTTAATGTCCCGCATCGCGAAGAGATGTTTCATTTACTGTTATCCCGTTCGGGAGCCTGAATAAACCGGAGAGCAGCATGAATTAAAAAATAAAGGAGGTATTCCAGGTTGTAGCCATCCCTTCAGACCGAAAAACATAAATATAAAATTTTCACTGGAGAACATTTATGAACATTATTGCCATTACCGCCTGTCCTACAGGTGTCGCCCACACCTACCTTGCCGAAAGTAATTTAAAAAAAGCGGCTAAAAAACTGGGCCTGAATGTATTAGTTGAAACCCAGGGCGCGATTGAAAGCGAATATATTTTCAGCGACGACGATATTCATCAAGCCGACATAGTGTTAATCGCCGCAGATAAAAAAGTTGAGATGGCGCGCTTCCAGCATAAAAACGTGATTGAAGTGCCCGTTACCCGTGCCGCGAAGGACGCTGAAGGCCTGTTAAACGCCATTGTTAACGGCGAACTGGCTCCGAGACTTGCCGACTCCGCCCCGCAGGCCAGTGCATCGGAACCGGCTAACAGTGCCCGTGAGACATCGGGTTCCCGTTCCTGGATTTCAGAGATTTATGTGCACCTGATCACCGGCGTGAACCTGATGATCCCCTTTGTGGTGGCGGGCGGCATTCTGATCGCGCTGAGTTTTTCATTCGGGATTACGGCGGCCACACCAGGGGACGCGAACTTCAGCCCGATAGCGAAGATGCTCTCTGACATCGGTGGCGGTTCCGCTTTTGCCCTGATGCTGCCGATTCTGGCGCTGGGCATCAGCCAGTCTGTCAGCGGCAAAGCGGGCATCGTGGCGGGCGCCGTGGGCGGGATGATGGCGATCCACACCGGCTCCGGCTTTCTCGGCGCGCTGATTGCCGGCTTCCTGGCCGGATACATCACGCTGCTGATCAATAACCATATCCATCTGCCCAAAGCGGTCGCCGGGCTGAAACCTATTTTAATCGTGCCTCTGCTGAGCGTGCTGCTGACCGGCGCACTGATGGCGCTGCTGATTGGTGAGCCGATAAAAATGCTGCTCGGCTGGCTGACCGACTTCCTCAGTTCGCTGGGTAACACCAATGCGGCCATTCTCGGCCTGCTGTTCGGCATGATGGTGGCCTTTGATATGGGTGGCCCGCTGAATAAGACCGTCTGTATGTTTGCGATTGGCCTGATGTCGAGCGGGGTTTACGGACCGATTGCCGCCTGTATGGCGGCAGGCATGGTGCCACCACTGGGCATCGCGCTGGCAACCACCCTCTTCCGCCGCAAGTTTACCGAGCAGGAGCGGGAAACCGGCAAGGTCACCTACATTCTCGGTCTGTCATTCATTACCGAAGGCGCCATCCCTTACGCGGTCGCCGATCCACTGCGTGTCATCCCGGCCATCGTGGCGGGCTCCGGGTTAGCGGGCGCCCTCTCAATGATGCTGGGATGTGCTTCCCGCGCTCCTCACGGCGGCATTTTCGTCATCTTCATTCCTAACGTGATCAGCAATGTCATGGGTTATCTGTTTGCGATTGCCGCAGGTAGTTTGCTGACAGCGCTGATCCTGCTGTTCCTGAAAAAAGATATCTCCGTTCCTGCAAAACAAGGATAAAACCTATGCTTTACAACATGAAAGATCTGCTCAGCGTTGCCCGACAGCATCAGTTTGGCGTTGGTGCGTTTAACATCGCCAGCGCGGAGTTTGGACGTGTGGCGGTTGAGACTGCCGAGAGACTGGATTCACCGCTGATTCTGGAGATCCATCCTGAAGAGATGGCGTTTACAGGCCCGGAATTTATCGGCTATCTGCGGACGCTGGCGATTCAGGCGCGCGTGCCGGTGGTGATCCATCTGGACCATGGCCGCTCGCTGGAAGAGGTGATGAAAGCGATCTACGCCGGTTTTACCTCGGTGATGATTGACGCCTCGTCTCAACCTTTTGAGCAGAATATTGCGCTGACGAAGAAGATTGTCGAGATAGCGCACACGATTAATGTCTCTGTGGAAGCGGAGCTGGGCACCATCGGCGTGGCAGAAGGCAGCGGCGAAGGCGGCAGTAACGAGATTCTCTATACCGATCCGCAGCAGGCCGAGACCTTTGTGCGCGAGACCGGCACCGACACGCTGGCGGTCGCCATCGGCACCTCGCATGGCCTTTACCCCAAAGGGAAGCAGCCGAAGCTGGATATCGAGCGCCTGCAGCAGATCCGTAAGGTGGTTGATATTCCGCTGGTGCTGCATGGTGGTTCGGGCAACAAAGACAGCGAGGTCGCGGAATCGATCCGTTATGGCGTCGGTAAAATCAATATCTCCAGTGATATGAAGAAGGCGTTCTTCGTGGCGCTGGAGCAGGAACTGAAGCTTGGGAGTCACGAGCCTAATTCCCTCTTTGTTAAACCGATGCAGGCGGCGAGTGAAGTGGTCGCGGCGAAGATGGCGCTGTTTAGTTCGGTGGGGAAAGCGGCGTTGTATCGGTAAGGGGTTGGTGGGGGGATTGGTTGCGAGTTGAGTATGGGAAAGGCACTGATGGATCGGTGTCTTTTTTGGGTTTTGAGAAGTGAGCTTTAAATAAGTATCAGGTCAGTAAGCAACAGCCATCAATGAAAAGAGATCTGCTCATCGCTCTTCTTTTGTATGCCAGAGATCCACGATGTAGATGGCATTATCACGAAGTTCGTAGTGAATCTCGTAGTCATCCAGTATCACCTTTCGAACTTCCCGAGGTTCATATCGAACCTGCTGTATGCCGATTGCTGGGTGTGCCTTGAGGCCAGCACTGCCGGTTATCAGGCGGTCTAAGACATCATCAGCATGCTGGCGGCTGTACTGAAGAGCAAAACGGTAGATGCGTTCCAGGTCATCCTGAGCTTTAAGCCGTCCAGTAAATTTCCATTTATCAGCTTTTCTTTAAACGATTACCAAATTCAACAAGGTCAGAGTGACTTACTACACGCCCGGCATCTACATCGGCAAGACCAGCCTGAATGCTCTGATGACGCCGTTCCCTTTCAGCCAGCATGGTGGTCAACGCTTCCTTGATGATCCAGCTTTTAGAACGATCCAGCTCCACAGCCAGATTTTCTACAGCATTAGCCAAATCGGTGGGTATTTGTGCGCTAATGGTCTGTTTTGTAAGAGAACCCATAGTGATCACCTCTTTTAATAACAGTTAATAACTTTTATTAAGTCTAACTTGGGTTTGTCTATAAAAACATCAGAGCTTATTTTGCGGGCAGCATCCTGAGGTTTGTTTCGCACTAATTGTCACCTATGGACTGGTCTGATAAATGACTATGCGATCTCACTATATTGGGCGGACACGAACCTGTTTCAATGTTTACGAAACCGATGGACGGGCGATCGTCCTCGTCAGTCGGGTTCTTGCTGGCAGAGCATTTGATTACAGCAGAGTGGCTGGGTCGGTGAAGGATTAAGGGTGATAAGGTTTAGTTACTTCCCGACTGCAACGTCAGTTGGCGGCGCTGAAAGAATAGCGCAGCGTTTATCCAGCAGCGACTCAACGGAAGCCCGATTGCCCTTATCCCAGCCGCGCCGGGTAGTTAGCAGGATAAACCCTTTCTCTCCCGAAAACGTCGCCGGAATGAGCGCCACACCAGACTCTGCCAGCTGCGGCGGCGACAGCCGGAAATGGCGTGCTACGGAGGAGACAGGATAGATCCCCATCGCCGTCGGCTGCATAACGCGACGGACGTAGTAGGTGTGGTTCAGCAATCGGTCGGGCAAGGGTCGCCAGTCATTATTAATAAAGGGGCGCTCGGCCTGAAGCTGGCGATAGACATCTTCCCGCAGGCAGGTCAGATGAATATGCAGTTGATTCTGGCTGCGGCCATAAGCGGAATTCAGCGCCATGCCGAGGCGATCCTCAGGCACTTTAGCGCCATAGGCCGCCATCAGACGATAACGCATTAACCAGGCGTAGCCGAAATAATCGGGACGTCCGGGGCGCGACAGCGCAATGCTCTCAATGCCGGACATCGCCACCGTAGGCACCAGAATAAAGTGCAGCCTGTGGCGAGGATTCTGGATGATGCTGTAGCCCTGCGTGTTGTCCTGCGGCAGATAGATTTGCTGGCAGGGAGCCGGATCGCGACGATAGTGATAGTTATTCATGCAGAGGTCATGCGTGACCGTCCACAGCGCGTCAGAGCGAGCGCATCCCGCCAGCAGCAGCACGATGACCAGCGACAGAGAACGGCATCGCCACAACAATTTCCCGTTCAGGCTACTCAATTATTCAGAACCCTGGTCAGCTCAACCTCATGGGTTGTGGGATTAAAGTACAGATAGAACTGATCCCCATCCAACTGATCAGGCCTTGCCCATATTTCCTTCTCGCCCAGACTGCGATTTTGCTTCATGTATCCCAGCTTTTCGAGATAAGCCTGCAGCGATGCAGTATCTGTAGCCCCCTTAAATATGATGCTATTTGAAGGTGAGTAACCGTCGCCAAGGTGCGCTTCAAAATAGTAGTTGTCCGTTATACGCGGCGCGTTTTCAATGTCCTTGTCTGTCAGTGTGTGATAGCTGAAGAAGTCATTTTCTTTATAGACAGTCGTTTCATCAGAGCCCGATGCAACAAGCCAGACAAACAAGCCAATGAGAATGAGGACGGTGGCAGCCACAAGTGCGGACCACTTAAACAGGTTTTTCATTGCCTCGCCCCCATGAATAAGAGTGATGTCCCATCATTGGTAACTACCTTAACTACCGCAGATGTGAAGTCGTTAAGCCTGGCCTGATGACATGCGTGCGTTTATGAGAATCAAAGGGCCGTTATGCCCCTATTCTTTTGGATAAGAAAAATCAGCAGTGACTAAATGCGACGCTGATTTATCAGATTGAACATCATAGGCGAAATAGTAACGATCTCCAGTTGTGAACTTAAATCCAAACACAGGAAGGCACTCACCTTTTGGAATATAAACAGGTTTGTCATCAAAAACCTTGTGAAGGGAGTTGCTTTTATCGCTGTTGATTTGAATGGCAGTAATCCTTTCTTGTGGCTCCAGTGGCGACACCACACAAACTTGCTTGTCTTTGATAAATGCCGTTGTAGATTCGCGCTCCACCATTCGGTCGCCAGGCCCAGGGCATCCCGTTAAGAGAAATACGACACCCAGCATCATCATGTTTTTCATGATTAACGCCCCTTCCCTGTTACGATTTTCTGAGAAAGCGTGGGGACATCCTGCAACATATCATTGCCCCTGTACATCCCCATGCCCCTGGCCTCTGATAGAAAAACCACTTATCAATCCCATAAACCAGTAGTAACCAATAGTGAGCTAAAATAGAGGCTTGCTGTTCAGGAGAGTAATCAGATTACTGGCATACTTACACGACCTGATGTGCCTCCTGCTGATTAACACTCGCTTGTCATCACCTATATGGCCAGTGAAAGCGCAGACGTTAAGCCGGCTGCAGGGTTGACCTGAACGTTTGCCATCAGGCCCTATGTCCGAAACCCACAGGGGTTAGCGCAGCAGAACTGACGACCCGGTAACGCCGGGGAGCCGAAGGGGAGCATAAGCATCAGGATTTAAAAACCGTCAGCAGTCAGATACTGACTCGGTGTCTGTTTAATTACGCCTGCCAGCATGATTTTTGTTATGAAAAATGCTGCTGTCGGTTCACTCCAGTCAGCAATAACTTAAAATCGCGAATCATTATTCGAATGTTCCTGCTGTCCCCGCAGATTTTTGTGAATCCCGATAATTCATCTGTAGTCTTGTAAGCTGGTCTTTCCATCCGTTTTGTAAAGCAAAAATATCCAGGATATTGCTGGCAGATGTGATTTGCACTGTCCTTTAACTGGTTTAAAATACGATTAGCAACAGCTAACGAAGCGGATTATACTGGTTTATCCACTCATCCCGGAGGTAGAAACTGACGTGAAGGATACATACTACAATGATACAAGAATCAATTTGTTAATCCAGAATGAACTGAATGCATTCTTTGAGGATTACAAGGGTATTATCTATGCCTACGCCATTATGAACAAGAAAGACCCTTCACAGATGCGTATTATTAATAACAACCCTGAGTGGTTCGATATATACCTTGAAAGAAAGTATCAGTTTATTGATCCTGTCATCATTCAGAGTTTACGTTGTGTTGAAGATTTTTTTTGGGAAAACAACGTCATTCTGTCAGGCGGCTACAATCTCACGCGAATTTTCAATGAAAGTTTTCAATATAATATTTTCCAGGGGCAGACATTCCCTCTGCATGACTACCTGAACAACCTGGCTTTGCTATCCATTATCAGTCAGAAAGATTCTGGTATTGACATGGAAAAAAATCGTTCGAAAATAGTTAGTTTTCTTATTAAATTGCATCAGAAAACGCTTAACTTATACAGTCAACACCATCAGAAAAAGAACGTTTTTTTGTCACCGCGTGAGCGCCAAATACTTAAGTGGGTCGGCGCCGGGAAAACATACGCCGAAGTTGCGGTCATTTTATCTATTGCGGAACGCACCGTAAAATTTCATATGGGCAACGTCATGAAAAAGCTCGGAGTGAATAACGCCACACATGCGGTAAAACTAGGGACGGAGCTCCGGCTGCTGGACAACTGAGTCAACATTACTGGTTAAAGATGGCGTAAATGCCGGGACATCTCACGAAGCCAGCCACTGGCTTTGTCCCTGGTGATAATATCTTCCACGATGCTCATGCTGGCAGGCATGAAAATGTAGTAGATAACTTCCCCTTTTTCAGAAAGGCCTTTCTGAATAACTTCTATTTTCCAGTTCGCATGGCGAAATATTGCATACATGCCGCGACTTGCCACAGCGTACATCCCCCGATAGTTTCTCTTCATGCAATAAAAAATCATTGCAAGGAATAATACTTTACTGGCGGGCAAGCCATGCAGGCCTGCAGAATCACGTCTTTCTTTATCTAAAAACAGCCGGCTAATCTCACAACAGGGGATATCTGTGGGGAGACCACTTATACCCTCGAAATATTCATGAAAAATTTCGCTCATCATCGTCGGCTGCGTCGAATCTATAAACCGTGCACCACATAGCAACTTCCCGTTATGCATGCCCAGCAGGTAAGTCGTATTTTCGTTGTCAAATTGATCCTTTTCCATGCCGTCAATGCATTCGACTTTCCAGTCGAGCCTCTCACGAAATGTTTTTCTTCTGAGCCGGTAGAGTTCGGTTGATAATTCTGGCGGAAATTCATCGTAATCACGCAAAAAAAACTCAATAGCAGAATTCATTCATTCATTCCTGATAATCACACATGGGAACCATTACCCCTGTCTTTTAAGACAGCTTTTATTACACCTGCGCAGACCCTATACTTAAAAAAGTACCTGACCACCGGGCACTCACCATGCTTAGCGGTCAGGAGGTCAAAGACCAAGTCAACACCAGGGAAAACCCACCCGCGATTATCTGATATTTCAGGTACCGGGTACAGAGTGCAATAAGCGCTCAGACGATAATTATATTAAAATACGAAAAACATCAATTAACTATAGTTTAATTATTGCCCTTTATAATTTTAAGGGGCAAGCTTTCCTGTTGAATTGACTAAAGCAACTATTATCTAATCTGTGATACAGGTTAACCGGGGGTTTCCCCGCCTGACACTAATCAGTTGCTGAAGACATCGCCGCCAAACTGTTCAGCCGTTATACGAAACCCCTCACTATTATCGTTACAGATACCGCCAGCAGCGAGTAACCGGCCGACGTTTTTGATGTTAAGCGTTCCGTAGGTTACTGGGTGGCTGCCTCCCGCCTCCCACGCTGAGCTGCCTTAATGAGGTTGGCGCAGGTATTCCGTCAGAGCGTCGGTGATCGCGCTTACTCACTGCAGGATTAAACGCACCGATAATGTTTTCGCTCCACCGAATCTGAAGGCATTTTCATTGCCGCAAATTAACTTACCTTTGTCGTCAATGTAAAACAGCCCTGCGGACAGAACAGACGCACCATTCAGGCATACCACATCACCACACTCTATCATGGCTTTTAATTGTTCCTTTGACCGCTCTCCGTGTCTGGAAAGCGTTCCGGATTATTCCTCGACAGGCAAATAAGACGGTTTTCTGGCAGGCTCAATCCCGTATAAACATCCCTGTGTTGTCTCTTTCATTCCCAGGGGGATAATCGGACTGCAGGAAAGTGAATTAAACAATCAGGCAACGAAAACCCGATGTCCCGGTGGAGGTACACCAGAAAACAGTGAGCAGGTTACAATGCAACTCAATCAATTGCGCATGCAAGTATTTTGGGCAAGAAAACCTAAGATATAGCCGTACATATCATAATAATTTAATGCGCAATGTGAGCGAATTTACATGATTCAATCTATAAGTAATTTTTTAACTTCTGCCAGAATTAATTCACATCTTATGAAATCATTGCTTAGTGTTAAGTTGCTTCTCAATGACTCTGACTATAATCTTATAACCGATGAGCGTTACCATTGTACATATCACTAACAGCGCAATCCCCACAAAACCCTCAATATCGCGTTGATTAAATAGCCCTGCTAATTTTATCCAAAACCGCTGTTGTCCCTCTGTCGATGGATCTGACGGCCTTGTCAGAAGGAACGTCATTACGAACAAGGATACTGCGATAAGGATTCTAAACCCCGCTGGGACACGTTTTGCTTCCATTTAAAACCACCTCAATTGTGCCAAAAGACATTAGTCCATTACGTAATTTCACTTGTGAAGTAGAGAGTAATGCTTGCCGAATAGCGATGAAATCAGTTCTGTGTTGCAAAGTGATACAACCTAAAGATACACCAAGAGGCCCGCGAGGATGTAGTCTGAAATTCCCGCGCTCTACATTATTAACCCACATATGGTCATCTATCCTTCCATCATCACGATACAAAGCAAACCATTCATACTTGATAACTGGCGTTGAAGTAGGCCATGAGTAGAAATCATGCAAGTCAGTTCGGATTATACCTTTCCAGCCACCGGTTGGGCGCTTAACGATGTGATATAAACCATCAGGTATTGGCCCGTTGTCTGGAACTGCAATGCAACCTGCACGATTGCGATATTCCCTGTTACCAGAGTACGCCATAAACGTCCCTATCCCATACATGAGTAAAGGTGAGTAATCTGCATCATTGACAGTGAAAATTCCTTTTAATGCCATGCCTGGCTCCTTCTACTTTGATCATTTTATAGATGAGTGTGATTTATCATAATGCCTCATCATAAAATGAAAATGATCTGCGTCTAATATTCAACACAATCATGAGTTAGTGATACATCTAATGCTTCCTGTATTTCTATTTCGCCAACGTGCTGAAAAATATGATAGAGTTTAATAACTCAGTACTGAATGTAGATGACACTCTTTATAATTCTACCGCCAGATTTCCTGCACCAGGTTTAGAAAGTAGCTTTGTGAATAGTATGCTTACGGAGAGTATCGGGGCAAAAAAATCGGCTCTGGCCTCACGAAGAATGCTGATTTGGAAAGCCATTTTTATACGCACGCCTTCAAATTGCCGATGAAGACAGCACTAACATTGCAATATGTTAATTAATGGTGAGCAGGTCAAAACCAGTCAAATTGATGGCATTCTGTTCGCCACCTAATATTTAATATCATCGTAAGCTGGCGATGACCGCTGAAGATGGTCAGGTATTGAATATTCGCTTCGATCAGGGAATGGGATACTGTGCATTAACTTTGTATCACAGCGGTATAGCTTTAAGTTCAGCGATAACGTTTCTTTGCGGTCAGGTAATAAGACGCTGGTCTGCAAGGAGGAAAATGTGGTCAACAGCGAAGAAAGTTAGGCAACTGATGTATTTGTGGAAGTGATTGCGTTCTGACATTTAACCGCTCCCGATGCGATGTCGGGAGCGGTTTTACACTCAGACGACTTTCTGTTTACCGGCAATGACCTGAATAAACTCCTGCACCTGCTTTTGTTTCCGCGCCGACAACTTGCACACCTGGCGCAGAGACTGCATCAGTTCGCTCTCCTGCCGGGCGGTGAGCACAATACAACCTTCCATTACCTTTACATCTACTGCTGTGCCAGTGGCAAAACCGGCAGCTTCCAGCCATTGTCCTTTCATGGTGATGGCAGGTATCCGGCTGTAATCCGGATAGCGGCTTGCATAGCTAACGGTTAATTGCCGGTTATCTGCAGGAGAGACTTCTGGTTCAGTCGGTTGTGCAATAGAATGGGCGTCAGTCATGATTACTATTCCTTCTAAATAGTGATTGTGATTAGCGGCGCGGGTGTGTTGGCGCACATCCGCACCGCGCTAAATACCTGTATATATCATCAGGAAAGAGAAGAAAAGTCCAGCTAAAAACAGTGTGAAATAAGTAATTTATAAAATCATTTTAATATAAACCGTAAGTTTTATCTGGCAGGAAATAATAAGAAGCGCACCAGGAAAAATAGCTCAAGAACATTAGCCCTGGATATCATAAAATTACCAACAGCTATTCTTCCTGACTCAATAAATAGAGAATCATCAGAGAGAGTTTAACTTTCCTCCTCATTGTATTCTCCCCAGGTTACTGCACTAATCCTTACAATCTCATATTGTTTCTCATGAGATGGTGTTTCAATACATTTAAGGATTTTCCCGGCCTCAATTTTTTCAGTGTATGGCTTAAAGCCGATTTCTCCCAATTATCGAGGTTAAAATTGTTCTTTCTGCGCCGTGATTTAGTCAGGTTTCCATTTAATGCTGCAGCCAGTACAACTCACTCAAACCAATACCTTCAACCCATGCTTCTGCACCACGGTAAGCAGTTTCAGCGATAATCCACTCGGGCGCTTTACGCCACTTTCCCATTTCTGCACCGTTGATACACTGGTATTCAGATAGCTGGCAAAAACGGGCTGGCTGACGTTCAGCTTCTCACGCAACGCCTTAATCTCGATGGGTTGCAGCTCATCCACATTGTTGAGGCACGCTTTATCAAAGTTGCGCATCGTTTCCTGCGGGATAGCATCGACGCTTAATAATCCAGAAGCCGCGCTGTGGATGGCCTCAAATGCAGGGCTCTTAAATTTACTTTTTGCAGTCATGGCAAATCTCCACCAGTTCTTTACTCTTAATCAGTGCCGTGATCTTTTCATCGCTAAGAGCAGCATAGTGCTTTGCTAACTCGCGAAATCCGGCCAGCTCGCGATTATCAATATTTGCCATATCCTGTTTGGCATAAAGGAACGTGTAAAACCAGTGCTCCCCACCTTTCGCCAGGATAATGGCGCGATCGCGATTCTGGTTCAGGCGCTTCTTATAAACACCACCACCAAGATCGTCAGCCTTCCCCTGCACTACTGCCTCTATAGTCCGACATAACTCACTATCTTTAATGGCGTGAGATTTCGCTGCCTTGCTGAACCATTTAGTTTTGAATACGCGCATCAGGCTGACATCCTGTTACCTTAACTATAGCACCTGGTGCCACATTACTCCTTTTGCATACTGATGCAAAGGGCCGGAAGCAGGCGGAATTTTACCATGTATATGAACGCCTGGAATACCGAAAGCGGGGATGATCGTCAGACACTCCTTCGTGAAATCATCCACGCAGGTCAGGCATTTAATCCGGCGGCCGCTGGCCAGTACATCCATGACAAAATCCATCGACCATGTCAGGTTCGGCGCATCCGGGCGAAGAAACGGGAGCCGCTCAGTCGCCAGACTCTTACGGCGTCGCCTGCGCTTTACACCAAAGCCGTTAAGGTGACAGATGCGGTATACGCGCTTGTGGTTGACGTGAAGGCCCTCCCGGCGCAATAACTGCCACATGCGCCGTTAACCAAAGCGGCGGTGTTCAGGTGCCATCTTTGTGATGCGTAGAGATATCTGCGCGTCAGCAGCCGGTCGCTGAGCTGAATAACGGCAGGTTGAAAGAGACAGACCTGCCAGCCTACAGGCACGACGTTGCGACAGACCGGCGACCTCACACATGACTTCCACGGCTTCCCGCTTCTGGTCTGTCGTCAGAACTTTCGACTCAGAGCCACCTGAAGCGCCTCCTTATCCAGCATGGCTTCGGCGAGCAGTTTCCTGAGTCGGGCGTTCTCCTCTTCAGGTAACTTGAGCTGCTTTACTTCGGGGATTTCCATGCCGCCGAACTTCTTGCGCCAGGTATAGAAGGTAGCCTCTGACATAGCATGCTTGCGGCAGAGTTCCCGGGCCAAAACCCCGGCTTCGGCCTCGCGGAGAATACTGATGATCTTGTTCGTCGGAAAAACGCGTCTTCATGAGGATGTCCTCATGTGACTGATGAAGACATTACTAACATCGCGGTGTATTAATCAACGGGAAGCAGGTCACAGTGGAATTGCTAAATCGACAGTAAACCCCACTGTCATTTTCATTAGACAACCCAATAATTTGAGTCAACTACATAGCGTAATAGTAAGTATCAGTAGAAAAAACCTTAAGCATTAGCTAAACTATTTTTTCTACTTTTTTTTGAAAAAAAATTAAAAAAAATCATCTTTTTTTAAAATAAAAACCTATTAGTTAATTAGCAAAATTTTTATAAAAAAACATCTTTCAAAACTGAAAATGAGTTTTTTTTGAGGGAAGATGTAGCCGTGGTAAGATCTACAGTAAATCGTATCGAAATTATTCGCTGATCACTCGGTTTTTCAGGTTTTGGAACATCATTCATCATAAACACAATCGCATTACGCTCTGCATGAGATACATCAAACCGCTTGTCTAATTTTTCTGAAAAATCATTACCCAAAGCTTTAGCCAAATTGTTCCAGAGCTTTTGTTTTAGCACAGGCGAATTAGTCAATTTCATTTCTATTTGATTGCCAAGATCAATCAATCCAAGCCCGCCTGATAAAGGTTGTAACATTAACGACACTATATACCCTATGCCTTGTATGGGATTCATCAACTGCTCAAGCGTAAAGGTGTGAATTCGCGTCGATTGCATAGATGCTTTCACTTCTAGACAACCCTGCTCCCATGAAAAGTCAAAACGATCAAACGGATTTTCATGCCATCGTGTCATTGCACTCACTACGTTACTGCTATTAGCGATCACATAGAGTTCACCCCATAAACCCAAAACGTCTTTACCACTTGGCTGAGAAAGAGACCTGAAAAGATCTACGAGCTTTTGGATACATGTATTTAATTCCCGCGTACCTGAATTAATGGGAAGTTCCTCAATCGCAGCGCTAAAACAACGCACAAAGATCTCATGCAAATCCGTTACAGCAGCATCGCATGAAACGAGCGCGAATTGATCGTATAGTTCTTTCTCTTCAGTATGCACTTTGCACGTAGCATGAAACATCGCTGTCAAATACCTAAATTTTACACCCGGGCTATAGTGCACTTTACTAGCATCGTGCAAGAGAAAAATAGGAGTGCCATCAAAGCCTTTTGCCAGAAAGTCCTTACGATATGTGGATAAAGGAATCGCTGTAAAATTATTTTCTGAAGTTGCACAAGGCAAATTTGAGAATTTATCGAAGATATTCATGCTATTTACGTGCCTCGACCAGTAAATCTTTCTTCAATTTTCTTGGCACGTGTAATGCAAACCAAGTAACATCTTTAATATCAGCACTTTCGGAATCACGCAGAGTCGTACCTAAGTTAAATCGTCGTAACTGGATAGAAACGCACTCAGATGAACAAAAAGTTCTATCATTAACAGTATCTGCACTTTGGCTAAAATATTGGTTAATAGGCGCGAAGCAGTGTTTGGCATCGAAACCACGTCCCGAGGTTCGTGTTCGATAACCTGCAACTAAGTTGTTCATGAGAAATACATTAGCATTAAGATTCGGTTCTTGTCGAAGAAGCGCAGCTATAGCGAGCAGCATCGCACTATGCTCTTCGGCATCAAAGGGATCTTTTACTTTAACATTAAGTAGAAAATCTTCGAGGACAGTTTTGAGTGGTATAGGTTCAAACACAAAGTGTGGTGATAAATCTCTAACGCCTTTGAATTGAGAGAACTTTGACGCATTGACAGGAATACCATATTCCCCAGTCCATTTTTCAACTACCGATAATAGCAGTTCTTGATTGGATAATAGAGCAATGTTGTCCCTTTGCATAACATCAGGAACCATCCAACCATTAGCTGGAATCCGACGCGTATCAATCCCTACGACATTAGCTCTAGTAGCCTTGAGCATTGAGGTAAGCACAAAATCTCGGCGCCAATCTGTTAGAGGTTTGCCGCGCGAACTCTCTAAAGCTTCGCGAACGAATTCTTCATGCTCTACATACTCCGTAAAAGCCTGTCTCACATTCTTTTGAATGAACACACGACACAGACCTAAATATGCTTTCTTATAGCCAAAGAACCGTGCTCTTTGCTGGAGTGTATCTGCTGCCGGAGATGTTCCTAAAGGCCGAGGCATATAAGTTACACAAAGACCTTCAATTGTATAGCCTCGATCTAGCTTGGCACCGCCTACTAGAATCCAATATGGCGTTGCTTTCCAGTCTATATTCTTTTCAGCATCCTTAGTGCCATTAACTACGACGTGATTTAGTTCGCTGAAGACTTCATCAACCATCGCGCCAACTAAATCTTTCAATGCTTTTATTTCTGGAAATGTTGTTTTGAGAGAATTATATTCTTCCTGAAAAAGCTGAGCCACAGTATCGAATTTTGTTTTATATTGCTTTTCTACATATAATTTTAGCGTTTTTAAAGAATTCTCAAGCCAACCCATATAATGATTATGAGATGAGGTCGCCATCGCAGGGTGGATCATCATTGATCGATTTCTGTCTTTCTTTCGCTCGCGCGTTAACGCATGATGGGCACATGCTAATAAAAAATAACGTAACGCACTCACTAAACTCTTAGGTGATGCTGTCAGTATATTAGTGGGGCTAGGTACTTCAACAGATGGAATGTCCCTGATAAGACTATGGTTATCTACGAAAAATGATTTCCCTCCGGTATAAGCCTCACCTGGCGTCACCAATTCTGCAAATGATGCATTAAGCAGGTCAGTCTGTGCAAGCAGAAGATTAGCCTGAGGAGTAGCCGTGTACTGCAGATATGAATGATGCGGGAAGACATCCCGAAGCTTACAAATTTTTTCGTAAGTCGTGCTTTTTTCTGAGGACGCAGCACTTCCACTACGGATCTTTGCTGACTTCGTATTTAAACTCGCTTGGTCACTTTCGTCATCAATTATTAAGGCTGGGACGTCTGAAACAGATAACCTTTTGGCTAGAGTCGCCAAATTTTCAAGATGTCCTCCGTGCTTGAGCACAGTAAACAAAATGGCTTTTTTTGTAGGCTTTTTTTTCCAAGCGGTGATCTTAGCATCGATCTGTGTTTTTTGGTTTTGTGTAGGGTTAGAATAATGATACCAATTTTCACCATCGTCTATACCGAGATCTTTTTTCAAACGCTTTTCAGATTGATCACGAAGATTGTTCTTTGTCCCTGCCAAAACAATTATGATTCCATACCCATTGTCCCGAGCTAGAGAAATCACTGTCTCAAAGGACATCGTTTTACCGCTTTGTACATAACCGACCACTAACCCCGTCTCTCGACCTGCTGGGTCTGTCGGAGGCAAACAGCGACCGAGAATTCGTTGTGCTTCTTGAAGTACAGAATTCTCTCCGTCTACTAAATCCTCATAGCGAGGACCATTAGGATCATTGGACTTGCTCTGAAGAAACTCTTCTGTGATGTCTTTTTTTTCAGGAACCCAGCGTAAAGCAGGTTGAAGAGTCTTTAGGATTTCTATTGAAGTTGACATGTTTTATCTCACCAGAGAGGCTTTCATTAGTGCTCCTCTCATCAAATAGTTAAAATGATAGAGAAAACTTTCGGGCGATTGCCCGGTAACATCTTGTGTCAAGATTAATCCAATGCATATTGCTGTTGAAATGCGCAATAATAATTCAACGTTTTCATTATTTACGCCCAAAAATTCAATTGAAAAAGGGTGAGCTAAAGAAAGATCAATAGTCAAACGTCTAATATCGTCGTTCAAGTCCGTAGACGGCTGTGTGACTCCAACAGATACCCAATCGTCAGTTGCAGGATCTAAGGACGTTCTTAGAGTGATTATCCATTGATGATTGCCATCGTCAATTTCGACAGTGCGCTCAGATGCTTGAAGTTCTCCTGCAATAAGTTCTGAGGGTAATTCTTTAGCATCTATAGGGAACTGATTGGCCTCGACTAATAGTGGAGCAACATCTTTTTCGATGTAGCTTGCAACAGCAGTAGTCGCTACTACAGCTCGCGTCTCAATACTCTTTCTCGAAGGTAGTGCTCGGTAATTCTCGGCTTGCGCAAGTAGATTTAGTGGGAGCTGTTCTATTTGATCTTTCAATAGCTCAAGAAAAATGTCTTCATATTCTTCCCAGCGAAATCCGTCTTTAGTATGGCTAACTTCAAAGCCTTCAATATGCAGCTCACCAAATAATCGCTGATAACGATAACTGTTAGTTTGTTTGAATATATAACTTGGCCGATAAGTCTCGTCAAAGCTACCTTCTATTAACCTATCTCGGCGAAATAAAGCAAAACCGGCTAATGGCGTTGAACCAATTTCTCGAAGAGCAACAAATCCCCTGACGCGCTGCTTTCCACCAAAATCCAGTTCGATGTCTTTACGCCATGTGACAGGCAATACATTATCCCCCTGTGCCTGGACTCCTGGAGATGTATAAGCAACAGCAGTTAGTATATCTGGAATTTTATAAGCAAGCGGAACGTCGTTTAAATTAAGAGAAAGTCTTCCGTCTCTAAGGAATATACGATATATACTTGCTAAATGATCTCGAATCTTACCGACAGTTCGGCCTTGTGGTATGTGATGTAAACCTCGAAGAGTCACCACTGTATAATGTGAAGAAGGATCAACTTCACGAGTTTCAGTATTTAGACTTTCGATCTTATTTTCGACGATGTTTCTCACATCGAAAAACACCGTGCGCTCAATTGATTCGCCAATTGCTTTTGTACGAACACTCCATTTCTCAGCAAACCAGCATGCAGCACTCTTCATACCCATACCGAATTCAGAAAGACCGCTACGATCTTCTGGAACCTGAGCAGCTCTAAAAGCTCTAGGAAAATCAGCCTCAGATATTCCAGCAGCATTATCACTGATAACAATTAGCCCAGGGCTGGAGGTATCAATTCTGACATCCACCCTTAGTTGAAATTTATCACCATGCAATACTTTCAACTGCTCGTGGTTTGCTATTAAGCTTTGTAGTGCGTTGTCGACAAACTCAGCTATAGCAAACCATGGTTTGTAATTTAGGTGCCGTAGCACCGAGAGCATAGTAACTTCTGGGCGGATCTCAATTGATGATAATTTATTCGGCTTCCGGCTATCCGTCATGCATCGACCTTTTCATGGCTAATTTTGATATCTCCATCTGCCGGAAGTTGTCCTATAAAATCTTCAAGTAGAGCGCGAGCAACACGCTCTACTACAGTCGAATTGACAGCATTACCGAGCGCATGGAAAGCCTTCGTAGGAGTAGATGGTAGTGCCTTCAATTCGTCTAAACTTTGCAAACGGGCACATTCTTCCGGCGTCATGTACCGCTGTTGCCATGCGATGATAGGCACTTGAGTGTCAGTCATGGCAATTAGGCTCGGGGCAGTGTTACGGCGTTTCACTCGCACACCTGATGCACGGAATTGCAGAACATATTCCCACAGATTGCGCTTCCCACCTTTAACATTCCATTCTAGTTTTTGAAGACTAGAAGGGAATTTTAAGATACTTTTTATCCAAGGATCAATCCATTCTTTATTATCAGCATAGAATTGCCGGTTCTGCCTAATAAAATCTATCTTCCATTTGGGAAATTTTCGCTGTGGTGTGCGAGCATGACTAGGCAATGCCGACCAGCGTTCTTCTATCGTGCGTAGATAGCCGATCTTGCGTCCGTGACTGCCAGAAAAACCCTTAAGGCCATTAATACCATAATCCTCCTTTAAGGCGTAAGGTGTATTCTTTTCATATGGGTATGTCGCACCCCATTCCATGGACCATAACGGATAAGAAGGCAATTCAACATCTGCAGGGCAACGATTCAAAAAATCCGCCCAAACATTAAGGCACTCAAGCACCTGTGCAGATAGGGGTTTAGCATTAGCGGGATAATCATCAAGGATGTTGTCTATTGATGTCTCGGCCGGGCTTCTTTGAGGCCAAGAAAAATTTTCAAGAGGCTTTCGTGACCCAATAATATAAACACGCTCTCTAATCTGCGGTATACCAAAATGATGCGGCGAAAAGCGTTCTGCGGCAATATGATATCCTAATCCCTCTGGCCCCACGCCTAAGATATCTTGGATAGCTTTCCAGGTGCGACCTTCATCATGCTTTAACAAATTTGGAACATTCTCAAGGATGAAAAAACTTGGTTTTTTCTTCTCGAGTATAGCTGCTACATTGAAAAATAAGTCACCTTGTTTAGTACATTCAAATCCAAGCTGCTCGCCGGCTTTAGAGAATGGCTGGCAGGGAAACCCCGCAGTTAGCACATCGTGTGCAGGCACATCATTGGGAGATACAAGGGTGATATCTCCCTCGGGGCGTAGATTGAAGTTAATTTGGTACAGTTCTTGCAGATGTTTTTGCCACTCTGCTGCAAAGACGCACCGCCCGCCTAGCCTATTCAACGCAATGTGAAATCCGCCCAAGCCAGCAAACAAGTCGATAAACGTGAACGATGGTGTCTTCATATTTTTTAGCCAATATCTAGTTGATGGAAGCAGCCATCGGATGGTGTTGTTACAACCAAAATCATACTACGATGCAGCATTTCTATTAAGTAAGCTCTCTCAACAAACACCGTGTCCTCGTACGACTAAAGCCGCTGTGATCTCATCGCTTAAGTTACATTCATTAGCGTTTTAAAAGAGATACTTAGAGTTCTCAAATCCACCTCTACCACTTGACGGCAAAACCCTACCCGCGCACACTGTACATAAGCACAGTAGTAAGCTCAAGTAAAGTTATTCATGTTCATTTTTTCATCAGATAACGGCTATTGACCTGTATTCTAATTTTCTTTTAATGACGAATAGAAAGCAAGCTAATGACCCTAATACCTATATGTTTAAAACATTATTACATTAAGAAGCTTACTTGTATGGTTGACTTCACGAGCGATGCATAGCGGGTATAGACGCATGAGGATTTCAGCCGTTTAAGTCATGTGCATTCTAGATAGCACAGCATTGTTTCATGACTACACGGCTACAAAATGAACCGATTAGAATCTGTAACTTAACCAAAAACTTACTGAAAAAAAAGGAAATTTGACTTAACGAAGACTTACGGTTTACCTAGCGAGATAAGCCAACAAAGAACGAATTTATAGCCTTGCCAGTGTCTGCCGCGATGAATACTTGAATTAGTACTGATGCAGCAATTTTGTTCATAGCAGCGAAATCATTGAATTGGGGGCAAGTTCACATCGAGTCTATTTATACACAGCACTAATTCTCAGACATCGTTTGAGTAAGCAATTCGATAGATAAACTGGAAATTAGATAGTAATAGAACAGACATTACTAACTGACTTCTGTATAAAATACCGAGGTAAGCTAAGTGAAAAAATTGTGGCAAGTTTAAGGGCACCCAATCCCAGACACAAAAAAAGCCGCCCTTGAGCGACTTTAATTTCCATACCTGGTGCCGAAGGCCGGAATCGAACCGGCACGCCTCGCGGCGGTTGATTTTGAATCAACTGCGTCTACCGATTTCGCCACTTCGGCACTGAAGGGTATGCGGAAAACGTTGAGGATTATACCGTTACCCCCTGTTTCCGCAACCCTTATCAGCATGCGAACATGCAACTGCTGAAAAAACCGTCTCTTGGGTTCTCCGGGACACTGCGTGACATCCTTGTCAGAAATTCTTCACTCACCCTCGCCCGCCGTAAAGCAGTCGCTTCAGCCATCATGTTTCACTGGCATATCAAAAGCTTAACCCGAAACAGGCTTCACATCCGTTACCAGCGTGGGCAGATCCCAGGTACCACCTGCATGGATGTAACGGCACATACCAGTCCCACCGTCATAACTTTTGCGGAAAGCCTGGCCATCCCATACCCAGCTTTCCTGACTCATGCAATCCCCGATACCCCGGCCTTTCTGCACACTGGTAATCTCGCCCTTGTCGTAATCCGATCCGGAAATCGTCACCAGCTCAGGTTTGCCTTTTAGCTGGTTATCAATGACCCAGTAGCCATATCCTTCGTTATAAGCGGCACGCCAGCAGAGTGCTGAAAGCAAAGCGTGTGTGTCATCCAGTGGCGTAAGCGTGAGTCCGTCAGTTTCCGGATCGCTGTTTTCTGCAGGTGAATACAGGCTGTCGCACGTGTCATCGTCATTGTGATTGACCGTTGAAAGCAGTCGGGTTTTCAGCGCGTCGATTTCTGGTGCGGTCAGCAAACGGGGTTCGCCGCTGAGGGTTTTCGCTGCCTGAATAACCGGTGCGGGTACAGCCTTAGCTACATTGCTTTCCGGCTTATTGCCCTTTTTGGTGAGCGCACCTGGCGTGCCGATACGGCCCTGTACGTCGTCCGCTTTCAGCAGCACGGCATAAGCGCCCTCGCCAGAAAGCAGGAAAGGCTTTGTTCCGCCTTTAAATTCGACTTTACCGCTGCCTTTGACGGCGCTGATTACCGCAGAGGTCTGGCTGGCCGAAAGCCGCCAGTTGTCATCAGCCGCTACCAGATCGCCTGCTGATTTCCCGTCGATCCACAGCGTCAGCTTTTCCGCTGGTTCGCTGTCATCTTCGGTGTCGCCCAGCGTCACCTCTCCCACTGGCTCCGTTGCAGGTCCAGCGGCACGGGTGAGCAGAATGGAGCCGGACGGATCCTCTTCTTTGGCATAACCCGCAATGCGACAGGTCAGGGTGTTATCACAGACAACTTCCCAGTCTTTATGCTCAAGCGTTTTTCCGCTCTGAGCGGCCTGAGCCGACAGTGAGAGCATCGCCAGCACGAAAAGCATCGGTTTACAGTTCACTTTATTCCCTCAGGTTGTATTTCTGATATCAGCACAGGTATCACTCTTTCACCATCGGTGTGAGGGAACCCAAAGCCATTGTTAATCGCCGCCAGGCTTTGAAAAAAGGCTACGCCCCATCCTGGGCGATGCGCCTATCGGGTAACTCTCTCTTTTTTGTTAAGCGCTTCAACCAGCACGCTATGCAGCTGGCCGACAGAGAGATCACGGATGACAGACGCAGGAATACCGCGCAGTCGTCTGCAAAGATAAACAATGCCAAAAAAATCGATGCCTTCACTGTGGAAAAGATATTCATTTTCTTTCAGAGAGAACGCCTTCCTGAAACCACCTTCTTCTGCAGAAAAGCTCACGCCGAAAACTTTTTCGGCCTCCTCCAGCAATTCAACACCATCATCGCCGGTAATCCCCAGATCCTTTTCCAGCCAGGTATTTTCATCGATTATTTCACGTCTGCATCCTGCAAAATCGCGGACAAAAGCGATAACGTCCGCTATTGAGGGTTCCATATCATTGCTCATGCTAAAGCGCTCCGCGCTATCCTGCCAATTTACAGTCGTCCTAAGGTCATTTCCTGCACCTCAGCCGCTGGATTGGCCTCTTTCACGGCGGCAAGAAAACCGGCAAAATCCCGATTGAAAAGAGTGTAGTTGTTCAGGACTCTGAATTCCCTTTCGGTTTTATAAGCTCCGGTAACGTAACGAACCAACCATACCCGGCGACTGCTGACTTCAGTTCCGGTAACTTTTATCCTGAAAATATTTTCCAGCGGAACTTTGCAAAGCGTTTCGCCTTCACGCTGCTGATACAGGAAGTCGCTGTCATAGTAATAATCTTCCGTGTTCATGCCCAATTTTTTCAATATCGGCGTATTAGCCGATATCTTTTTCATCTCGCCAGGAGAAGGAGGGAGCCCTTTTTTAAGGGGCAAAGGCCTGAAGCAATACCAGATGAGCAAAATGAAGAAAGCTAACGACAGCAGTGAGAAAATAAAATAAATAAACTGATGCATTTAAATGACCCGACCTGTTCGGATAGCTCCTGATTATATCGAAGAAGATATGACGCCGTTATCCGTTTTTACCGCCCTTCCCGCTCATCTTTCAGTGCAGTACGATCTGTCTGACGCGTACCAGCGACAGACATTGCTGTGCACCTGCCCAACAACTGAGTTGCCTGAATAAATCCGGCTGGCTATGGCCCAACGTTTTAGCCTGAGCATCCTCTCTCTACTAACCTCTCACGCTGATGGTGTCTTGATTGTCTTACAGCGCCTGTTCGCCCTTAGAAACACCCAACCCCTCCCGACCTTTGCGGTTTACATTTATCGATATTTGTTATGTGATCCTGTTACGTGAATTCCTCGAGCTGTCTCGCAAAACAGGATCCTGCATGCGCTTTTACCAGGCCGATCCCCGCCTTGAAAACTACTGGCGCGGCGTTATCCTTTTTGGCAAAAACGTCGCCTCTTATAAATTTGCCCTCGCCCATGCGCTGTACGACCTGAAGCAACCGGACAACGACCTGATTACGCTGGAAGCGCTGGCCGTGCCTTTTGTGCGACATTTGTGCGCCCACCTGCGTCATGCGCCAAAGCAGATCACCAGCAAAAGCAGCGAGTTTCTGGAGGCATGCAGACAATTCAACGCAGGCGAAATCAGCGAAGAACAGTTAATTGCCATTACCGTTAAGCGCGGGTTCGCTAACGTCATCGATGCTTTTCATAATGTGAATCACGCCGAGATCGACAAACGCTTTTTTATGGATGAACGGCGAAGCCATAAAGGCATCCGGCTGACGGAGAACTTTTATCAGCTGACGGAAAACGAACAGTTTGCCAGTCTGAAAGCGGAAACGGATGCCAGATGGCGGCTGGTAGAAGAAGCCTGGGCGATGAACGTTTCACGTAACCTGATTGCGGTTGATTATGACGATAATGACAAGATGCTTTTCAGCCGCCAGAGCGGTCGCCGCGTCACCATTACCAGCTGCCGCAGCAGCCTGAACGGCTACCAGAAAGGCCGGTGCTTTTACTGCTTTCGCGCCATTGGCGTGACGGGTGGCGAAGAGAACCTGGCGGATGTCGATCACTTTCTGCCGCTGATGCTCAGCGAGCAAATCGGCAACCTTAACGGTGTCTGGAATCTGGTGCTGGCCTGCCAGACCTGTAATCGCGGCGCCCAGGGTAAGTTTGCGCGTATCCCTTCGATAAGACTTTTGCAGCGACTGCATGATCGAAACGAATACTTTATTAACAGTCATCTGCCACTGCGGGAGACGTTAATCCGCCAGACCGGCGGAACGCCGATGCTGCGGCATAGTTTCCTGCAAAACAGCTGGGATACGGCAAAATTTTCTCTGCTCCACGAGTGGCAGCCAGCGGCACAGGGAGACAGCCTGTTTTGAACAACGAAGATTATTACCGGCAGAATGCTCAGCGGTTTTTTACCAATACGGCAAGCGTGGATATGTCTGCGCTTTACCCGCCTTTTATTGACTGCCTGCCACCGTGTGCTCGCATTCTGGATGCAGGCTGCGGTTCAGGCCGTGACGTTAAAGCCTTCAGCGAAATGGGTTTTATCGTCGAAGCCTTTGATGCCTCGGCGGAGCTGGTTGCGCTGGCCCGCCAGTTATCCGGAAAGCCTGTAGCGCAGATGCGCTTTCAGGATGTGGATGCGGTTGAAAGATATGACGGTATCTGGTGCTGCGCCTCGCTGCTGCATGTTTCCGAAGCTGAACTACCCGGCGTCATGACAAAACTGGCCATAGCGCTGAAGCCTGGCGGCGTAGGGTATCTCTCTTTTAAACATGGCTACGGCGAACGGGAAAAGGATGGGCGAATATTTACGGATATGGATGTGGCTGGCTTACAGAAACTCATAGATGGGGTTAATACACTCGGCGGTGACATTCTGGCTACAAATAAGATAGGGATAAAAAGAGAGGCTGGCTCTGAGGGCATAATGGGGAACAGGTTCGCTATTGAAACAGAAAAAACCTGGCAGACCGGTGATGTACGTGCGGGACGCAGTGACGAAGTCTGGCTGAATGCGATTATCAGGAAAAAATAACGCAAAAGAGCCAACCTCACGGTTGGCCCCTTCTTGCATCTTGCATGCTCAGCATCGGGCATCAGCGGTGCCCGTTAGCGCCTGTTGTTGTCAGGATAAGCGCCTCAATGCGAGTGATCGTGCAGTTTGTTTCCGACCTTATCCTTCACTTCGCTGGCTTTCTCACTCACCTTCTCAGTCAGGCTCTCTTTGTGGTCACGGTTATGTGCACCTGGTGACTGCGTGCCTGCTGCGGCGGTCGCAGGTTTTACCCCTGCGGTTGTACCCGGCAGTTCGCGCTCCAGACCACCTCGTGCATGGTCGATATCCACTTCCTGACGACGCACCGTGTCGTTAATGGTCTCGGTACGATCGCTGCCGTCGGTACGTACCACTACTTCTTCTTTCACGTGGGTCGTTTTGTTGATTACCGGCTGCTCATGGGTCTCAGCGACCTCGACGGTTTTCTCGGACCAGTCCACTTCACCAGCCAGCGCGGGTTCATTCACCGAACGGCGGAAGATGTCAGCGTGCTGCTCATGCAGCGAGATGTCTTCAGATACGGTATCGGTCACGGTATAGCGGCGTACGCGGGTGGAGCCTTCGCTCACCAGACGTTTACCTACTTCCACCTGCTCTTCGGCAAGACGCAGAATGTCAGCTTCGCTCTCATCACCGGTCAGTGAGGTGCGTCGCGGTTCAACCTGGCGGTCGTTGGTCTCACCGGCAAACTGCTTGCCTGCCGTCGTCGGGTTGATGCCCGGCGCGGTGGTGCCATTCTCAACTGAGCTTTGCATACGTGACGGAACGTCCACCGAGTCATGAGAATGGAGAATGGTCATGGCGCGAGCCAGCTTCTCCTCTTCGGTGCGGATGGTCAGCACTACGCCGCCCTTGTCCATCGCTCTGGTGTAAACATCGGCCTGCTCTTTATCAACGGAGTGACCAAACAGACGCTGCCAGATGCTTGGATGGCGGATAGAGTGTCCTTCCTCCTGTAAACGTTCTCCACTGATAAGACTGATGTCCCGATCAGAAAAGCCTGCTTTCACGAGATTTCTTTTCGCGGCCTCTGCCTGATTTGCAGAATCGAACAGTGTTACGATTTTTTCATGTGCCATGATAGGTTCCTCTCTGTTAGCTAATTTGATCGTCATCTCTTTCAACGTTCACCTGCTGCTCACGTCGGGTCACCACCTCCTGAAAAGGAACATTCTCCTGCACTTTTCGGATGTGGATCTCCTCTTTAAGCACCAGCTTTCTGACGATTTGGATTTCTTCCTCTACTACCGGGACAATCAGTACACCGTTCTCTTCCCTGATTTCGGGCATCGTTTCAACGGGTTGCGCTTTCGCTACATGCTCAACCTCAACCTTCTCCCGGTTAAGCAGTGTACTGATGACCTCGTCATGCTCAGTTGTGGAACGGGTAACACGGACATGTCCATCCACAATCTTTTGCTTCGTCAGGGCTATTTGCTCTTCAGCGAGTTTAAGCGTGACCTCTGCATTATTATTGTGCTCTGGCTGTCCAGCCATAATATCGCTCCCGTTAAATTAAATATCTGCCACAACTGCCTGACACAGTGATTAAGCATGAACACTCTGGCTGATTTCGCAAGCCGGAATAATAAAAAACCCTGCCAACTCAATTTAATTACGGCACAGAAAATCGCATCAAAAAACAGCAACCTGGCTTAAATCACCGCTACGCTAAAAATAAAAAAATAACTAAAATACATGAAGTTATATTAAGATGATTTCGCAGGTAAATATTACCAGACCAGACGCAAGCGCTTAGAAAACACGCTATAAGCAAAGCGGTAACTTTAATTTAAACCAGGACGATTCCTGATAAAAATCGTGAGGATATTAAATAATATTTCCGCGGGATGTGCTTATTACTGCCTTCAGTTAATCACTTCACAGAATAATAACACCCACAAGCATCTGAATATTTTATCGCTCTTATTACAGAAGATTCCCAAAGTGCTATTTAAGACGCTTTTTATAAAAGGAAGTCAGGAACTTTCTGCCCGTCAGCCTTTCTTAGGAAAACTGAATAAGCACATACCGAGGTTGAAATGAAGCAAGCACAACGTAGTGCGTGGGGATGGGGACTGGCGGCACTTCTGGTCGCAGGCAGTGCATCAGCGGCAAGCTGGCAGGATCAGCTGAGCAGTGCAGCCTCGCAGCTCAGCCAGCAGAACAACGGCAGCACCACCGGCACCACGCAGCAGAATGGCGGCATGTCGCTTTCTACCATTACCAGCATGCTGGGCGGCGGCGATAAAGCGGTCAGCGCCAACAGCATGACCAACGCCGCCGGTGTGATGCAGTACTGCGTCGAACACAACGTGGTGAAAAACAACGTGCAGTCGGTCAAAGACCAGGTGCTGAGCAAGCTCGGTCTGAACACCACCACCGCGCAGGAACAGAAAACCGATTACACCCAGGGCGTGGCCGGTCTGCTGAATACCGGTAATGGCCAGCAGTTGAATCTGCAAAGCCTGAGCAACTCGCCAATGGGTGAGAAGCTGAAAACCAAAGCCTGTGACGTAGTGCTGAAGCAGGGCAAAAACTTTATCTCCTGATCTCCTTCCCTTCTCTCTCCCCTCTCTGCTCTGAGGGGAGCGTTAAACGCCCCCCATGCTGTGACGCCTGACATTCCCTTAACCTGGGGTTGAGCGCTATAGTGTTGTTTTGATTTCTACAGGACAGCACGCATGAAAGGCATCAACATCGCACTTTACTTCGACCCCGATCAGATTCAGGCCTGCGTTCACGAACAGGACGACAGCTATGTCACCAAAAAATTCGAGTATGACGATGGCGTGATTGAAGAGATCTACCAGTGGCTGGAGCAGTACGAACCCAAACGTACCCACATCTGCGTGATTGAAAACGAAACCGCCGAGCTGCTGGCCGATGAGCTGGTCGACAGCGGCTTTCGTGTCCATCAGGTCACCATGCATCAGCTGCTGAGCTGGTTCGCCACCGAGCCGCCTTCCACGCCAGACGGCACGCCAATGCGCGCCATGCTGCGTTTCCTGGAAGATGAACATCCGCGTGAATATGAGTCGCGCACGCCGCAGACCGAAGCGCTGATGGAGATGTTCGATGAGCTGGACGCGCTGGAGATGGTGGATGACGCCGACGACGAAGACGCGCTGCCAGGCGATCTGCTGCGCGCCATGAAGAAGCACAAAATCACCGCCAGCGCCGCGGCCCAGCGTCTGCTGCCGGACATCAACGAGCGTATCCGCGAACATCTGATGCAGTATCCCGAACTGATGACGCCTGAAATCCTGCAGGACTTCTTCCCTGAACTGCTTGAGGCGCTGGAGCGTCCGAAGCACTAATCACCACGGAAAAGGCGATTTGTCATGCTGGAGTTAATTAAAGCAGTCAGCCTGGGGCTGGTGGTGATCCTGCCGCTCGCCAATCCACTCACCACCGTGGCGCTGTTCCTGGGGCTGGCGGGTGAGATGAACTTCCAGGAGCGCAACCGACAGGCGCGCCAGGCTTCTATCTATGTCTTCGCCATCATGATGGTGGCGTGGTATGCGGGCAGCGCGGTGCTGAATACTTTCGGCATCTCCATTCCTGGCCTGCGCATGGCGGGCGGCCTGATCGTTGCTTTTATCGGTTTTCGGATGCTGTTCCCGGCTAAACCTGCCGGCCATTCTGTCGAAGCAAAGCAGAAACTGGATGAGCTGGATGAAGCCAAAGAGCCGGTGAATATCGCCTTTGTGCCGCTGGCGATGCCGAGTACGGCGGGGCCGGGTACCATTGCGATGATCATCTCCTCTGCCTCGACGGTAAGAAGCGGCGTCGACTTTCCGGCCTGGGTCATCACCGTCGCGCCAGTGCTGATCTTCCTGCTGGTGAGTCTGATCCTGTGGATTTCACTGCGCAGTTCGGGTGCCATCATGAAGCTGGTGGGTAAAAGCGGCATTGAGGCGATATCGCGCCTGATGGGATTTTTACTGGTCTGTATGGGCGTGCAGTTTATCATTAACGGCGTGCTGGAAGTGGTGCGCACCTTTCATTAATGGGATTTCCCCTCTCCGAACGGGCAGAGGGGAAAACTCGATTACTTCAGCGTTTTTCGCACTTCAGCAACCTGATCTTTGCTCACCGCTGGCGCAGTGTTGCTCCAGCCCTGGCGAATAAAGGTCGCCAGCTGCGCCACCTCTTCATCACTCAGACGCTGACCAAAGCCTGGCATCGCCAGTTTCGACGGGGCCTTCGCGGTGGAAGGCTGCTGTGCGCCCGCCAGGATGGTGTGGATCAAACCGGTTGGATCCTTGGCATTGACGATCGTCGCCTGATCCAGCTCCGGGAAGATCCCCGGCGCGCCTTTGCCGGTCACGAAGTGACAGGCACCGCAGTTATCCAGATAAAGACGCTCGCCTTCGCTCAGGTTCTTCGCGGCGGTCAGCTTCGCTTCCGTTGCCTGCTGCGCCTGCACGTTGTACGCCTGCAATGGCGGGTTGCCGCCCAGGAACTTCAGGTAGGCCGCGATGGCTTTCAGATCGGCGTCGGTCATGTGTGAGCTGCTGTGCTCAATCACCGAGGTCATCTCGCCGCCCACCGCCGCTTTATCGTTACGGCCGGTCTGCAGGTAGTCCACCACTTCCTGCTCGCTCCAGCGTGGCAGGCCACGCAGTGACGGCACATCCCAGTTGTTCAGGCTGCCGCCTGCCAGGAATTTATCGTCACCGCTATCCAGCGCTTTCTCGTTCATGCCCAGACCGCGCGGCGTATGGCAACTGCCGCAGTGGCCCAGACTCTCCACGATATAGGCACCGCGGTTGACCTCTGCTGACGCACCACCAATCGGCTGGAATGGCTTATCCGAGGCGAACGCCCAGTTCCAGAAACGCATGCCCCAGCGCTGGCTGAACGGGAAGCTCAGATCGGTTTCCGGCGGCTGTTCTGCGCTTGGCTGCACGCCTTTCATGAAGTAGACGTAAAGCGCGTGGATGTCGGCATCACTGATTTTGGCATAATCAGGATAAGGCATCGCCGGATAGAGATGCGAACCGTCCGGTAATACCCCTTTGCGCACCGCGTCAGAGAACTGCTGCTCGCTGTAGTTGCCAATACCGTGCTGCTTATCGGGCGTGATGTTGGTGGAGAAGATGGTGCCAAGGTTCGACTCAATCGCCAGCCCGCCCGAATAGTCAGGCTTGCCAGGCAGTGAGTGGCACGCCATGCAGTCGCCCAGCCGCGAGAGATATTCGCCCTGCTTAATCAGTTGCGCTTCATCTTCGGCGTGAACCGGCAGCGCAAATCCGCTGGCTAACAGCACCGCGTTGGCAAAGATAAAAGACTTCAGTTTCAGCTTATTCATGCGCTTATGCCTGTACCAGTGGGCCGGGATTTTTCAGATACTGATCTTTGATCGCCTGTGCCGCCATCAGTGTAATCGCACCGATGGTATCGGTCGGGTTCGCCTGGAAGTTCTGCGGGAAAGCGTTGCCGCCCGGCACAAAGACGTTATGCACGTCCCAGCTCTGCAGATACTTGTTCAGCGCCGAGGTTTTCGGGTTATCGCCCATTACGGCACCGCCCACGTTGTGGGTAGAGACATATTTGGTCAGATCGAAATCCGCACCCATTGGCAGGAAGCTCATGCTCATGCTGTCAGGGTTCAGTTCTTTCGCGATATTGCCGACGATGCCTTTCAGGTGCTGCTGCAGCTTCAGCTCATTCTCTTTCCAGTTGAAGGTCATGCGCAGCAGTGGCAGGCCACGGTGATCGTTGTAGTTCGGATCGAGATCCAGATAGATATCGCGGTAAGACTGACAGGTGGTGGTAATGCTGATCTTCATCGAATGACCGTACCACTCCTCCAGACCTTCCTTGTATCCCATACCCCAGGTCGGCGTGCCTTTTGGCAGCGCGGTGCTGATCGGCGTACCGGTCGCCTGTGAGCTGTGGATCTTCGCGCCACCCAGGAAGCCGAGTGATGGGCCGTCGAAGTTGCCTGGCGAGATATCGTTAAACATCTGGCCGGTCGCGCCCGCCGTGGCATACGGATTGAAGTTTTTATCTTTGAAGAACAGCGTCGCGCCGCCGTTGGACAGGAACGCGTAGTTACGCCCTACCACACCTTCTTCGGTAATCGGGTTGTAAGGCTTGCCGATGCCGGAGAGCAGCATCAGACGCACGTTGTAGAGCTGGAAGCTGCTCAGCACCACGATTTTCGCTGGCTGGAAGCACTCGTTGCCCTGTGCATCGATGTAGATCACACCTTTCGCGGTTTTCTTATCATCGTTCAGCACGACCTTGATCACTTCCGCATTCACTTCATAGGAGAAGTTCGGCATACGCTTTAGTGAATCCATTACGGCGGTCTGCGGCGACGCTTTGGAGTAGTTCAGGCAGGGATATTTACTGCAATAGCCGCAGTAGTTGCACGGCGCGATCTGGTTGCCGTACGGGTTTTTCCACGCACGCGACACACAGGCCGACGGGTTCGGGAACGGATGGTAACCGAGTTTGGTCGCCACCTCTTTGAACATCACGTTGTTCAGCGTGTCATCCAGCGCAGGCAGCGGATAAGGCTCAGAACGCGGGCCTTCAAACGGATCGCCGCCTTCCAGAATTTTGCCGCGCAGGTTGCCGGTGTTACCCGACTGGCCGCAAATCAGTTCGAATTTGTAGTAGTAGGGTTCGATCTCTTCCCAGCTGAACGGGAAGTCCATCACCCGCATATCATCCTGCAGAATGCCCGGCTTGTAAGCCTCGTCGACATAGGTCTTCAGTTTGATATCGGTCGGTGTCGGACGGATCAGTACTGCTGTCCAGTGCAGGCCGGAACCGCCTACGCCGGTGCCCGGTGCAAACGCACCCCATTTACGGGTTGGCAATGCCGTCTGGCTGCTGTTGTAGCGGACGGTGACCGCCACTTCGGCGGGGGTGGCAAACACTTTGTTGCGCACCGCATAGGCGTATTCATCCGCCGGTTTCGGGTAGGCGAACTCGTCATAATCGCGATCGCCGCCGCGCTCAAGGGCGCGCACATCCAGACCTGCCAGTGCCAGCTCGATGCTCATCAGCGAGCCTGCCCAGCCGAGGCCGCAGACCACGACGTCGACTTCTTTTTTAGTAACCTGTGCCATGATAATCCTGTTTCAAATACCTGATGTGGACGCGCCCTACGCGCGTTCGCCCTTCACACTGACCGGACCCAGCGGATAAGGAACGTTGTGCTGTTTCACCCATTCGGTGAAGCTGGCACGCGCGCCGGGGAAGCCGATGGCGATCCAGGCTTTCATGCCTTTATTACCGCCGTACATCGGGTCAGCAAGGTAGCCATGCTTGGTATCGGAAAGCAGCTGGCTGAAGAAATGCGCAGGCTTAAGATCGGCTTCGCCCAGTGCGGCAAAGTCGATCTCGTTTTTGTTTACCTGGGTCAGCACCGCATCTTTCTCTTCCAGCGTCAGTGCATGAAACGCTTTCTGATGGGTGTTCTGCGACCACTGATTAATCAGCCGGATACCGGTCTGATACATCTGCTGTGGGCGGAACGGGATCTGGTAACCCATGGTTGCGGGCGCCTGCGTATTGAACGGCCCCTGCATGTAGATTTCGCTGCCAAACGCTTCGCTGTGCAGCTGCTGATCGATAAAGATCGGCACGTTAGTTTCCAGCGCGCCCGGCGCTTTGCCTTTGCCGCCTGCCGGAATCAAACGGTCAGTGGCGGCCAGGATAAACTGCCACTCATCGGCACTAAAAAAGATCGGTTTGTAATCGGCTAACTCCGGTGCGGCCATCTCTGCCGCCTGTGCCGCAGTAATGCCTTTGAAGACCAGTTCACTTAATGGCAACGCCAGCAGTGAACCGAGCAAAAATTTACGCCTGGTGGTGGGTTTTTCTAAAAGCATATCCGCACGACTCTCATCTGCTAAATACCCGCTTTATTTGTTATGAAGCTGAAAGGCTGAGTGCAGGCGGAAAATTCCCCGCAGAGATCAACGCACGCGGCACAGACGACGGCAGAACAGACAAGGGCAGGTAGAATTATGGTTCGGTGACTAACGGAACTTATCGGTTAATAACCTGGCAATATTAGGGATATAGATATGTCTGAATGTAAAAATTGAATTTAAGATGTGTCTTAGTGAAAGTTTATCATGGTGTTGCGAAAGGGTTGCGGAGAGGTAAAAGATTTACAGCGCGGAAATCGGGGGTAAAACCGCATAAACATCGGGTATTTAACTCTTTTAACGCAGGAATGAGGGTTATTATTTTCGCCCTGACATCATCACGCCAGATAACCGATAAAAAAATATCATACTTCCATACAAGAGAATGATTCTCACCGTTAACACTATAGTGACTTTGATAGTCATACAATCAGACTGTGCGCAATTTGTGATCGGCTGAGTAAAACCGGCTTTATTCCGCCCGCTGTAAAATGACAATAAAATAATTACTGACCGTCATTATCTTATTTTGTCTCTTTGCCTGAATGACTACGCTAATAATTGTGCAAAGCTCATAAGAAACCCGCATTTGGAGATTATCCGGCGCCCGATAGAGTAGAGCTATCAACGACTCAGGATAACCCTCCATGCGAAAAACACTCTTGTACCTGTTTACGGCTCTGGCACTGGTTCACCCGGCACACGCCGCCACGCCTGGCGACACGCTGGTAATTGCCGTTCCGCTTGATGGCATCATCAGTTTCGACCCGGCGGAAAGTTTTGAGACCGTCAGCAACAGTAGCCTGCGCAATATCTACCAGACGCTGCTGGAGCCGGATCATCAGAATCCGCAGCAGCTCTCGCCGCTGGCTGCCACGCGCTGGCAGGCAGGCAAAACGCCTCATAGCCTGGTGTTTGATCTTAATCCGCAGGCCCGCTTCGCCAGTGGTCATCCCGTGACCGCACAGGATGTGGTCTTCTCATTAACCCGTGCAGTAAAACTCAATAAAGCGCCCTCTTTTATTCTGGGTGAATTTGGCTGGACGCCAGAAAACATCGATCAGCAGTTCACGGTAATTAATGACCACCAGCTTGAACTGCGCTGGCCAGCGGAGATCGGCAGCGATCTGGCGCTGCGCCTGCTGACCGCGCCAGTCTCCTCCATCGTCGACAGCAAACTGGCGCAGCAGCACGCCAGCAACAACGATTACGGCAATAGCTGGCTGAAGGTGCACTCCGCCGGCAGCGCCGCCTATGCCATCAAACAGTTTGTCCCGCTGCAGGCGCTGGTGCTGGAAGCCAATCCCAACAGCATCCGGAAGCCGCATCTGAAGCGGGTATTGCTGAAAGGTGTGGCCGATCCGGGCAGCCGCCGTCTGCTGATCCAGCAGGGCGATGTGGATGTCGCCTATCAGCTCGGCCCGGATCAGATTACCGCGCTGAAGAACACCGCCAATGTGCGTATTGATGCCTTCCCGTCAAGCCTGGTTTATTACATCGGCTTTAATACCCAAAGCCCGCAGCAACCGGCGCTGGGGAATCCGGCGTTGTGGCAGGCGGCGCGCTGGCTGGTTGACTATGACAGCCTGGCGAACCAGCTGCTGAAAGGTCAGTACCGCATTCATCAGAGCTTCCTGCCGGACGGCTTCGATGGTGCGCTGAACACGACACCATTCCATTACGATCTGAAAAAGGCGCAGGCGATACTGCAAAAAGGTGGCATCAAACCTGGCACCCATATCGCGCTGACGGTGGTGAACCAGCCGCCTTACATTGATGTGGCGCAGGCACTGCAGGCCAGCTTTGCCAAAGCGGATGTGCAGCTTGATATCCAGCCGGTGGCGGAATCGGAGCTGTGGAGCAAAATGCGCAGCCGGGACTTCCAGGCCATCTTTACTTACTGGGGCGCGGACTACATCGATCCCAATACCAATGCCAGCACCTTTGCCTATAACGTGCCGGGCGGCGGCAAAACCCTGGCGTGGCGCGTCGGCTGGACGATTCCGGAGCTGAGTGCACAGACCCGCGCCGCCGCCGGAGAGAGCGATGCGGTGAAACGTCGCAACCTCTACACCGGGCTGCAAACCCGCATCCAGCAGGATTCGCCGTTTGTCATGCTGTTACAGGGCGCAACCCAGGTCGCGGTGCGCAGCAACCTCAGTCATCTGCAGCAGGGCATCGGCGTCAGCCTGCTCAATTTTGAAGAGGTTCAGAAGTAAACCACTGTTGCTGGCCGCTGCTCCCCGGGCAGCGGCCTTTTTTTGGTGAATAGTTCTCCTCCTGTGCCGCTCCGGCTTGCTATCCTTCAGGCATAACCCAATGCCTGAGAGTGGAAATCATGACTTCCCCGCTACTGATTGCCCGTACGCCAGACGTCGAACTTCATCTGTTGCCGCAAATGGCCAACCGCCACGGCCTGATCACCGGCGCGACCGGCACCGGTAAAACCGTTACGCTGCAGAAACTGGCTGAATCGTTCTCCGCCAGCGGCGTACCGGTCTTTATGGCTGACGTTAAAGGCGATTTGACCGGCGTGGCGATGGCTGGGCAGTCCAGCGAAAAACTGCAGGAGAGGCTGGCGAAAATCGGCGTCACCGACTGGCAGCCGCAGAGCAATCCGGTGGTGCTGTGGGATATCTTCGGCGAGAAAGGCCATCCGGTTCGCGCTACCGTCTCCGATCTCGGGCCGCTGCTGCTGGCGCGGCTGCTGAACCTGAATGAGGTGCAGAGCGGCGTATTGCAGATTATTTTCCGCATCGCCGATGACCAGGGTTTGCTGCTGCTGGACTTCAAAGATCTGCGCGCCATGACCCAGTACATCGGTGACAACGCCAAAAGCTTCCAGACCCACTACGGCAACATCAACAGCGCCTCGGTCGGCGCCATCCAGCGCGGGTTACTGACGCTGGAGCAACAGGGCGCGGAGCACTTCTTTGGTGAACCGATGCTCGATATCGCCGACTGGATGCGCGTCGACAGCAACGGCAAAGGCGTCATCAACATCCTCTCTGCTGAGAAGCTCTATCAGATGCCGAAACTCTACGCCACCAGCCTGCTGTGGCTGCTGTCGGAGCTTTACGAGCACCTGCCGGAAGCGGGCGATCTCGATCAGCCAAAGCTGGTGTTCTTCTTTGATGAGGCGCACCTGCTGTTTACCGACGCGCCGCCGGTGCTGCTGGAGAAAATAGAACAGGTCATGCGGCTGATCCGCTCCAAAGGGGTCGGCGTCTGGTTCGTCACCCAGAACCCGGCAGATATTCCCGATCGGGTGCTGGGTCAGCTCGGCAACCGCGTCCAGCACGCCCTGCGCGCCTTCACCCCTAAAGATCAGAAAGCGGTAAAAACCGCCGCCGATACCCTGCGCGCCAATCCGGCGTTTGACAGCGTCGAGGCGATTCAGGCACTGGGCACCGGCGAAGCGCTGATCTCCTTCCTGGATGCTAAAGGCAGTCCGTCGGTGGTGGAGCGCGCCATGGTCATTGCACCCGGCTCACGTATGGGTCCGGTCACAGGCGATGAACGCAACGGCCTGATCAACCATTCACCGCTCTATGGCAAATATGACAGCGAAGTTGATCGCGAATCGGCATTTGAGAAGCTGCAAAAAGGGTTTCAGGCCGCCAGCGATCAGGCCAGCGCGCCCCCGGCGAAAGGCGACGATGTCGCGGTAGACAATGGCATTCTCGGCGGGCTGAAAGAGATCCTGTTTGGCCGTACCGGCCCGCGCGGCGGCAAGCACGATGGCGTGGTGCAGACCATGGCGAAAAGCGCCACGCGCCAGATTACCAATCAGATCATCCGTGGCGTACTCGGCAGCCTGCTGGGTGGTCGTCGCCGATGAAACCGGCTCTCTGCTAAGATCAGGATATGGATAAACAACACGAACTGAAACGGACGAAACGTCTGGCGCTGCTGCTGTTACTGCTGGCTGCAATTACCTTTATCGTTACGCTTTTTCTGCCGCCCGGCTTCTGGGTCAGCGGCGTAAAAGCGATTGCGGAAGCTGCGATGGTCGGCGCGCTGGCGGACTGGTTCGCGGTGGTCGCACTGTTCCGGCGCGTGCCGGTGCCCTTTATCTCGCGTCATACCGCCATCATTCCGCGCAACAAAGATCGTATCGGTGAAAACCTCGGTCGCTTTGTGCAGGAGAAGTTTCTTGATACCGACTCGCTGCTGAATCTGATTCGCCGTCACGATCCTTCCAACCTGCTGGCGCAATGGCTGAATGCGCCGGGCAATGCTGACCGCATTGGCCGCCATCTGCTGCAGGTGATGCGCGGCTTCCTTGATCTGACCGATGACACCCGGATCCAGAATTTCATGCGCCGCGCAGTACATCGCGCCATCGACAAGGTCGATCTCAGCCAGACCAGCGCCCTGCTGCTGGAGAGCCTGACGAAAAACAACCGTCATCAGGCGCTGCTGGACGCGGCAATCGAACAGCTGCTGAAGCTGCTGCATAAGCCGAGTACCCGCGAGTTTATTGCCATGCAGCTGGTGCGCTGGCTGAAACGCGAGCATCCGATCAAAGCCAAAATGTTGCCGACCGAATGGCTGGGCGAGCACAGCGCCGAGCTGGTGGCAAACGCGGTCGATTCACTGCTGGATGATGTGGCGCTGGATCAGGGCCATGAGCTACGCCTCGGGTTCAATCGGGCGGTCGACAAGCTGATCGTTAAACTGCAGAACGACCCGGAGATGGCTGAACGTGCCGAGGAGATCAAAGGCTGGCTGAAAGAAGATGCCTCGTTTAACCGCTACATCGGCGAGCTGTGGAATGATATGCGCAACTGGCTCAAAGCGGATCTCAGCAGCGATGACTCACGGGTGCAGGAGAAAGTGCGCGGTGCAGCCTTATGGCTGGGCGAAACCCTGGCGGCCGACCCGGCATTGCGTGACTCGATGAATCAGCATCTGGAACAGGCCGCACGCAGCGTTGCACCAGAGTTTGCTGGCTTCCTGACGCGTCACATCAGCGACACCGTGAAGAGCTGGGATGCACGCGACATGTCGCAGCAGATCGAACTTAATATCGGCAAAGACCTGCAGTTTATCCGCATCAACGGCACGCTGGTTGGCGGCACCATCGGGCTGATCCTCTACCTGTTGTCGCAGCTGCCCCAGTTACTCCCGCTGCTGAGCCGATAACCGCCTGGTTTAGCCGGATGTGGTTGGATAGAGGCCAAACTCGGCAATAATGGCGCTAACAAAGCTGCGGATTTTCACCGTCTGGCGGCGGCCCGCCGGGATCAGCACATGCATGGGGCGTGCTGGCCCGGCATAATCGGGCAGCACCTGGACCAGCCGCCCCTGTCTGATCTCTTCAGAGAGAATGGAGGCCGGCCCCAGGGTAATGCCATAACCCTCCAGCGCCGCATGCAGGAGCGCTTTCCAGTCATTCGATCGCATGCGCCCCTGCGGATGTACCTCTTCAACCTTACCGGCCTGGCTGAACACCCAGCGGCAGGGTTTTGATGGCGACCAGATGCCATAAACGAGACAGGCGTGGTTCACCAGCTCTGCTGGCGTGGCGGGAACACCGTGCCGCGCCAGATAGGCTGGCGACGCGCAGGCTATCAGCCGGTAGGGCTGCAGTGGATGGGCGATGATCGAACTGTCCGCCAGCGCACCAATCCGGATCACCACCTCATAACCCTCTTCAAACGGATCGACCAGCCGATCGCTGAGTTCAAGATCGACCTGCGTTTCCGGAAACCGGTCAAGATAGCGGGTCACAAACGGCGCCAGGCTAAAAGAACCAAACGTGACCGGGGCGCTGACCTTCAGCGTACCGGACGGCCGCTGCTGCATATCCAGCGCGATCGCATCCGCTTCCTGCACCTCTGCCAGCACGATTTTGCAGCGTTCGAAATAGTTGCGGCCCACATCCGTCAGACTTTGTCGTCGGGTGGTGCGATGCAGAAGTAGCGTACCGAGATGCTTCTCCAGCATGGCGATATGCTTCGCCACCATCTGCGGTGAGATTTGCAAATGCCCGGCGGCGGCGGCAAACGAGCCCGATTCCGCGACGGTAACAAACACGTTCATGCTGGTAAGCCGATCCATGATTCCCTCCTGTTGGTTGTTTATATTGCGTCTGTTTGTCGATTTATTCACCTCCTGTTTTTAATTAAGGTCAGTGCGTGAAACTCATCAAGGAGAAACGTATGAAAATAGGCATTATTGGCGCAGGCTTTGTTGGCCGGGCGATTGCAAAACTGGCGATTCAGGCAGGACATCAGGTGATGCTCAGCAACTCGCGCGATCCACGAACGCTGTTCAGCCTGAAACCGATGATTGGCTGTGAAACCGGCACCGCCACCGAGGCCGCAGAGTTCGGCGACGTGGTGGTGATTGCCGTGCCGCTCACGGCAACGGAACAACTTCCGGCCACAGAATTGCGGGGAAAAATCGTGCTTGATGCAGTCAATTACTATCCCGACCGCGATGGCGAAATTGAAGAGCTGCTTAATGGCCGCATCAGCACCAGTGAACGGCTTGCCCGCCTGCTTCCTGACAGCCGCGTCACCAAGGCATTCAATGCCATCCGCATGACCGATCTTGAAACTCAGGGCCTGCCGCCGGGCGATGCTAACCGGCAGGCGTTACCGCTGGCGGGAGATGATAGCGAAGGGAAAGCGACCGCCACGGCATTATATGAAGCCTTTGGATTTGATGCGGTAGATGCGGGCTCGTTAGCGGAAGGCTGGCGTTTCGAGCGTGCGACGCCCGCCTATTGTGTAGCCCTGAACAGAGAGCAACTTATCAGGACACTGAAAGAGACGACCCGGCACTCCGCATAAACAGGGCATCAGCGCAGAATAAAGCCGCTGAAACCGCATCTTCCAGACGGAGACCAAACGTAAAGCGATGGAAGCCTGCCCTGAGCCTTCACTTTAAAAACAAAAAAGGCCGCTTGCGCGGCCTTTTCTTTTACTGCATTCATTGCGCTTAGCGCCGCTTAATCAACATAAACATACTGATAGCGAAGAACGCAAAACTCGGCAGAATCGCCCCCAGAATCGGCGGCAGACCGTAAACCAGACTCAGCGGACCGAAAATCTGGTCCAGCACGTAGAACAGGAAGCCAAAGCTGATACCGGTTACGACACGCACACCCATCGACACGCTACGTAGCGGTCCGAAGATAAACGACAGCGCCATCAGCATCATCACCGCCACCGACAGCGGCTGGAAAATTTTGCTCCACATATTCAGCTGATAACGTCCCGATTCCTGACCGCTCTGCTTCAGATATTTGCTGTAGCTATGCAGACCGCGAATCGATAACGCGTCAGGATCCAGCGCAACCACACCCAGCTTGTCCGGCGTCAGATTGGTTTTCCACTCGCCACTCAGGCTCTGTGAACCGGTAATCTGCTTCGGATCGGTGAGGTTAGACTCATCAACCTGCGACAGTATCCAGCGCTTCTTAGCCGCATCCCAGGTCGCCGTCGCCGCGTAACGCACACTCTGCAGACGACGCTGATCGTTAAAACTGTAGATGCTCACGCCATCAATTTCGTTGTCGCCTTTAATGCGCTCGATAAAGATAAAGCTATTGCCATCTTTCGCCCACAGACCGTTCTGGGTTGAGACCAGCGCACCACCGTAAAGCTGCTGCGCCCGGTAATTACGCGCCATCTGCTCGCCCGATGGCGCAACAAACTCGCCAATCGCCATGGTCAGCAACACCAGCGGAATCGCTGTTTTCATCACTGACAGCGCAACCTGCATGCGGGTAAAGCCCGCCGCCTGCATCACCACCAGTTCACTGCGCTGCGCCAGCGCGCCCAGTCCCAGCAGCGCGCCCAACAGGGCCGCCATCGGGAAAAAGATCTCAATATCTTTGGGAACGCTCAGCAGGGTGTAGTAACCGGCGCTCAGCGCGTTGTAGCTGCCCTGGCCGGTCTTGCGCAGCTGATCGACGAACTTGATGATGCCGGAAAGCGACACCAGCATGAACAGCGTCAGCATAATGGTATTGAAAATGGTTTTACCGATATAGCGGTCAAGTACGCGAAACATCAGACCGACCCTCCGCGGGTAAAGCGGGCGCGAATCCGACGCATCGGCACCGTATCCCACAGGTTAAGGAGCACCGCCAGCACCAGATAGCTGATATTCACCACCCACATCCAGAGCGCCGGATCGAGCCGCCCTTTCGCGCCGCTCGACTTCAGCGAGCTCTGCAACAGGAAGAAAATCAGATAGAGCATCATGGCGGGCAGCATCGACAGCACGCGCCCCTGACGTGGGTTCACCACGCTGAGCGGCACCACCATCAGCGCCATCACCAGCACCGCAAACACCAGCGTCAGACGCCAGTGCAGCTCGGCCTGAAACTCAGGTGTCTTATTCGCGAACAGGTCAGTCAGACTCGCCTGTTCTGCATCGTTAGGATCGAGCGTTGCCGCTTTATAACCCACAATGGCCTGATAATTGGTGAAGTCGGTGATACGGAAATCACGCAGCAGAGCGGTGCCCTCAAAACGGGTGCCTTTATCCAGCGTCACCACCTGCGAGCCATCTTTATGCTGCTCCATGTGACCGCTGTCAGCCAGCACCACCGACGGTCGCGCGTTACCCTTTGGCCGTAACTGCGCCAGGAACACGTTACCAAAGTTGTTGCCCTTCACATCCTCGACAAACAGCACGGCGCTGCCGTCGCTGGAGGTCTGGAACTGCCCGGCGGCCATTGCTGCCGCACCCGGGTTCGCTTTGGCGTTCTGCGTCACCTCATCCTGATAGCGGGATGACCATGGTCCCAGCCAGATGACGTTCACGGCCGCCACGATCGAGGTAAACAGCATCAGCACCATCGCCGCTTTCACCAGGACGGCCTTACTCAGGCCGCAGGCGTGCATCACGGTAATTTCACTTTCCGTGTAGAGCCGCCCCAGCGTCATCAGGATCGCCAGAAACAGACTTAAGGGCAGTATAAGTTGTGCCATTTGAGGCACACCGAGTCCTAACAAGGTCAGAACGAGGTTTGTCGGCACTTCGCCATCCACCGCGGCACCCAGGATCCTGACTAACTTCTGACAAAAGAAGATGAGTAGCAGGATAAACAGGATAGCCAGCTGGCTTTTGAGCGTTTCCCGAACCAGATATCTAATGATGATCACGCTTAGTACGCCTGTGAAAACTTGTCTTTTTGCAGGAAAATCGCTAGTTTCAACGCTTATCAGCCATTTTTCTTCATCAATGGCCGTCGCCGTAGCTAAATTTGTATGAAAAACGCGTCCGGGTGGTGAAAAAACAACATCTTGTCACCCTGATTCATTATGACCTCCAGCAGCAGAATGTCATGCTGCGACGATGAATAAATGGGTCATGAGCGCGCTACATTCTAGCGGCAGCAGCGGCCGTTGTCTTTAAGATTCAGGAGAGTGCATGGAGTTCAGTGTAAAAAGCGGAAGCCCGGAAAAACAGCGCAGTGCCTGCATTGTCGTTGGCGTTTTCGAACCGCGTCGTCTGTCACCGATTGCCGAGCAGCTGGATAAAATCAGCGACGGCTACATCAGCGCCCTGCTGCGCCGCGGCGAGCTGGAAGGAAAAGTGGGCCAGACACTGCTGCTGCATCATGTGCCAAATATCCTGTCCGAGCGTATTCTGCTGATTGGCTGCGGTAAAGAGCGTGAGCTGGATGAACGCCAGTACAAGCAGGTCATTCAGAAAACCATTAACACGCTCAACGACACCGGCTCAATGGAAGCGGTCTGCTTCCTGACCGAACTGCATGTCAAAGGCCGCAACACCTACTGGAAAGTGCGTCAGGCAGTAGAGACCTCCAAAGAGGCGCTCTACAACTTTGACCAGCTGAAAAGTAACAAAGCGGAGCCACGTCGTCCGCTGCGCAAGCTGGTCTTTAACGTGCCGACCCGCCGTGAACTGACCAGCGGCGAACGGGCGATCCAGCATGGATTAGCAGTCGCGGCCGGTATGAAAGCGGCTAAAGATCTCGGCAACATGCCACCTAATATCTGTAACGCCGCCTATCTGGCGTCACAGGCGCGTCAGCTGGCGGATGCCTTCAGCAAAAATGTCACCACCCGCGTCATTGGCGAACAGCAGATGAAAGAGCTGGGCATGAACGCCTATCTCGCTGTCGGGGCCGGATCGCAAAACGAATCGCTGATGTCGGTAATTGAGTACAAAGGCAATCCGGATGCGGAAGCGCGTCCGATTGTGCTGGTGGGTAAAGGGCTGACCTTTGACTCCGGCGGCATCTCCATCAAGCCTGCCGACAGCATGGACGAAATGAAGTATGACATGTGCGGCGCGGCTGCCGTCTATGGCGTGATGCGTATGGTGGCAGAGCTGAATCTGCCGCTGAACGTGGTTGGCGTGCTGGCGGGCTGTGAAAACATGCCGGATGGCCGGTCGATGCGTCCGGGCGACGTGCTGACCACCATGTCTGGCCAGACGGTTGAGGTGCTGAACACCGATGCCGAAGGCCGCCTGGTCCTGTGCGATGCGCTGACCTATGTTGAACGTTTCGATCCGGAAGTGGTGATTGACGTGGCGACGCTGACCGGTGCCTGCGTGATTGCGCTGGGTCATCACATCAGCGGCCTGCTGTCGAACCACAATCCGCTGGCGCATGAGCTGATCAGCGCCTCAGAGCAGTCAGGCGATCGCGCCTGGCGTCTGCCGATGGCGGATGAGTTCCAGGAGCAGCTGGAGTCCAACTTTGCCGATATGGCGAACATTGGTGGCCGTCCCGGCGGCGCGATTACCGCCGCCTGCTTCCTTGCACGCTTTGCCCGCAAATATAACTGGGCACACCTGGATATCGCCGGTACCGCCTGGCGCTCCGGCAAGGCCAAAGGCGCCACCGGACGTCCGGTGCCGATGCTGTCGCAATTTCTGTTGAATCGGGCAGGATTGAACGGCGACGATTAAGCGCCCTCTTTTCTGACAGCAAGGGCGGATATCATTCCGCCCTTGATCTTCTGATGAGCAAACCGATGAAAAACGCAACCTTCTACGTGCTGGAAACCGATGCAACGAGCGATGGCCTTAGCGCCGTTGAAGCGCTGGTGTGCAATCTGGCGGAAACACGCTGGCGGGCCGGAAAGCGGGTGTTGATCGCCTGCGAAGATGAACAGCAAGCCATTCGTCTCGACGAAGCGCTGTGGCAACGACCGGCAAACGCCTTCGTGCCGCATAACCTGGCGGGTGAAGGCCCGCGCTACGGTGCGCCGGTTGAGCTGGCCTGGCCACAGCGTCGCGGCAGTTCACCGCGCGACCTGCTGATTAGCCTGCTGCCCCACTTCGCAGATTTTGCTACTGCTTTCCATGAAGTGATAGACTTCGTTCCTTACGAAGACACGCTCAAACAACTGGCGCGCGACCGCTATAAAGCGTATCGCAGCGTTGGATTCCAATTGAATACGGCAGCGCCACCACAGCCGCAAACGACATAGCAGAAATGGAAAAGACATATAACCCGCAAGATATCGAGCAGCCGCTTTACGAGCATTGGGAAAAGCAGGGCTACTTCAAACCGAATGGCGATACCAGCCAGGAAAGCTTTTGCATCATGATCCCGCCGCCGAACGTCACTGGTAGCTTGCACATGGGTCACGCCTTCCAGCAAACCATCATGGACACCATGATCCGTTACCAGCGCATGCAGGGGAAAAATACCCTGTGGCAGGCCGGTACTGACCACGCGGGCATCGCCACGCAGATGGTAGTTGAGCGCAAAATTGCGGCTGAAGAGGGCAAGACGCGCCAGGACTATGGCCGTGATGCGTTCATCGACAAAATCTGGCAGTGGAAAGCAGAGTCCGGCGGCACCATCACCCGCCAGATGCGCCGTCTGGGCAACTCCGTCGACTGGGAGCGCGAGCGCTTCACCATGGACGATGGCCTTTCCAACGCCGTGAAAGAGGTGTTTGTTCGCCTCTATAAAGAGAACCTGATCTACCGTGGCAAACGCCTGGTGAACTGGGATCCAAAACTGCGTACCGCAATCTCCGACCTGGAAGTGGAAAACCGCGAGAGCAAAGGCTCGATGTGGCATATCCGCTATCCGCTGGCTGACGGCGCAAAAACCGCCGACGGCAAAGATTATCTGGTGGTCGCCACCACGCGTCCGGAAACCCTGCTGGGCGATACCGGCGTCGCCGTTAACCCGGAAGATCCACGTTACAAAGATCTGATCGGCAAATTTGTGATGCTGCCGCTGGTTGGCCGTCTTATCCCTATCGTTGGCGACGAACATGCCGACATGGAAAAAGGCACCGGCTGCGTCAAGATCACCCCGGCGCATGACTTCAACGACTATGAAGTCGGCCGTCGTCACAAACTGCCGATGATCAACATCCTGACCTTCGACGGCGATATCCGCGATCGTGCTCAGGTGTATGACACCAATGGCGAAGCCAGCGATGCCTGTTCCGATGAGATCCCGGCGGCTTTCCAGAACATGGAACGCTTCGCGGCGCGTAAAGCGATTGTTGCCGCTGTCGATGAACTCGGCCTGCTTGAAGAGATCAAACCCCACGATCTGACCGTGCCCTACGGCGACCGTGGCGGCGTGGTTATCGAGCCGATGCTGACTGATCAGTGGTATGTGCGTACCGCACCGCTGGCGAAAGTCGCGGTTGAAGCCGTTGAAAACGGCGACATCCAGTTTGTACCGAAGCAGTACGAAAACATGTACTTCTCCTGGATGCGCGATATTCAGGACTGGTGTATCTCCCGTCAGCTCTGGTGGGGTCACCGCATCCCGGCGTGGTATGACGACAACGGTAACGTCTACGTCGGCCGCACCGAAGACGAAGTGCGGGCTGAGAACAACCTGGCCGCCGACGTCGCGCTGCGTCAGGATGATGACGTGCTGGATACCTGGTTCTCCTCAGGTCTGTGGACCTTCTCCACCCTGGGCTGGCCAGAAAACACCGAAGCGCTGCGTACTTTCCATCCGACCAGCGTGCTGGTCAGCGGCTTCGACATCATCTTCTTCTGGATTGCCCGCATGATCATGCTGACCATGCACTTCATCAAAGATGAAAACGGCAAACCACAGGTACCGTTTAAAACCGTCTACATGACCGGTCTGATCCGTGATGAAGAAGGCCAGAAGATGTCGAAATCCAAGGGCAACGTGATTGACCCGCTGGATATGGTCGACGGCATTTCACTGGAAGCGCTGCTGGAAAAACGCACCGGCAACATGATGCAGCCACAGCTGGCGGAGAAAATCCGCAAACGTACCGAGAAGCAGTTCCCGGACGGCATCGAGCCATCAGGCACCGATGCGCTGCGTTTCACTCTGGCGGCGCTGGCCTCTACCGGTCGCGACATCAACTGGGACATGAAGCGCCTGGAAGGCTATCGCAACTTCTGTAACAAGCTGTGGAACGCCAGCCGCTTTGTGCTGATGAACACCGAAGAGCAGGATTGCGGACAGAATGGCGGTGAAATGACGCTGTCGCTGGCAGATCGCTGGATCCTGACCGAGTTCAACAACACGGTGAAAGCGTACCGTGAAGCGCTGGATAGCTACCGTTTCGATATCGCGGCTAACCTGCTGTATGACTTCACCTGGAACCAGTTCTGCGACTGGTATCTGGAGCTGACCAAGCCGGTCATGAACAGCGGCAGTGAATCTGAACTGCGTGGCACCCGTCATACGCTGGTTCACGTGCTCGAGGCGCTGCTGCGTCTGGCGCATCCGATCATTCCGTTTATCACTGAAACCATCTGGCAGCGCGTGAAGGGGCTGAAGAATATCAGCGACGACACCATCATGCTGCAGCCTTTCCCGCAGTACGATGCGGCGAAAGAAGATGCCGAAGCGAAAGCGGACATCGAGTGGATGAAACAGGCGATCGTGGCGGTGCGTAATATCCGTGCCGAGATGAACATCGCACTGAGCAAGCCGCTGGATGTGCTGCTGCGTGACTGCTCGCCTGCGGCACTGCGTCGAGTTGAAGCCAACCGCAACTTCCTGTCGCGCCTGGCGCGTCTGGAAAGCCTGACCATTCTGCCTGCGGGCGAGAAAGGTCCGGTGTCGGTGACCAAACTGGTTGAAGGTGCAGAGCTGTTGATCCCGATGGCGGATCTGGTGGATAAAACCGCCGAGCTGGAGCGTCTGGCGAAAGAGCTGGTTAAGCTGGATGTAGAAATCGAGAAGATCGAGACCAAGCTGGCGAACGAAGGCTTTGTTTCGCGCGCCCCGGAAGCGGTGGTGGCGAAAGAGCGCGAACGCGTAGCGGACCTGCAACAATCAAAAGCAAAACTGATTGAACAGCAGGCGGTCATTGCGGCATTGTAAGCGTCTTAGCTGACAGCTTATTCATAAAGCCGGGCTTGCCCGGCTTTTTTATTGACCTCGTACAAATCCGGAAGAGATGATGACGACCAGCGCCACCCCGCGTATTGACCTCCAGGTGCGGCCGATTACTGCCGCCGATAATCCGCATATCGCCCAGGTGATCCGCGACGTTTCCGCGGAGTTCGGCCTGACGGCTGACAAGGGCTACACCGTTTCCGATCCGCAGCTCGACCAGCTGTTTGAGCTCTACAGTGCAGAACAGAGCGCCTACTGGATTGTTGAGTATCAGGGCAAGGTGGTCGGCGGCGGCGGTGTTGCGCCGCTCGCCTGCAGCGCGCCCGATATCTGCGAACTGCAAAAGATGTACTTTCTGCCGGAGGTGCGCGGTCAGGGTCTGGCTCGCGAACTGGCGCTGCGGGCGATAGAACATGCACGCAGCCACGGCTTCCGTCGCTGCTATCTGGAAACCACCGCCAGCCTGACGCGGGCCATTAAACTTTATGAGTCACTCGGCTTCGAGCATATCGACAGCGCGATGGGCTGCACAGGCCATGTCGATTGCGAAGTGCGTATGTTGCGGAAGTTATAAGCCGCGCTCTACGTAACTCATATCGTTGATGGATTCAATCACGAACTCTCCGCTGTCGGTATAGCGCAGCCGGGTTACGCTCGCATTGTCCAGCGTCTGGTTTAACGACGTATCGCCAAGCGCCTGCAGTAGCGCTGTAATCGCCAGGCCATGCGTGACCACCAGAACGTTACCGCCGCCCTGCTGCCGGGCCTGCTGCGCTATCTCAGTCAGGCTATCGACCATTCGCTTCGCAACCTGCTGATAGCTTTCGGCCATGCCTGCTGATTTAATGCCTCTCAGTGCCGGCGTGCCTGACGCTTCCGCCTGCCGGATAGCGTCTATGATCCTGTCGACATGAACCTTGCCTTTGCCATAGGCCTCCATTAGCGCCGTATCGGATGCAAATCCCAACTGATGGGCGGCATCGTTCAACATATTATTATTCAGATCGCCCTCATACAGGCCAAAGCCCACTTCCCGCAATTCCCGGCGTTCGTTCAGCGGCAGCGGCGTTTTCCATGCCTGCATCACAAGCTGCGCGGTTTCTCTCGCTCTGCCAGAATCGCTGGACCAGACGGCAATAAACGGGGTCGTCTGCAGACCGCGTCCCAGCTTTTGCGCCACCTCCACGCCCGCTGGCGTTAGCGGAGTATCTGCCCATCCCTGCGCGCGATGCACCGTGTTGAACATCGTTTTACCATGCCGCGTAACGTAGAGAGTGACATCGGCGGCAAAGGCTTCGCCTGCGACAGCCCCAACCACAATAAGAATCAGCAACGCTTTAAAAATTCTTTTCATCGTATTTTCCTTATCTGAACAGATTTAATTTATATTCAACCGCGATCTCTGCAGAAAGGCTGGGAGAACGCATATATTTTCCTTGCGCATTAAAAACCGGCGTTTCTTTATTATTCTTATATGACCAGCCATAACCGAATAGCGTAAAGACCGATAAATCCTTCAGGACCGGATGGGGTTCGATGAAGCGGTTTATGAGCGCGACTTCCCCCGAACGTATACGCGTATTACGATAATTAAACTGTCCATAGTTAATCTGAAACCCGCTAAAAATGCCTTTTGAAATTTCAAATTCCGTCTGCGACACCAGCGCCAGTTCTTTATCACGGGTATAATCTTTTCCGGAAGAGGTCAGGGCGTTGAAACGTCCACGGGTATTTTTTGTCAGCGGGCGCACATAATATCCCACCGCATTATGTTTGGGTGCCGAAGTCCAGGCGGCAGCGAATTTCTGTGTCCATCTGTCGTTAATCCAGTCTGCTTCACCGACATAGTGCCACGCGTGGTTATCGAACGATCTTTTGCTGGCCGCCATGCTTTTATAATTTTCCAGCCCCTGACTGCCATAAATTTGAGAGGACAAGCGCCAGTCCGGCGAGAGCGAGTAATTCGCTTCGATAACATGACGCCGCTGGTAGGCTTCCGCTTCGCCAAATGCGTAGGCGAGACGTCCGCGATCAGCGGTATAGCTCAGTGCGCCGGTATAGATCGCATTAATTTTTCGTCGGTCCTGGGTTTGCAGGGCAAGACTCTTCGGCGAGTCGTGGCGAAGCGTTTTGGTCACGTAAGCCAAATCCAGCCGTATCTTCTGCACGTTCAGCGCGCCGCTATAGCCTGAGTAACTGTTGCGTGACAAGCGGTCCGTGGTGGTCAGCACGCCGATGTTTTTTAACTCCTGCCAGCCCGCTTTTCCTTTAAATCCCGCATTCGCGTCCCCCAGCTTCACTTTCAGATAGCGTTCACCAAACTTGCTGAAGCCGTGCGCGTCAGCTTTTTGCTGATGACCGCCGCTGTCGTAAAGCAGGCCGCGCGTGGCAAAGTAATCGCTGGCTCCCAGCCTGATCGCTCGGGTATAGGTTGCATCGAAACCCAGCCAGTCCCACTGATAGCCGGAACGAAAATTCAGGCTTGCCGCCTGTCCCCAGGCATTATGAACAGCGGTAGGCTGCGCTTCATTTTCCTTGAGATACTTCCAGTGATTACGCAGTCTGAGATCGAGTTGCGAATCACGCAGGAAAGCAGTGTCAGAGAACGATAATGCGTCGGAAAAGTCAGCCCATGCGCCAGATGGCTGCAAAAACAGTAAAATAAATAACGGAATACCGCGCTTTCCCCTCATGTTAATGACTCCTTCCATTAAATGCTTATTAGCAAAACTGGACGCCAAAAAAAAGTCGCTGATTCTTTTCCCCGGCTATACCCGGTGCAAAAAAAAACCTGATTCACAACCCTCTCTGGCAAAGAGGCGTTATGAATCAGGTTTTGCTTGAAAAATAACAATCCTAATCCGGCAAAAGCACTATAGTTATTCCGCAAAGAAAAAACAGAAGAGATAAAATATTTTGTGAGGGGTCACTCAAATTATATTTTTCGGAGGTAACGCGTTCATATTAGATTAACAGTTAATATTTATCTTTTTATTATTAATAAAATCAACCCGGTTCAATATAAAAAAATAAACGGCCATCGTAAGAGCGCCGTTTACTCTAATCAGAACGCCGGTACGCCGCTGTGAAAGCGTAATTCGTTGTCGGGTTCGCTAATTAACCGCCCTTCTGTTGCCCCAATCACCTGCACCCGCGGCGTGATATCTCTGGTGGCAATCTGCGCCGCCAGGGTTAAATAGTCCTGATAATGCCGCGCCTCTGAGCGCAACAGCGACAGATAGAACTTCGCCAGTTCATCATCAAGATAAGGTGCCAGACTGGCGAAACGCTCGCAGGAGCGCGCCTCGATGTAAGCGCCGCATATCAGCTTATCCACCAGCGTTTCCGGTTCATGGGTGGTGACTTCGCGCAGCAGCGATTTGGCATAGCGGCTGGAGGTGATCTTCTGATAGACCAGCCCGCGCGACTGCATAATTTCCCACACCTGATAGAAGTGATGCAGCTCCTCTTTAATCAGCAGCACCATCTTCTCCACCAGCTCATCCGCCCACGGCAGCGCATTGCGCACGATGATACGTTTTGTCAGGTTCTTATGGGCGTTGATAAAGTCGCTGTCGCCATCTTCGCGGAAGATAAAATCTTCATAAGGTTTCAGCCACGCCAGAATGGCGTCGCCACTGGGTTTGTCGGCAACATATTTGCGGATCAACCACACCGCGGTCTGCGCGGCTTTCAGTTCGCACACCAGATGGTCGGTTAACAGCAGGGTCAGATTTTCCGGCTTGCGCGCCTCATCAATCCAGGCCTGTGGCGTGCGGCAGTGCAGAAACTGATAGATAGGTTCAAGTAAGGGTGCGTAGTTCATGATGTTAAAACAGGTGGCAGGGGTGACAGGCGGAGAACTCTCCGCCCCGGCTACTTAGTGGCGAATACCATCATCATCTTCATCTTCGATGGCGTCGTCATCTTCATCTTCGGCATCGGGATCTTCAAAATAGGTGCCCCAGCCGTCGTAATCGACGTTGTACTTACCAATCAGGTTCACCAGCTGCTCAACCTGCACATCGATCAGTTCAGGCTTCAGGGCGGATTCGCTGATGATGTCTACGCACATCACGGTGGTGCCATCTTCCAGCTCCAGCTCTTCCGGCTCGGTCACTTCATAACCCAGCTTGAACGCATCAACGGCCGCTTTTTCCAGCGAATCAAAATTATTGCATGAGAGATGGTGCTCGATGGTATAGAGCGCATCAGGATCGCTGCCATCCTCCAGCAGCTCTTCAATAATCTGCCGCGTCTCTTCCTGCTGCTCTTCCAGTAATGCTTCATATGCCATGACGATATCCTCTCTGAGTTCGGCAATAATCAATTATTTTCCCATACTGCCCGTCGCGCCACTACACAAAACGAAAAGTTTATTAGCCCTGCACTTGAAAATGCATATTCATACGGTTAGATTGAATTTTAATTCACTTTAATGATTACCGGAGTGTTGTATGAGTCAGCTGTATCAGCGCCATTTCCTCAGGCTTCTGGATTTTACGCCCGCCGAGATTGATCACCTGCTTACCCTTTCCGCTGAATTGAAACGGGCGAAAAAAAGCGCCCATGAAGTGCAGCATCTGAAAGGTAAAAACATCGCGCTCATCTTCGAAAAAGACTCGACCCGTACCCGATGCTCTTTCGAAGTTGCCGCTTACGATCAGGGTGCGAACGTCACCTATCTTGGCCCGAGTGGCAGCCAGATCGGCCATAAAGAGTCGATGAGCGACACCGCGCGGGTGCTGGGCCGGATGTATGATGGCATTCAGTATCGCGGTTACGGTCAGGAACTGGTGGAAACGCTGGCGGAACATGCCGGTGTGCCGGTGTGGAACGGCCTGACCACCGAGTTTCATCCGACCCAGCTGCTGGCCGATCTGCTGACCATGCAGGAGCATCTGCCGGGCAAAAAACTCAGCGAGATGACGCTGGTTTATGTAGGTGATGCGCGCAACAACATGGGCAACACCATGCTGGAAGCCGCCGCACAGGTGGGGCTGGATCTGCGTCTGGTGGCACCAAAGAGCTGCTGGCCAGAGGAGCAACTGGTGGCGCAGTGCCGTGAAGCCGCGCAGCAGACCGGCGGGAAAATCACCCTCACCGAACATATTGCCGACGGCGTGAAAGGCGCTGACTTTATCTACACCGATGTCTGGGTGTCGATGGGCGAAGCCAAAGCGGTGTGGGCCGAGCGTATCGCGCTGCTGCGTGACTATCAGGTGAACCGCGCGATGCTCGATCTGACCGGCAACCCGCAGGTTAAATTCCTGCACTGTCTGCCCGCCTTCCACGACGATCAGACCACGCTGGGCCAGCAGATGGCAGAGCAGTACGATCTGCCCAACGGCATGGAAGTGAGCAACGAGGTATTTGAGTCACCACACAGCATTGTGTTCGACCAGGCTGAGAACCGGATGCACACGATTAAAGCGGTAATGGTGGCCACGCTGGGCCAGCGCTGACCGACGGATGTGACACGGGCTGATGCTGCCAGGGAGCGCTGATACTCAGCGATTCATCCGCCTGACCTGGCCCGGCCTCCGATCGGCCAGGCAGGCGCAAACGTTTTCCTCTTGCTGCCCCACCGCGAACGGGTATAATGCGGCCCAATTTGCCGGAGGAAATATGCTACAGCACAGCGGACAATTTGACGCTCAATCACGCCTGACCGCAGGCGGTGCTACTGTTTCTTTCGGTCATCGACCCGATCTTAAAAAAGCCCCTTAAGCAGGGGCTTTTTTTTGTCCGCAATCCGGCCGCGCAGAGGAGAAAGCTATGGCTAACCCGCTATATCGCAAACACATTATTTCAATTAACGACCTCAGTCGTGAAGAGCTGGAACTGGCGTTACACACCGCCGCAAAGCTGAAAGCCCACCCGCAGCCGGAACTGCTGAAGCACAAGGTTATCGCCAGCTGCTTCTTTGAGGCGTCGACCCGTACCCGCCTGTCGTTTGAAACCGCCATTCATCGCCTCGGCGCGTCAGCGGTGGGCTTTGCTGACGGCAGTAATACGTCGCTGGGCAAAAAGGGCGAAACCCTGGCCGACACCATTTCAGTGATCAGCACCTACGTCGATGCCATTGTGATGCGTCACCCGCAGGAAGGCGCGGCGCGGCTGGCGACCGAATTCTCCGGTGGCATCCCGATTCTCAACGCCGGTGACGGCGCGAACCAGCATCCGACCCAGACGCTGCTTGATCTCTTCACCATTCAGGAGACGCAGAGCCGTCTTAATCAGCTGAATGTGGCGATGGTCGGCGACCTGAAGTATGGCCGCACCGTGCACTCCCTGACCCAGGCGCTGGCGAAGTTTGACGGCAACCGCTTCTTCTTTATCGCGCCCGATGCGCTGGCGATGCCGGCCTATATCACCGACATGCTGGATGAGAAGAATATCAGCTGGTCACGTCACGACAGCTTTGAAGAGGTGATGCCGCAGCTCGATATCCTCTACATGACGCGGGTGCAGAAAGAGCGGCTCGATCCGTCAGAATATGCCAATGTCAAAGCGCAGTTCATTCTGCGCGCCGCCGATCTCGCTACGGCGCGAGACAATATGAAGGTACTGCACCCGCTGCCGCGCATCGACGAAATCACCACCGATGTCGATAAAACCCCGTATGCCTGGTATTTCCAGCAGGCGGGTAACGGCATCTATGCGCGCCAGGCTCTGCTGGCACTGGTTTTAAACAGCGAACTCGCCCTGTAAGGAGATACCCCCATGACGCAGGACAACAAACTGCAGGTCGAAGCGATCAAACGCGGCACGGTCATCGACCATATTCCGGCGCAGATCGGCTTTAAATTGCTCTCTCTGTTCCGGCTGACCGAAACCGATCAGCGCATTACCATTGGCCTGAATCTGCCCTCGGGCGAGATGGGCCGCAAAGATCTGATCAAGATTGAGAACACCTTTCTCACCGACGATCAGGTCAATCAGCTGGCGGTCTATGCGCCCCATGCCACGGTAAACCGCATCGACGACTATGAAGTAGTTGCTAAGATCGCCCCGACGCTGCCGGACCACGTTGAACGGGTACTGACCTGCCCCAACAGCAACTGCATCAGCCGCAGCGAGCCGGTCTTCTCCAGCTTTGCCGTGAAGCAGCGCGCCGACGATGTGCATCTGAAGTGCAAATATTGCGAAAAAGAGTTCGCCCGCCATGTGGTGCTGGGTCACTGGTAATCGCCCTGCCCGACCTTATAATGGGCAACACCGGCGGCATGGCCGCCTGACGACGTAATCAAAGGAGCAATGATGTCTCGTGAAATCAGTACTGGAAAAGCCCCTGCCGCTATTGGCCCCTATGTTCAGGGTGTCGATCTGGGCAGCATGATCATCACCTCTGGCCAGATCCCGGTGGATCCGGCGACCGGCCAGGTGGCGGATGACGTTGCCGCACAGGCGCGTCAGTCACTGGAAAATGTGAAGGCGATTGTTGAAGCAGCGGGTCTGAAGGTCGGCGACATCGTGAAGACCACGGTGTTCGTAAAGGATTTAAATGACTTCGCCACGGTCAATGCGGCTTATGAGGCGTTTTTCACCGAGCATGAAGCTCACTTCCCGGCGCGTTCCTGTGTCGAAGTGGCGCGTCTGCCAAAGGATGTGAAGATCGAAATCGAAGCGATTGCCCTTCGTCGCTAATCTCCGTTGTTAACATCTATTGTTAACGAAGGCGCCCGCCTCTCTCCGGCTATCCCGGAGAGAGGCGGTGAATCGCTTAACGCTTAGCCGGACGCCACAGCCACAGCAGCGCTATCGCCAGCGCAAACAGCACGCCAAAACCGACGCCCGTCGCCACCGCAGGGGCACCCGCCTTGATCGCCAGCGTATAGAGCCCCAGCATGATCAGCATGGCGCTGTTCTCACCCAGATTCTGCACCGCAATCGCATTACCTGAACCGACGCTCTCTTTGCCCCGCGCCTGCAGCAGTGCATTCAGCGGCACCACAAAGAAACCGCCCAGCGCGCCAATCAGCATCAGCACCAGATAGGCATTCAGCAGAGAATGCTGCAGCGCGAAGACGACGACCATCACACCAATCAGCACACCGGCTGGCATACAGCGACGCACCGTTTCAAGCGTCACCAGCTTCGCCGCCGCCGCCGCCCCAATCACAATCCCGATCGCCACCATGGCATTCAGGGTCGTTGGCGTGGTGTTGTCACTGATGCCCAGCGCCACCGGCACCCACAGCACCAGCAGAAAACGCAGCGTCACGCCTGCGCCCCAGAACAGGCTGGTGCCGAGCAGCGAGAAGCGCGTCTCCGCATCACGCCATAGCAGCGCGGCAGCACTGAAAAAACTGCGTACCATCATACCCAGCTGCCAGCTCTGACCAGGACGCGCCGCCTGCAGTTTCGGGATAAACAGGTTGGCCACCACGGCAATGCCGTAGGTCAGCGCACAGATCCCCAGCGCCGCCAGCAGATGCCAGTCAGCCAGCATCCCACCCGCCACTGAGCCGAGCAGAATGGCGGCGATGGTCGATCCCTCCATCAGCCCGTTGGCTTTCACCAGCTTCTCGCCGTGAGTGATCTCACCGAGGATGCCATATTTAGCCGGAGAGTAAGCGGCTGCGCCCGCGCCCACCAGGGTATATCCGAGGAAGGGGTTGAAGCCGAAGCAGATCACCAGCGCGCCCAGCAGCTTCAGGCTGTTGGCGAGCATCATCACCCGCCCTTTTGCCATGCTGTCCGCGACCTGACCGACAAACGGTGCCAGCAGAATGTAGGCTGCGACAAAGAGCATCTGCAGCACCGGCTGACTCCAGTCGGGATAGAACTGGCTTTTCAGTACGGCCAGCGTGGCAAACAGCAGCGCGTTATCGCCGAAGGCCGAAAAGAACTGGGCGATAATCACGGCGATCATGCCGCGTGACATCAGCGGCGCATTACGATCAAGGCTCATGCCTGCTCCTCTTCCGCCATTTTTTTCAGCGTGACGTAATCGGGTTTACCGCTGCCCAGCTGCGGCAACTGCTTCATCACCCGGATATCACGCGGCAGCGCCAGTTCTGGCGCACCCAGCTCGCGGGCCGCTTTCTGCAGGCTGTCGCGCGCCAGTTCAGCGTCGGTGGTGAACAGCACCAGCGCCTCACCACGCTGACCATCCGGGCGCAGCGAGGCGGCATGTTGTTTGTCCGGCGACGCTTTCAGAGCGATCTGCTCGACGATCTCCAGCGACACCATCTCACCGGCAATCTTCGCGAAGCGTTTGGCGCGCCCCTGAATCTGGCAGAAACCGCCGTCATCAAAGCTGACGATATCACCCGTGTCATACCAGCCCGCTTCCTGATTGCCTTCGCCATCGTCGGCGACCGGCACTTCCAGCACGCCTGGATTCTCAACCCGCAGATAGCCCTTCATCACGTTCGGTCCGCGCAGTTGCAGCCGTCCGCCCTGCTCAATGCCCGGCACCGACATCAGCCGCGAATCCATGCCCGGCAGAATGCGTCCGACGGTGTGCGCCTTCGCCGCCATCGGCACGTTAATCGCGACCACTGGCGCGCATTCGGTTACGCCGTAGCCTTCAAGAATGCGAATGCCATACTTCTCCATGTAGAGCTGACGGGTGTTCTCCTGCAGCTTCTCCGCCCCCGCCACCACATAGCGCAGGCGGGCAAAATCATAGGGCGCGGCAAAGCGCGCGTAGTTGCCGAGGAAGGTCGAGGTGCCAAACAGCACGGTGCAGTTGCGGTCATAGACCAGCTCCGGCACGATGCGATAGTGCAGCGGGCTGGGATAGAGGAACACCTGCGCGCCGGTCATCAGCGGCGTAAACAGCCCGACGGTCAGACCAAATGCATGGAACAGCGGCAGCGCCGACATAAAGCGGTCGCGCGGGGTGAAGTCGGCGATGGTACGAATCTGTTCGACGTTCGCCAGCAGGCTTTTATGCGAATGCACCACCCCTTTAGGATTGCCTTCCGAGCCGGAGGTAAACAGTACCATCGCGGCGTCTTCCGGCTGCTGGGGCAGCTGTGCGCGATGCGGCATCAGCAGATGGGCGACGATCCACAGTTTGTCCTTACTGGTCACGGTATCTTTCAGATCTTCCAGATAGATCCACTGCACATCATCGAGCCCCTGCGGCAGATGCCACAGGTTGCCTTTGTCCAGGAACTGGCGCGACGTGAAGACCGTTTTGATCTGCGCGGCGGTCAGTGCCGCCCGCATGCCGTTCACGCCCGCCGTATAGTTGAGCATCGCCGGAACACGTCCGCGCAGGGATGCCCCGAAAATCGCCGCCGCCGTGACGGTGGTATTGGGCAGCAGCAGTCCTACCACTTCGCGCGGCTGGCTGTAGCGCTCCAGAATACGGCCCACGCCCAGCGCCTTCTTCAGCAGTCCGTTGTAGCTGTCGGGTTTGAAATTGACATCTTCGATGCAGCGCTTAAACGCGCCATAACGCGTACGCGCCGCCAGAAATGCCTCAAACAGGGTTTCACGCGGACGCACCGCCATGCGCGCTTCCATCATCACATGATGCAGATGCTCACCGGCCAGCACGCGCCGATCGCGCGCCCGTTTCGCCTCCGGCATCGGAATGCGGGTGGCGGGCAGAATCGTCAGGGTGATGCGCGGGAACAGGCGACGTTTAAACACGCCCGCCAGACGACCAAACGGCGTGTACTCTGCGCCTTCAATGCGCATCGGCACCACATTCGCGCCCGAACGCGCCGCGACAAAACCCGCCCCGCTGTAGATCTTCATCAGCGATCCGGTGACGGTAATACGTCCTTCCGGGAAGATCACCACCGGACGGCCACTGTCGATCAGCCTGACCAGCTGTTTGAGCGCCATGGGTTTGGTGGGATCGAGCGGTACATAGTCGATAAAGGGTTTAACCAGCCGCATAAACCAGCTTTCGCTGATGGTCGAATAGACCGCATAGACCGGCTTAATCGGCAAAAATAGCGCCAGCAATATGCCGTCGAGAAACGACATATGGTTCGGCGTGATCAATACCTTCTGCTTATGCAGTTCGGCGACGTCGCCACGCAGTTCGACCCGCCATAACAGGCGAAATATCAGGCGCAATAGTGTGAAAACCATGCCGGCTCCTTAGCATCGTGAAAATAGCCCCTCACGATGCAGGATTTGACGCGGTTCGACAACAGAATTATCGGTAACCTGACGCCGCCTTCAGGGTGCCTGCCAGCCACCGCCGAGTGACGCCATCAGCGCCACACTGCTGACCCACTGCGTGCTCTGCAGCGTCAGCAAACTCTGCTGCGCACTCAGGCGGCTGTTTTCGATGGTCGCCACATCCAGATACGTAATCATGCCCGCCTCGTACTGCAAACGGGTTACCCGCGCAGAGGTCTGCGCCGCGTCGGTGGCGCGCTGCTGCGCGGCGATCTCACCCTGCAGCGTGTTCAGCTCCACCAGCTTATCTTCCACCTCCTGCATTGCGGTCAGCACCGTCTGACGATAGGTCGCAACGCTGGCATCCCAGCCCGCTCGTGCCTGATCGACCTGTGCTGCGGTCGCACCAAAATCCAGCAGCGTGCCGCTCAGCTCCGGCCCCAGCGACCAGACGCGATTCGGCAGCGAGAAGAGCGAATGCAGCACGGAAGAACTGACGCCACCGCTGGCGCTCAGGGTCAGGTCGGGATAGTAACCGGCCACCGCCACGCCCACCGCAGCATTGGCGGCGGCCATGTTACGTTCGGCGTAAGCAATGTCGGGACGGCGCTGCAACAGCTCGCCCGGCAGGGCTGCCGGAATCGCGGGCAGCGTGGCCGTCAGCGGCGCGGCGGTCAGGCTGAATTCAGCGGGTGCTTTGCCGACCAGCAGCGCAATGGCGTGCTCCATCTGTGCACGCTGCCACTGATAATCCTGCGCCGAGGCGCTGGCGCTCTCCAGCTGCAGCTGCGCCTGAGCCAGGGTGGCACGCGACGCGGTGCCCGCCTGATACTGGCTGGTAATCACTTTCAGATAGCGCTGATAAGCATCAACGCTCTGCTGATAGAGCGCGATTTTCTGATCCATGATGCGCAGCTGGAAATAGTCCTGCGCCAGTTCAGACTGGGCGCTCAGGGTGATATTGGCCAGTTCCGCCGCGCTGGCCGAGGCGCTGGCGCGGTTCTCCTCCAGCGTGCGTCGCAGTTTGCCCCACAGATCCAGCTCCCAGCTGGCGCTCAGCTCCGCCTGATGGCTGCTGCTGGTGGTGCGAACGCTGCTGTCAGTCGCGTGGCTGCCGCTGCGCGTCGCGCTGCCGTCATAGCCCAGCGAGGGAAACAGCGCCGCGCGTGACTCACTCGCCAGCGCCTGTGCCTGCCGGTACTGCGCGGCATAATTCGCCACGTTCTGGTTCGAGATGCTCACCTGGTTCAGCAGGCCGCTCAGGGTGGCGTCGTGATAAACCGCCCACCATTCGCCTTTGCTTTGCGCATCAAGCGGCGTCGCCTGCTGCCAGCCTCTGGCCTCTTTATAGTGGACCGGCATCACCATCGCGGGGCGCTGATAGTCGGGACCGACGCTACAGCCGCCCAGCAGCAGCATCACAACAAAGGGGATAAGCGGTTTCATGGATCAGGATTCCGTAGGGCGCAGACGACGCCATTGACGTTGAGTGGCACGGCCCAGACGATCGAGCCAAAGATAAACAACCGGCGTGGTAAACAGCGTGAGCAGCTGGCTGAGCGCCAGTCCGCCCGCAATAGCGATGCCCAGCGGGCTGCGCAGATCGGCATCACCGCCGCTGCCCAGCGCCAGCGGCAACGCGCCGAAAAAGGCGGCCAGCGTGGTCATCATGATGGGCCGGAAGCGCATCAGGCACGCCTGGGTGATCGCCTGCTGTGGCGACATGCCCTGCTGCCGTTCCGCGTCGATGGCGAAATCGATCATCATGATGGCGTTCTTTTTCACGATGCCGATCAGCAGGATGATGCCAATCAGCGCGATCACCGTGAGCTGCGTGCCGGTCAGCAGCAGCAGTAACAGCGCGCCGACGCCCGCTGACGGCAGGGTCGAAAGAATGGTCAGTGGATGGATGTAGCTCTCATAGAGCACGCCGAGCACGAGATAGACCGCCGCCAGCGCCGCCAGAATCAGCCACGGCATGGTCGCGGTCAGCTGAGAAAAGGCGGCGGCGGTGCCGGCAAAACCGGCATGAAGGGTCGACGGCAGGCCCAGCTTCGCCATCGCCTGTTTTATCAGTTCCTGCGCCTGTTCCAGTGACACCCCCTCGTTGAGATTAAACGCCAGGGTGCTGGTCGCGGCCTGGCCCTGATGCGCCACCGACAGCGGCGCGTTGCCGCCGCTGAAGCGGGCAAAAGCGGAGAGCGGCACGCGGTCACCGCTGTCGTTAATCACATAAAGCTGCTGCAGCGTCTCAGGATTGGCGGTGTCGCTATCCTGCAGTGACATCACCACGTGATACTGATTCAGGGTGTGATAGAGCGTGGCGATCTGCCGCTGGCTGAACGCATTGTTCAGCAGCGTATCCAGCATGTTCACGTTGACGCCCAGCCGGGTGGCGCGATCACGATCGATGTTCAGCTCCACCTCCTGGCCGCCGGTCTGCGAATCGGAGTCCACGCTGTTAAGCTCGGGGATCGCCGCCAGCGCCGCCTGCACTTTCGGCGTCCAGGTGCGCAGCAGATCGAGATCGTCCGCCTGCAGGCTGTACTGATACGTGGCGTTGGCGCTGCGTCCGCCAATGTGCAGGTCCTGCGCCGCCATCAGGAACATCTGCGCCCCGGCGATGTGACTGGTTTTTCTCGTCAGCCGGTTGGCCACCTCGGTGGCGGTCGCATCGCGCTGATCAAAATCTTTAAGCCGCACAAAGAAGTTGGCGCTGTTACGGGAGCCAAACATCCCGCTGCCCATCGACGACATCACACTCTCTACCGCCGGGTCTTGCTGAATGATCTGCGTGAACATCAGCATTTTCGGCTTCATCGCCTGGAACGAGATGTTCTGATCGGCGCGCAGCGCACCCATCAGCAGCCCGGTATCCTGATTGGGGAAAAAGCCCTTCTGCACCACGACGAAGAGAAAAACATTCAGTAGTACGGTCAGCAGCAGGCTGAGCAGCGTCAGTTTCTGATGGCGCATCACCCAGGCCAGCCCGCGCCCGTAGGCGGCCAGCAGGCGATTTAGCTGGTTTTCAATCAACTGATAAAGCGGATGCGGCCGCTGGCTGACGGGCGGCTTTGGTTTCAGCAGGCGGGCGCAGAGCATCGGCGTCAGGCTCAGCGAAACAAACAGCGAGATCAGCAGCGACACGGTGAGCGTCACGGCGAATTCGCGGAACAGCCGCCCGACAATGCTGCCCATCAGCAGGATTGGGATGAACACCGCGATCAGCGACACGGTCATCGACAGCACGGTGAAGCTCACCTCCTGCGCCCCGCGCAGCGCCGCCCGCAGCGGGCTCAGCCCGCGCTCAATGTGACGGGTGATGTTCTCCAGCACCACAATCGCATCATCCACCACGAAGCCGGTGGCGATAATCAACGCCATCAGCGACAGGTTATCCAGGCTGTATCCCAGCAGATACATCACCGCGCAGGTGCCGATCAGCGACACCGGCAGTGCCAGCGCCGGAATGATCACCGCCTGCAGATTGCGCAGAAAAATAAACACCACCGCAATCACCAGCAGCACCGCGATCAGCAGCGTCTCTTCGGTGTCATACAGTGAGGCGCGCACGCCAGGCGAACGGTCAACCACCACGTTCAGCTGGCTGTCAGCGGGCAGGCTCTTTTCCAGCTGCGGCAACTGCGCTTTTATCGCGTCGATGGTTTCCAGCATGTTGGCACCCGCCTGACGTTTGATACCGATCATCACCGCCGGTGTGGCATTCAGAAACCCCGCCTGATAGCGATCTTCCACCGAGTCATAGACCGTGGCGACGTCACGCAGCCGCACCGCGTTGCCCTGCTGATAAGTGATGATCAGATCGCGGTAGCTGGCCGCCTTCTCCAGCTGGCCGTTGCTGTCCACCAGCCACGACTGGTCACTGCCCTGTAAGATCCCTTTAGGCAGATTAGTGGTGCTGTTGGCGACGGCGGCACGCACCGTCTCCAGCGAGATGCCGTAATGGGTCAGCTTCAGCGGCTGCAGATCAATCCGCACCGCCGGTAAGGCGCTGCCCATCAGCGACACTTCGCCGACGCCCTGTACCTGCCCCATCGCCTGTTCGATTTTGCTCTCCGCCAGATCGTAGAGCTCGCCTGGCGTGCGGGTGGCAGAGGTCAGCGCCAGCATCACTATTGGCGCGTCTGACGGGTTGGCTTTGCGATAGGTCGGCAGCGAGGCCATTGCGCTGGGCAGCAGGCTGCGCGCCGCGTTGATTGCCGCCTGCACGTCGCGCGCCGCGCCATTGATATCGCGGTCCAGTTCAAACTGCAGGATGATGCTGCTGGAGCCCTGCGAGCTGCTGGAGGTCATCTCACTAATACCGGCAATCTGCCCCAGCGAACGTTCCAGCGGCGTAGCGACCGTCGCCGCCATGGTTTCCGGGCTGGCGCCTGCCAGACTGGCGCTGACCATGATGGTAGGAAAATCGACCTGCGGCAGCGGTGCTACCGGCAGCAGCCGGTAGCCCAGCGCGCCCAGCAGCAGGATCGCCAGCGTCAGCAGCAGCGTCGCCACCGGACGAAAGATAAACAGCCGGGTCAGATTCATTGCCCGCTCCGCGCCCGCTGCTGACGGCGTTTCACCCAGGCGTTACCGCGCTGCGCCAGCCCATCAAACAGGAGGTAGATGACCGGCGTGGAGAAGAGTGTCAGCACCTGACTGACAATCAGCCCGCCGACAATCACCAGCCCCAGCGGCTGACGCAGCTCTGCCCCGGAGCCGGAGGCCAGCATCAGCGGCAGCGCACCCAGCAGCGCCGCCATCGTCGTCATCAGAATCGGGCGGAAGCGCAGCAGGCAGGCCTGATGAATCGCGTCGCGCGCGCTGAGTTGCTGATGGTGTTCCGCCTCCAGCGCGAAGTCGATCATCATGATGGCGTTCTTTTTCACGATGCCGATCAGCAGTATCACCCCAATCAGCGCAATCAGGCTGAATTCGGTGCCCGCCAGCAGCAGCGTCAGCAGCGCGCCCACCGCCGCCGACGGCAGCGTAGAGAGGATGGTCACCGGATGGATAAAGCTCTCGTAGAGGATGCCGAGCACCACATACATGGTGATCAGCGCCGCCAGAATCAGCCACAGCGTGTTGCCGGTGGCGCTCTGAAACGCCGAGGTTTCCCCCTGATAACGCAGCGTGGTGCTCTCCGGCAGATGCAGCTGCTGCCGTACTTCCGCGATCGCCCGCTGTCCATCCTCCAGCGAATAGCCCGGATTAAGGTTGAAGGAGATCATCACCGCCGGGAACTGATTCAGCCGCATGTGCATCAGCGAACCGGTGCGCTGGTGGATAGTGGCGATAGAGGTGAGTTTGACCATGCCGCTGCTGGTCGGGCTGGCGCTGGTGTCAGAGGCTGAAGTGGACGTCGACGAAGACGAAGATGTTGACGAAGACGTTGACGTTGATGAAGCCGTGCTGGTGGATGACGACGCCGAACTGCTGCTGCCGGACGATTGCAGCCAGACATCATCAAACGACGCCGGACCCTGCTGGTATGCCGGAGCTACTTCCAGCACCACCCGATACTGATTCGACTGGGTGAAGATGGTCGAGACCAGCCGCTGACCAAAGGCATTATAGAGCGCGGTGTCCACGTCCGAGGCAGTAATGCCGAAGCGCGCCGCTTTATCGCGGTTCAGCTCAACGTAAGAGACGCGCCCCTGATCCTGCAGGTTACTCACCACCCCATTAAACTCGGGCCGCTGCTGCAATGCCGCCACCAGTTTCGGCGACTCGCTGACCAGATTTTCACTGTCGGCATCATCGAGGGTGAACTGATACTGACTCGGCGAGACCTGATCGTTGACGGTGAGATCCTGCGCCGGTTGCAGATAGAGCCGGATGCCCGCCACATCGGCAGTGGCCTGTTTAAGCTGGCTGATCACCTCGCTGGCGCTGAGATCACGCGAGCCAAACGGCTTCAGGTTGATCTGTAACCGCCCGCTGTTAAGGCTGGTGTTGGTGCCGTCGATGCCGATCGTCGATGAGACGCTCTCCACCGCCGGGTTTTTCAGGATCCGCGCCGACAACGCCTGCTGCCGCGTTGCCATGGCGTTAAACGAGACGTCCTGTGAGGCGACGGTAATGCCCTGAATCAGCCCGGTATCCTGGGTCGGGAAGAAGCCTTTCGGCACCATCATGTAGAGCAGCGCCGTCAGCCCGAAGGTGGCCAGCGCCACCAGCAGCGTCAGTTTCTGATGGTTCAGTACCACGGTCAGCAGCCGATCATAACCGCGCACCAGGGCATCAAACAGTTCGCCGCCCTTGCGGGCAAACGTCGACTGCTGTTCAGGCGGAATATGGCGCAGCAGATATGCACACAGCATCGGTGTCAGGGTCAGCGACACCAGCATTGACACCAGAATCGCCACCGCCAGCGTAATCGCGAACTCCCGGAACAGTCGCCCGACCACATCGCCCATAAACAGCAGCGGGATCAGCACCGCAATCAGCGAAAAGGTCAGCGAGATGATGGTGAAGCCAATCTGCCGGGAGCCTTTCAGCGCGGCTTCCATCGGTGACTCGCCCTGCTCCAGCCGCCGGGAGATGTTCTCGACCACCACAATAGCGTCATCAATGACAAAACCGGTGGCGATGGTCAGCGCCATCAGCGACAGATTATTCAGGCTGAAGCCCGCCAGATACATCACACCAAAGGTGCCGACCAGCGACAGCGGCACCGCTACGCTCGGGATCAGCGTGGCGGCCACGTTGCGCAGGAACAGGAAAGTCACCATCACCACCAGCGCAATCGACAGCATCAGTTCAAACTGGACGTCACTGATCGAGGCGCGAATGGTCTGGGTGCGATCGGAGAGAATGGTCATCTTCACCCCGTCCGGCAGTGCCGCCTGCAGCGCGGGGAGCTGCGCCTTGATGTTGTCCACCACCTGGATGACGTTCGCGCCCGGCTGGCGCTGCACGCTGATTACAATCGCGGGCTGGTTGTTGGCCCACGCCGACTGGAAGCTGTTTTCCGGGCCCTGTTCAATGTGGGCGATATCTTTCAGGCGCAGCGCCGCGCCATTCTCATAGCTGAGGATGAGGTTGCCGTACTCGGTTGCGGTGCGCAGCTGGTCGTTGGCGTCAATGGTCACCGAATGATATTTCCCGTCAAAGCCGCCTTTGGAGCCATTGACGTTGCTGTTGCCAATCAGCGTATTTACCGCCTCCAGCGTCAGATGATGCGCCGCCAGCGCCTGAGGATTCATCTGCACCCGAATCGCCGGCTGGTGGCCGCCCGCCAGCGTCACCATCCCGACGCCGGAGATCTGCGACAGCTTCAGCGCCACCCGGGTGTTGACCAGATCCTGCACCGCGGTCAACGGCAGCGTGCTGGAGCTCGCCGCCAGCGTCACCACCGCGCTGTCCGCCGGATTGACCTTTTTGTAGGTCGGCGGATTGGGCAGGTCGTCGGGCAGCAGGTTATTCGCCGCATTGATCGCTGCCTGCACCTCCTGCTCGGCGACATCCAGCGACAGATCGAGGCTGAACTTCAGGGTAATGATCGAGGAGCCGCTGGCGCTGGTGGAGCTCATCTGGCTCAGTCCCGCCATCTGCCCTAACTGGCGCTCCAGCGGTGAGGTGACCGACGACGCCATCACATCCGGGCTGGCACCCGGATAGAGCGTGGTGACCTGAATAATCGGATAGTCGACCTGCGGCAGTGCCGAGGTAGAGAGGAATTTCCAGGCAAAAATGCCGGCGATCAGTACACCGACCATCAGCAGAATGGTGGCGACCGGACGCAGAATAAACAGGCGTGACGGGTTCATTTCGACACAGCACCCGCAGCGGCGGGCGTCTGATCGGCCAGCGACACTTTGCTGCCGCTGGTCAGACGATCGATCCCTTCCGTCACCAGCCGATCGCCCGGCGAAACGCCGCTGAGGATCGCCTGCTGATCGTCTCCGAAAGCGGGACCGGTGATGACCGCTTTGCGCGTGACGCTGTGATCCTGATTGATCACAAAGACAAAACTGCCGTCGCTGCTCAGCTGCAGCGCCTGGGCCGGGATCACCGTCGCGCCTTTCAGCACCCGGATCTGCAACCGCAGATTCACAAACTGATTGGCAAACAGCGACTCATCCTGGTTGGCGAACACCGCTTTCAGCGCCACGGTGCCGGTGGCGGTGTCGATCTGGTTGCTGATGAACTTCACCTCGCCGCTGCCGAGCTGATGCTGGTTGTCCTGATCATACAGCGTGGCGGGCAGGCTCTGCCCCTGATGCAGCACGCTGACCAGCGTCGGGATTTCGCTTTGCGGCACGCTAAAGGTCACGGCGGCGGGCTGCATCTGGGTGATGGTCACCAGACCGGTGCTGCTGGCACTCTGAACCATGTTGCCGGGATCGACCTGACGCAGACCGACGCGCCCGCTGATCGGGGCGGTGATCCGGGCATATTCAATGCTGAGTCTGGCACTGGTGATCTGCGCCTGATCGGCGGCGACCGCACCGCGATATTGCCCGACGGTGGCAATCTGGCTGTCCAGATCCTGACGCGCCAGTGCATCCTGCGCCGCCAGTTTGCGGTAGCGCGCCAGCGTCAGCTCCGCACTTTTCAGCAGCGCCTGGTTTTCGCTGAGTTCGCCCTGATACTGGTTCAGCGTGGCCTGAAAGCTGCGCGGATCGATCTGCGCCAGCAGCTGCCCGGCGCTGACTTTCTGCCCCTCGGTAAAGAAAACCTGCTCCAGCTGGCCGTCAACGCGGCTGGTCACCGTGACACTGGCGTTGGGGATGACCGTGCCGAGCGCATTCAGCCACACCGGCACATCCGCCGTGCTGGCGACACCGCTGTGAACCAGCGTCGCCCCTCCGCCCATCATGCCATGCGCACCCGGTCTGCCCGACGGCATCCCCTCGCCCGGCCCGTGACCCGCCGCCAGCAGACGCCAGATAACCCCAGCGATAATCGCCATCACCAGCAACAGGAGCAGCCATTTAAGCCCAAAGGAACGCGCGGGGCGAGAAAGGTGAGTCATCGTCGAACTCTTCAGATAAGCAGAAAAAGAAATCCCGGAACGTGCGGAATGCGGCAGTGAGCGGCGGCGGACAAAAAACCGCCAGGCTTCACGGCGGCCATTATCAGTGAAAGGCGACGCGCCTTTCTATTGGCAAACTGTCAGGGTTTCGTTAAGAACGATGTTGATTTAGCGGCGGTTTTTACAGCGGTAACGGCAGGCTCAGGCGAGCAGGCAAAAAAAACCCACGCATCTGCGTGGGTCGGTGTAATAACAGGGTCTCACTGCCGAAGCGGTGTTGTTTTCACACCCATCAATACCTCTGGGACTGCTATCCTCGCACTGATTGACCGCGCGGAGACAGCAGGAAAACGCAACCGAATTCGGGGAAGTGCAACGAGGTGTGAATATCCTTCACGCCGCGCTTACATTCTGATTTTTCTAAGATTTATCTGAAGGAGTGGCGGCCGGTTTGGTGTAGATGGCATCCGGTGCAATATTCATGTGTTTCAGTACCGGCCCCATGATATTGCCGAACACCGGTGCAGCAACCGAGCCACCGAAGTGATCGCCCGCCGTCGGATGGTTGATCATCACCACCAGCGCCACTTCAGGATGGCTGGCGGGAGCGAGACCGGCGGTGTAGTTGACGTAGCCGCCATCATACTTGCCGCTGGTGCCCATTTTTTCCGCCGTACCGGTTTTGGTTGCCAGACGGTAGCCCGGCACCGCAGCTTTCAGCCCGGTTCCGCCCGGCAGGACGTCACTCTCCAGCATGTGCACCACCTCTTTCACCGTTTCCGGGTTGGCGACCTGGCGTCCCATGACCGGTGGCGTAACGCGGGTGATCGACAGCGGACGGTAAATGCCATAGGAGCCGAGCGTGGCGTATTCGCGGGCAATCTGCAACGGCGTCACACGCAGGCCATAGCCAAAGGAGAAGGTGGCCCGCTCGATATCTGCCCAGCGGGTGCGGTGCAACGGAAAGTAGCCGACGCTTTCGCCGGTCAGCCCTAAGCCGGTCGGTTTGCCAAGGCCGAACGCATGATAGGTGTTGACCAGCGCTTCGGCGGGCATCGCCAGCGCGAGGTGTGACACGCCGATGTCGCTCGATTTTTGCAAAATGCCGGTCATGGTCAGGCGCGGCCAGTGGCCGACGTCGCGGATCAGGTGGCCGTTAACGCTGTAAGGCGTGGTGTCGATCACCGAATCCGGGCGCACCAGGTGGCGCTCCAGCGCTTCCATCACCACTAACGGCTTGACGGTCGATCCCGGTTCGTAGCTGTCATTGATGGCAGAGTTACGCATCTGCGCGGGCGTTGCCCCTTCATAATTGTTGGGGTTGAACGACGGATAGGAGGCCATCGCCAGAATCTCGCCGGTGTCGATTTTCACCAGCACGGCCGCACCGGAGTCCGCCTTGTTGATCAGTACGCCGTCGCGCAGTTTGCTGTAGAGCGTGTACTGGTCATATTTGTCGATGCTGAGCTGTACCGTCGGCGGCTGGGTCGGCGGCTGATAGTTGATCATCGCGATGATATTGCCTGCGGCATCCTGCCGATAGACCTCTTTGCCCGGCTCGCCCTGCAATACTTTATCAAAGCCCTTTTCCAGTCCGTTCAGGCCGACGTTATCCGCCCCGACGATGCCGATCAGCGGCGCAGAGGCCTCGCTCATCGGATAGAAACGGCTGTCGTCATAGACTTCGCTGATGCCTTTCAGCTTCAGCTCTTTAATATCTTTGGCAATGCCCAGCTCGACTTTACGCCCCAGATAGAGGAAGCGACGTTTCGGGTTGGCGGTGATCTGCGCCGCCAGCTCTTCGGGACGGGTGTTGAGCGCCGCCGCCAGATAGGCCCATTTGGCACTGGTAAAATCGGGGTTGCTCTCCAGCACGCGCTGCGGATCGGCAATCACGTCGCGCGACGGGACGCTGAGCGCCAGCGCTTCACCGTTACGATCCAGCAGCGTGCCGCGACTGGTCGGCAGCGTCACGGTACGCAGCGATCGCTGATCCGCTTCGTGCTCCAGCATCGGCTGATTCAGGAACTGCAGGTCCGCGACGCGCGCCAGCAGCACCACCAGACAGGTCGTGACACCCAGGCAGATCAGTCGGAAACGAAAAGGGTTAAACGGCGCTTTTATCTGGTCTTTTCCCAGTAGTTTTTTAATCCGGGGCATGGCATTCCGCTGCGCAAAATAAAGAGAAAGGGGCTGGTGCCAGCAGTTATAAAGAAAGCGCTGGCCGTATAACAGGAAAACTGTGTATCAGTTCGTTATCGGCAGCCGATTTCTGGCAAAAAAAAACCTGCGCATCTGCGCAGGTCGGTGTAATCAAGAAAATCTATTGATGTTCACCCATCAATACCTCTGGGACCCTGAATGTAGCAAGAGGGATCGATCGGCTGCCATCTCTCAAACGCAACAGTTACCGGCAAAATGTAACCAGCCATGAGATCCTTACGCTATTGTGCAATCCTGATGTTTTTTGATTTCCACCAGGCAGCTCATGGCGTTTGGCCCCTGCGTCAGCGACGAGGTGCCGATATCGAGCGTCAGCACGTTGGGGTTACCCGCGCGATCGTGCGGCTGCCACGCCTTGCCAAAGCCGGGATCAAACCAGGCGCCGGTGGCGATAATCACTACGCCCTGCGTCACGCCATCGGTGATCCGCACGCCCGCCAGCATCACGCCGCGTGCGTTGCTCACCTCTATCTCGTCGCCCTCCACCAGCCCGCGCGCGGCCGCATCCTGCGGATGCATGTAGAGCGTTTCGTGTCCGGCGGTTTTATTGCCCTGCACCGTTTCTGTCGCATCCAGCTGACTGTGTAACCGGTCGGAAGGCTGAATCGAGATCATGTGCAGCGGATAGTCGCGGCTGACCGGCGAACCGAGCCACTCCTGCGGTTCACGCCATTCCGGATGGCCGGCGAAATCGTCCAGCTGGTAGTCCGCAATGGTCTGGCTGAAGAGCTCGATTTTGCCGCTGGCAGTTTTAATCGGATTGGCCTGCGGATCGGCACGGAAATCATCCATAAACTGATAGGGTTTGCCCCCTTCGGGGATCTCCACAAAGCCGCGCTGCCAGAACTCCTCAAACGACGGGAAATCGATGCCTTTACGCTGATGCGCCGTCGCACACTGCTGATAAAGATGGGCGATCCACTGCATCTCGTTGCGCCCTTCGGTGAAGGTATCGCGGTAGCCGAGGCGCTCCGCCAGGTCAGCAAAAATATCGAAGTCGTTGCGCGCCTGATGCTGCGGTTTAATCGCCTGATGCATCGCCAGCACAAAGCGGTCACGGGAGGAGCCGCCGATGTCATTGCGCTCCAGCGTGGTGGTCGCGGGCAGTACGATGTCCGCCATCTGCGCGGCGGGTGTCCAGACGATATCCTGCACCACGACCGTATCGGGCCGCTGCCAGCCCTCCACCAGCCGGTTGAGCTGCTGATGATGATGGAAAGGATTGCCGCCCGCCCAGTGCACCATGTGAATGTCGGGATAGTGCAGGGTTTCGCCCTGAAAGCGGTAAGGCTGGCCGGGATTGAGCAGCATATCGCTGATCCGCGCCACCGGAATCGACAGCCCGGAAGGATTGGGGCCGGTGCTCATCATCGGAGCCGGACCTTCCTGGCGCGGGTTGCCGACGCTGTTCATCGAACCGTGACCAAAAGAGAAACCGGCGCCCGGCAGGCCTGGCTGGCCGAGCATCGACGACAGCGCAATCATCATCCAGTAAGGCTGCTCGCCGCGATGGGCGCGCTGAACAGAATAGGAGCAGGTAATAAAGCTGCGCTTGCCGGTGAGCTGCTGCGCCAGCTGCACAATGCGATCGGCCGGGATGCCGGTGATACGGCTGGCCCAGCCGGCGGTTTTCGCCACGCCGTCGGTTTCGCCCAGCAGATAGGCGCGCAGCTGCGGCCAGCCGGCGCAGTGGCTGGCGAGAAACGCTTCGTCAACTGCGCCGCGCTGGGTGATCTCATGACCCAGCGCCAGCATCAGCGCCACGTCGGTGTTGGGGCGAATCGGAATCCACTCGGCGTTAACAAATTCCGGGCAGTCATCCCGCATCGGGCTGATGTTGATCACCGGCGTGCCTTTGGCCGCCAGCTGCATCAGCGCCGGTTTCAGGCTGTGCTGCCCTGCGCCCCCCGAGGCGACCTGGGCGTTTTTCAGCGCCAGCCCACCAAAGGCGACAAAAATTTCGGCATGTTCCACCACCTGCGGCCATTCGGTGACGCGCCCGGTCAGCGGCATGTAGGTGCCAATCACATAGGGCAGGAAGAACTGCGCGGCGCCCCAGCTGTAGTTACCCTGCTGATCAACGCCGCCGCCGCCCTGAAAGTAGAAGCGACGAACCAGAGTGCGGGCGTGGTTGACGCGACCGGCCGATGACCAGCCGTAGGAGCCGTTGAAAATGCCCGATGCGCCATAGCGCTCGCGAATGCGGCGATTCTCTTCCGCCACCAGATCCAGCGCGGTTTCCCAGTCGACGGCAACAAAATCTTCCCGGCCACGCAGCGTACGGTCGCTCTTTTCGCGTGACTTCAGCCACGAGCGCCGCACCATCGGCTGACGAATGCGTTTGTCGGAATAGACCAGTTCAGGAATGGTGTGGATCATCGGTGACGGATCGGCATCGGCGAAGAAAGGTTCGCAGCCAATCAGGCGATCGTTTTCAGTGACGGCGGTAAAGGCGCCCCAGTGCGCCAGATGTGGCACTTTGGTTTTCATCGTTGTTTTTCACGGTAGCCAGGTGGGAGATTGAGCATAGCATGGTGCGACGCCTCAGCAGAAGACGTGCAGGAACGACCGTTTTTACCCCTTTTTGCGACGACGCTGGCATTCTGTCGGGTTGATGTGTCCGCCCTTTTCCGTAACACTGATGCGATGTGTAAACGTTTTCCCCAAAGCAGGTCAACGCATGGCTACCATAAAGGATGTTGCGCGACTGGCTGGCGTTTCTGTCGCCACAGTCTCCCGTGTAATCAATAATTCTCCCAAAGCCAGCGACAGCTCCCGACAGGCCGTAGGTCAGGCGATGGAGCAGCTTCAGTATCACCCGAACGCCAACGCACGCGCGCTGGCGCAGCAATCGACCGAAACGCTCGGCCTGATTGTCGGTGACGTCTCCGATCCCTTTTTTGGCGCAATGGTTAAAGCCGTGGATGAGGTTGCAGGTGACACCGGTAACTTTTTGCTGATTGGTAACGGTTACCATAATGAGCAAAAAGAGCGGCAGGCGATTGAACAACTGATGCGTCACCGCTGCGCGGCGCTGGTGGTTCACGCCAAGAAAATCCCCGATGCAGAGCTGGAAGTGCTGATGAAGCAGGTGCCTGGCATGGTGCTGCTGAACCGGCTGATAAAAGGCTTTGAAAAGCGCTGTATCGCGCTCGACGATCGCTACGGCGCCTGGCTGGCAACCCGTCATCTGATCCAGCTTGGCCACCAGAATATCGCCTTTATCTGCTCGACCCACACCATCTCCGATGCAGAAGATCGCCTGCAGGGTTACTACGATGCGCTGAAAGAACATGGCCTGCCGTGCAGCGATCGGCTGGTCACCTGGGGCGAACCAGATGAAGTGGGCGGTGAGCAGGCGATGACGGAACTGCTGGGTCGCGGCAAGAATTTCACCGCCGTCGCCTGCTACAACGACTCAATGGCCGCCGGCGCGCTGGCGGTGCTGAGCGATAACGGCGTTCGGGTGCCGGAAGAGATGTCGCTGATCGGCTTCGATGATGTGCTGGTTTCGCGCTATGTGCGACCGCGCCTCACCACCATCCGCTATCCGATTGTCACCATGGCGCAGCAGGCGGCCCAGCTGGCGCTGGCGCTGGCCAACAATCAGCCGCTGCCGGAAGTGACCCACATGTTCAGCCCGACCCTGGTGCGCCGCCACTCGGTCAGCGGCCCGGCCTGAGGACGCTATGGCCGGTTTATCCGGCCGCAGCGTTTACTGAAAGGCGCGCAGCAGCGTCTCCAGCGGCCTGACCAGCGCAATCACTGTTTCATCCTGTACCTCTGCGGCGGCATCCAGTGTCGCACGCATCTCCGCCACTTCACTGGCACCAAACGCCTGATTGCGAACGTAAGCATTAACCAGCGCGAGGCCCATGGCGCTCAGCGCCTCGATCTGCTGCACGCTCTGTGCCAGCGGCTTCAGCGTTGCACTGGCGTTAATGATCGGCAGCACCGCGCTGGTGTTAGCCTGCCAGCGCTGCAGCGGCGCGCGAACCGCTGAGGCGGCAGCCGGATTATTACGATTGGCGATTAACACGGCGACCTGCTGCTCCAGCTGACGTACCGCCTCACTCTCAGCGGGCAGTACGTCTGCCAGCCGGTTCAGGGGTTCATGGTAGTCGTAATGGCCCGCCTGAAACTTGAGATGCTGGCGCGTGTAGTATTGCGCCGGTTCCAGCACCTCGGCCAGTACCCGCAGTGGGGCGATGTCATGCCCACTGGCCAGCCGCATCATCTGCTGCTCCGTCTGCGCGTGTTGCAGCGTTCCGACCGACACGCTGCTCCAGCGATCCATCGCCGCCAGCCGCGAATACATCGAGTCGGTATTGGTGACATCCTGTGCCGACCATAACCGCTCGGCCACCACGAAGGCGCGCGGCCACAGTTTGGTATCAATAATCTGGCTGTTGATGTTTTCCGCCCACAGCGCCGCCTCGCCACCCAGCATATTTTGCTGCACCTGCTCAGGTGTGGGCAGCGCGGGCGCGATGCCCGCAGGCGTCTGAGCCAGCCGTTGGCCGGTGGTGGGATAACGCACGTTGCCTACCTCTGCATAACCTTTGAGGGCGTTCTGTTGCAGCGTGAACACCGGCTGGAACGACCCCATCCAGCTATCCACGCTAAACCGCACCTGCTGCGTCGAGAGCCAGTTGATCTGACTGACCATCCGGCGGGCTTTGCCATCGAAGTCGATAAAACCGCGCCAGCCTGGTTCTCCCTGTATCAGCGTAAAGCTGCCCTTTACCGGGCTGCCTTTCAGCCGCGGCATGGTGAATGACCAGCTCTGCGCCTGGTCGCCTGGCCGCAGACGATCCTGGCCGTTGAGGCCCTGTGGCGTGACCTCATTGCGGTAGTGATAGCTGGCAGGCTGAGGCTGATCGAGGTAGAAACCGGTGGAGAGGATGCCGCGGTAGTTCTCTTTTGCCAGCGCGCTCAGCGCATCCTGGCCCTGCCACGACTGGATCAGAATGCTGCGCGGCAAGTCGGGATGGGCAATCTCATCCCAGCCCACCATCTGACGGTGATGGACTTCCAGGATCTTCTCTACCCGCTGATTGAAATATGCCTGAAGCGCATGGGCATCTTTCAGATCGTGGTCGCGCATAAACTGCTGGATAGCAGGCGAGTCGTTCCACTGTGTCGGATCCACCTCATCGCCGCCAATGTGCAGCCAGGGATCGGGGAAGATCGCCGCCATCTCACCCACCAGCGTGTCGATCACCTGATAAACCTGTTCGTTGCTGGGATCGAGCAGCGGTTTAAAGACGCCCCAGCCGCGCTCCATCTGCCAGGGGCCGGGTGCGCTAATCAGCTCTGGCATCGCCACCGCCAGCGCGGAAGCATGTCCCGGCATATCCAGCTCCGGCACCACACGCACCCCGCGATCGGTGGCATATTTCACGATCTCCCGCATCTGCTGCTGGCTGTAATAGTTGCCATCGCTGGCTTTCTGCTGCAGCTGGGGATAGTGGCTGGAGGCGAAGCGCCAGCCCTGATCGTCAGTAAGATGCCAGTGAAAGACGTTCATGCGCGCGGCGGCGATGCCGTCGATCTGACGTTTAAGCGTCTGCACCGGCATAAAGTGACGCGCCGTGTCGATCAGCACGCCGCGCCACGGAAAGCGCGGATGATCGTGGATGGTGACGTAAGGAATGGTTGTCCCCTGTGCGCCGTTTTGTATCAGCTGCAGCAGGGTTTCCATGCCGCGCATCGCGCCGAAACGGCTGGGCGCGGTTAACAGGACGCCGTCGCCATCGACCTGCAACTGATAGCTCTCATCGCTATCAGGCAGCGGCTGCGGATCCACCGCCTTCGCAATGACGATGCGGATAGTCGGTGCTGCTACCGGCTGGGTGGCGGGCAACAGCGGCCAGCCGGTCTGATTACTGATGCGCTCCAGCCAGCGCGCTTCGGCACCCGCCAGATGATCGCCGGCGATTTGCAGCGTAAGCTGCGGCGTCAGGATAAGCGTGCCGCCGCTGGCGGGCTGTTCCACCTGTTGCGGCCAGGGCATCAGCGGCAGCGAACTGGCCAGAGCGATCGGGCTGAGGGCCGGGAGCAGGAGCAGGAGCAGAGAACGGGGTAACCACATTGGCGGGCATCCTTGTAACGTCAACGTTTTGACAGGGCAGAACGTTGATTAAAGTTGCTGCACGCCAATCCGCCAGTGGATCCTGCAGGAAACCTGAACCAGCACCCGATTTTTTACATCAGCCAGAGTTTTCCAGCGGGTTGAGGCTTCCTTGTTTCAGGTCAAATCTGATCGCAATAATTCTCAGCAATCACTACATGTAGCGAATAGAATCCTTTCGACCCCTATATGTAGTTTATGGAGAGAGAAATGGCGACGGTGGTAATCAAGCGTGATGGATGCCGGACAGGCTTTGATGCGCAGCGTATTGAGCAGGCCGTGGCGGCGGCGGCACGGGCAGCCGAAGTAGAAGACGCGGCCTGGTGCGCGCAGGTCGCTGAGCGCGTGGCATTGCGGCTGGCCGATTGTCCGGAAGTGGATATCCGTGAAATTCAGTGTGCGGTAGAAGAGACGCTGATGGCGGGTCCATACCCTCAACTGGCCCGCGCCTACATTGAATACCGCCACGATCGCGACGTCGCCCGCGATCGTCAGAGCCAGTTACATCACGCCATTCGCGGACTGGTCGATCAGACCAATGCGGCGCTGCTGAACGAGAATGCCAACAAAGACAGCAAAGTGATCCCGACGCAGCGCGATCTGCTGGCCGGGATCGTGGCAAAACACTACGCGCAGCAGCAGATCCTGCCGCGCGATGTGGTGCTGGCGCACGAGCGCGGCGAGATCCACTATCACGATCTCGACTACTCCCCTTTCTTCCCGATGTTCAACTGCATGCTGATCGATCTGAAAGGTATGCTGACCAACGGTTTCAAAATGGGCAATGCTGAGATCGAGCCGCCTAAATCGATCGCCACCGCCACCGCCGTGACGGCGCAGATCATCGCGCAGGTCGCCAGCCATATTTACGGCGGCACCACCATTAACCGTATTGATGAAGTGCTGGCCCCGTTTGTTGAGCAGAGCTATGCCCGACATCTGGCGATTGCTGAGCAGTGGCAGATCCCGCAGGCCGAGCAGTATGCGCGCCAGCGTACGGAGAAAGAGTGCTACGACGCCTTTCAGTCGCTGGAGTATGAGGTGAATACCCTGCACACCGCCAACGGCCAGACGCCGTTTGTCACCTTTGGTTTTGGCCTGGGGACGGACTGGGCGGCCCGGCTGATTCAGCAGTCGATTCTGCTTAACCGGCTGGCCGGACTGGGTAAAAATCGCAAGACGGCGGTGTTCCCTAAACTGGTGTTCAGCATTCGCGAAGGCGTCAACCGCCGGGCGGGCGACGTTAATTACGATATCAAACAACTGGCGCTGGAGTGCGCCAGCAAGCGGATGTATCCCGACATCCTCAATTACGATCAGGTGGTTAAAGTCACCGGCTCGTTTAAAACCCCAATGGGCTGCCGTAGCTTCCTTGGCGTTTATGAAGAGAACGGCGAGCAGATTCATGAGGGCCGCAACAATATCGGGGTGATCAGCCTGAACCTGCCGCGCATCGCACTGGAAGCGGGCGGGGATGAAGCGCGCTTCTGGACGCTGCTCGATGCGCGACTGCAGCTGGCTAAGCGGGCGCTGATGACGCGGGTGGCGCGGCTGGAGAAGACCAAAGCGCGCGTCGCGCCCATCCTCTATATGGAAGGCGCCTGTGGCGTTCGGCTGAATGCGGATGATGAAGTCGGTCCTATTTTCCGTAATGGCCGCGCGTCGCTGTCGCTGGGCTATATCGGCCTGCATGAAACCCTGAATGCGCTCAGCGGCGGTCATCAGCATCCTTACGATGACGCGGCCCTGCGCGCCAAAGGGGTAGAGATCATTGCTTACATGCGCGATGCCACCGAGCGCTGGAAAGCTGAAACAGGCTATGGGTTCAGCCTTTACAGCACGCCAAGCGAGAATCTGTGCGACCGCTTCTGCCGTCTTGATGCGGCGCAGTTTGGTCTGGTGCCAGGCGTTACCGACAAGGGCTACTACACCAACAGCTTCCATCTCGACGTTGAGAAGAAGGTCAATCCTTACGACAAAATCGACTTTGAAGCGCCCTATCCGCCGCTGGCGAATGGCGGATTCATCTGTTACGGCGAATACCCGAATGTGCAGCACAACCTCAAGGCGCTGGAGGATGTCTGGGATTACAGCTACGACCGCGTGCCCTATTACGGCACCAATACCCCGATTGATGAGTGTTACGAGTGCGGCTTCAACGGCGAGTTCACCTGTACCAGCCGCGGCTTCACCTGTCCGAATTGCGGCAACCACGATCCGGCGCGCGTCTCCGTCACCCGGCGGGTCTGCGGCTATCTGGGCAGCCCGGATGCGCGGCCCTTTAATGCCGGTAAACAGCAGGAAGTGCAGCGTCGGGTGAAGCATCTGTCTGAAGGACCGCTGGGATGATGCATATCCATCGCTACTATGATGTGGATATCGTTAATGGACCTGGCACCCGCTGCACGCTGTTTGTCGCTGGTTGCGAACATCAGTGTCGCGGCTGTTATAACCAGAGCACCTGGCGGCTCGACTCCGGCGTGCCCTTTACGCTTGAGATGGAGGAGCAACTGCTGGCGGATTTGCAGGACACCCGCATTCCGCGCCAGGGATTGTCGCTGAGCGGCGGCGATCCGCTGCATCCGCATAACGTGCCGCACATTCGCCGTCTGGTGAAACGGGTGCGACAGACGTGTCCCGGTAAAGATATCTGGCTCTGGACCGGTTACCGGATGCAGGAGCTGAATGCGGCGCAGCGCGCTGTGCTGGTCTATCTCGACGTGCTGATCGATGGCCGTTTTGTCGAAGAGGAGAAGGATGCCACGCTGCAATGGCGCGGCAGCCGTAATCAGATTATCTGGCAGTTACGCTGAGTGGCGCGGGATTTCGCCAGACTCAATGATATTGACGCTCTCACTCCCCGGCGTAAAAGCCTGCTGGTGCAGACAGCGTGCCACGTCGTGCGCGCTGACCGCCCGCCAGTTGCCCGGCAGCAGCGAAAACAGCGGTCCCGCCAGGCTTTCACCCCGGCGTTTCTGCGCGCGATCCCCTAGCAGCAATGAAGGCCGCACCAGCGTCAGGCGCGGCCAGCCCTGATGGCGCAGCGCATTCTCCATTTCGCCTTTGACGCGATTATATAAAAACGGTGAGTGACGACTGGCCCCGTGCGCGCTGACCACCAGCATCTGCTTCGCTCCCAGACGTAATCCGCTTAACCCGCTGTCCACCACCAGGGTGTAATCAACGTGGATAAAGGCCTGTTTACTGCCCGCCTGCTTACGCGTGGTGCCCAGGCAGCAGAACACCGTGTCCAGCGAACTTTGCAGCGGCCCGAGGACATCGGTGAGATCGGCCTCAACCGGATTCACCACCTTGTTCATCGCGGGCAGTGGCCGACGGGTTGGCGCGATGATCTCATCGACGCGTGGATCCTCAATCAGTAAGCGCAGCAGATGCGACCCGACTAAGCCGGTGGCACCGGTCAGTAATACGCGATTCATCTCAGATTCATCCTTATTTCACTGCTGACTGGTTAAAAGATAGCTGATCTTAACGGGCTGGCTTGCGTTCTCACTCTCAGCGACCAGGCTTATAGCGTTATCCGGAAAGCGCGTCTCGCGCTCCACATGCTGAAGGAGGAAAAAAATGAGCAAGAAAGTGGCGGTTTTAATTACCGATGAATTTGAAGACTCAGAATTTACCTCACCTGCGGAAGTTTACAAACGCGCTGGTTTTGAGGTGGTTACCATTGAGAAACAAGCCGGTAATGTCGTTAAAGGCAAGAAAGGCGAAGCGGAAGTGACCATCGATCGCAGCATTGATGACGTCAGCCCGGCTGAATTTGACGCTCTGCTCCTGCCTGGCGGTCACTCGCCCGATGCCCTGCGCGGCGACGATCGTTTTGTTGCTTTTACCAAAGAGTTTGTCGCCAGCGGCAAGCCAATCTTTGCCATCTGCCACGGGCCACAGCTGCTGATTAGCGCTAACGGCGTGCGCGGTCGCAAGATGACTACCGTTAAAGCCGTCGCCATTGACCTGATCAATGCCGGTGCCGACTTCCATGATAAAGAAGTGGTGGTAGACGACGATAAACTGGTCACCAGCCGCACCCCGGCCGATTTACCGGCTTTTAATCGTGAATCCCTGCGGATCCTCGAAGCGCTGTAAGCCGCGACGCCCTTTTCTGCTGAAAAGGGCGTTTCTATTGCTCCCGCTGCCAGGCAATTTTCTTACCGAATCCCAGCGCATTATCCGTCATCTTCACTTCATCCAGCACAATCTCCCACAGCGGTGCCGACACTTTGCGTGAAACCGGAAAACGTTTCTGGTAAGCGGCTCTGGCGATCTGCTCTGTAGTCTCCTCCAGCCGTTTGACATGGCCACGATATTGCACCCCTTTAATCAGCAGCACACTTCTGGGCTGGCCATTGACGGTGCCCGCAACCTGCGGATTCTGCACCATTAACTCACCATGGCGGGTATCGGGTTCCGTCATGATCCAGAAGACCATGCGCGTCTCGTCAAAGACGTAGTAGCAGTTAGCGCACCACAGTTGATCGTCGGCGGTACAGCAGAGTGAAAGCACATGCTGCTTTCTCAGATAGCGAACCAGATGGGCGTGATCGGACAAGATAAACTCCTGGCGGTGCACCGGAGAGTGAAGCGCGCTACACTGCCCGGCACCTTTTTTTGGGAAATGATTGCGATGAGTCAGCAGTGGCAACTCTACATCGTCCGTACGGCGAAAGGGAGCCTGTACACCGGTATCACCACGGATGTGGTGCGCCGGGTCGCTCAGCACCAGAGCGGACGCGGCGCCCGCGCGCTGCGCGGCAAAGGGCCGCTGGACCTGGTGTTTCACTGTGACGCGGGCGATCGCGCCAGCGCCTCCAGGCTGGAGTATCAGGTCAAGCAACTGACCCGCCAGCAGAAATTACTGCTGGTGGCGGGCCAGCCCGGCTGTCTGGAGAGCTGGCTGGGTATTACGGCTGGCGATTAAAGGGTTCGGCGTAGTCGATCTGCCCTTCCGCCCCGTCATACGCATTATCCGCCAGACGGTAGACCTGGAACGTTGCCTCTGTGCCCGGCCAGCGGCTGCGCAGGCCGTGGCGTGCCGCCGGTTCAAAACCAAAACGGTTGAACAGCGCCGGATCGCCCAGCACCACTACCGCGCTGTAGCCAAATTCATTGAGCGTATCCAGCCCCTCATAGATCAGCTTGCTGGCAATTCCCTGACCGCGCAGCGTCTCATCGACGGCCAGCGGTGCCAGACCAACCCAGCCGCGATCTTCACCCTGAACGCTGACCGGACTGAATGCGGCATAACCCAGCACCTGTCCCTCGTCATCCGTCGCGACCACGCCTAAGGTCAGCAAGCCATCTTCACGCAGCGCCTGAGTCAGTTCCGCCTCTGCAGAGGTACTGAAGCAGCGTCTGAGCAGCGCGTCGATGCCTGCGGCATCCACGCCAATTTCACTACGAATCAACATGCAGCACCTGCGCGCGCCTGTGCGGCCTTCGCGTCCTGTTTCATGCCGGCGTCGACAAATGCCGCCATCTGCTCAATTGCCGTGCGTAACGCGGTGGGCATAGCCTCGGGTTCAATAGCATCCATTACGTTCTTCACCTCAAGTCCCAGTTCAGTGTCACCTTCAATCACCAGCCGGCGTTGAAAGAACAGCATGTCGGGATCTGCTTTACGTGCTGCCACCAGCAACAGATCATTGGCATTGCCCCGAAACCAGACATCCGCTTCGGACTGTTGCAATACCGCCAGTCGGCCGTCCTGCAGCGTGGTTATCCATTGCAGATTGAGATCGGCAATTTCAATACCCAGCAGGCGACCATCCAGAAAGTCTAACTCACCTTCAGCCAAAGCATGACGAAATTGCCAGTTTAAGAGTTGTTGCAGAAGCAGCTTTTTGACCGGGAATGGGGTGAACGCAGCGGGTAACCCTAAGATTTTAGGACCGTTTTTCACACAATGGGCATGTATCCGCTCTAACACTTTCGTCACTCCCTTCAGAAAATTTTACGTATATTGCCATATCCTTTTCTGCGCGCCTCCTCTGAGATCAATAAAAACCGCTGCAATGCAGGTAAAAAAAGCGCCGCCGGGCGGATGAATTTGAATTTCACTGCCCCAAATCAACACGCAGCCCGGACCAGATGCCTAGACTCGACGCCCATCTGCATGTTGAGAGGAATATCTATGGAACTGCTCTGCCCGGCAGGAAACTTACCCGCAGTGCGCACCGCTGTAGAGAATGGCGCTGATGCGGTGTATGTGGGGCTGAAAGATGACACCAATGCCCGTCATTTTGCGGGTCTGAATTTCACCGATAAAAAACTGGCTGAAGCCGCGCGTTATCTTCATCAGCATCGTCGCAAACTGCATGTCGCGATCAACACCTTTGCCCATCCGGATGGCATGGGTCGCTGGCAGCGGGCGATTGATGTGGCGGCGCAAAACGGAGCCGATGCGCTGATCCTGGCGGATATCGCCACGCTGGAGTATGCCGCGACGCGCTATCCCCAGGTTGAACGTCATCTTTCTGTACAGGCTTCGGCGACCAATCTGGAGGCGATTCGCTTTTACCATCGCCACTTCAATCTGCAGCGTGTGGTGCTGCCGCGCGTCCTGTCGATTCACCAGGTTAAACAGCTGGCGCGCAGCACACCGGTGCCGCTGGAGGTATTCGCCTTTGGCAGCCTGTGCATCATGGCGGAAGGCCGCTGCTACCTCTCTTCCTGGCTGACCGGTGAATCACCTAACAGCGCCGGTGCCTGCTCTCCGGCGAAGTTTGTGCGCTGGCAGCAGACGCCGCAGGGCATGGAGTCACGTCTTAATGAAGTGTTGATCGATCGCTACGCCCCGGACGAAAGCGCGGGTTATCCGACACTTTGCAAAGGACGCTATATGGTTAACGACAAGCGTTATCACGTGCTCGAGGAGCCCACCAGTCTGAACACGCTGGAGCTGCTGCCGGAACTGCTGCGGGCAGGCATCGCCTCGGTGAAAATCGAAGGCCGTCAGCGCAGCCCTGCCTATGTCGCTGACGTGGCGCGCGTCTGGCGTCAGGCAATTGATCGCTGCAAGGCGCAGCCGGAACAGTTTGAAGTCGCACCACAGTGGATGCAGACGCTGGGCGATCTCTCAGAAGGTTCGCAAACCACGCTGGGTGCTTATCACCGTGAATGGCAATAAGGAGTCATGATGCAATATGCCCTTGGGCCGGTGCTCTGGTACTGGCCGACCGATAAGCTGGAAGATTTTTACCAGCAGGCTGCCCGCAGTAGCGCGGATATTATCTACCTTGGCGAAGCGGTGTGCAGTAAACGTCGCGCCACGCCCTATGCCCGCTGGATAGCGCTGGCCCGTGAACTCGCGGCCAGCGGCAAACAGGTGGTGCTGAGCACGCTGGCGCTGCTGCAATCGCCCTCTGAGCTGAAAGAGCTGCAGCGTTACGTAGAGAACGGTGAGTTCCTGATTGAAGCCAATGATATCGGCACGGTAAACATGGCCGCTGAGCGTCATCTGCCCTTTGTCGCGGGTCCGACGCTCAATGTTTATAACGCCGACACGCTGCAGCTGCTGGTCAAAGAGGGTATGACGCGCTGGTGTATGCCGGTGGAGATGTCACGTGACTGGCTGCTACAGCTACTGGAGCAGTGCGAGACGCGGGGTATCCGGCAGCAGTTTGAGGTGGAGGTGCTGGGCTACGGTCATCTGCCGCTGGCGCTCTCAGCGCGCTGCTTCACCGCCCGCTCGGAAAACCGCGCGAAAGATGATTGCGAAACCTGCTGTATCAACTATCCGACAGGCCGGCGCGTCAACTCCCAGGAGGGGCAGCAGGTGTTCGTCCTCAATGGCATTCAGACCATGAGCGGTTACTGCTATAACCTGGGTAACGATCTGGCTGGCATGCACGGCCAGGTCGATTGCATACGGCTCTCGCCGCAGGATGTGACAACGCTGGCAGAGATCGACCGTTTCCGCGCCAATGAAAACGGTCAGGCTCCGCTAATGGTCGCAAAAGGCAGTGATTGTAACGGTTACTGGCGCAAACTGGCGGGCATGACGCTGGCATCCTGAATAAAAGCACATACCGGCTATATTCCTGCTGAGGTTAGCAGTTTTAATATAAGGAATGATGCGTAATACTAAATGGTGCAGGCCTTAACTTAACGCCTGCGCCATACAACGGGAGTAGTCATGTCTGATAAAAAACCTCTTCGCCTGTCCGTGCTGGATCTCGCGCCGATTCCACAGGGCGCGACCGCTCGGGATGCGTTCCATAATTCGCTGGCGCTGGCGCGTCAGGCTGAAAAACTGGGCTATCAACGCTACTGGCTGGCTGAACATCACAACATGACGGGGATTGCCAGCGCAGCCACCTCCGTGCTGATTGGCTATCTGGCGGCGAATACCGAGACTCTGAAGCTGGGCTCCGGCGGCATTATGTTGCCTAACCATGCGCCGCTGGTGATCGCCGAGCAGTTTGGTACGCTGGCCTCTCTCTATCCTGGCCGTATCGATCTCGGCTTAGGTCGCGCGCCAGGTTCTGACCAGCGCACCATGATGGCACTGCGCCGTCATCAGGCCAACATGCACATCGACACGTTCCCCGAGGATGTGGCTGAACTGATTAGCTGGTTCGATGCCGAAGCGGATGCGCAGCCGCCAGTGCAGCCGGTACCCGGTCTGGGCCTGCAGATTCCGGTCTGGCTGCTCGGCTCCAGTCTCTACAGCGCACAGCTTTCAGCGAAAATGGGCCTGCCGTTTGCGTTTGCCTCCCATTTTGCCCCTGACCAGCTGTTCCAGGCGCTGCACGTCTACCGCGAAAACTTCCAGCCATCGGCGCGTCTCGACAAGCCTTATGCCATGGTCTGCATTAACGTGATCGCCGCAGACAGTGAGCGTGATGCGCGCTTCCTGTTTACCTCGCAGCAGCAGCAGTTTATTAACCTGCGCCGCGGCAAACCGGGCCCGTTACCGGCACCGGTTGAAAACATGGATAATCTCTGGTCGCCATCAGAACAGTATGGCGTACAGCAGGCGCTCAGCATGTCGCTGGTCGGCGATACGGACAAAGTGCGTCATGGGCTGGCCTCGCTGATGCGTGAAACCCAGGCGGATGAAATTATGGTCAATGGCCAGATTTTTGATTCCGAAGCGCGCCTGCGCTCCTTCGCCATTGCGATGGAAGCGGCTAACAGCCTGTAATCAGTTCTGCGGTGGGCGCAATCTGTCCGGGCTCACCGCCAGCTGACGACTATCCCTGGCCGGAGATTGCCCATACAGGCGGCGATACTCCCGGCTGAACTGTGACGCGCTCTGATACCCCACCCGATAGCCTGCCGTACCGGCATCCAGCTTTTCCACCATCATCAAACGTCGCGCCTCATTCAGCCGCAGTTGTTTCTGGTATTGCATCGGCGTCATGGCCGTGACGGCTTTGAAGTGATGATGCAGCGAAGAGATACTCATGCCGACACTGCTGGCGAGCCGATCGATCTTCAGCGGCTGATGAAAGTTTTCCCGCAGCCAGCGGGCAGCCTGCGCGACCCGGTTGCCCGGCCGCTCAGCCAGCGCCATATTCAGGATGCGCGAACCTTCCGGCCCGGTCAGCAGCCGATAGAAAATCTCCTGCTCAATGAGCGGGGCCAGCGCCTCAATGTCCTCAGGATGGTCAAGCAGGCGTACCAGCCGGATAACCGCATCCACCAGCAAAGGTGAGACCTTATGCACGGTGACGCCGCGTTCACTGTCTGGTGTCACCAGCGGCAGCGTCGGGGGAAACTGTTCGAGGTAGCGCATCAGCCGGGATTCATTGATGGCAATACCAATCCCCAGATTGGGTTTTTCCGGCGTGGCGACGGTGACGCAGGCGCGCACCGGCATATCCAGCGTCACCAGCAGCAGATCGCCCGGACCATAGTGCAGCACCTCATCACCGATATGCAGCGCCTTACCGCCCTGTGCCACCAGGGCAAAACTGGCCCATTGAGCAAAGTGCATTGGCTCAGTCGGTGCTGAAACCCGGCCAAAAAACAGGCAATCTATGGCGCTGGAATGCCGCCCATCCTCCGGAGCATGACGGGCAATTAACTGCGCCAGCCCCTGCCACTTCTCACTCTCTGTCACTGTGTTCTCCCCTCCCGCTATCTGTGCTGATATTACCTGACGCTGAGCGGAATACCTGGCCCGTTGCGTTACTTTTGCAGGATCGTGCAAGAAGCTTGCAGGATTGCACTACCCGCTTTTCGGCACCAGCGCGCATAGTCTTTCGACGCAATCATTACGGCGGAGAACAACATAATGAAGGCACTGCAGAATAAAATCGCGCTGGTAACAGGCGCCTCAAAAGGCATTGGTGCGGCGATTGCCATCGCTTTTGCCGCGGCTGGCGCCCGCGTCGTGGTCAATTATCGTCAGGATGAAGTGGGAGCGGCTGACGTGGTCAGCGATATCGCCAACCTGGGCAGTGAAGCCGTGGCGGTACAGGCAGATATCTCTCTCCTGCAGGATGTGGAACGGCTCTTCGCCACCACCGCAGAGTGCTTCGGCGCGCCCGACATTGTGGTGAACAATGCGGGCAGTTTTCATCACGGCGAGTTTGCGGCGCTGACGCTGGAGGAGATGCAGCAGCAGATTAACGTTAACCTGCTGGGTACGCTGATGGTCTGTCAGCAGGCGATTCGTCACTTCCCGGCGCACGGCGGCAGCATTATTAATCTCAGCGCCCTGAACAGTAAAAACAGCACGCCGGGTTCCGTGCTCTGGGCGGCAACCAAAGGCGCAGTGGATACCCTGACCCAGGGACTGGCGCGCGAGCTGGGCGCAAAGAACATCCGGGTTAACGCCCTGGCACCAGGCATGATTCTGACGGAGGGATTACTGGCCGCGAAGAGGATGAGCCCACAGCTCAAAGCGCAACTGCTGGCAGCCACGCCGCTGGGACGCTTTGGTCTGCCGGAAGATGTGGCGCAGGTTGCGCTGTTTCTGGCCTCTGAAGAGTCCGCCTGGGTCAGCGGCGAGCGCGTGATGATCAGCGGCGGTGCCTGACAGGCATAAAAAAAGGGAAGCCATTGGCTTCCCTTTTTGTTACGACGCTAAGTCGTTATGCATCACGACGACGTGGAGCGGCGGCTGCGCCCTCTTCACGACGTGGACCACGGCTACCTTCACGGTTGAAAGTACGTCCGCCGCCTTCACGACCACCTTCACGGCGTTCAGAAGAGAAGCGACGACCACCTTCACGGTTAGCTGCGCCCGGACCGCCTGCACCTGGACCGCTGCGACGCTCACCGCCAGCACCAGCTGGACGACGGTCACCACGGCCTTCGTTCGGCTGTGCATCACCCAGTAACTGCATATTCATCGGCTTGTTCAGAATACGGGTACGGGTAAAGTGCTGCAGCACATCGCCTGGCATGCCTTTCGGCAGTTCGATAGTCGAGTGGGTACCGAACAGCTTGATGTTACCGATGTAACGGCTGCTGATGTCGCCTTCGTTAGCGATAGCGCCAACGATGTGACGAACTTCAACACCATCATCGCGGCCTACTTCGATGCGGTACAGCTGCATTTCGCCAACGTCACGACGTTCGCGACGTGGACGATCGCCATCACGGCTTTCGCGGTTTTCACGCGGAGCACGAGAATCGCCACGCGCTTCACGGCTGTCACGACGGCCATCACGCTCGTCACGATCGCGGTATTCGCGACGTGCCGGACGCGGTGCTTCTGGTGGCAGAATCAGAGGACGTTCGCCCTGTGCCATCTTCAGCAGTGCGGCTGCCAGTGTTTCCAGATCCATTTCGTCTTCTGGCTGCATTTTAGCCAGCAGAGCACGGTACTGATCCAGATCGCTGCTTTCCAGCTGCTGCTGAACTTTAGCAGCAAACTTAGCCAGACGACGCTCACCCAGCAGTTCTGCGTTAGGCAGTTCTACCTCAGGAATGGTCAGCTTCATGGTACGTTCGATGTTACGCAGCAGACGGCGTTCGCGGTTCTCAACGAACAGCAGCGCACGGCCAGCACGACCAGCACGACCGGTACGGCCGATACGGTGAACGTAAGATTCTGAGTCCATCGGAATGTCGTAGTTAACAACCAGGCTGATGCGCTCAACGTCCAGGCCACGGGCCGCAACGTCGGTTGCAATCAGAATGTCGAGACGACCATCTTTCAGGCGCTCAAGCGTCTGCTCACGCAGAGCCTGGTTCATGTCACCGTTCAGCGCGGCGCTGTTATAGCCACTACGTTCCAGCGCTTCTGCTACTTCCATGGTTGCGTTTTTGGTACGCACGAAGATGATGGCAGCATCAAAGTCTTCTGCTTCCAGGAAGCGAACCAGTGCGTCTGTTTTACGACCGTAAGCGGTCCAGTAGCTCTGGCTGATATCAGGACGCGTGGTCAGGCTTGACTGAATACGCACTTCCTGTGGATCTTTCATGAAGCGTTTGGTGATACGACGAATCGCTTCCGGCATGGTTGCAGAGAACAGCGCGGTCTGATGATCGGCTGGAATTTGCGCCATGATGGTTTCAACGTCTTCGATGAAGCCCATGCGCAGCATTTCGTCTGCTTCATCCAGCACCAGGCCACGCAGGTTAGAAAGGTCTAACGTGCCGCGTTTCAGGTGGTCAAGCAGACGGCCAGGCGTACCCACAACAACCTGTGGTCCCTGACGCAGTGCGCGCAGCTGCACGTCATAACGCTGGCCGCCGTAAAGGGCAACCACGTTCAGGCCACGCATGTGTTTAGAGAATTCGGTAACTGCTTCAGCAACCTGTACCGCCAGTTCGCGGGTAGGTGCCAGCACCAGGATTTGTGGCGCTTTAACAGTAGGATCAATGTTATGTAACAGCGGCAGAGAGAACGCCGCGGTTTTACCACTCCCGGTCTGCGCCATGCCTAACACGTCACGGCCCGCCAGCAGGTGAGGAATACACTCAGCCTGGATTGGGGATGGCTTTACGTAGCCCATGCCATTCAGTGATTCAAGGATGTCGGCGTTCAGGCCAAGGTCAGCAAAAGTGGTTTGAATATCAGTCATGTAGTACACGTGCCTCTTAGATTGCGGCGGCCAGTCTACATAACTCGTCGTGAAAACTTTCAGTCATTTTCATCAAAAAGTGTGAACCGGCTCAAATTAAAAGTTTTGACGAACAGAAAAGCCTTCATCCTTTAAGATGATGACTTAACAGGTTTTACAGGCAAATTAAGTTCGTCAGCTATTGCTGGTCAGATTCTGATAAATCGTCTTGTGCCTGGCCGAGTTGCGCCAGTTCCAACAATGCGTATCGGTGTTCAACAAAGTTATTGACGTTGTTGGCCACCGCCAGTTTGAACAACGCTTTCGCGTCGTCCTTCTCCCCCAGACTTAGGTAGTACTTACCTAAATAGAAGTTGGTTTCACTGAGATGTTCAGCGAGCGAGGTGTTATCCGTTGCGTCCGCCTTGAGACTTTCCATCAACGTTTTCTCGTTGATATCTCCAAGGTAGAACTCGACAATATTCCATCCCCATTGATCTCTGACCGCTTTGTCGTGACGCTGTTGAAGCGCGACTTTTGCCTTGTCGACATCCATCTCACGTTCAACGAGATAGAGCCACAAACTGCGGAAAGGATCGTTAGGATCGTCTTGATAAAACGCCAGCAGATCATCTTGCGCTAACTTGTATCGACCGCCGTAATAGAGGGCGATACCACGGTTTAAATGCGCATAGTTGTAAGTTGGATCAAGCTCAAGTACAGAATCAAACGCTTCATAGGCGGCATCAAAGTTGCCCGCCTGCGTTAAATATATGCCTAAGTAGTTAAACACTTCGGGCATATCTGGTCTTATAGACAGCGCTTGCGAAAAATCGTTCCGCGCTAATGCCCGCAGACCTAAACTATCATACAACACTCCGCGCTCATATAACAGCTGTGCGCGTTCATCATCGGTGAGAGCGCGACTGGCAAGAATTTGTTCCATGCGCGCCAGTATCACTTCCTGCTGCAGTGTGGGCTGTAAAGGCACTGCAAGAACTTCGTTCTTACGCCAATTGGAGTTGCTGCATCCTGCCAGCGTCAAAGCTGTCGCAACAAAACACCAGCGCAGAAAAGGCTTCATTTCCCACTCCCGAATACAAACATTGGGATAACCATCCTGTCATCCGCCTGCTGTGCACAAGGATTCCCGCCCTCGCGATGATACAAACGCCCCTCTCTGCCAGGCAGAGAGGGGCAAATCAGCAACGACTTATTCAGCAGCGTCAGGCGTGGTCACCGCGACAGCTTCTTCAGCCTGCGGCTTAGATTCTGTCGCTTCTTTGATGCTCAGACGTACACGGCCCTGGCGATCAACTTCCATCACCTTAACCGGTACTTCCTGACCCATCTGCAGATAGTCGGTCACTTTCTCAACGCGCTTATCAGCGATTTGTGAAATGTGAACCAGACCTTCTTTACCGCCGCCGATTGCAACGAAAGCGCCGAAGTCAACGATACGGGTCACTTTACCACTGTAAACGCGGCCCACTTCGATCTCTGCGGTAATCTCTTCGATACGACGAATCGCTTCTTTCGCTTTCAGACCATCAGTCGCAGCGATTTTCACGGTGCCGTCATCTTCAATTTCAATCGTTGTGCCGGTCTCTTCGGTCAGTGCACGAATCACTGAGCCGCCTTTACCGATCACATCTTTGATCTTGTCAGAGCTGATTTTGATGGTGTAAATGCGTGGTGCGAATTCAGAAATCTCAGTACGCGGCGTGCTGATAGCCTGTTCCATAACGCCCAGAATGTGCAGACGCGCACCTCGGGCCTGGTTCAGCGCTTCCTGCATGATTTCACGCGTGATGCCTTCGATTTTGATGTCCATCTGCAGCGCGGTGATACCTTCACGGCTACCGGCTACTTTGAAGTCCATGTCGCCCAGGTGATCTTCATCGCCCAGGATGTCAGACAGAACAACAAACTTCTCATCTTCTTTCACCAGACCCATTGCGATACCGGCAACGGCGGCTTTGATTGGCACGCCTGCATCCATCAGCGCCAGTGAGGCACCGCAGACAGAGGCCATTGAAGAAGAGCCGTTAGATTCGGTGATTTCAGAAACAACACGAATGGTGTAAGGGAAATCTTCCGCTTTAGGCATTACCGCTAACACGCCGCGCTTCGCCAGACGACCGTGACCAATCTCACGACGCTTCGGCGAACCTACCATGCCGGTTTCGCCGACAGAGTATGGAGGGAAGTTGTAATGGAACAGGAAGCTGTCGGTACGTTCGCCCATCAGCTCATCAAGGTTCTGCGCATCGCGGGTCGTACCCAGCGTTGCAGTAACCAGTGCCTGCGTCTCACCACGGGTGAACAGTGATGAACCGTGTGTACGTGGCAATACGCCAGTACGCACGTCCAGACCCCGGATCATATCTTTTTCACGACCATCGATGCGTGGCTCGCCATTCAGGATGCGAGTACGAACGACGGTTTTTTCAAGGCTATGCACGATGTCGCCGATTTCTGAACCATCCAGCGTTTCATCTTCAGCCAGCAGCGCAGCGATGGTTTCGTCTTTAATGACGCCAACCTGGGTGTAACGCTCCTGCTTGTCAGTGATGCGGTAAGCATCGCTGATGCGCGCTTCTGCCAGGGCAGCAACGCGAGAAATCAGTGCGGTATTGGCCGCTTCTGGCTGCCAGTCCCAGCGTGGTTTGCCCGCTTCAGCAACCAGGGCATTGATGTTTTCGATAACAATCTGCTGCTGGTCGTGACCAAAGACCACGGCGCCCAGCATCTGCTCTTCTGACAGGATCTCAGCTTCAGATTCAACCATCAGAACGGCATTCTGCGTACCGGCAACCACCAGATCCAGACGAGACTGTTTCAGCTCATCTGCGGTTGGGTTCAGGACATATTGATCGTTGATGTAACCAACACGCGCAGAACCAATTGGGCCATTGAACGGCAGACCAGAAAGCGCCAGTGCAGCAGAAGCACCGATCATGGCAACGATGTCCGGATGAACCTGTGGGTTCACAGAGACAACAGTGGCGATAACCTGAACTTCGTTAACAAAACCTTCCGGGAACAGCGGACGAATCGGGCGGTCAATCAGACGCGAAATCAGGGTTTCGCCTTCGCTTGGACGGCCTTCACGACGGAAGAAGCTGCCTGGGATACGACCAGCAGCGTAAGTACGCTCCTGATAGTTCACGGTCAGTGGGAAGAAATCCTGACCTGGTTTAGATTTTTTCTGACCTACTACAGTGACGAATACTGCAGTATCGTCCATGCTCACCATAACAGCGGCTGTCGCCTGGCGAGCCATCATGCCGGTTTCCAGCGTGACGGTATGTTGACCATATTGGAATTTGCGTACGATCGGATTCAGCAAAATCAAAGTCCTTAACTTCGGGGCATGGCTATCTGTAGCCCGCCATTGATTACCAATCTTCAGTTGCATCCTCGCGACTAATGACAACCCTCGACCGCCCCTGCGGTAAAGCCTCTCATTAGCCGCGCGAAATTCTGCAAACTAAAGATCACACTAAGCAACAATACATCAGTTTGGTCCGGATTGCTGCCGATTGCTCGAAAAAAGGGGCCATAAAGGCCCCCTCTTCACGAAACTCGCACAAATCTGATCGTAAGCTGCACAGAGTGCAAAAGCCCGCATAATGCCCCGACGATCAGATTCTTCAGACTTAGCGACGCAGACCGAGACTTTCGATCAGGCTGCTGTAGCGTGCAACGTCTTTACGCTTCAGGTAGTCCAGCAGCTTACGACGCTGAGATACCATGCGCAGCAGACCGCGGCGGCTGTGGTGGTCTTTTTTGTGCTCAGAGAAGTGACCCTGCAGATGGGTAATCTGCGCGGTCAACAGGGCAACCTGAACTTCAGTTGAACCGCTGTCGTTAGCACCACGGCCATATTTAGCAACGATCTCTGCTTTAGCTTCTACGCTTAGAGACATAATAAACTCCAGTAATAAATGAATGTATGGGTGCCGATCTCTAATTCAGCATCCCGCTTTAAAGCCGCGCTATTCTACTCTGCGCCCGATAGCAACGCAAATGCCCCATCAGCGAAAAGTGAACGCCTGGCTCAATCCTGATACTCAACCACTAAACGACGTGGCGCAAGCCGGCCATCGTCGGCAATTTCTGCCATACCGATAAACTTACGCGCTTCGCCTTCCGATACCCTTACCAGCCCCTGCGCAGGCGCATTGCTGGCCTGTACCGGCTGTCCCTGGCGGAAGAAATCTGCCACGGCAGGCGGGATATTCACTTCAGGGAAATCAGAGGCGGGACTGTCCATTGGCAACAACAGCGGATCGAGCTGCGTTTCCAGTGGAATGCCGGCTTCTGTGGCTTCCGCCAGCAGGGTGTTGAGCTGTTCCAGCGTCACCATCCTTTCATACGGATAACGGGCAACCTGAACGCGACGCAGCATAATCACGTGCGCACCGCATCCCAGCTTTTCGCCCAGGTCATCGATGATGGTGCGGATATAGGTGCCTTTGGAGCAGTGAATTTCCAGCTCCAGCTCGTTATCCTGCCAGCGAATAAATTGCAGCTCATAGACAGTGATGGGGCGCGGTTCACGCGCAATCTCAATGCCCTGACGCGCATATTCATACAGAGGACGTCCCTGATGCTTCAGTGCCGAAAACATAGAAGGCACCTGCAGCGTTTCGCCGCGGAAGCTCTCCAGAGCACTGTCCAGATCGGCCTGACTGAAGCTGACCGGACGCGTCTGCACGATGTTGCCATCGGCGTCTGACGTGTCGGTCCGCTCGCCCAGTCGGGCAATCACGCGATAGCGTTTATCGGAATCGAGCAGATACTGCGAAAACTTCGTCGCTTCACCCAGGCAGATCGGCAACATGCCGGTAGCCAGAGGATCCAGCGCGCCGGTATGTCCTGCGCGATTCGCGTTAAAGATACGCTTCACTTTCTGCAGGACATCATTCGACGAGACGCCTTGTGGCTTATCCAGCAACAACACGCCATGGACGTCGCGACCGCGACGACGCGGACGACTCATTACGCCTCCTCGTCATCGCCAGTGGCGTCCGGACCACGGCGCTCAGTATCGTTCTTCACGACGCTGGTGACGAGATTGGACATGCGCATCCCTTCGACTAACGAGTTGTCGTAGAAGAAAGTCAGCTCAGGCACGATACGCAGACGCATCGCTTTGCCCAGCAGAATGCGGATATAACCTGACGCTTCTTTCAGCGCTTTCAGGCCATGTTTAATCGCTTCTTCATCTTTGTCGTTGAGGAAAGTCACGAACACTTTTGCGTAAGCGAGATCGCGTGAGACTTCAACGCCTGATACGGTGACCATCATGCCAAGACGTGGATCTTTGATCTCACGCTGCAGGATCATCGCAATCTCTTTTTGCAGCTCTTGTGAAACGCGCTGCGGGCGACCAAATTCTTTCGCCATCATTATTTCTCCCAAATAATTCGGGAGGCCAGAGGCCTCCCAAATTGCAACACATCAGCAGTCTATTACTCGATGGTGCGTTTAATTTCGATGATTTCAAACACTTCGATCATATCGCCAACGCGAACGTCGTTGTAGTTCTTCACGCCGATACCGCACTCCATGCCGTTACGCACTTCGTTGACGTCATCTTTAAAGCGACGCAGAGATTCCAGCTCGCCTTCGTAAATTACCACGTTGTCACGCAGGACACGGATTGGATTGTGACGCTTGATGTTACCTTCCGTCACCATACAACCGGCAATCGCGCCAAACTTCGGTGATTTGAACACATCGCGCACCGCAGCCAGACCGATGATCTGCTGTTTGTACTCTGGTGCCAGCATGCCGCTCATCGCCGCTTTAACTTCGTCAATCAGGTTATAGATGACAGAGTAGTAGCGCAGATCCAGGCTTTCTGCGTCAATGACGCGACGCGCAGAGGCATCGGCACGAACGTTAAAGCCAAGGAGGATGGCGTTAGAGGCAGCAGCCAGGGTCGCATCGGTTTCGGTAATCCCGCCCACGCCTGAACCCACAATCTTCACCTTCACTTCGTCGGTGGAGAGTTTCTGCAGGGAGTCGGAGATTGCTTCCACAGAACCCTGAACGTCAGCTTTCAGAACGATGTTCAGTTCAGACACTTCGCCTTCGGTCATGTTAGCAAACATGTTCTCGAGCTTAGATTTCTGCTGGCGAGCCAGTTTAACTTCGCGGAATTTGCCCTGACGATAGAGCGCAACTTCACGTGCTTTCTTCTCGTCACGTACCACGGTCGCTTCATCACCCGCAGCCGGCACGCCGGACAGGCCCAGAATCTCAACCGGGATAGATGGACCCGCTTCCATGACTTCGCGACCCAGTTCGTCACGCATTGCACGAACGCGGCCATATTCGAAACCACAAAGAACGATGTCGCCTTTGTTCAGCGTACCTTCACGTACCAGCACGGTGGCAACCGGACCACGACCTTTGTCGAGGAACGATTCGATCACCACGCCGCTCGCCATACCTTCACGGATAGCGGTCAGTTCCAGCACTTCCGCCTGTAGCAGGATAGCGTTTAACAGGTCATCAATGCCGGTACCCGCTTTCGCAGAGACATTAACGAACATGTTTTCGCCGCCCCACTCTTCCGGAATGATACCGTACTGAGTCAGTTCGTTTTTAACACGATCCGGATCCGCTTCTGGCTTATCGCACTTGTTCACTGCAACCACAACCGGCACTTTAGCGGCTTTGGCGTGCTGAATAGCTTCGACAGTCTGTGGCATCACGCCATCGTCTGCTGCAACCACCAGGATAACGATATCGGTCGCCTGCGCACCACGTGCACGCATCGCGGTAAACGCGGCGTGGCCCGGGGTATCCAGGAAGGTAACCATACCGTTGTCGGTTTCAACGTGGTAAGCACCGATGTGCTGAGTAATACCGCCCGCTTCGCCAGAGGCGATTTTAGTGGAACGGATATAGTCCAGCAGGGACGTTTTACCGTGGTCGACGTGGCCCATGATGGTGACAACCGGAGCACGAGACTCCTGCGCAGCATCAGTATCACGATCGTCCATTACCGCTTCTTCCAGCTCGTTCTCACGACGCAGGGTCACTTTGTGGCCCATCTCTTCGGCAACGAGCTGTGCAGTTTCCTGGTCGATGACCTGGTTGATGGTCGCCATGGCGCCCATTCTCATCATCGCTTTAATGACCAGAGAACCTTTCACCGCCATTTTGTTAGCCAGTTCGGCTACGGTGATAGTTTCGCCAATCACAACATCGCGGTTAACGGCCTGCGCTGGCTTGTTGAAGCCCTGCTGCAGTGCGCTAGGTTTGCGATGCTTGCCGCCTTTACCACCACGAACCTGCGCACGCGCTTCTTCACGGTCAGTTTTGGCTTCAGAGTGTTTGTTGCCTTTTTTCGCCGGACGCGCAGCTTTAGCAGTAGTACGCGCACGCGCACGACCTGCTTCAACCTGACGGTCGTTTTCATCTTCCGCCTGACGGGCATGGGTCGAAGTGGTGACGTGATAGTCGCCTTTATCCTCTTCTTCCGGTTTTTCCCATTCAGCTGATTTCTCTTCAGCCAGACGGCGGGCTTCTTCTGCTACGAGGCGGGCAGCCTCTTCAAGCTTACGGCGGGCTTCTTCTTCAGCTTTACGCTTCAGTTCGGCAGCTTCAGCTTCGCGACGGGCTTTGTCTGATTGCGCAGCCCTGGTCACTTCGTCGGTAGGTTGATTTGTCACTTTTTCATTTTCCGCTGCTGCACGTTTGGCCTTGTCAGCGGCTTCGCGCCTGGCTTTATCTTCGGCTTCACGTTGCGCTTTCTGTTCAGCTTCGCGACGGGCTTTTTCTTCAGCCTCGCGTTGCGCCTGCTCTTCCGCTTCACGCTGCGCCTCGGCTTCAGCTTCTGCCTGAGCTTGCTCAGCCTCTGCATCACCCTTCACATAGGTACGCTTTTTGCGGACTTCAATTTGCACCGACTTACTTTTACCCCCGGTGCCTGGAATATTCAAGGTGCTGCGCGTTTTACGCTGCAGCGTCAGCTTAGCTGAACCGACCTGACCGTGTTCACGGTTCAGATGAGATAGTAAGGTTTCTTTCTCTTGCTGGGTCACCGCGTCATTTTCAGACTTAGGGATCCCCGCATCAGCAAATTGCTGTACCAGGCGATCGACCGGAGTCTGAATTTCTGCGGCCAGCGATTTTACGGTTACATCTGTCATGCTGTTCCTTCCTGTTATTACGCGTCATCGCCGAACCAGCAGATATTACGTGCGGCCATAATCAGCGCGCCGGCTTGTTCATCAGACATGCCTTCAATATCCGTCAGATCGTCAACACCTTGCTCAGCGAGATCTTCCAGCGTGCAAACGCCTTTCGACGCCAGGCGGAACGCCAGCGCACGATCGAGGCCTTCAAGATTCAGAAGATCCTCAGCGGGCTCCTGATTTCCAAGACTCTCTTCTTTCGCCAGTGCCAGGGTGGTTAACGCATTTTTTGCTCGTTCACGCAGGGCTTCAATGGTCTCTTCGTCGAGGCCGTCGACTTCCAGCAGCTCGTTGATTGGCACGTATGCCAGCTCTTCCAGCGAGGAGAAGCCCTCTTCCACCAGTACGGTGGCGAACTCTTCGTCGATGTCGAGATGTTTAGTGAACATATCGATCGCTGCATGTGCTTCAGCCTGATGCTTAGCCTGCAGATCATCGACGGTCATCACGTTCAGCTCCCAGCCACTCAGCTGTGAAGCGAGACGCACGTTTTGGCCGTTACGGCCGATCGCCTGAGCCAGATTGCCAGCTTCTACGGCGATATCCATGGTGTGGTTATCTTCATCAACCACGATTGACGCCACATCGGCCGGAGCCATGGCGTTAATAACAAACTGCGCCGGGTTATCGTCCCACAGCACGATATCGATACGCTCGCCGCCCAGTTCACTGGAAACTGCCTGAACACGCGCGCCGCGCATGCCCACACAGGCACCCACCGGATCAATACGTTTGTCGTTGGTTTTGACTGCAATTTTAGCGCGCGAACCCGGATCACGGGCAGCGGCTTTAATTTCAATCAGTTCTTCGCCAATTTCTGGCACCTCGATGCGGAACAGTTCAATCAGCATTTCTGGTTTAGAACGCGTCACGAACAGTTGCGCGCCACGCGCTTCCGGACGTACAGAGTAGAGTACGCCACGAATACGGTCGCCTGGACGGAAGTTTTCACGCGGCAGCATATCTTCGCGCAGAATCACCGCTTCGGCATTGCTGCCTAAGTCGAGGGAGATGTTGTCGCGGTTAACTTTCTTCACCACGCCCGTGATAATTTCGCCTTCCTGCTCACGGAACTGATCAACCACCATTGCGCGCTCAGCTTCGCGCACTTTTTGCACGATAACCTGCTTAGCGGTCTGGGTGGTGATACGGTCAAAGGTGACCGATTCAATCTGATCTTCGACATATTCGCCCAGATTGAATGCTTCATCTTCGAAGCGGGCCGCATCCAGCGTGATCTCGCGCGTCGGCTGTGTCACCTCTTCTACGATTTCCCAGCGGCGGAAAGTATCGAAATCGCCACTGCGGCGATCAATGCTGACGCGTACCTCAATTTCCTGCTCGTACTTTTTCTTGGTCGCAGTCGCCAGCGCGCTCTCCAGCGCTTCGAAGATTTTCTCACGCGGCAGGGCTTTTTCGTTAGAAACGGCTTCTACAACAGCTAAGATCTCTTTGTTCATCCTGGTTAGCCTCAATCCGGACTTTTAAAAGTGGGGGACCAGGTTCGCTTTCTGAATATTACTCAGTGCGAACACTTCATCGCTACCCTCAACGTGCACCGTGATCATCTCGCCATCAATTGACTTAATGGTTCCCTGCCATTTACGGCGGTTCTGAACGGCCATACGCAACACCAGACTCACTTCTTCACCCATAAAGCGGGTGTAGTGTTCTGCAGTGAACAGAGGACGATCGAGTCCCGGTGAAGAGACTTCTAGGTTGTAAGGGACCGTAATGGGATCTTCAACATCCATTACCGCACTTACCTGGTGGCTGACATCGGCGCAATCATCGACATTGATGCCATCTTCACTATCAATATAGATGCGCAGGATAGATGTGCGACTACGAACGAATTCAATTCCAACCAGTTCGTAACCCAGCGCTTCTACGGGAGCCGATACCAACTCTGTCAATTTTTGCTCTAATGTGGACAAGCCCACCCCCAAGACATAAAAAAAGGGCCTATAGCCCAGTATTACGATTCGCTAATAACAAAAAACCCCGAATATTCGGGGCTTTTAATCACTGGACCCTGTATGCCGCAATGCGGCCCGGACTCCATCCAAAGAATTTTCTTTCAAAAAATAACCGTGAATGCGTCCGTCGATGCATACAGTATATTTGAAAAAGAACTCAAAGGGAAAATTGGTTGCGGGGGCCGGATTTGAACCGACGACCTTCGGGTTATGAGCCCGACGAGCTACCAGGCTGCTCCACCCCGCGTCCGAAAACGTGGCGAATAATACGCCAGACCTGCATAAAATGCAAGGGATACTGCTATTTGGTACCGAGGACGGGACTTGAACCCGTAAGCCCAATCGGGCACTACCACCTCAAGGTAGCGTGTCTACCAATTCCACCACCACGGCACTGCACTGACCACAACGATTCGTTGTGCTGACGACCTTACTTAGGAATATCGCTGCCCGGCGTTACCGGTTGAGCTGGCTTTTCAGTCTGTTGAGAAGACTGCGCCGGCGCAGAAAGATTTTCCCACTCGCTTCCTTTAGACGCTTTATTGCTGTTCAGATTACCCAGAACCAGGCTGATGATGAAAAACAGCGCTGCTAAGATGCCGGTTGTACGAGTCATGAAATTACCTGAACCCGAAGAACCAAACACCGTACCGGATGCGCCTGCACCGAATGAGGCTCCCATATCAGCGCCTTTGCCTTGCTGCAGCATGATCATACCCACGAGGGCGATAGCTACAATAAGGAAAACTACTAAAAGAGCTTGGTACATATCATCCTGTTCCTTGCACGGTAATCGTACAGTTAAAGCTTCAACCAGTATTGATGGGGAGTCTCGTCATCACCCATCAGAAGCGGGTGTGAATACTAACCAAAGGCGCATATCTCTGCAAGTGCAATTTTTACTACCCATACTGTTTGCAGAAAAAAACGCCATCCCGGTGATTTTACAGGCAGTTCAGCACCCTGCAGACCGCCTGTTACGGTTTTAAACGGCCTTGACCTGGTCGGCGATGCGATTCGCCAGTTCGGTAACCTGCGCCTCATTTTCGCCTTCGACCATGACACGAATCAATGGCTCAGTACCTGATTTACGCAGCAGAACGCGTCCGCGACCCGCCAGCGCTTTTTCCACTTCGGCCGTGACAGCTTTTACCGCGTCACTCTGAAGCGGATCATGTTCGCCCGCAAAGCGTACGTTAACCAGGACCTGCGGCAGCATCTTCATGCCACTACAGAGATCGTGCAGGCTCATGTGGTTACGCACCATCGCAGTGAGCACTTGCAAACTTGCAACGATACCGTCACCGGTTGTGGTTTTATCCAGCAGGATCACATGACCGGAGTTCTCTGCACCGAGACGCCAGCCCTTCTCCTGCATCTTCTCCAGTACATAACGGTCACCGACTTTGGCACGGGTAAACGGAATGCCAAGCTGTTTCAGCGCTAACTCCAGCCCCATGTTACTCATCAGCGTACCCACCACGCCGCCGCGTAACTGTCCCTGACGCAGGGCTTCACGCGCAATGATGTAAAGAATCTGGTCGCCATCAACTTTGTCACCCAGATGGTCAATCATCATGATGCGATCGCCGTCGCCGTCGTAGGCCAGGCCGATATCAGCCTTCTCTGCCAGCACGCGCTGCTGCAGCAGTTTGAGGTCGGTGGCACCGCACTCTTTGTTGATGTTCATGCCGTCTGGCTGGACACCGATAGCAATCACCGTCGCGCCCAGTTCACGCAATACATTCGGCGCAATGTGGTAGGTGGCACCATTGGCGCAGTCGACCACAATTTTCAGGCCATTCAGATTCAGTTCGCTGGGGAACGTCCCTTTGCAGAACTCAATGTAACGCCCTGCGGCGTCGACGATGCGGCTGGCTCGGCCTAACTGCGCTGATTCAACGCAGGTAATCGGCTTTTCCATCTCCAGCTCAATCGCCTCTTCGACGTCATCGGGCAGTTTGGTGCCCTCGGACGAGAAGAATTTAATCCCGTTGTCGTCAAACGGGTTATGTGAGGCTGAAATTACAATGCCTGCCTCTGCGCGGAAGGTACGGGTCAGATAGGCGATGGCTGGCGTCGGCATCGGGCCGGTAAAGGCGGCCGTCAGGCCCGCCGCGGCGAGGCCGGCTTCCAGCGCCGACTCCAGCATATAACCAGAGATACGGGTATCTTTACCGATGATGATCTTCTTTGAACCGTGGCGCGCCAGCACTTTACCTGCGGCCCAGCCCAGCTTCAGGACGAAATCGGGGGTGATGGGTGCTTCACCGACTTTGCCACGAATGCCGTCTGTACCGAAATATTTACGATTACTCATGATACTCCTTTTGCTCTTCGGGTCGCTTCGACCACGCGCATCGCTTCAGCCGTCTCTTTTACATCATGGGCGCGAATAATCTGCGCGCCCTGCATAGCAGCAATCACCGCGCAACTCAGGCTGCCGGTTAAACGCTGTGACGGGCCGACGTTTAACAGCTGGCCAATCATCGATTTACGCGACATCCCCACTAACAGCGGCAGGCCGAAGTGGTGAAAATCGCCAAGATGAGCCAGCAGTTCATAATTGTGGCTGAGATTTTTACCGAAACCGAAGCCCGGGTCGAGTATCAGACGCTCTTTTTTAATGCCCGCTGCTTCGCAGCGCGCTATCTGCTGAGCGAAGTAAGTGTCCACTTCGCTTAAAATATTTTCGTAAACCGGTGCCTGCTGCATGGTGCGCGGTTCGCCCTGCATATGCATTAAACAGACGGGCAGCCCGGTCGACGCGGCGGCTTCCAGTGCTCCGGGTTCGGAAAGTGAACGCACGTCGTTAATGATGTGAGCACCTACTCGCGCGGCTTCCCGGATGACGTCAGCTTTAGAGGTGTCCACTGAAATCCAGACTTCGAAACGCTGGGCAATGGCATCGATGACCGGAATCACCCGCTCCAGCTCCTCCTCCACACTCACTTCATCCGCGCCAGGACGGGTTGATTCCCCGCCCACATCGATGATGGTTGCACCTGCATTGACCATCTCATTGGTATGCGTTAGCGCATCAACCAGCGCGTTATGCTTTCCACCATCTGAAAAGGAGTCCGGCGTGACGTTAAGAATGCCCATCACATGTGGAAAAGATAAATCGAGATGGGAATCACGGGCGAACAACTTCATAGCGGAAACTCCTTGCTGATCAATATCTGGATGTAAAAAACCCCGGACCAGCCGGGGTTTTGTCTGACGATGTTGCGTCTTATTTGTTGTACTGCTCTGACATGGTATTGCCTGGGTTTGGCGTACGCGGTTCATCAACCGGACGTGGCGCCTTTGGCGTACCGTTGCTGTCTGAGTTGCTGCCTGGATCTTCCCAGCCCGCTGGCGGACGCACTTCGCGGCGTGCCATCAGGTCGTCGATCTGCGGTGCATCAATGGTTTCATACTTCATGAGCGCGTCTTTCATCGCGTGAAGGATGTCCATGTTCTCACCCAGAATCTGACGAGCACGCTGGTAGTTGCTGTCGATCAGGTGCTTAACTTCCTGGTCGATGATGCGGGCCGTTTCATCAGACATATGTTTCGCTTTCGCGACAGAACGTCCGAGGAACACTTCACCCTCTTCTTCTGCATAGAGCAACGGACCCAGTTTTTCAGAGAAGCCCCACTGCGTTACCATGTTACGCGCCAGATTGGTCGCAACTTTAATATCGTTGGACGCACCGGTAGAAACACGTTCTACACCGTAGATGATCTCTTCTGCCAGACGACCGCCGTAAAGCGTTGAGATCTGGCTTTCCAGTTTCTGGCGGCTGGCGCTGATCGCGTCGCCTTCAGGCAGGAAGAAGGTCACACCCAGTGCGCGACCGCGCGGGATAATCGTTACTTTATGAACCGGATCATGCTCTGGTACCAGGCGACCAATAATGGCGTGGCCTGCTTCGTGGTAGGCAGTTGACTCTTTCTGCGATTCCGTCATCACCATGGAGCGACGTTCCGCACCCATCATGATTTTGTCTTTCGCTTTCTCGAACTCTACCATCGAAACCACACGCTTGTTTGAACGGGCCGCGAACAGCGCTGCTTCGTTAACAAGGTTGGCCAGATCGGCACCCGAGAAGCCTGGCGTACCACGTGCAATGATTGCTGCATCAACATCAGTTGCCAGCGGCACACGACGCATATGCACTTTCAGGATCTGCTCACGACCGCGAACATCTGGCAGGCCAACTACAACCTGACGGTCAAAGCGACCTGGACGCAGCAGCGCAGGGTCCAGTACGTCAGGACGGTTAGTTGCGGCGATAACAATAATACCTTCGTTACCTTCGAAACCATCCATCTCAACCAGCATCTGGTTCAGCGTCTGCTCACGTTCGTCATGTCCACCGCCTAAACCGGCGCCACGCTGACGACCGACTGCGTCGATCTCATCGATAAAGATGATGCACGGAGCCGCTTTTTTGGCCTGTTCGAACATGTCACGCACACGGGATGCACCGACACCGACAAACATTTCCACAAAGTCAGAACCGGAGATGGTAAAGAAAGGCACCTTCGCTTCACCGGCAATCGCTTTTGCCAGCAAGGTTTTACCGGTACCCGGTGGCCCCACCATCAGAACGCCTTTTGGAATCTTACCGCCCAGCTTCTGGAAACGGCTTGGCTCACGCAGATATTCCACCAGCTCAGCAACTTCATCTTTCGCTTCGTCACAACCTGCTACGTCGGCGAAAGTGGTTTTAATCTGGTCTTCCGTCAACATGCGGGCTTTGCTCTTGCCGAAGGACATCGCGCCCTTACCGCCGCCGCCCTGCATCTGACGCATAAAGAAGATCCACACACCGATCAGCAGCAACATCGGGAACCACGAAATGAAGATTGAAGCCAGCAGGCTTGGTTCTTCCGGCGGTTCGCCAACCACTTTGACGTTTTTGGTCAAGAGGTTATCGAGCAACTTGGGATCGTTGACAGGAATGTAGGTCGTGTATTTATTGCTGTCTTTTTTAACGACGTTAATTTCACGCCCGTTAATACGTGCCTCGCGGACCTGATCCTGGTTCACTTCCGACAGGAAGGTTGAATAATCAACCCGACGGCCATTCGACTCGCTGGGCCCAAAGCTCTGGAATACTGACATCAGCACGACCGCGATGACTAACCAGAGAATCAGGTTTTTCGCCATGTCACTCAAGGGATTAACCTCATATTACAACGGTGTTAACAGATAGCGTAGGGTACTATAGATCCCGCATACATGGAATCGCAGCAAAACTGCGGACTTCTCCAGCAATTTGGTTATAGTTTGCGCCCAGTCGCCACAATATACACTTCACGTGAACGTGAACGTGAAGCGTCCGGCTTACGAATTTTCACTTTCGTAAACAGGGAGCGAATTTCCCGCAGGTATTCATCGAAGCCATCTCCCTGAAACACTTTCACTACAAAACTGCCGCCAGGTGCCAGGATATCCCGACACATCTCCAGCGCCAGCTCGACTAAATACATCGACCGGGGAATATCTACGGCAGGTGTACCACTCATATTCGGCGCCATATCGGACATGACAACCTGAACTTTTTGATCGCCGACGCGTTCAAGCAGCGCATTGACCACCGATTCTTCACGAAAATCGCCCTGAAGGAAATCGACACCGACTATCGGATCCATTGGCAGGATATCACAGGCAATGACTCGCCCTTTGTTCCCAATTTGCTGTACCACATATTGCGACCAGCCTCCGGGTGCAGCACCCAGATCTACCACGGTCATGCCGGGTTTGAAAAGCTTGTCACCCTGTTGTATTTCATCAAGTTTAAACCAGGCGCGCGAACGCAACCCTTTTTTATGCGCCTGGAGCACATATTTATCGCTAAAGTGTTCCTGAAGCCAGCGGCCGGAGCTGGCCGAACGCTTTTTACCCGTCATAATATTTCCAACTAAATCGTCATCGTAGCGATAAACCTGCACGCAATGGGTTGCGTCGATTTGGTGATATACCCGAGATGGCGGTAGAATGAACCGTTTTCAATCCCTGAGTAAGTAAAAAACTACGATGAATCTAAGTACCAAACAAAAACAGCACCTCAAGGGCCTCGCCCATCCGCTCAAGCCAGTGGTTATGCTGGGTGGCAATGGCCTGACTGAAGGCGTGCTGGCCGAAATCGAGCAGGCTCTGTCGCATCACGAACTGATCAAGGTAAAAATTGCCTCGGAAGATCGTGAAACGAAGCAGCTGATCGTTGAGGCTATCGTGCGTGAGACCGGTGCCAGCAACGTACAGGTGATCGGCAAAACGCTGGTGCTGTATCGCCCCTCTAAAGAGAGCAAAATTTCTCTGCCACGCTAAGTGGGCAAAGAAAGTGACATGCTCTTACCTCAGATAAAAGGCCGCAATGCGGCCTTTTTCCTTTCTTTACATTGTGCTTTAACGCTTTTCAAAGCGTAGCAACATCTTAAAGGTATTCCACCTTCAGGATTTCATACTCAACGTCGCCGCCCGGGGTTTTCACAATAGCCACGTCATCGGCCTCTTTACCCACCAGGCCACGCGCCATCGGCGAATTGACCGAAATCAGATTTTGCTTAAAGTCCGCTTCGTCATCGCCCACAATGCGATACGTGGCTTCTTCGTCGGTTTCGACGTTCAGCACGGTAACGGTTGCACCGAAAATCACGCGTCCGGTTTTCGGCATCTGAGTGACGTCAATAACCTGCGCATTGGAGAGTTTGGCTTCAATCTCCTGAATACGGCCTTCGCAAAAACCCTGCTCTTCACGCGCAGCGTGATATTCCGCGTTCTCTTTTAAATCGCCATGTTCGCGTGCATCAGCGATAGAGGCGATAATGCGCGGGCGCTTCACGGTTTTCAGCTCGTTCAGCTCTTCGCGCAATCTTTCAGCGCCTCTTAACGTCATCGGAATCTGATTCATTTAAGCTCCTCGCCATCTTTCCTGTTTAACGATGTCATCCTGACCGGTGACTGCAGAAAAAAGCGTTCTGCGGCGCATTAGCCCGTTTTTGCAAATAAAAGAATCCTGACCCGGAGATGCTTCCAGGCCAGAAAAGAGTTTTGCAATTTGATACGTATTTTACCCCAGAGTTCCCTGCGGGTCATCGTTTACTTTGCACCGTCCAGCGACGTAGTATTGACGCCCTCACCTGCCAGTTACCGCGAGATTATGCGATTTTCACGACTTGTTACCGGATTAAGCTGCGCATTTATGCTGCAGGCACACGCAGCGCCAGTTGATGAATACATGCAGTACCTGCCAGACGGCGCCAATCTGGCGCTGATGGTACAAAAAGTAGGCGCATCAACACCGATTATTGATTATCACGGAAAACAGATGGCCCTGCCCGCCAGTACCATGAAAGTGGTGACGGCGCTGGCAGCATTGCTGGAACTGGGTGGCGACTTCCGTTTTCAGACCACTTTTGAGACTCGCGGCGCCATTATCGATGGCACCCTGAACGGCGATTTAGTTGCACGTTTCGGCGGTGATCCCACCTTAAGCCGTCAGGATCTGCGCAACATGGTGGCGGCGATAAAGAAGCAGGGCATTAACCATATCAAAGGCAATCTGGTTATCGACACCTCCGTTTTTGCCAGTCACGATATGGCGCCGGGCTGGCCGTGGAACGATATGACCCAGTGCTTCAGTGCTCCGCCGGGTGCGGCAATCGTTGATAAAAACTGCTTCTCGGTTTCGCTCTACAGTGCTAATACGCCGGGTGAGAATGCCTTTGTACGTATCGCCTCCTATTATCCGGCGCATATGTACAGCCAGGTGCGCACCATTGGCCGCAACAGCGGCGAAGGGCAATATTGCGAGCTGGATGTGGTGCCGGGCGAGCTGAACCGCTACACCCTCACGGGCTGTATGCGCCAGCGCGCGGAACCGCTGCCGCTGGCATTTGCGGTGCAGGATGGCGCGGCCTGGGCTGGCGAAATCCTCAAGGCGGAACTGCGGTCGTCTGAGATTGACTATAGCGGGCATCTGGTGCGACAGACGCAGGTCACCGAACCGGGTACCGTGCTGGCATCGACCCAGTCCGCGCCGCTGCATACGCTGCTGCACACCATGCTGAAGAAGTCAGACAACATGATTGCCGACACGGTGTTTCGCACCATTGGTCATCACTACTTCAATGTGCCCGGCACGTTCCGCGCCGGACAGGATGCCGTTCGCCGCATCCTGAAAGCCAAAGCCAATGTCGACATGGGTAATAGCATTCAGGTGGATGGTTCAGGTCTCTCCCGCCATGACCTGATTTCGCCGCAAACCATGATGCAGGTATTGCAGTTCATTGCGAAGAATGACAACACGCTGGATTATATTTCGATGCTGCCGCTGGCAGGTTACGACGGCACGCTGCAGTATCGCGGCGGGCTGCATGAGGCGGGGCTGGATGGCAAAGTCTCGGCGAAAACCGGCTCACTGCAGGGCGTCTATAACCTGGCGGGCTTTATCACCACCTCCAGTGGTGCGCGGGTGGCATTCGTTCAGTTCCTTTCCGGTTATGCGGTCCCGCCGGAAGATCAGCGTACCCGCCGTATTCCGCTGGTGCGATTTGAGAGCCGTCTCTACCGCGATATCAATCAGAACAACTGATTATTCAGTCATAAAAAAAAGCGCAGCGGTCAGGTCAACCGCTGCGCTTTTTATTGCCCGTCCATCAGAAGCGGGTATTCACGCTCATATACCAGGTGCGGCCCGACTCGTTAAAGGTATTGGCCCCTGCGCCATAGAGCCACGCTCCGGTGGTGGCATTGCCGGTGGTCTGCGCGTTGCCCTGACGGAAATGGCGCTTGTCGAACAGGTTGTCGATACCCACGGTGACGCTGGCATATTTATTAACGTCATAGGTGCCGCTCATGCCCACAACCGAATAGGGGCTCACCTGATCGGTGGCGCTACCGGTAACGGCGTTACCTTTATAGTCATATTTCTTCGGTACCTGTTTACCGTACCAGGTCAGGGTCGTTTGCAGGGAGAGGTCCTGCATCGCCTGCCAGCTCAGCGTCGAATTGAGCGTATATTCCGGAATAATCGACAGACGATCGCCGGTCTCTTTATTCTTACTCTGCAACATGTAAGTGAAGTTATTGTTCCACGTCACGCTGTCGGAGAATGGGACATTGACCGTGCCTTCCAGCCCCTCGACGACCGCTTTGGGCACATTTTCCCATTTGTAGATGTCGGTTTTGCCGTTAGATGCGGTGCCGGTTGGCGCCGTGCCAGCCTCGATCTTGTTACGGTAGTCGTTGCGGAACCAGGTCAGGCCCGCCTGGTAGCCATCGCGCTTCCATTCGACCCCAATCTCTTTATTGATGCTGTTTTCCGCTTTCAGATCGTCATTACCCATCAGATAACAGGCACCGGCACTGGCGGCACAGCCCTGACCGTTGCTGTAGAGCAGATAGTTCGGGTTGGTCTGATAGAGGCTCGGGGCTTTATAGGCGCGCGCAATACCCATTTTCAGTGTGAACTCATCGCCTAATCCCTGTGACAGGTTGAGCGACGGACTCCAGTTATCGCCGACAATCGAATGGTGATCGAAGCGCAGGCCCGGCGTCAGCATGGTGCTGTCGGTCAGCTCAATATTGTCTTCGGCAAACAGCGAGAAGATTTCCGCCTGTGAATAGGGTGTGCGGCCGGTCGTAGCGATACCGGGAATCGACCCGTAGCTGGCGGCCTGAGTCGTCGATGAAGGATCCTTCATCCGCTGCTGATTCCATTCCGTCCCGAAAGTCGCGGTCTGGTTCACCAGCCATTCAAACGGCACACTGATCTCACTGTGCAACAACACATCATCCAGCTGGATGGTATTGAAGTTGCTGTTGGCGAAGATGCCTTCGGTGCCGCCCGCCAGCCCCTCATTCAGACGCGCGTTGCGGGTATTCTCATATTGCGCGTAAGTATTGGTGCTGATGCCATTATCCCAGGCACCGGTCCACTTAACAGAAAAGTTCTGCCGATAGAGCCGGTTGGTCTCTTCACCATATTTGCTTTTCACCAGGGCGTTGGTATTGGTGTTCTGCGTGTCCCCGGCATAGAGGTTGCCCTGACGACTGTAACCGGCCCCCACTTCCAGCGTCTGCATCGGCGCAAATGCCCAGCGCAGCAGGCCATGAATATCTTTGTTGATCGAGCCTTCCCGGCCCGCCGGGTACGATCCGGCGTAACTGCCGGTGCGGTCCGCGGCGTGCCCTTCATTAATGTCGTAAGCATCAGCCTGCGTTTTTGCCAGTCCACCATAGAGCCGGAAACTGACATCATCGCCCAGCGTCCCTTCAAGGCTGAAGTTGGTGCGACGGGTCGCGCCCTCCTCCTTGTGTTCCGGCACGTTGTAATAGGCGCTCCATGAGCCGTGCCACTGATTATCCATCTCTTTTTTGGTGATGATGTTCACCACGCCGCCCGCTGCACCGTTACCGTAACGGGCCGCTGCCGGACCGCGGATTACCTCAATGCGATCAATGATCTCTGGCGGCACCCAGTTAGTGTCGCCGCGCGTATCACGCTCGCCACGCCAGCCAAGCCGAACCGCGTTGCGGCTGGTCACCGGCAATCCATCGATCAGAATCAGGGTATTTTCCGGCCCCATGCCGCGGATATCAATCTGGCGATTGTTTCCGCGCTGGCCGCTGGTGGAGTTACCGGTCAGATTGACGCCAGGCATGGTGCGAATAATTTCGGCGACATCGCGTGCGGGTGGATGTTTTTTAATTTCGTCGGCGGTGATGGTCGACACGCCAGGTGCCTGCAACGTCTGCTCGGCGGCGGTCACCATCATGGTGTCGTCGTGGAGGGTATCGGAGGTGCTGCTGTCGATAGCCGGTTCGCGGGTGGCTTCGGCAGCCACGGCACCGGCAGAAATGAGAGAGGCGGTGAAACCCAGTTCAATCATAATGGCTAACGAAAGCCGGGATAACTTTTTCATTTTTCTGTTCCTGGAGTGCCGGCGAGGATGCCACTGCCGGCGTGCCGGTAAAAAAGTAATAACCTTGCCTGCAACGTTTTCCCCTTGTCGCCGGGCCAGCGTCAGAACCGCTTTGCATCAGTCTGAAAGCCGGTGCGGCAGAGAGGATGCGCGCGCTCCCTGTCGGGCGGAAACACCCTATTGCAAATGCAAATAATTATCAATACTATTATTCATAACATGCATGACCCTAATCAAGGGTGATCGAAAGATGGCGCGTATGACGTGGTTAAATGAAGAAACCGGCAGTGAACGCTGGTGGCAACAGCAGCAGCAACGGGGCATTCCTCTGGTTGAAGCTGGCGAAAAGGGAACCTGTCAGGTCACCTTTTTCTGGCGCGATCCTCAGGGTGACACGCAGCACTCCGATACCCGGCGCGTCTGGATCAATATTACCGGCGTAACCGATCATCATCATTCAGCGGTCCCCTCCTCATTAACGCCTGTTCCCGATACCGATGTCTGGTGGTGGCAGACCGCCCTGCCCGCTGACTGGCGCGGCAGTTACTGCCTGATTCCTGATAGTCAGGAAGAGACTTTTACCGGGCAGGCCGATATGCAGGCAGTGCGCCAGTGGTGGAGTCAGAAATTCCCGCAGGCGCAAAGCGACCCGCTGAATCCTTTGCGAAGCTGGGCGGGTGGACGCGGAATGAGGGTCTCGCCACTGCACCTGCCACACGCGCCGGATCAGCAGGTGTGGCGTGCGGTTGATGAAGGCCGTGCCGCCGATATTCCGCTGCAACACTATTTGTGGCGCAGCGAACGGCTGGGGAACCAGCGTCAGATCTGGATCTCTGTTACCGGAGACGCCAGTGCAGGCGATCGTCCGCTGGTACTGCTGCTGGATGGTCAGTTCTGGGCACAGACCATGCCGGTTGCCGGCCCGCTTCAGCAACTGACAGAGGCAGGCGAACTGCCCCCTGCGGTCTATGTCATGATCGACATCATCGACCGCGAACACCGCACGCGTGAGCTGACCTGTAACCCTGACTTCTGGCTGGCGATTCAGCACGAGCTGTTGCCGCAGGTTCAGCGCTGGGCGCCGTTTCGTGCCGACAGCACGCTGGTAGCGGGACAAAGTTTTGGCGGCCTTTCTGCCGCTTACGCCACCCTGACCTGGCCGGAAACCTTTGCTGGAGCGATCAGCCTCTCCGGTTCGTTCTGGTGGCCCGCGCGCGGCGATCCCAATGGCTGGCTGCCACAGCAGTTACAACAGGGCTTACTGCAGGCACCCCCTCGCCGCTTCTACCTGGAAGCGGGACGACGCGAACGGCTGATTCTGGCAGCAAACCAGCAGTTTCAGCGCGATCTGAACGCTGCCGGACATCAGGTCAGCTATCACCCGGTCGAAGGCGGTCACGATGCGCTGTGCTGGCGCGGCGGACTGCTGGCAGGCCTTAAAGTCATGTGGCAATAGCCCTAACCCGCTTATATTCCGCCTTCTGCGCGCCACTGAAAGATATCTATGCAGGACAGCGGCGTTAGCGCGCCCGGTGACTGCGGACAGGAGACCGACATGCAACAACTTAACCCTTTCGACGATCCGCAACAGGATTGTCAGGTGCTGAAGAACGATCAGCAGCAGTACAGCTTATGGCCCGCCTTTTGTGCGGTTCCGGCAGGATGGCAGCCGGTGTTTGGTCCCGGGCCACAGGCTGACTGTCTGAGCTGGCTGAATGAAAACTGGCACGATATCCGTCCGGTTATGACGCAGGACAGAGGCGAAAATGTCTGAGATCACCCTCAACCCGCAGACAGAACAAAAAACGCTGCCACTGGTGGCCGCTCAGCCCGGAATCTGGATCGCTGACCAGCTATCGCCCTATTCCAATGCTTACGCCGTGGCGCATTTTGTCGAACTGCGCGGTGCGCTGAACAGCGCGCTGTTATCACGGGCCATAATTGCTGGCATGCAGGAAGCGGACACACTAAATATGGCCTTTGGCGAGCTGGAGGGTGAACCGCTACAGTGGCCTGAACCCCAGGCTTTCCGCGAGCCTGAGGTGATCGATCTGCGTGACGCCGCCGATCCGGTGGCCGCAGCACGTGCGCTGATGCAGCAGGATATGACCGGCGATCTGCGGGTGCTGAGCGGCGCGCCACTTTACCATCACAGCCTGCTTCGGCTGGATGAGGATCACTGGTACTGGTATCAGCGATACCATCATCTGGTGGTCGATGGTTTTAGTTTCACCGCCCTGACCCGCCGTATCGCCAATCTCTACAGCACCTGGCAGCGCGGCGACACGCCGGAGCCAAGCCCGTTCGTGCCGTTCAGCGACGTCGTTGATGAATATCAGCGCTATCAGCAATCTTCGGGCTGGCAGCGCGATCGCCAGTTCTGGCTGGAGAAAGGGGCGCAGTTACCTGCGCCCGCCTCGTTGTCCGCTCTGCCGCTGGCCGGTCAGAGCGCCAGTACCGACCTGCTGCGCCACACGTTTGCCGTGGATCGCGACACGTTTCAGGCTTTGCTGACGCACACCGGGCAGCAAAACCTCAGCGCCGCAGATACCGCCTTTGCGCTGGTGGCGTTATGGCTGGCGCGCCTCACCGGCCAGCATGCGTTCGCCGCCGGTTTCATCTTTATGCGCCGCATCGGCTCGACCGCGCTCTGCGCCACCGGTCCGGTGATTAACGTGCTGCCATTGGCGGTGCATTACGATCCGGCACAGCCGCTGACGGCACTGGCCGGGCGTCTGGCGGGCGAAGTCAAAAAAATGCGTCGTCATCAGCGTTACGACGCTGAACAGGTGCAGCGCGATCTGGGTCGCTCCGGCGACAGCGATCCGCTCTATGGGCCGGTAATCAACCTGAAGATGTTTGATTACCAGCTCGATTTCGCTGGCATCAAAGGCGTAACCCATCAGCTGGCGTCAGGACCGGTACGCGATCTGGAGATTGCTATCTACCTCAGCGAACAGGGCGACCTGACGCTGGAGCTACTGGCTAATGCACAGCGCTACAGCGACACAACGCTGAAACAACACGCCAGCCGCTTTGGCCTGCTGCTTCAGCAGCTTGCCGTCCGGCCAGCCAGTGCCTGTGGCGAGCTGGACATGCTGATGCCGGAAGAGCATCAGCAGCTCGTGGCGATCAACCAGACTGCCGTAATGCTGCCTGCAGAAACCCTGAGCAGCCTGCTGCTCCGTCAGGCACAGCGTTCGCCGCGCGCTCCGGCACTGGCAGATGAGGGGCATCAGCTTGACTATCAACAGATGCAGCAGCAGGTCGCCGCGCTGGGGCAACAGTTGATTGCGCAGGGAGTGACGCCGGGTGATATCGTCGCCGTAGCGCTGCCGCGTTCGGTCTTTTTATCGCTGGCGCTGCAGGCGATCGTCAGCGTGGGGGCAACCTGGCTGCCGCTTGATACCGGCTACCCGGACGATCGGTTACAGATGATGCTGGAAGATGCCGCGCCGAAAACGCTGATCACCTGTCGTGAACTGGCCGAGCGGCTGGCGGCACTCTCACCCGTCGCGCCGCTGTTTTACGACGCGCTGTTAACACCCGTTGATAGCGTGCTGATGCAGGCCCCGCGTCCACAGGATGGCGCATACATCATCTATACCTCCGGCTCGACCGGTCGGCCAAAAGGGGTGCTGGTCAGTCATGAGGCGATCGTCAACCGTCTGTTATGGATGCAGGATCGCTATCCGCTCGGCAGCGATGATGTGGTGTTGCAGAAAACCCCGAGCAGCTTTGATGTTTCGGTATGGGAGTTCTTCTGGCCGCTCATCGTCGGCGCACAGCTGGTGATGGCTCCGCCCGACGCTCATCGCGACCCGGACGCGCTGCAGCAGCTGTTTGCCCGCTACCGCGTGACCACCACCCATTTTGTTCCGTCGATGCTGGCTGCTTTTGTCGCTTCGCTGCAGGAAGGTGACGCGATAGCGCGCTGCGCCACCCTGCGCCGGGTTTTCTGTAGCGGCGAAGCGCTGCCCGCAGAGTTATCGCGCCAGTGGCAGGCGCTGACCCGTGTGCCCTTGCATAATCTTTATGGCCCGACCGAAGCGGCGGTTGATGTCAGCTACTATCCGGCCTTTGGCCCGGAGCTGGCGGCCGTCGAAGGGGCCAGCGTGCCGATTGGCTTCCCGGTCTGGAACACCGGCTTACGGATTCTGGATGCGCGTCTGCAGCCGGTGCCACCGGGCGTGGCTGGCGATCTCTATCTGACCGGCGTGCAGCTGGCACATGGCTATCTTGATCGTCCCGACCTCACCGCCAGCCGGTTTGTCGCCGATCCGTGGGGTCACGGCTCCCGGATGTACCGCACCGGTGATGTGGCGCGCTGGCTGCCGGATGGTGCGGTGGAGTATCTGGGCCGCAGCGACGATCAGCTTAAAATTCGCGGACAGCGTATCGAGCTGAACGAGATCGACCACGCCATGGCTGCGCTACCTGGCATTGAGCAGGCCGTCACACATGCGGTGGTGCTGGGGAGCAGCAGCGATCAGCAGGGCGATGCCCGCCAGCTGGTCGGCTATGTGGTGGCTGATGGCCCGATCGATACCGACGCAATGCGTCAGACTCTGGCCACACAGTTACCGACGCATATGGTGCCGGTGGCGATTGTTCAGCTGGCGGCGTTACCGCTCAGCAGCAACGGTAAACTGGATCGCAAAGCGCTGCCGCTGCCGCAAACGCAGGCAGCGCTGGCTGGTCGCGCGCCGCATCCCGGACTCGAAACGACACTGGCACAGGCGTTTGCCAGGCTGCTGGAGTGCGAACCGGTGAGCGCCCAGGATGATTTCTTCTCGCTGGGCGGCCACTCGCTGCTGGCGATGCGGCTGGCAGCACAGCTGCGCCGGACGCTGAATCAGCCGGTGTCAGTGGGCCAGATCATGGTGGCATCCACGGTAGAAAAGCTGGCGACACTGCTCAGCAGCGAGCCCGCGGATGTGGCTCGTGCCGGATTTGAAGCGGTATTACCCTTGCGACGCGGCACTGGCCCAACGCTGTTTTGCTTCCATCCCGCCTCCGGTTTTGCCTGGCAGTTCAGCGTGTTGCAGCGCTATCTGGATGCACGCTGGTCGCTACTTGGCATTCAGTCACCCGACATCACCAGCCCGCTGAACCAGGCGCAGCAACTTGACGCGGTGTGTGAGGCGCATCTGGCGACGGTGCGTCAGCAGCAGCCACAGGGGCCTTACTATTTCCTGGGCTACTCGCTAGGCGGCACGCTGGCGCAGGGTATCGCCGCGCGGCTGGAGGCCGAAGGTGAAACCGTTGCCTTCCTCGGACTGCTGGATACCTGGCCGCCGGAGACGCAGAACTGGGATGAACGGCGCGGTGAAAACGTGCTGGATCCGGCGGTGCTGGAAGAGGTTAATCGTGAGCGCGAGCAGTTTATCGCTGCGCAACGGCAGCAGGCCGGTGAAGGAATGGAGGCACTGTTTACCACCATTGAAGCCAATTACGCCAGTTCAGTGCGCCTGCTGGCAACAGCGCGCAGTGCCCGCTTCACCGGACACGCAACTCTGTTCCTGGCGGAACAGACGCAGCAGCCCGGTCAGGATGCGCGCCGCGCCTGGGCGCCCTATGTCGGCGAGCTGACTATCTGGCCGCTGGACTGTGCGCACGTCGAGATCATCTCACCGCGCATGTTCGAAAAGATTGGGCCACGACTGCAGCAGTGCCTGGCGTCGCTGAATCCCTGAACCGTTCTGACTTTGCGCTTTCTTCGGGTGGAGAAAGCGCAGGTCAGCCTCTTCCCAGCGGCACAATCATCGGCGTACCGGCCACCGGATCGTTAATGATGATGCAGCGCAGGCCGTAGATCGCTTCTATCAGTTCCGGCGTAACGATCTCCGCCGGTTTCCCTTCGGCAATAATTTTCCCGTCTCGCATCGCAATCAGGTGGCTGGCATAGCGGCACGCCTGATTGAGATCGTGCAGCACCACCACCAGCGTACGGCCATGCTGCTGATTGAGATCCTGCATTAATTCCAGCAACTCAATCTGATGGGCGATGTCGAGCCAGGTGGTCGGTTCATCCAGCAGCAACAGTGGCGTCTGCTGAGCCAGCACCATCGCAATCCACACCCGCTGCCGCTGGCCGCCAGAGAGCGTATCAACCTGCTGCTGCGCTAAGTCTGCCACGCCGGTAGCCTGCATTGCCTGCTGAACAGCCGTCTCATCTTCCTGTCGCCAGCGACCAAACAGCGACTGGTGCGGATAACGCCCGCGCGCGACCAGTTCGCTGACGCTGATGCCCGCTGGCGCATTCGAGCTTTGCGGTAGCAGCCCCAGCCGACGCGCCACCTCTTTGGTAGCGTAGTGAGCAATCGCATTGCCATCCAGCAGCACCTGGCCTTTCAGGGGCGAGACCAGGCGGCATAAGGTACGCAGCAGCGTCGACTTTCCACAGGCGTTGGGGCCAATAATAACGGTCAGTTCACCGTCGGGGATCGCGACGGTGAGATTCTCCGCCACGATTTTTTTGTCATACCCCAGCGTCAGCGCGTCGCCCTGCAAACGTGTTTTCACTGTCATTGGCGTCGCGCCTCCCGTACCAGTAAAGCAATCAGATAGAGTCCGCCCAGGCTAACCGTGATGACGCCAACCGGCAGCTGATAAGGCAGGAAAAAGTGCTGCGCGGCGTAATCCGCGGCGGTTAACAGCAGCGCGCCGCACAAGGCAGCCAGCGGCAGCGCGCCTTTGATACCGCCACATAGCCGACGAGCAATCTGCGGTGCCAGCAGCGCAATAAAGGAGACAGGACCGACCAGCGCGGTAGAGGCGGCGGTGAGGATCACGCCCGTCAGCATCAGCAAAACGCGGCTGCGTTCAACCGGTACGCCCAGCGCGCAGGCAGTGTCGTCACCCATCTCCAGCAGACGCATGCGCCGGGCCAGCATGCTTGTCGCCAGCAGCGCCAGCAGAAGCACGGTAATCACCGGCGTCGTTTTCGCCCAGGTAATGCCGTTGAGTGAACCGGCGCTCCAGAGCCCGGCGCTCAGTGCCGCCTCCAGTGAGGCGCTGATAATCAGCCAGCTGTTCAGCGCCATCAGCAGCGCCCGCACGCTGATGCCCACAATGATCAGACGAAAGGTCTCCACACCGTTGCGCCAGCTGAACAGCCAGACCACGCTCGCCGTGAGCAGTCCGCCAAGCAGTGCCGCCAGCGTCATGCCCTCCATGTTTTGCTGGAACAGCACCAGTGCCACCAGCACGCCGCTGTAAGCGCCGGTATTGAAACCCAGAATATCGGGGCTGCCCAGCGGGTTGCGCAGCAGCGACTGAAAAATTGCCCCGCTGACGCCCAGTGCCGCACCAATCAGCAGCGCCATCATGACGCGCGGCAGTCGCCACTCCAGTACAATCAGCTGTATGTTACGCGCCGCCTCGCCGTTGATAAGGGCCCACAACTGGCTGGCGGAGATCGGTAAGGTGCCATGCGTAATGCTCAGAAAGGCCAGCACCCCGCAGGCCACCAGCAGCATCAGCGCATTAACCATCACCCGTTTCATATCTGCCCTCTTCCCGACTTGCGGCGCACCAGCACAATCAGCATCGGCGCGCCCAATATGGCCGTGACAATCGACACGCGCAGTTCGCCCGGTACCAGCAGCCGTCCCAGAATATCGGCGGCCAGCAGCAAACAGGGGGTGATAAGAAGAGTTCCGGGCAGCATCCAGCGATGATCGTTACCCAGCAGCCAGCGGGCCAGATGTGGCGTCATTAAGCCGACAAACGCGATGGGACCGACAGCGGCTGTCGCCGCCCCACTCAGCAGCGCAATAGCCAGTAATCCCACCAGCTGGGTACGCATCACCCGGGTACCCAGCGCGGTCGCCATATCACCGCCCATACTGAGGCTGTTGAGCGAACGCGCCAGCAGCAGCGCCAGCAGGCTACCGGCGACTACCGCCGGAAAGGTGGTGCGCAGAATGGCAAAATTGCGGATATCCAGCGAGCCACTGTGCCAGAAACGCAGATGATCGTAGATGTCAGGATTGAGCAGCGATAAACCAGAGGTTAACCCCTCCAGCACCGCGCCCAGCGCCACGCCTGCCAGCGTCAGACGCACCGGATTAACGCGGCCACCGCCCAGCGCACCGGTCAGCGCCACCAGCAGGGAGGCCAGCAGTGCGCCCGTAAAGGCAAAGCCAAGCCAGTCCGCGGGGGAATCGGCGCCAGACAGGGCGATGCCCAGCACTACCGCAAAGCCTGCACCGGCGTTGATACCGAGAATGCCGGGATCGGCCAGCGGATTGCGCGTCAGGCTCTGCATCAGCGCGCCCGCCAGACCTAAACTGATCCCGGCCAGCAGACCCGCCAGGGTGCGCGGCAGTCGGGCATCGCGCACGATGACACAATCGACGCGGTTACAGTCGCTGAATAAGGCCTGCGTGACATCATGAAAGGGGATAGATTTGGCACCCAGCATCAGGCTGAGCGCGAGAAGCAACAACAGCAGCATCCCTGAACCTGCTATTGCACGAAGTTGACGCATAACGTTTAAACCTTCACCGATTCATTGAGATCGCAGCACGAGTCATTATGATAATGATACTTGTTATCGTTATTAGTGATTTTTTGTATGTTACCATGACTCCCGGACTCAATGATGAGGAAAATGGGTGCAAAAAAGCGACGTTATGAACAAACCCTCCCACTTTATCGATCTCAGCCTGCTGAGAACCCACCCCGCCTTTCGCGCCATTTTTATCGCCCGCTTTATCTCCATCGTTGCTCTCGGCATGCTGGCGGTGGCGGTACCGGTTCAGATTCAGCAGCTAACGCAGTCGCCGCTGCTGGTGGGTCTGGCGGTGACGCTGGCCGGTGCCGGCATGTTTATCGGCCTGCTGACCGGCGGCGTGCTGGCGGATCGCTATGAGCGCCGACGTCTGATCCTGTTTGCCCGATCCACCTGTGGCCTGGGCTTTGTCGCCTTATGCATCAATGCCCTGCTCCCTTCGCCGTCGGTGATCGCCGTCTTTGTGCTGGGACTGTGGGATGGTTTTTTCGGCGCGATAGGCGTCACCGCGCTGCTGGCGGCGACGCCGGCGCTGGTCGGGCGTGAAAACCTGATGAAAGCAGGTGCGATTACCATGCTGACGGTGCGATTTGGCGCGATTCTCTCACCCGCCATTGCCGGACTGGTCATCGCGCAGGGCGGTGTGGCGTGGAACTACGGACTGGCGGCGTTCGGCACGTTGCTGACGGTGTTAACCCTGCTGCGGTTGCCGCGGCTGGCGCCACCGCCGCAGCCGCGTGAACATCCGCTGAAAGCACTGGCCAGCGGCGTGCAATTCCTGTTTGCCAGCCCGATTGTTGGCATGGCGGCGCTGGTCGGCGCGCTGGTGACGTTAGCCAGTGCGGTGCGCGTGCTCTATCCGGCGCTGGCGCCACACTGGCAGGTCGGCGTGACGGAGTTAGGGCTGATGTATGCCGCTGTTCCGCTGGGTGCTGCCACAGGTGCGCTCACCAGCGGACGGCTGGCACAATCACCGCAGCCGGGCCGCCTGATTCTGGCGAGTGCTATTGCTGCTTTCGTCGCGCTGGCTCTGTTCAGCCTGATGCCGTGGTTCAGCGCGAGTCTGGTCTGCCTCGCGGTCTTTGGCTATTTCAGTGCCATCAACAGCCTGGTGCAGTACGCGATGATCCAGACGCTGACGCCAGATGCGCTGCTCGGCAGGATCAACAGCCTCTGGACAGCGCAGAATGTCACCGGCGATGCGATAGGTGCAGCGATGATTGGCGCGATGGGTTCACTGCTGTTGCCGCAGCAGGCTGCCAGCCTGGCTGGTCTGGCAGCCACCGTGCTGGGCATCATCATGTGGCTGCTGATGGCGCGTCTGCGTCGCTATCAACCGCCTGCACCGGCGGAAACGGGATCATGATTTAACGAACAGCGTCTCCAGCCGCGTCAGCAAATTGCTGGCGCTGTAGTAGTCGAGCCGGAAGCTATCCAGCCCCAGCGCATAGACCGCTTTTGCGCGCACCGCTGGGGTCTGCGCCAGGAAAGGGTTGCTCATCACCTGTGCGGCGGTGGGCTCTTCAGCGGCAAACAGCAGATATGATTGACCATTAAGGCCTGCCGCCAGATTTTCTCCTGACAGTTGCAGGATATCTTTACGCTGTCCCATGCTGTGACCAGACTGAAGCGTGGCCGGCGGCGTCGCCAGAGTGAAGCCCAGTTGCTGCAGTAACTTCCCCTGCGCCGACGCATCCGTCCACAGATTGACTGCCCGGCCATCCCCGTTCCACACCATCGCTGAAACCGGCTGCGGCGGCAGGGTCAGCTTCGCTTTCAGAGCCTTTTCTCGCGCATCAAACTCAGCTTTCCGGGCGGCAGCTTCCGCTTCATGCCCGGTCGCCTCACCCAGCAACGTCACCAGTTGCTGCCAGCTTTTATCGTCGTAATTCACCACCAGCACCGGCGCAATCGCCGCAAGCTGTTCAACCAGTTTGATCGCCGAATCATTCCCGGTGGCGCTGACCACAATCAGGTCTGGCGCTTCAGCAGCAATCGCTTCTGCACTGGGCTCACCAATGTAGAGACGTTTTACGCCGCGCTGTTTGGCCACTTCGCCCCACTGACGGAAGAATCCCTGCTTATCAGCCAGCCGACTGCCGGGTGCGGTTGCGCCACTGGCGACGACCGGCGCATCAATCGCCAGCAGCGAGCCGGTCAGGGTAACGCTGGTCGAAACGATACGCATCGGTGCCTGGGTCAGTGTGATATTGCCTGTTGTCCCGGCGACAGTTCGCGGCCAGCCGGTCTGGGCAGCAGCGGTAACGCTGAACAGGCTGATGCTCAGGAAAAACAGCGCTATCGCCGATGTGACACCATGTTTACTCATAGATTTTCGTCCACTTTTACCCGGAAAAAGAGAGAGACCATTTGTGCTGATTTAACCGGCCATGCCAGCTGAATCGCCGCGTAATTATTGACACTTTCGGCTAATCAACGTAGGTTACTGACCCACAATACAAATGATAATCATTATTAGTTATCTTATCATTTATAGGTGGAAATTATGGTGGAATCGCTGGCGTTTGAACATCCCTTGTTGCAGGATTTCCCGGCACTCTGCCGTGGCTTTCTGTTTACCTCTCCCTGGCAAAGCCTGACCACACAGGGCTGTTTTACTACCCTTACCGCGCCGGTAAGGCAGGGTGAGCAGCTGACAGGGGAGTTTCAGCAGCAACTACAGCACCATTTTGCTTCAGCCAGAAAACAGGGCATTGCCCATCCCATTCTGGTGGGTGCAATCCCCTTCGACGTGGATCAGCCCGCTGCGCTGTTTATCCCTGAGTCGTATCAGACCTTTAACCGTGACGATCTCAACGCCAGTGCCTCTCTAACTGAGGCTGAACTGCCGCAGGTACGTCGCCGCACGGCGGTGCCGGACCATGACATTTTCATCGACATGGTTGCGCAGGCAGTGGCGGCTACGCAGCGCGGCGATCTGGATAAAGTGGTGTTGTCGCGGCTGATGGATATCGTGGCGGAACAGCCGGTTGATACGGCCGCCCTGATGCAGCGCATCGTGGCGCAGAACCCTAACAGCTATCACTTTCATCTGCCGCTGCCCGATGGCGGCGCGCTGGTTGGCGCCAGCCCGGAACTGATGATTCGTAAGCAGGGCCGCCAGTTCAGCTCCTGTCCGCTGGCCGGTTCAGCGCCGCGTCATCGCGATCCGCAGCGTGACCAGGCCTCTGGCGACAGCCTGATGCACTCAGCAAAAGATCGTCATGAGCATAAGCTGGTCACGGATGCGATGCGCGCGACGCTGCAACCGCGCAGCCGCCTGCTGTCGGTCCCCGAGACACCTTCACTGCTGACCACCGCAACATTGTGGCATCTCGCTACGCAGATTCAGGGTGACGTGCTGGACGATCGCGAAAATGCGCTGTCACTGGCCTGTCTGCTGCATCCAACACCGGCCCTCAGCGGCTTCCCGCATCAGCGTGCTCAGGCGCTGATTCAGCGACTGGAGCCATTTGAACGTCAGCTGTTTGGCGGCATCGTCGGCTGGTGTGACGATCAGGGCAATGGCGAATGGGTCGTCACCATTCGCTGCGGTACGGTGAATGGCCCGCGGGTGCGGCTGTTTGCGGGCGCAGGCATCGTAGCGGACTCACAACCTGAATCAGAATGGCGTGAAACCGGCGTCAAACTCGACACCATGCTTCGCGCTTTTGGACTGCAATAAAGGAACCTGTATGACGATTTCCTACAGCCGCTGGCCGGACGATCTGGCTGCACGTTACCGTGAAAAAGGCTACTGGCTCGATCTGCCGATGACCGACATCCTGGAACGTCATCGCGACAGCGAGAGCGTGGCGGTGATTGATGGTGAACGACAATTTACCTATCGCCAGCTGGCGGCGCTGAGTTACAACCTGGCCGCGGCATTGCAGCGTCGCGGCCTGAAGTCAGGCGATACGGCGCTGGTGCAGCTTAGCAACGTGGCGGAATTTTACCTGACGCTGTTTGCCCTGTTCAAAATCGGCGTCGCCCCGGTGAACGCCCTGTTCAGCCATCAGCGCACCGAACTGGCCGCCTATGCCAGTCAGATCTCGCCGAGCCTGTTAATTGCCGATCGCAGCCACGCACTGTTCGCCGATGATGCGTTTATTGCGCAACTTCGCCGCGATCAGCCTTCACTGCAGCAGGTGATCCTGCGTAATGACGCGCAGACGGAAAACAGCCTCGACGCCCTGCTGGCTGAACCCGCGGGCAACTTCATCGCAACCCCGACCGCAGGCGATGAAGTCGCCTTTTTCCAGCTGTCGGGTGGCAGTACCGGTACACCGAAACTGATCCCACGTACCCATAATGATTACTACTACAGCATCCGTGAGAGTGACGTTATCTGCGATGTTACCGCCGACACCCGCTACCTGATCGCCCTGCCCGCCGCGCATAACTTCCCGATGAGTTCGCCGGGCGCGCTGGGCGTTTTTTACGCGGGCGGACAGGTGATCTTAGCCGCCGATCCCAGCGCAACGCTCTGCTTCCCGCTGATTGAAAAGCATCAGGTCACCGATACCGGCCTGGTCCCGCCCGCCGCCAGTCTCTGGCTGCAGGCGATTCAGGAATGGGGCAGCAATGCTGCGCTGGCCTCGCTGCAACGCATTCAGGTCGGTGGCGCAAAGCTGGGCGAAACGCTGGCCGCGCGCATCCAGAACGAGATCGGCTGCACCCTGCAGCAGGTATTTGGTATGGCGGAAGGTCTGGTGAACTACACCCGACTGGATGACGATGAGCAGACCATTCTCACCACGCAGGGACGCCCGATCTCCCCGGATGACGAGGTGTGGGTCGCCGACGATCAGGGTAATCCATTGCCAGCAGGCTCCATCGGTCGCCTGATGACGCGTGGTCCTTATACCTTCCGCGGCTACTACAACAGCCCGGAACATAACGCCGCCAGCTTCGATGACCAGGGCTTTTACTGCTCTGGCGATCTGATTGAGATCACGCCCTCTGGCAACATCATCGTGCAGGGCCGGGAGAAAGATCAGATCAACCGGGGCGGCGAAAAGATCGCAGCCGAAGAGATCGAAAACCTGCTGCAGCGCCATGCGGATGTGATCCACGCTGCGCTGGTCTCCATGAGCGACGAGCTGATGGGTGAAAAGAGTTGTGCCTTTATCGTCACCCGTCAGCCGGTTAAACCGGTGGCGCTGCGTCGTCACCTGCGTGAACTTGGCGTGGCAGAATTTAAGCTGCCTGACCGTATTACCTGCGTAGATGCCCTGCCGCTGACCGCGGTCGGAAAGGTGGACAAAAAACGTCTGCGCCAACAACTTGCCGATCAACAAGCGCAAGCCTGATCTGTCCGGAGATTTTCAATGGCTATTCCACAACTGACCTCTTATCCGCTGCCAGCCGCCACCGAGTTGCCCAACAACAAAGTGAAATGGATGCTGGAGCCGGACCGTGCCGCCCTGCTGATCCACGATATGCAGCGCTATTTTCTCAACTTCTGGGGCGAAAATAGCCCGCTGGTTGAGCAGGTAGTCGACAATATTGCCCGCCTGCGTCGCTACTGCAAAGCGCAGGGTATTCCGGTGTTTTACACCGCTCAGCCAAACGCGCAGAGCGATGAAGATCGTGCGCTGCTCAACGACATGTGGGGACCGGGCCTGAATAAACATCCCGATCAGCAGAAGATCGTGGATGCGCTGGCACCGGATGAGGACGATCAGGTCCTGACCAAATGGCGCTACAGTGCATTTCACCGCTCGCCGCTGGAGTCGATCCTGCAGGAGATGGGCCGCGATCAGCTAATTATCACTGGCGTCTATGCCCATATTGGCTGCCTGACCACCGCCACCGATGCGTTTATGCGCAATATTCAGCCGTTTATGGTGGCCGATGCGCTGGCTGACTTCAGCCGTGAGGAACATATAATGGCGCTGACCTACACCGCGGGCCGTAGCGGAAAAGTGGTGATGACCGCCGATCTGATGCCTGTGCCACTCAGCAAAGATGATTTGCGCGCGTTGATCCTGCCGCTGCTGGAAGATGATGAGGTGCCGGAAGATGATGAAAACCTGATTGATTACGGTCTGGACTCAGTACGCGTGATGGCGCTGGCGGCACGCTGGCGTCAGGTACATCGTGATATCGATTTCGTCAGCCTGGCGAAAAATCCGAGCATTGATGGCTGGTGGGCGCTGCTGACGCGGGAGCCGGCGAAATGAGCCACACATTCGACTTCAGCGGTAAGATCGTCTGGGTAACCGGTGCCGGCCAGGGCATCGGCTATCATACTGCGTTAGCCTTTCATCAGGCTGGCGCACAGGTCGAGGCCTTTGATCAACGTTTTAAGGGCCATGATTACCCGTTTCCCTGCCACACGATGGATGTAGCCGATCCGGCGCAGGTCAAAACGATCTGCCAGCGCGTATTGGCCGCGCAGCCGCGCATTGATGTGCTGGTCAACGCAGCCGGTATCTTACGGATTGGTGCCACCGATGAGCTGTCGTTTGCCGACTGGCAGGCGTGTCTTAACGTCAATGCGGGCGGCGCGTTTAATCTGTTCCAGCAGACATTGCCACGCTTTCGCGAACAGCGCGCCGGTGCCATCGTCACCGTCGCGTCTAATTCGGCTCACGCCCCGCGTATCGGCATGTCCGCTTATGGTGCTTCAAAAGCGGCGCTCCGCAGTCTCTGCCAGACCGTGGGTCTGGAGATGGCGCCCTATGGCGTCCGCTGCAACATCGTTTCACCGGGTTCCACCGACACCGATATGCAGCGCAGCCTGTGGCACACACCGACGGGTGAGCAGGAGATGATTGCCGGCTTCCCGGATCAGTTCAAGCTGGGTATCCCGCTGGGCAAGATCGCGCAGCCGCAGGAAATTGCAGCCACCGTACTGTTTCTCGCGTCGGATCTTGCCAGCCATGTGACGCTGCAGGATATTGTGGTTGATGGTGGCGCAACCCTGGGAGCCTGATGATGACAGCGATCTGGAAGCGATCCATCGATCTTCCCGCCCTGAATGCGCTGGGTGAGAACTCTCTGGTGGCCCATCTGGGTATCGTTTTTACCCTGATAGGTGATGATTATCTGGAAGCGACGATGCCGGTCGATGCCCGTACGCAACAGCCGTTCGGGCTGCTGCATGGCGGTGCGTCCGTGGTGCTGGCGGAGTCGATGGGCTCAATTGCCGGATATCTGGCGGTTGAGGAAGGCAGCAGCGTGGTTGGCGTAGAAGTGAATGCCAGCCATCATCGTGCGGTTTCTGCCGGTCTGGTGCGGGGAATTTGCCGTCCACTGCATCTGGGTAAACGCAGTCAGAGCTGGCAGATTGAGATTCGGAACGGTCGGGATCAGCTGTGCTGCAGTGCGCGACTGAGTGTGGCGGTGATGAGCTAGCTGCAGAAAGAACAATGCCCCCTTTCAGGCCTGAAAGGGGGCATTGCATATCACGCTGTAGCAGGCGATCGGTTAACGCTGATAGATAATTTCAACGCCTTCGTCGTCTTCATCATCCCAGTCGTCATCCCACTCTTCATCTTCCACTTCAACCGTGTTTTCAATGGTTTCTTTGTGGTAATCGTCCCACATGAACTCCACTTTCTCCGGCTGCTTCTCTTCAAGCTCCGCTTCTTTCGGATTAGCGTTGATGAAGCTCATCACGTCCCAGCAGAGTTCGTTGACACCGGTACGGCTTGCGGCAGAAATCAGGTAATACTTATCTTCCCAGCCCAGCGCTTCAGCCACCGCTTTAGCCCGTGACTGCGCTTCTTCTTCACTGATCAGATCAATTTTGTTGAAGACCAGCCAGCGTGGCTTGTTGAACAGCTTCTCGCTGTACTTTTCCAGCTCGCCGAGAATGATGCGGGCATTTTCAACCGGATCGCTTTCATCGATAGGGTCGATGTCGATCAGGTGCAGCAACACGCGGCAGCGCTCAAGGTGCTTCAGGAAGCGAATGCCGAGGCCTGCGCCATCGGCTGCGCCTTCAATCAGGCCAGGGATATCGGCCACGACGAAGCTCTGCTCGCTGTCCATACGAACCACGCCCAGGCTCGGCACCAGCGTGGTAAACGGATAGTCCGCCACTTTTGGCTTCGCTGCCGATACGGCACGGATAAAGGTCGATTTACCGGCATTCGGTAAGCCCAGCATCCCGACATCTGCCAGCAGCATCAGCTCCAGCTGCAGATCGCGCTTTTCACCTGGGGTACCCATGGTTTTCTGGCGCGGACTGCGGTTTACAGATGATTTAAAGCGGGTGTTACCCAGGCCATGCCAGCCGCCTTTGCCGACCATCAGTTTCTGGCCGTGACGCGTCATGTCGCCCAGTGTCTCGCCGGTACCCTGATCGATAACCCGGGTGCCGACCGGCACTTTAACTTCGATATCTTTACCGCGTTTGCCAGTACAGTCGCGGCTCTGGCCGTTCTGCCCACGCTCGGCGCGGAAAGATTTTTCGAAACGATAATCGATAAGGGTGTTGAGGTTTTCATCAGCGATCAGATAAACGTCACCGCCGTCACCGCCATCACCCCCATCAGGGCCGCCTCTCGGGATATATTTTTCGCGGCGGAAGCTTACGCAACCATTACCGCCATCACCGGCGACGACCAAAATTGTCGCTTCATCTACAAACTTCATTTTCTATCTCCGTCACACAATCGCCTGCAGCACTCTGCAGACGGGTCCGCCAGGGTCTTCTGCGCTGACCAGCGGCGGATAAATCAGGATTGGCTTTCGCCAGTGCGTACATAAAGTGTACAGCAAACTTTTGTGATGCGTCGCTTTTACCGCAACAGACCGCAGAATGTAAAAAGCCCCGCAGGAGCTGCGGGGCCTTCAATTCGTGCGTTCAGACGTTAAACGTCTGCGTCACGACAACCTTACTCAGCAACGATGCTGATGTATTTACGGTTGTTCGGACCTTTAACTTCGAACTGTACTTTACCGTCTGCGGTAGCAAACAGGGTGTGGTCACGACCACAACCTACATTGGTACCGGCGTGGAATTTGGTGCCACGCTGACGAACGATGATGCTACCTGCCAGAACAGATTCGCCACCGAAACGTTTTACACCCAGACGTTTTGCATTGGAGTCACGACCATTTCGAGTCGAACCACCAGCCTTTTTATGTGCCATTTGTCAGATCTCCTCTTATGCCGTGATACCAGTGATTTTCACATCAGTGAACCACTGGCGATGGCCTGCTTGCTTACGGTAGTGCTTACGACGACGAAACTTAACGATCTTAATTTTCTCGCCACGACCGTGAGCAACAACTTCTGCCTTGATCATTCCGCCTGAAACCAGTGGCGCGCCGATTTTCACGTCTTCGCCATTAGCAATCATCAGAACCTGGTCAAACTCAATCGTTTCACCGGTTGCGATGTCCAGCTTTTCCAGGCGAACGGTCTGACCTTCGCTTACTCGGTGTTGTTTACCACCACTTTGGAAAACCGCGTACATATAAAACTCCGCTTCTGCGCTTGCCTTTTAGTTCATCAGGCGGCGCGCTAAATATTCACAATAGGGCGCGAATTCTACGCAAAACTCCAGAAGAAGACAAGAGCACTTTGCACACTCTTGCAGAAAAAAAACACAGGCTGAATGCAACCGTTTCTCAGGCAGAAAATTCAAGTACAATCAGTAACAGATTACCTGAACGCTGGCTGGGTAAAAGCACTTACCATGGCAGAGATAACGAGTCATAGCTGAAAAGACGAATGAACTTAGAACAGATTAATGAATTAACCGCACAGGATATGGCTGCCGTTAACCAGACCATCCTCGACCAGCTGAATTCAGATGTCTCGCTCATCAACCAGTTGGGCTACTACATCATCAGTGGTGGGGGCAAGCGTATCCGTCCCATGATTGCCGTGCTATCCGCACGTGCCATGGGCTACAAGGGCGATCTGCACGTGACCAATGCGGCGCTGATCGAATTTATCCACACCGCCACGCTGCTGCATGACGATGTCGTGGATGAATCCGATATGCGTCGTGGCAAAGCGACCGCGAACGCGGCGTTTGGCAATGCGGCAAGCGTGCTGGTCGGTGATTTTATTTACACCCGCGCCTTCCAGATGATGACCAGCATGGGTTCGCTGCGTATCCTGGCGCTGATGTCAGAAGCGGTAAACGTGATTGCTGAGGGCGAAGTCCTGCAGCTGATGAACGTCAACGATCCCGACATCACCGAAGAGAGTTACATGCGCGTGATTTACAGCAAGACCGCGCGTCTGTTTGAAGCGGCCTCGCAGGCCTCGGCGATACTGGCTGAAGCCACACCTGAAGAGGAAAAAGCGCTACAGGATTATGGGCGCTATCTGGGCACCGCTTTCCAGTTAATTGACGACTTACTGGATTACAGTGCTGACGGCGAGACGCTGGGCAAAAATACCGGCGATGATCTGAGTGAAGGCAAACCCACGCTGCCACTGCTGCATGCTATGCAGCACGGCTCACCTGAGCAGGCGAAGATGATCCGTGAAGCCATTGAGCAGGGAAATGGCCGCCATCTGCTTGAACCGGTACTGGAAGCGATGAATCAGTGTGGTTCACTCGAATGGACGCGCAGCCGCGCCGAACAGGAAGCGGATAAAGCCATTGAAGCCTTGCGTATTCTGCCCGAATCGCCGTGGCGCAGTGCGCTGGAGTCGCTGGCGCACATGTCAGTTCAGCGCGATTTCTGATCCCTCACGGAGCCTGACAGGCTCCGTTTTACGTCCCTGCTCTCACTTCTTTTTGTTATCTCTTAGCTGTTGCACTCCTTTTGCATGCCACCCCACAGATCAGATGCTGGATCCAAATATTACTGGAAACTAATGGGAACTATTTGCTATAAAAACCTCAATCTTTCCAGATAAAGGTAAAAAGGAAAGCTCACGTCCTGCGGGACGACGCAATGACAGGGAAAAGGAGAACAGGATATGCAAAAAAGGATGGAAGACTGGCACCCGGCTGACATTATCGCGGCGCTGCATAAGCGTGGAATGACACTCGCGGCGCTATCACGCGCAGCAGGTCTCAGTTCATCAACGCTGGCTAATGCGCTCACGCGTCCATGGCCCAAGGGCGAATGGTTGATCGCTGACGCGATCAAGGTTCATCCTTGTGAGATCTGGCCCAGCCGCTATTACGATCCCGAGACCCACTGCCTGCTGGATCGCAGAAAACGTATCCGGGCGCCTGTCGATCATTCCGATACCGCCTGAAAACTCAGGCGATCCTCAGGCGAAAAAAAACCAGCCCCCAAAGGGGGCTGGCTCTTTCAGAGCATCTGCGGGATTACTCTTCGCTGACGCGCTCGATGTTTGCGCCCATGGCTTTCAGCTTATCTTCGATGTGCTCATAGCCACGATCGATGTGATAAATGCGATCAACAAACGTCGTTCCTTCCGCAATACAACCGGCCAGAACCAGGCTGGCAGACGCACGCAAATCGGTCGCCATCACCTGCGCACCTGACAGGGTTTCAACCCCATGACAGATCGCCGTGTTGCTCTCAATCTCAGCATGTCCGCCCATACGAATCAGTTCCGGGATATGCATGAAACGGTTTTCGAAGATGGTTTCGGTAATCACGCCCGTGCCTTCCGCGACCATGTTTAACAGTGTGAACTGCGCCTGCATATCGGTCGGGAAACCTGGATGCGGTGCAGTGCGCACATTGACCGCTTTTGGCCGCTTGCCGTGCATATCCAGACTGATCCAGTCTTCGCCGGTTTCGATATCGGCACCCGCATCACGCAGCTTGGCCAGCACAGCATCCAGCGTATCCGGCTGGGTTTTGTGACACATCACTTTGCCACCCGAAATGGCGGCAGCCACCAGGAAGGTACCGGTTTCGATACGATCCGGCAGGACACGATAAACACCGCCACCCAGACGCTCTACGCCTTCGATGGTGATTTTATCGCTGCCTGCACCACTGATTCTGGCGCCCAGGGTGTTAAGGAAGTTGGCGGTATCGACAATTTCCGGCTCACGCGCCGCATTCTCAATCACGGTGGTACCGCTCGCCAGCGTCGCAGCACTCATGATGGTCACGGTCGCGCCGACGCTGATTTTGTCCATGACAATCAGTGCGCCCTTCAGGCGGCCATTGACTGACGCTTTCACGTAGCCCTCTTCCAGCTTGATCTCGGCACCCAGCTGTTCAAGACCGGTGATGTGCAGATCAACCGGACGCGCGCCGATAGCGCAGCCACCCGGCAGGGAAACCTGACCCTGACCAAAACGCGCCACCAGCGGGCCCAGCGCCCAGATTGAGGCACGCATAGTTTTGACCAGATCGTAAGGCGCACAAAATACATCTACCGCGCTGGCATCGACATGCACAGAACCGTTGCGTTCCACCTTCGCACCCAGCTGGCTCAGCAGCTTCATGGTGGTATCAATGTCGCGCAGCTTTGGCACATTCTGGATCTCGACCGGCTCTTCAGCCAGCAGCGCAGCAAACAGAATAGGAAGCGCGGCGTTCTTTGCCCCGGAAATGGTTACTTCACCACTTAAGCGGGTGGGGCCTTGCACACGAAATTTGTCCATTAACACGGCTCTCAATTAACTAGCTAAAGATTGGACTCGCCAGCGACGAGTTCACCCCGCTGGGGATCAGAAACCGTTGAGTTTACGGTCACGCGCCCATTCAGCGGGAGTATAGGTTTTGATAGAGACAGCATGAATGCGGTTATCCGCGATAAATTCCATCAGCGGCGCGTAGACAGCCTGCTGCTTTTTTACGCGGCTCAGTTCGCCAAACAGTTCGCCTACGGCGATCACCTGAAAATGGCTGCCATCATTGCTCATCACATGCACTTCATCTAAAGGCAATGCTGCCATCAGCACGGCCTGAATTTCACTGTTTTCCATTGGGCTTAACTTCACTTAATAATAATAAGGCTGACATAGTAGAGGAAAGCGGCTGACTCTTAAATACGCAAAAGCCCCTGTTGAAAACAGGGGCTTAGCATAACAACCGGAAATCAGGCGCTTTTATCCGCAGAAACAATAATCTGTTGCAGATTGTAAAGCGTTATCAGCGAATGCAGTTTGTCGCTGATGCCCGTAAAGCGAGGGGTAATACCCTGTGCCCGCGCGATTTCCCGCAGGTGCACCAGCAGGGCAAGCCCGGAAGAGTCCACACGCTCCAGCGCCGCGACGTCGATGGTATCGACATCTTTAATCAGCGTTTCACGTTGCTGCCACAGGCTCATCAGCGTGTCGCGATCCAGTTCGCCTTTCAGTAATAGCGTGCTGGCTTCCCGCTCCCAGCGTAACGATTCGTGCATTATTGTTGTTTATCCAGCGTGATTGGCTGTGCCGCAGAAGATTTCAGCTGCGCCGTCAGACCATCGATACCTTTGGTACGTAACAGATCGCTCCACTCATTTTGTTTGGTGGTAATCATGCTGACGCCTTCAGCGATCATGTCATACGCCTGCCAGTTACCGCTCTGGCTGTTTTTACGCCACTGGAAGTCGAGGCGAACCGGTGGACGACCATTGGGATCGATAATGGAAACGCGAATAGCGACAATCTGGGCATCGCCTAACGGCTGCTCAGGTTGAATCTGGTAGCTCTGTCCGTTGTACAGTGCCAGTGCCTGACCATAAGCCTGCGCCAGATAGTCACCAAAGGCGCTGAAGTAGGCTTCACGCTGAGCGGGCGTCGAATCACGATAGTAGCGGCCCAGCACTAACGCGCCCGCATATTTGATCTGTACATAGGGCAGCAGCTCCTGACGCACAATCTGACGCAGGTAGTTAGGGTCCTGCTTGATTTTCGGCTGCTCGTTTTTCAGACGGGTGAACGTCTTTTGTGCCGCTTCATTCATCAGTTTGTAGGGGTTGCTCTGATCGGCTGCGGTTGCCGTCAGCGGTACCGCAACCACCAGCATGGCAATCATCAGTAAACGTTTAAACATGGTATACCCTCTTCTTTAAGGTTGAGCCGGTGCCGCAGGCGCAGCACTGTCGCCTTCCTGCGCATCCTTGTTTTCACTGTTTTGTTTATTATCGCCGCTCTTATAAAGGAACTGACCGATCAGGTCTTCGAGCACCATGGCGGATTTCGTATCGCGCAGCGTATCGCCATCTTTCAGCATCGCCGAACCCAGTTCAGGATCGTCAAATCCTAAATTGAGTGCCAGGAATTGCTCACCCAGTAGTCCCTGAGTGCGAACCGCCAGCGAGCTGGTGTCTGAAATTTTATTCGCATACTGATCGCTGATGTCCATGGTGACACGCGGCAGCAGCGTTTTCGGCTCTAACTCAATGTCGGTCACCCGGCCAATCACCACCCCACCAATCTTGACCGGCGAACTGGCTTTGAGACCACCAATATTGTCAAAGGTGGCGTAGAGCTTCCACGTCGGCTCGGTGCCCATTGACTTTAAATCGGCGACGCGCAGCGCGAGAAACAGCGCCGCCAGCAACGCCATAATCATAAATATGCCAACCCAGATTTCGCTTTTTTTGCTTTGCATTGCATCAATTCCCAAACATCAGTGCTGTCAGCACAAAATCCAATCCGAGCACCGCCAGTGACGCGTGCACCACAGTGCGCGTCGTCGCGCGACTGATCCCTTCAGAGGTTGGAATCGCATCATAGCCGTTAAACAGCGCAATCCACGTCACGGTAATGGCAAATACCGCACTTTTAATCAGGCAGTTAACCACATCGGCACGAAAATCGACGGCATTCTGCATCGCCGACCAGAAGAAACCAGGATCAATCCCTTTCCAGCTCACCCCGACCAGCGCCCCACCGGCAATCCCTACCGCGGTAAAAATCAGCGTCAGTAACGGCATACTGATAAAACCGGCCCAGAAGCGCGGCGAGACCACCCGGCGCAACGGGTCAACCGCCATCATCTCCATACTGGAGAGCTGTTCGGTGGCCTTCATCAGGCCGATTTCGGCTGTCAGCGCAGACCCTGCCCGTCCGGCGAACAGCAGCGCGGTCACAACCGGCCCCAGTTCGCGCAGCAATGACAGCGCCACCAGCATACCGAGGCTGGTTTCCGCGCCATAGGTGTTTAAGACCAGATAACCCTGAAGGCCAAGCACCATGCCGATAAACAGACCGGAAACCACGATGATCAGCAGCGACAGCACGCCGACGCTATAAAGTTGTTTAATCAGTAGCGGCGTGTGTCTGCGGAACGCTGGCTTGCCCACCAGCGCATGAAAGAGCATGAGTCCTGCGCGTCCAAAACTGGCGCACGTTTCAATTCCCTGACGTCCAAATGTCGCCAGCGCCTTCAACACCATCAGTTTAATTACTCCCTGAGCCGGTTAAATCAGCGAGATAGTCGCCGGCAGGAAAACGGAAGGGAACCGGACCATCCGCATCGCCATCAATAAACTGGCGAACGCGCGGGTCATTGTTCGCTCGCAACTCCGGCGTGGTGCCGTGTGCGATAATTTTTTGTCCGGCCACGATATAGGCATAGTCCGCAATACTCAGTACTTCCGGTACGTCGTGCGAGACCACAATACAGGTCAGGCCCAGAGCATGGTTCAGTTCATCAATGAGTTTTACCAGCACACCCATCGTGATCGGATCCTGACCGACGAAAGGCTCATCAAACATGATCAGTTCCGGCTCCAGCGCGATAGCGCGCGCCAGTGCCACACGACGCGCCATTCCGCCCGACAGCTCCGCGGGCTTCAGCTGGGCCGCGCCACGCAGACCCACCGCTTCCAGCTTCATCAGCACTGTGCTGTGCAGCAGCGGAGGAGGCAGACGGGTATGTTCACGCAGCGGCCAGGCAACATTTTCATAGACCGTCAGGTCAGTAAACAGCGCGCCAGACTGGAACAGCATGCTCATTTTTTTGCGCGCTTCGTACAATTTAGTGCGAGACAGTGACGGAATGTTTTCACCACGGAAAAAGATTTCACCGCTGGTCGGCTGAAGTTGCCCCCCAATCAAGCGTAGCAGCGTGGTTTTTCCTATCCCCGACGGCCCCATTATCGCCGTCACTTTGCCTTTTGGCACGGTCAGCGAAATGTCATCGAAGATGGTGCGATCTCCGCGCGAAAAACTCACGCCACGAACCTCAACCAGATTCGATTGCTGCTGGATCATTATAACCTCTTGTAAGGATCGGGCGTAAACATGGGGTACGATGGTAGCCTGTTCGGTCCTGATTCACGATAGCTTTACAGAAACTTACCGCTAAGATTTGGCGAAAATGGTCATTAAATTTACTTTTGCCGTCCGGACGGTCAAAATCAGCGCCTGTCTCGCCAAACAGAACCTTAAACCGGTCGGGAAAGGCATTGCCGGCCTGGGTTTTTACGCAAGGATTTTTCATGTTCGTAGCTTCTGCACTGCTGATTATCGGTTTGCTTTTACTGGCATATGGTGCCGATCGTCTGGTGTTTAGCGCCTCTATACTGTGTCGATCATTTGGCATCCCGCCACTGATTATTGGCATGACCGTTGTCAGCATCGGCACCTCGCTGCCAGAGATGATCCTCTCCTTTTCCGCCGCGCAGCATGGCCAGATGGATCTTGCTGTTGGCACCGCGCTCGGCTCGAATATTACCAATATTTTACTCATCCTGGGTGCCGCTGCGCTTATGCACCCGCTCAGCGTCCATTCTAATCTGATACGCCGTGAACTGCCGTTAATGTTGCTGGTTACCCTGCTCAGCGGTTTCATGCTGTTTGACAATCAGCTTAGTCGACTGGATGGAATAGGCCTGATCGCCATTGCCGCGATTTATCTGATGGTGGTGATTCGCATTGCGCGTAAAGCAGAACGGGATAACAACGACACCCTGACCCGCGAGCAGCTGGCCGAGCTGCCACGCGAAGAGAGCGGAAATACGGTGGCCTTTCTCTGGCTGGCCGTCGCGCTGATTATCCTGCCGATGTCGACACGAATGGTGATCGACAATGCCACTGCGTTTGCCGACTATTTTGGCGTCAGCGAGCTGGTGATGGGCCTGACGCTGATCGCCGTGGGCACCAGCCTGCCCGAGCTGGCAACGGTTATTGCCGGTGCGCTGAAAGGCGAAGATGATATCGCGATCGGCAATCTGATCGGCGCCAACATTTATAATATTGCCATTGTGCTGGGTCTGCCGGCGCTGATTCACCCTGGCAGTGTCGATTATCACGCCTTCGCCCGTGATTACTGGGTGATGCTGGGAGTCAGCGTGCTGTTTGCCCTGCTCTGCCTGCTACGTCGCCGCCGCGTTGGCCGTACGGCAGGCTTATTTTTACTCTGTGGTTTCTTCGTCTGGGTGACGCTGCTGTGGATGCAGCCGGCATTCATGGACGGCTAACAAGGACAGACTCACTATGTCATATCAGCAACCAACAGCATTTGATTTCCAGCAGGCGGGGAAAACCGTACTGCGCATTGAGCGCGAAGGTCTGGAACAACTCGATCAATATATTAACGACGATTTCGCCCGCGCCTGCGCCCTGATCTACGCCTGTCAGGGTAAAGTGGTGGTGATGGGCATGGGCAAGTCTGGCCATATCGGCAAAAAAATGGCGGCGACCTTTGCCAGTACCGGCACGCCCGCTTTTTTTGTTCATCCGGCCGAAGCCAGCCATGGCGATCTGGGCATGGTGAGCAAAAATGATGTGGTCATCGCCATCTCCAACAGCGGTGAGTCGAACGAAATCCTCGCGCTGATTCCGGTTTTAAAGCGTCAGCACATTACGCTGATCTGCATGACCGGAAGGCCTGACAGTGCGATGGGCCGGGTTGCCGATGTGCATCTGTGTGTCCATGTTCCGCAGGAAGCCTGCCCGCTGGGTCTGGCACCGACCACCAGCACCACGGCCACGCTGGTGATGGGTGACGCGCTGGCGGTTTCGCTGCTGGAAGCGCGCGGCTTCACCGCCGAAGACTTTGCTTTGTCCCATCCTGGCGGTGCGCTGGGTCGTAAACTGCTGCTGCATGTGGCTGATATCATGCACAGTGGCGATGAACTGCCGCACGTCACACGGGACGCCTCGCTGCGCGATGCGCTGCTGGAGATTACCCGCAAAAATCTGGGGCTGACGGTGATCGTCGACGACCTGATGAAAATTGAAGGTATCTTTACCGATGGTGACCTGCGCCGCATCTTTGATATGGGCATCGATTTCCAGCGCGCCACCATCGGGGAAGTGATGACGCCAGGTGGCATCCGCGTCCGGCCTAATATGCTGGCGGTGGAAGCCCTGAACCTGATGCAGACCAAAAACATTACCTCGATTCTGGTGGCCGATGACGACCATCTGCTCGGTGTGGTACATATGCATGACATGCTGCGCGCTGGCGTAGTCTGAACAGGAAGAGAAAATGCAACAGGCAACCCACCCGATTGAAACCTGCTACGGCCCGGTCAGCGCTGACGTTATGGCGCGCGCCAGCAGGATTCGTCTGCTGATCTGCGATGTCGATGGCGTGATGTCCGACGGAGTGATCTACATGGGGAATAATGGCGAAGAGCTGAAGGCATTCAACGTGCGGGACGGTTACGGCGTTCGCTGTTTGCTGACCTCCGATGTGGAAGTGGCTATTATTACCGGCCGCAATGCCCGTCTGATGGAAGATCGCTGCAAAACGCTCGGCATCCGTCATCTTTATCAGGGACAATCGGATAAGCTTTTGGCCTATCGTGAACTTCTGGATAAACTGTCTCTTTCCGACGACCAGGTCGCCTACATCGGTGACGATCTGATCGACTGGCCGGTTATGGCAAAAGTGGGATTAAGCGTGGCGGTGGCGGATGCACATCCGATCCTGTTGCCGCGCGCGCATTATGTCACGCGGATTGCCGGTGGACGCGGTGCAGTTCGCGAAGTATGTGACCTGATCTTAATGGCGCAGAACAAATTTGAGGATGCCAAAGGGCAATCAGTATGAGTAAAAGCAGGCGTTGGATAACGCTGATTCTGACCTTGATTGCACTGGTTTTGATCGGCTGGAATCTTACTAACCAGGATGACGATGGCACGCCAGTCGGGACGGACAGTCAGTCACCGACCTACACCAGTGCTGATTCACACACTGTGGTTTATAACCCGCAGGGCGCGCTGTCATATAAACTGGTCTCTGACAAAGTGACCTATTTCTCGGATGATGAACTGAGCTGGTTCGACAATCCGGTCATGACCACCTTTGATGAGAACAAAATCCCTACCTGGACGTTACGCGCGGATAAAGCAAAGCTCACCAAAGATCGTATGCTTTACCTGTATGGCCATGTTGAGCTGAATACGCTGACGCAGGATTCTCAGCTTGAGCGGATCAAAACCGATAACGCCCAGATTAATCTTGTCACTCAGGACGTTACCTCTGATGACCAGGTGACATTGTATGGCCGCAGTTTTAACTCCACCGGCATGAAAATGCGCGGCAATTTACGGACAAAAAACGCCGAGTTAATCGAGAAGGTCAAAACCTCTTATGAAATTCAAAATGAACAAAAATAGCCTGAAGCTTTTACTGGCCAGCATGCTGCTGGCAACCAGCGTTCCGGCGCTGGCTCTGACCGGTGACTCGGACAAGCCCGTCAATATTGACTCGCAGAATCAGGCGCTGGATTTGCAAGGCAATGTCGCGACCTTTACCGGCAATGTCATCGTGACGCAGGGCTCAATTAAAATCACGGCAGATAAAGTCGTGGTGACCCGTCCGGGCGGCGACAGCAAGAAAACCATCGTTGACGCCTACGGTAATCCCGCCACCTTCTATCAGATGCAGGACAGCGGTAAGCCGGTGCAGGGCCATGCCGCAAAACTGCACTATGAACTGGCTAACGATTTCGTTGAACTGACCGGCAATGCGTTCATTGAGCAGCAGGACAGCAACATCAAAGGCGATCGTATTACCTACCTGGTGAAAGAGCAGAAAATGCAGGCTTTCAGTCAGGGCCAGAACAAGCGCGTCACGACTGTACTGGCGCCGTCGCAACTTCAGGACAAAGGTTCGTCCAACAGCGGAAAGAAGAGTAACTGATAGCTATGGCCACATTAATCGCAGAAAACCTGGCGAAGGCATATAAAGGCCGTCGCGTGGTAGAAGATGTCAGCCTGCAGGTCAAATCCGGCGAGATTGTCGGCCTGCTGGGCCCGAACGGTGCCGGTAAAACCACCACCTTTTACATGGTAGTGGGCATTGTGCCGCGTGACGCTGGCCGCATTATTATTGATGATGAAGATATCAGCATCCTGCCGCTGCATGCCCGTGCGCGTCGTGGCATCGGCTATCTGCCGCAGGAGGCATCGATCTTCCGTCGCCTCAGCGTCTACGATAACCTGATGGCGGTCTTGCAGATCCGTGACGATCTGACCGAAGAGCAACGCCAGGATCGTGCTCGTGAGCTGATGGAAGAGTTTCACATTGAGCACCTGCGCGACAGCATGGGCCAGGCACTTTCGGGTGGTGAGCGACGTCGTGTTGAGATTGCGCGGGCGCTGGCGGCTAATCCTAAATTTATCCTGCTGGATGAACCTTTTGCCGGTGTTGACCCCATCTCCGTTATCGATATTAAGAAGATCATTGAGCATCTGCGTGACAGCGGCCTCGGTGTGCTGATTACCGACCATAACGTACGCGAAACGTTAGCGGTCTGTGAGCGGGCTTATATCGTCAGCCAGGGGCACCTGATCGCACACGGCACACCGAATGAAATTCTTGCGGATGAGCAGGTTAAGCGGGTTTATTTGGGTGAAGAGTTCAGACTCTGATAAGGTGTCGTTAATACCGATGTTTACCTGGGAACGATCATCCTGTCTATGAAGCAAGGTTTACAACTCAGGTTCAGCCAACAGCTGGCAATGACTCCGCAATTGCAACAGGCGATTCGCCTGCTGCAACTCTCTACGCTTGAACTCCAGCAGGAGCTTCAGCTTGCGCTGGAAAGTAATCCGCTGCTTGAGCAGACTGACCTGCATGAAGAGATCGATTCACGGGAGTCTTCAGAGGCCGAGGCGCTGGATACACGCGAAGCGCTTGAGCAGAAAGAGATGCCTGATGAACTGCCGCTGGATGCGACCTGGGATGAGATCTACACCGCGGGTACGCCTTCCGGCACCGGCACCGATTACCAGGATGATGAGTTACCGGTTTATCAGGGCGAAACGACCCAGTCGCTGCAGGATTATCTGATGTGGCAGGTCGGACTGACGCCGTTCAGCGATACCGATCGCGCCATTGCCACCTCTATTGTCGATGCTATTGATGACACCGGGTATCTCACCGTTTCGCTTGAGGAGATCCTTGACAGCATCGGCGATGATGAGCTCGAAGCGGATGAAGTTGAAGCGGTGCTGAAACGCATCCAGCGCTTTGACCCGATTGGTGTTGGCGCGCGCGACCTGCGTGACTGCCTGCTGGTGCAGCTTTCACAATATGCGCCCGAAACGCCGATGCTGGCAGAGGCGCGTCTGATCGTCAGCGAACATCTCGATCTGCTGGCAAACCACGACTTCCGCAGCCTGATGCGGGTCACACGCCTCAAAGAAGAGGTGCTGAAAGAGGCGATGCTGCTGATTCAGTCGCTGGACCCGCGTCCGGGTCAGTCGATCAACACCGGCGAACCAGAATATGTCATTCCCGATGTGCTGGTGCGTAAGATCGGCAGCCGCTGGACGGTTGAACTCAATGCCGATAGCGTGCCACGCCTGAAGATCAATCAGCACTATGCGGCAATGAGCGGCGCGACGCGGAACGACAGCGACAGCCAGTTCATTCGCAGTAATCTGCAGGAAGCCCGCTGGCTGATTAAGAGTCTGGAAAGCCGCAATGATACCCTGCTGAAAGTGACGCGCTGTATTGTTGAGCAGCAGCAGGCCTTTTTCGAGCAGGGTGAAGAATTTATGCGCCCGATGGTGCTGGCGGATATCGCTCAGGCCGTTGAGATGCACGAATCGACCATCTCCCGCGTTACCACGCAGAAGTATCTGCACAGCCCGCGTGGCATTTTTGAACTGAAGTACTTTTTCTCCAGTCACGTGAATACCGAAGGTGGCGGTGAAGCCTCCTCTACCGCGATTCGTGCCCTGGTGAAAAAATTAATTTCGGCGGAAAATCCAGCCAAACCCTTGAGCGACAGTAAACTGACCTCCATGTTATCTGATCAGGGGATCATGGTGGCACGGCGTACCGTCGCCAAATATCGTGAGTCTTTATCCATCCCGCCATCGAACCAGCGTAAACAACTGGTTTGAAAGAAATGAGAAGGAAGACCTATGCAGCTGAACCTGACCGGGCAACACGTTGAAATCACTCCACCTCTGCGTGAATTCGTCAACGGTAAATTTGCCAAACTGGAACACTATTTTGAACATATCAATCAGGTCTATATTGTCCTGAAGGTTGAGAAAGTCACGCAGGTGGCTGACGCAACACTACACGTGAATGGTGGCGAGCTGCACGCCACATCCGAAGCGGAAGATATGTATGCGGCCATTGACGGACTGATCGATAAGCTCACCCGTCAGCTGACCAAACACAAAGATAAACTGAAAAAACACTAACCTTCACGCTAGCGACGCGCGCCTGGCGCGCAGAGCCGACAGGATGGGGCGGATAATCCGCCCCGTTTTGTCATCTGAGCAGGCGCCGTTTGTCACACGCGTCAATACGCGCTGGCGGTGAATGGCCTGGTGAACACGCAAGTGAAACGATAATGAACAACGATCTCACACTGGAATTGAGCACAGTGCTTTCGCCAGACTGCACCCGCAGCGGCGTCCACTGCCAGAGCAAAAAACGTGCGCTGGAAATCATCAGCGAACTGGCCGCTAAGCAGCTCAACCTGCCGCACCAGACGCTTTTCGAAGCGATCCTGACCCGCGAACGCATGGGCAGTACCGGTATTGGTAACGGGATAGCCATCCCTCACGGCAAGCTGGAAGAGGATACGCTGCGCGCGGTTGGGGTGTTTATCAGCCTCGAACAGCCGATTGCGTTTGATGCCGTCGACAACCAGCCGGTCGATCTGTTGTTTGCCTTACTGGTCCCGGCTGACCAGTGCAAAACACATCTGCACACCCTGTCACTGGTGGCAAAGCGTCTGGCAGATAAAACGGTTTGCCGTCGTCTGCGCGCAGCGCAGAGTGATGAAGAGCTCTATGCCATTATTACGGAAGTCCAGTCGGAGCAGTAACGCGTCTTTACCGGCCCGGTGCCGGTTTTAAAACGGGAGAGAAGGTCATGGTGCTGATGATCGTTAGCGGTCGTTCAGGCTCGGGGAAGTCAGTGGCGCTCCGTGCGCTGGAAGATATGGGGTTCTACTGCGTTGATAACCTGCCGGTCGTGCTGCTGCCTGAGTTAGCTAACTCGCTGGCTGAGCGCAATATTTCGGCGGCGGTCAGCATCGACGTGCGTAATATGCCCGAATCCCCTGAAATTTTTGAAACCGCACTGAATAATCTGCCTGATACATTTTCCCCTCAGCTGCTGTTTCTCGACGCCGATCGCAACACCCTGATTCGTCGTTACAGCGATACGCGCCGTCTGCATCCCCTCTCCAGCAAAAACCTCTCGCTGGAGAGCGCGATTGATGAAGAGAGCGATCTGCTGGAGCCACTTCGTTCACGTGCCGATCTGATCATCGACACCTCAGAGATGTCGGTGCATGAGCTGGCAGAGATGCTGCGTACCCGCCTGCTGGGCAAGCGTGAACGTGAGCTGACCATGGTGTTTGAGTCGTTTGGCTTCAAGCATGGCATTCCGATTGACGCTGACTATGTATTTGACGTGCGCTTTCTGCCCAACCCCCACTGGGATCCCAAACTGCGCCCGATGACCGGCCTCGATCGTCCTGTGGCGGCCTTCCTTGATCGCCACACTGAAGTGCATAATTTTATCTACCAGACGCGCAGCTACCTTGAACTCTGGCTGCCGATGCTGGAGACCAATAACCGTAGCTATCTTACCGTGGCGATTGGCTGCACCGGCGGTAAACACCGCTCAGTCTATATTGCAGAACAGCTGGCAGATTACTTCCGTTCACGGGGTAAGAATGTGCAGTCACGCCATCGTACGCTGGAAAAGCGCAAATCATGACCGTCAGACAAACTGTAGAAATCAAAAATAAGCTGGGCATGCATGCACGTCCGGCGATGAAGTTATTTGAGCTGGTGCAGAGCTTTGATGCCGAAGTATTACTGCGCAATGAAGCGGGCACTGAAGCCGAAGCCAGCAGCGTGATTGCGCTGCTGATGCTCGACTCGGCAAAAGGCGGCCACATTGAGATTGAAGCCAGCGGCCCGGAGGAGATTCCGGCGCTGGCAGCGGTCATTGAGTTATTTGAAGCGGGTTTCGATGAAGATTAACGCTTAATCGAGCTGATTACGCTGCAGGAAGCCTTCCCCGCCAAGCTGGCGCATCTGACGCAGTATCCACTGCTGCCGCTCTCTGACGTAGCCTGAGGGTGCAGCAGCACGATAACGTATCGGATTAGGCAGCACCGCTGCCAGTAAGGCGGCATCTGCTGCGGTCAGCCGGCTGGCAGGCTTATGGAAATAACGCTGAGAAGCCGCCTCAACGCCAAAGATGCCGGGCCCGAACTCCGCAATATTGAGATAGACGGTTAAAATACGCCGCTTCGTCCAGACCGTTTCAATTCCTACCGTCAGACCCGCTTCCAGACCTTTACGCACCCAGCTGCGACCATCCCAGAGGAACAGATTCTTCGCCGTCTGTTGAGACAGCGTGGACGCCCCACGCATCCGGCTATCGCTGTTATCCAGTACAGACTCAATCGCCGCCACATCAAAGCCCCAATGGGTGGGAAACTTTTGATCTTCTGAGGCGATAACGGCCAGCCCCATCCAGGGCGAAATCTCGTCATGGCCGACCCAGTCTGAATGGGCGACATAACTAAAATCACCGCGTAACCAGGCTCCGATCTGTCGTTCAGCCATCACCGCTGAGAACGGCACGGGTAAGAACGAAAAGAGTAGAATGCCCGCCAGCCATATTCCCAGCCACACCAGTACGATACGACCAACAATACGTCTGATACGCTGTCCGACGCTTCCTTTATGCTTGTTCATGCAATCTTCCCACACTTGTTTCAGACGTTAATCAATCACTCATGTAATCACTGCTAAAAAAGCAGCCTTTTTACGATTATCGCTGAAAACTGACAGGCTGTTTCCAGACTTTATTCAATCATTTTGCATCAACATGCTGCAACAGTTCGAAATAGTTCAAGTACTTCCGCAAAAAAGGAATCGGTTCCATTCATTGCCATTGCTTAGCATCTTTCCAGATAAACACTTAATAATGAGTAATAAGCGCCCGCATGAATCATTTACTATGCTTAACTGTTATTATTTTCTTAATCCTGCCGCGCCCAAAGGTTAATCAGAATTATCGTTATAACGGATAAATAAGCAGCGCTTAATGGCGTCACGGGTTGCCAGAATGGCACTATTTCCTTCCAGTAATAACCCTGATAGCAGAACGACAGAAGGACAAACTTTTAGATTCTTTTTTATCATTCCAAATCGTTTTGGATAATTCGTGTCATTTCAGGCAGCGCGCTTGCAATATCAGCGCGTTAGCCTCACTCAAAAGGCAAATGTTAACGGCGGCTCACTTTGGTGCTGCTCAGCCTCAGTTTCCCTGCCCGGCAGCATTAAAACTACACGAAAAAGCGCAAAACTGATTAAAATAGCAGCAACACAGCACAGAAATTAATTCCTTACTTGACTGTGTTGCCAAATTAATGTTTTCTGTATTTAAACGCTGCTCAATATCACAAATTTTAATGAATCTTGTCGCATGAGAAGATGAATTTGCTAAGGTGATGACAGTGTTAACCAATACCCTGCGGCTGCATTAATTATTCAAATCATAGCGGCCGCAATGATTTCCCTGGTGTTGGCGCAGTATTTCGCGCACCCCGGCCTCGGCTGGGGTCATTTTTTTCCGGGGTATCACTTATCCTGCTCTGCCACCCAGTCGCGTAATACCTGCACATCGTGTCGCCATTCATGCTTCAGCTCATCAATCCATTCACCCACATTGTCCCACCACGCCGGTAACTCCGGACTCTGAATCTGTTTCGCCAGCATCTGCAAACGCTGCAGCCCGACCGAACCCGCCGCCCCTTTGATTTTGTGTCCCTCTTCAGCAATGCCTTTCTGATCGCGCGCCATCAGATTCGACTCCAGCACCGCAAGGTAGTCCGGCATCATCTTTTCAAACATCGTCAGGCTTTGGGTAATCAGGCTGGGACCAACCAGCTCGATATACTGTTCGAGCATCGCGACATCCAGCAGCATCCGGGTTTTGTCATCGCTGACATCAGCGATCTCCTCTTCCGGTTCTGCCTGATAATCCCAGTACTTTTTAATCATCGCAGTGAGTGCCGGCACTGCCAGCGGTTTGCTGAGCACGTCATCCATTCCCGCGTCGAAGTACTCTTTTTTGTCTTTGAGGACATTGGCGGTAAGAGCAACCAGCGGGGGCAGATGCGTTCCCTGGTACTGCTGGCGAATCGCACGTGAGACATCCAGCCCGGTCATATCGGGCAGTTGAATGTCCAGCAGCACCAGGTCAAACTCCAGCGGGTCAAACATCGCCAGCGCCTCGCTGCCGGTCATGGCGACCTCTACACTGCAGCCCAGCTTCTCCAGTACCGAGCGCGCCACAATCACATTGAGCTCAATATCTTCAACCAGCAGCACGTGCAGCGCAGGCAGTGGCAGGCTGTCGTCCACGCCTTCATCCTCCACCTCTTCAGCAATGCGTGGCGCTTTAATCTCTACGGTGAAGCAGGAACCCTGTCCCGGCGCACTGTGCACGCGGATATCACCGCCCATCGCCTGCGCCAGGCGGCGTGATACCGCCAGCCCGATGCCGGTACCGGTAGCCGGTTTACCGCCATGCTGATCTTTGACCTGATAGTACATAGCGAAGATCTTATCCTGCTCCTCCTGACGGATACCCATGCCGGAGTCCTGCACCTCAAAGCGCAGCGTCTCGTCCTGCTCATAGGTTACCCGCACCACGATCTCGCCCTGCTGGGTGAACTTCACGGCGTTACCAATCAGGTTCCACAGAATCTGGCGCAGACGCGTTCCATCCGTCGAAATCATATGCGGCAGCGGCAGTTGCGGCGCGAGCACAAACTTCAGCCCTTTCGGCTGTGCCAGCAGGCCAGAGAGGTTTTCTAAATCGGCCAGGAAACCGGTGAAGTCGAGCGGCTGATTATCCAGCTGTACTTTACGGCGCTCGATTTTGTCCACCTCAATCACATCATTAAAGATGTTGCCCAGCGTGATGGCGGAGACGTGGATGGTTTTGAGATATTTCAGCTGTTCCTGATTGAGGTCGGTGTCCAGCAGGATGCGGCTCAGGCCGACAATGCCATTAAGCGGCGTACGAAGCTCGTGGCTGATCGTAGAGATAAAGGTGGTCTTCTCCCGGCTGGCGTTCTCTAACGCGTCCTGATAGCGCTTACGTTCGGTTATATCGCGGCCAAAGCCCATCAATCCGCTGCGCTTACCCACGCGGTCGTAGTAAGGCACTTTACGGATCTCGAAGCAGGCTTTGCGTCCGTCGGGATATTGCAGCCACTGTTCATAGGTCAGCGAGACGTTGTGGCGGAACACCTTCTCGTCCGTTTCCAGCACCTTAGTGGCCGCTTCATCATCATAGATATCGCGCGGCGTCAGGCCAATCAGCTGCTTTTCGCTTTTGCCGGTCAGCAGCTCCATTGCACGGTTGCAGCCGGAGAACTGTTTATCGATGTTGCGATAGAACACCAGGTCAGGCGAGGCATCCAGGAAGGAGCGCAGGAAGGAGGATTGCTGTTCCAGCTCAATCTGTGCCTGCTCACGACGCGTTACCTCTTCACGCAGCTTATCCATCACCTGTTCGCGTGCCAGTTCCGCCTTTTTACGATCGCTGATCTCCTGATTCAGCTGCGTAATGGTCTCTTTCATCTGCTGATTGAGTTCCAGATCGCGGGTACGCATCTCTTCCAGCTTATCCACCAGCCGTGCCAGGCGTTGCCGTGACTCCTCCAGCTGATCGACCACCACCGAGAGGAAATAGACCGCCCAGGGCGTGATCAGCAGCCCGAAGAAGACCGAACGCACCACGTCAATACTCTCGACATGGCCCCGCAGTACCATCGTGACCGCCATCTGGACAATCATCGCCAGCACCACCAGCGCAGACGCCAGCAGCAGCGAGAACCTCACCAGTCCAAGCTTCACCATTAAATCAACGTAGTACTGCGCCAACAGACGAATTTGTTTCATAACAACTCCCTGGAAGAGAAACAGCCTCATAATAGCGCAGTTAACCCGCTGCCGTCGCAGCACGTCGCGTGGAGATAAGGGATCAAATGCGCTTTTATGGTGCAGCAGCCTCGCCGATCGGCGACGTTAAGGACAAAGCGGTTAAAACCCTTGACTGACTGTGCCAAATGAATAATCTGTAAGGCCGCCAGCGAATCACCGATTTCTCTGTACGGCCTTTTTTCAATATCCTGGCAGCGTCCTGTTGCACAGGCACACCCTTTCATATGCATAGCCATTCATCTTTAATGCTGTTTTAAGCATGCCCATGCTGATTAATTTTTCTTATAACCAACCGCGGTTTCATTCAAATAGCCGGACATAAGAAAAACAGATACATGCTATGCATCATGGGTGCTGAACAGCATTTAATGCTGCTTAACACCCTGTCACCAGCATGGTGCAGAGATCTGACGCCTGCACTACAGTGAGTCAGTTCACATTTATCGGCCTGTCGCCAGGCACCAGAGTGATACATTTTAAACCTGAAAAATTATTAAATTCATACACTTAAACAGATAAAACGCCTGATAATCCCGTCTGACCGCCCTATTTGACCTGATTACGCTTTCCCGATAAGTTGGAAATCCGCTGAAAGCTTTCCAGACGGGCCATTGTCTCGGCATATCTATGCAACAAGAAGACTCCCGCGTGGTTTAAGTCATCTCCTTTAAGAGACCGGAAATCAGAGAGCAGCTCAATTAAGGACGTTTTACCGATGTCTGGAGAGAAATGCTCAGGGCTATGACGCGCGCTCGACAGAGCATGGCGATGAAAATGATAGCGCCCCCGTTGCGCTCAGACCCTGAAACAGTGCAGGTAATGTCAAAGCAGTTTAAGGAGACCCTCAATGTCCACTAAAAAACCTCAATCCTATGGCTTGTATGATCCGACAGCAGGCAGTGACAGCTGTGGTGTAGGTTTCATTACGCGTAAGGACGGCGAGCAGACCCACGAGATTCTGCAGATGGCGCACAGCGCCCTGTGTACGGTGCCTCACCGCGGCGGCATGTCAGCGGAAGGCGTTGGCGACGGCGCGGGGGTCAACGTTGATCTTTCGCTGCAGTTCTTCCGCAAGATTACCGGCCAGCCGCTGGAAGCGGGACGCTTTGGTGTCGGTAACTTCTTTGTGCCGAAAGATGCTGAGCTGCGCGCGAATGCCGAACGTCTGGTGGATGAAACCCTCAGCAGCTTTGGTCTGCCGGTACTTATGAAGCGTGACATGCCGCTCGACAGCAGCGTGACGCGCCCGGCAGCCGCGCAGTTCCAGTTACCGATTCTGCAGTGGATTTTCACTGCGCCACAGGATGTAGTTGATCAGAACGACTTCGAAAAACGCATCTACCGCGCCCTGTTAACCATTGAAGCCCGTGCCTTTACCGAAAGCGAATTTGGCGGCCTCTATCCGCTGTCGCTGTCGTCACGCACGCAGGTGTTCAAAGCCCGTCTGAATTCCAATGAAGTGATCCCTTACTTCAAAGATCTGACCGATCCCGATCATCAGGTGCGCGGGCTGTTTTTCCACACCCGCTTCTCCACTAACACCGATCCCCATACCACGATGGCGCAGCCGTTCCGCCTGATGGCGCACAACGGCGAGCTGAACACTGACCGTAAAAACCGCATCGCTGAGTCCGCGCTGGCACTGGCCCGTGGCAAGACCATCGTGCGGCCTAAAGGCCAGTCCGACAGTTCGCGCCTGGATCAGAGCATCCACAGCCGTCTGATGGAAGATGACCTCGATCTGATCACCGCCGTGGTGTCGATGATGCCGCCCGCCTGGGAAAACGACAGCGCGCTGTCGCCAGAAGTGCGTGACATGCTGGAGTACTTCTCGCTGTATGAAGAGAAGAACGACGGCCCTGCTGCCTTAATCTTTGGTAATGGCGAAGTAATTGGCGCCCGTCTTGATCGTCTGGGTCTGCGTCCCCTGCGTTCAGTAGAAACCGCTGACTATATCGGTGCGATGTCGGAAGCGGGCCAGATCGCCTTCCCCCCTGAAAGCGTGTTGCGTCGTGGGCGTATCGAAGCGGGCGGTATGCTCTATTTCGATCACCGTGAAAAACGCAGCTATACAACGCTGCAGGCGCTGGAAAAACTGGCCGCAGAGAAAGATTATTCGGCGTTGCTGCGTGAAGCGCGCGTCGGTCTTGACGATCTGCCCGAGATCCCGGCAGAACAACAGGGTTCACCGCTGCGTTATCGTGGCGATCTGAAAACGTATCAGCGCTTTGTTGCCTACTACTACAACCAGGAAAGCTTCAAGTTCATGATGGATCCGATGCTGAATACCGGCGCAGAGAAGATCTCCGCGATGGGTTACGGCAACGCCATCAACGGCTTATCCGATCATGAAGGCGGTATGGCGCACTACTTCTCTCAGCGCTTTGCGCAGGTCACCAACCCGCCGCTGGACTCAATCCGCGAAGTGGATGGCATGACGTTGCGTGTCGCGCTGGGGGCAAAACCCCATCTGGGCCGCAGCAAAGGCCGTCAGATTGTGGTGCCGACCCCGATTCTCAGCCACCTCGATATGCTGCGTTTACGCGAGCAGACCATCGCACCTTATGCCCGCTTTGAGATGCTCTATGAGCCGGTGATCGGCAAAGATCTGCTGAGCACCACCGCGAACGCGAATGCCCTGGAAAAAGCGATTGATGACCTGGCGCAACAGGTGGTTGATTTTGCCCGTACCCAGGGTGGCATCGCTGTACTTACCGATCGCCATATCTCTTCAAAGCACGCCGCGATCCCGATGCTGCTGGTGGTTTCCGCCATCAACCAGCGCCTGATAAAGGAAGGGTTGCGTCTGGATGTTTCTCTGGTGGTTGAAAGCGGCCAGAGCATCTCGTCGCACCACATTGCCGCCACACTTGGCTTTGGGGCGTCAGCTATCTATCCGCTGGGCGTACAGATGCGCGCAGAGGAGAAATTTGGTGAAGGTGAAGAAGGTAACAAAGCCTTTAAGCGCTATGCCAAAGCGGCTGAAAAAGCACTGATGAAAACCATGGGCAAAGTGGGCCTCTGTACCGTTGAGAGCTACAGCAGCGGCGAGTTCTTTGAGCCTAACTTCCTTAACACCGATGACCCGGTGCTGAAAAAGTATTTCCCGAATATCAAAACGCCGGTGGGCGGCGCAGGCTTCGCGACGATCGCGCAGATGGCCGTTGACTGGCACCAGAGTGCACTGAAGATTCAGGGCGAATCTGAAGTTCCGTTGCTGGGCCTGTTCAAAGAGCGTGCAGAAGGCGCAGGTCACTCCTACGGCACCATCGCCGTGCGGACCTTTATCGATATGACCGAAGAGCCGATTCGCTTTGCCGACAAAGCGCGCGAAGAGGACAACTTCATCCGCCTGATGACGCTGGCTAAACTGGATAATGCGTTTGGCATCAAGCCAGAGACCTTTAAAGACAGCAGCTTTGAGCGCATCCCGGATGAGGTGATTAATAATTTCGCGATTACTGCTGATTACCGTCAGTTCTCAAGCCTGATGTATGAAGAGCGTAAACGTCGCCCGGCGGCCCTGCGCGACATCCTGACATTCCCGGCTGACCTGACCCACATCGACAGCGAAGCGGAGTTCCGCCGCAAGCTGGGACGCTACTCGCTGACCAACAATGGCTTTGCCATTCGTGGCATGGAGTGTGAAGCGGTAGATGGCAGCCTGAATCACTTTATGCTGCGTCTGACCGATGCGATTGAAGGACTGAAGCCTGAGAGCGAACGCCTGCAGAACCTGTCTCGCGCCCTGAAATCCCGTTTCGGCGACGATATCGAAAGCAGCGAAGTGGTGACTGGCGGTCTGAAAATGACCGCTTACGGTAAAGCGGCCGATTATCTGTCACGTATCTTCACCACCCTGCCTTCACTGCCGCTGAGCGAAGTGCAGCCAGCCTGTGAAATTACCCGTACCTTTGCCTCCGGGGCGATGAGCCACGGTGCGCTGGTGGCTCCCGCTCATGAAGCGGTCGCGCACGGCACCAATATGGTCGGCGGCATGAGTAACTGCGGTGAAGGCGGCGAGCATTACTCCCGTCACGGCACCATTCGTGCCTCACGCATCAAACAGCTGGCTTCGGGCCGTTTTGGCGTCTGGGCTGCCTATCTGGCGGATCCGATGCTGGAAGAGCTGGAGATCAAAATTGGTCAGGGTGCGAAACCTGGCGAAGGCGGTCAGTTACCGGCGGCCAAAGTTACCGTCGAGATTGCTGCCGCGCGTGGCGGTACGCCTGGCGTCGAGCTGGTCTCACCGCCGCCGCATCACGACACCTATTCCATCGAAGATCTGGCGCAGTTGATCCACGACTGTAAAGCCGCGCGGGTGCGCGTTATCGTCAAGCTGGTCTCGTCTGAAGGGATCGGCACCATCGCGGTTGGCGTGGCCAAAGCGGGTGCAGACGTGATTAACGTTGCGGGTAACACCGGCGGTACCGGCGCTGCGTCGGTGACCAGCCTGAAATATACCGGACGCGTGGCTGAAATCGGCATCGCTGAAGTCCACCAGGCGCTGTGCGCCAACGGCCTGCGTGAGAAAGTGCTGCTGCGCTGCTCTGGCGCACAGCAGACCGGCAGCGACGTGGTGAAATCTGCGCTGCTGGGCGGCGACAGCTTTGAGTTCGGTACGACGGCGCTGATGATGCTGAAATGCGTGATGGCGAAGAACTGTAACGTTAAGTGCCCGGCTGGCTTAACCACGAATGCCGAAGCGTTTGATGGCGATCCACGTCAGCTGGCGCAGTATTTCCTCAACGTGGCGCATGAAGTGCGTGAAATCCTGGCGCGTATGGGCCTGCGCTCCCTGCGTGAGGCACGCGGTCGCTCTGACCTGTTGCACCTGATGGATCACCCGCTGGAAGTGGGCAAGCTCGACTTACGCGCCATGCTTACCGTGGTGCCTGAGCTGAAAATCGACAAGCCGGTTTATCTGGAAAAAGATTTTGAGCTGGATGATGTCTGGATTGAGCAACTGAAGCTGTCGCTGGTGGATCAGGGAAATCCTGACGTCACTCTGGGCAACAATATCGTGCTGAATAACCGAAACAAAAGTGTCGGCGGCCAGCTGGCCATCGATATTGAGCGGATGCTGAACCATCAGCTGAGTTCTGAGCAGCTGCAGGCGATGCCTGCCGTATTGACTGACGATCGCGGTCGCCGCTATCTGGCCCCTGAGAGCGTAAAAATTTCCACCACCGGTTCTGCCGGTCAGTCGTTTGGCGCCTTCTGCAACGATGGCATGCAGCTGACCCATTACGGCACCTGTAACGACGGTGTCGGCAAAGGACAGTGTGGCGGCGAACTGATCGTGATGTCGCCTGGCGGCGGCGCGCAGGATGCCGATGGCAACGTGCTTATTGGTAACTTTGCGCTGTTTGGCGCGACCGGCGGACGTCTGTTCGTGCAGGGCCAGGCCGGTGACCGTTTCGCGGTGCGTAACTCCGGTGCCACCGCCGTGGTTGAAGGCGTCGGTGACTTCTGCTGCGAATATATGACCAATGGCGCCATCCTCAACCTGGGCACCTTCGGTAAAGGATTTGGCAACGGCATGAGCGGCGGCTTCGCCTACCAGTACGACCCCTATGGATCGCTGGCCAGCCATGCTGCCGGTGATTCGGTGCAGTTCGGCTCGATTGCCGATCAGGATGAGATGGCCCAGGTGCATAAGCAGGCGGTGCTGACCATGCTGAACTGGCATCTGGAGGCGACCAAATCACCGCGTGCCGCCTGGCTGCTGGAGAACTGGGAAACGGAGTGTCACCACTTTGTTTACGTGATGCCGCGCTCGCTGCTGCTCTATCAGGATGGCGGCGAGATTCTGAAAGCCAAGAGCCGCAAAGATCTGCTCGAAGAGCTGTCGACGGCGCTGGCAGGCCATCAGGTGGCGAAGTTTAAAGCCGCATGGCGTCAGGGTAAAACCATCGCCAACGGTGCCGTACCAGCTTATGGCGCGACCGATACGCTGGAGATGTTTGTCCTGCTCAACAACTACACCGTGCTGAGTTTTGCCCAGCAGCTGGCGCTGGGCAAATTACCGAAAGGCACCCCGGTTGAAGATGCGGCAGTTGAAAAAGCGGTCCGTAATCTGTTGATGACGGAAGACTTTTCGCTGATAAGCAAGCTGCAGCGTCATGCACGTTCCGCTATCGAGAGCTACAGCGATGATGAACTGGCGAGTCTGATTGGAACCAAACGCATGTCAGATTACAAAGCGGCGCTGACGCAACGTAACATCCGCTCCATGGACAGTCTGGCAACCTACGGCTGGATCATGTACCAGGATGCCTGTAACCGGGAAGTGCTGGGCCACCTGCCTGACTTTGAAGAGCTGTTTGCACGTGCGGCATTGCCGGAAATCGCCGCTGCGGTGGGTAAACTCTCCTGACAGTGATACTGATCAGGCTGAACTGAATATTATTAATTGATCATTGCCCGGATTAATCGTTGTACCGGACAGATGCAGCACCGCTCTCCCCTGTCGCACACACTGCGGCGCGGGAAAGCGGAACCGCTTTCACACCGGACAATGCCAATGATGACGGGCGAGAACGGGATTGAGTAAAAGTACCCATGAAAATTCCTTATATTCCAGAAGATGCACCTTTTAATGGCGATCAGAAGTACTGGCTGGCTGGCTTTCTTGCGGGTCTGCACTCCCGTTTGCTGGTATTAGAAGACAAGCAGCAACCCGCCGCGGGCACAGGCGCAGCCGCGACGACGCAACTGCACATTCTTTATGGCTCACAGACCGGCAATGCTGAAGCACTGGCGCAGACCGCAGCGAAGTCTGCGCGCGCTAAAGGTCTGGTGCCGGTGGTTCAGGCGCTGGGCGATGTCGATCTCGACGTATTTGCCACCATGCGCCATGTACTGATCGTCACCTCGACCTATGGCGAAGGTGAAATGCCGGACAACGCGCAGCTGTTCTGGGATGCGATCTCTGCCAGTACCGCACCGCGTCTGGAGCAGATGCATTTCGCCGTGCTGGCGATTGGCGATACCGGCTACGATGGCTTCTGTCAGGCGGGCAAGTTTATTGATATGCGCCTTGAGCAGTTGGGCGCGAAACGCGTGGTTGATCGTATCGATTGTGATATCGATTTTGAGGAGCCTTCCAGCGAGTGGCTGAACAGCTCAATGCCACAGTTTGCCGCCAGCGCGGGCAGCAGCGGCACCGTGCTGGAAAGCGCGCCTGAAGCGCCAGTCATTCCAGGCAGCAACAAATCCAATCCATACGCCGCCGCGCTGATCACTAACAAGCGTTTGTCAGGCGAGCAGTCAGCCAAAGATATTCGTCATTTCGAGTTCGACCTGTCTGACAGCGGCCTGAAGTATGAAGCGGGCGATGCGCTGGGCGTAATTCCGGTCAACGAGCCGTCGCTGGTCAGCCTGCTGCTGACCCAGCTTAACGCGGACTACGAGACGCCGGTGCCCGGCTTTGATCGCAGCCTTGGCGACCTGCTGACCTATCAGTTTGAGATCTCAGAGCCGTCACGCAAGTTAATCGAGTGGGTCGGACAGAACACCACCAACCAGGAGCTGCGTCATGTGTTACAGCATGATGATAAAGATGCGCTGGGCGTGTGGCTGTGGGGCAAAGATACCCTTGACCTGCTACAGCTTGAACTGACGCGCACGCTGGCGGTACCCGAGTTTGTCGCGCTGCTGCGTCCGCTGCAGCATCGCGCTTACTCTATTTCATCCAGCTCTAAAGCCCATCCTGATCAGGTGCATCTGACCGTTGCCTCGGTGCGTTATCACAGTGGCGGCCGTAATCGCGGTGGCGTCTGCTCAACCTACCTGGCCGAGCGTGTGCGTCGCGGTGAGAAGCCCGCCATCTTTATCTCACCCAATAAATCGTTCCGCGTGCCTGCCAACAACAGCGCACCGCTGATCATGGTGGGACCAGGTACCGGTATTGCGCCATTCCGTGCCTTCCTGCAGGAGCGCCAGGCAACTGGCGCGCAGGGGAAAAACTGGCTGTTCTTCGGCGATCAGCATCAGGAACATGACTTTATCTATCAGGATGAATTACTTGCCTGGCGCGATAATGGCTTACTGACGCGTCTGGATCTGGCGTTCTCACGCGATCAGGAGAAGAAGATCTACGTGCAGAGCCGGATGCTTGAACAGGGCGCTGAGTTGTATGCCTGGCTGCAGGAAGGGGCTTACTTCTATGTCTGTGGCGATGCATCGCGTATGGCGAAGGATGTGGATAACGCGCTGTATGAAGTGGTTCGCCAGTTTGGTGGCCTCTCCACCGAGCGCGCTGCTGACTATGTCGATCAGCTGAAGAAAGAGAAGCGCTACCTGCGCGACGTCTATTGATCGCGATGGTCTGCTGAAAAAATCCGGCTTGCGCAGGCAGCCGGATTTTTTTATGGCCGACAGGCAAAAAAATACCCGTCGGATGGACGGGTATTCGCTGTTATGTCACTGCTATTTCACTACGCGCAGTGAAGGTCGTCCACCACGTGGCGGTGGATCGTCATCAGGCGGTGTCTCGTCATCGCTGGCATCGTCAGGACGATCACCATCAATCACCGACATCATAGTCTCTTCCTGACCCTCTGACGCCTCATGCGTGCCCAGCTCGTAAGCCGGTTCCGGTTCAAACATCGTCCCGGCGCCATTTTCACGCGCATAGATTGCCAGAATCGCCGCCATCGGCACGTTAACCTGGCGAGGAACGCCACCAAAGCGGGCGTTGAACGACACCTGATCGTTTGCCAGATCGAGGTTACCGACAGCACGTGGCGCAATGTTCAGGACTATCTGACCATCGCGCGCATACTCCAGCGGCACCTGCACACCCGGCAGATTTATGTCGACCACCAGATGCGGCGTCAGCTGATTGTCGAGCAACCAGTCATAAAAGGCGCGCAGCAGATAGGGACGACGTGCAGTAAGTTGCGACATTTCCATACGTTAAGCCCGGGCTTGCAGCCGCATTTCACGTTCAGCTTCAGTTAATGAAGCGAGGAAGGAGTCACGCTCAAATACGCGATTCATGTAACCTTTCAGCTCTTTTGAACCTGAGCCGATCAAATCGATACCCATTGACGGCAGACGCCATAACAGCGGAGCCAGATAGCAATCAACCAGGCTGAACTCTTCGCTCATGAAATAAGGCGTACGGCCAAACAGTGGCGCGATAGCCAGCAGCTCTTCACGCAGTTGCTTGCGTGCCGCTTCCGCTTCCTGACCGCTGCTGTTCTCTACTTTCCTCATCAGGCTATACCAGTCCTGCTCGATGCGGTGCATCATCAGGCGGCTATCACCACGGGCAACCGGATAAACCGGCATCAGTGGCGGATGCGGGAAGCGCTCATCTAAATATTCCATGATGATGCGTGATTCATACAGCGTCAGCTCACGATCTACCAGCGTCGGTACCGTGCGATACGGATTGAGGTCAATCAGATCCTGCGGCAGGTTATCCATTTCGACCTGCTCGATCTCTACGCTGACACCCTTCTCCGCCAGGACGATACGTACCTGATGGCTGAAAATGTCAGTAGGACCAGAAAACAGCGTCATTACCGAACGTTTGTTGGCAGCGACAGCCATGAAAACCTCCAAGTTTGTTCACAAAAAGATACTGCGAATAGCCAACCACACGGCGACTCACTTGCTTATCGAACTCGCACGCAACCTGGTTAGCTGCGTCACAGATACTGACGCCCCGACAGTGGGGAGGCGCATAACGCACCGGCCTGCGGGCGCAAAGTGACACAGAGTTTACCAGATTTTAGGCTGCTTGTGGGCGTGGAATGAATCTTTGCAGGTAAATTGAGCGCGGCGTTACGGTTTTCGCGGACAGTTTATGGGAAGGCAGAAAATAAAAAACCCGCCGAAGCGGGTTTTTTGAGCCAATTGCCGCAGCCGGAGCTGCAAACAATTAACGCTTGGAGAACTGAGGACGACGACGTGCTTTACGCAGGCCGACTTTCTTACGTTCAACCTGACGCGCATCACGCGTTACGAAGCCAGCTTTACGCAGCTCGCCACGCAGTGATTCGTCGTATTCCATCAGAGCGCGGGTGATACCGTGACGGATCGCACCAGCCTGACCAGAAATACCGCCACCTTTAACAGTGACATAGAGATCGAATTTACCAACCAGGTCCAGCAGCTCAAGCGGCTGACGAACTACCATGCGGGCAGTTTCGCGACCGAAGTACTGTTCCAGAGAACGTTGGTTAATTACGATGTTACCGCTACCCGGCTTAATGAATACGCGAGCGGTAGAGCTTTTGCGGCGACCAGTGCCGTAGTTTTGAGTTTCAGCCATTGCCTTTAATCCCGATTAAATGTCAAGAACTTGCGGTTGCTGTGCCGCATGGGTGTGCTCGTTGCCTGCGTAAACTTTCAGTTTACGGTACATAGCACGACCCAGCGGGCCCTTCGGCAGCATGCCTTTAACCGCGATCTCAATCACACGCTCAGGACGGCGAGCAATCATCTCTTCAAAGGTCGCCTGTTTGATACCACCGATGTGGCCAGTGTGGTGATAGTAGATCTTGTCAGTACGCTTGTTGCCGGTTACAGCAACTTTTTCTGCGTTCAGAACGATGATGTAATCACCCGTATCAACGTGCGGAGTGTATTCCGCTTTATGCTTACCACGCAGACGGCGCGCCAGTTCAGTCGCCAGGCGACCCAAAGTTTTGCCCGTTGCGTCAACTACAAACCAGTCACGTTGGACGGTTTCTGGTTTAGCTGTAAAAGTTTTCATCGAAAAGCTTACCCAAATTAAGTTACACGTTGGTGAAATCCCAAACGCTTAAGTAAACGAATGAGGCTCACACGACCATTTTGACCAGCAAGCCACCCCTTCGGATAGAGTTACTGGAACACAGAGGATTTGGGAAAAAAATCCTTTGCTGTAACGTGGGGTCGCAAGATTATAGAGAAGTCGGTTACAAAAATCGAACCCTATTTCGGTATTTATCCCGATTATTCTCACGGCAGGTGCGGTAAACGCAGATACTCTTCGCTCTGCATCTCCTGAAGTCGCGATAAACAGCGCTGGTATTCAAACTTCAGCCGCGTGCCCTGATAAATCTCGGTCAGTGACGTTTCTGCCGCGACCACCAGCTTCACATGACGTTCATAGAACTCATCGACCAGTGCCAGGAAACGCCGTGCCTGATCTTCGGTTTTGTAGATCATTACCGGCACGTCATACAGCAGCACACTGTGGAAACGGCGCGACAGCGCAATATAGTCATGCTGGCTGCGCCCTTCGCCACACAGGGTGGTGAAATTAATCGCCAGCACGCCCTCGCTGACGCCCAGCGTCGGCATCTGGCGGTGATTAATTTCCAGAACCGGCGCATCTTCAGGCTGGCTGCCCGACAGCGCTTTAAACATCCGCGCCATTTCAGCGTGCGTCTCTTTGTTCAGCGGAGAGTTCCACAGGTGCGCGGAGGTCAGCGTGCGTAACCGGTAGTCGATACCGGCATCCACATTCATCACATCACAATGACGTTTGATCTGCTCGATGGCAGGCAGGAAGCGCGCGCGCTGCAGACCATTACGATAGAGATCATCAGGCGGAATGTTCGAGGTGGCCACCAGCGCAATGCCGCGTTCAAACAGCGCTTCCATCAGCGTGCCCAGCAGCATCGCATCGGTGATATCGGAGACAAAAAATTCATCAAAACAGAGGATATCCGTTTCCGCTTTGAATTTGTCCGCAATAATCAGTAACGGATCGCTCTGCCCCTGAAGCTGCGTCAGCTCTTCATGCACCCGCAGCATAAAGCGGTGGAAGTGCAGACGCAGTTTGCGATCGCCAGGAATAGACTGAAAAAAGAGATCCATGACCCAGGTCTTACCGCGACCGACACCGCCCCACATATAGAGTCCACGTACCGGTTGTGGCGTCTCGTTTTTCTCTTTACCGATCAATTTTGACAGGCGACCCAGCAGGCCGGATGTGGCAGGCGCGGCGGATTGTTGCCGTGCAACCAGCGCCTGCTGCAGCGCGTCTAAACGGGTAATCGCTTCACGTTGTACGTCATCGGGCCTGAATTCGCCCTGCGACAGCGCCTGTTCATAGCGTGCAAGCGGAGTTGAGGTTTGCATTGTTGTTTCAAAGTCCCTGAATGGTGTCTGATTCATACCACGGTTGCTGAAAAAAAGGCCGTTCTACACTAAGCCATGCTGCTCCAGAGTTCCACATCCATAAGATTAACGGGTATAGTGACTATTATTGAAATGGTGCAATGCCCTACGGAACAATGGAAATAACACGGGAGTCATTATGACCTGGGAATACGGGCTAATTGGTTTAGTGGTTGGTATTATTGTCGGCGCAGTCGCCATGCGTTTTGGCAACAAAAAGCTGCGTGAGCAGCGCAGCATGCAGTACGAGCTGGAAAAATCGAAAGCGGAGCTGGCGGATTATCGCGAAGAGCTGACCAACCACTTCGCGCAGAGTGCGGAGCTGCTGGACAACATGGCGCGTGATTATCGTCAGCTCTATCAGCACATGGCAAAAGGCTCAAATGACCTGCTGCCGAATCTGCCTGGCCAGAAAAATCCGTTTGCCTATCAGCTGACTGAAGCCGAAGCGGACAACGATCAGGTGCCGGTGCAGATGCCGCGCGACTATTCTGAAGGCGCATCCGGTTTACTGCGTGGCGAGCGCCCTGCCCGCGACTAATCTTTTTGGGGCGCAGCCTGTCTGCGCCCGCTGTTTTTGCGAACCCTGACCGCAAACGACTGTCACACTTATTAATTCCTCCCACCTTTTGCAGCGAGAGCGTTGTAGCAATGAAAAAACAAGCACGCCTGTTTAGCGCATTAGCCCTGAGTATTGGGATGAGCCTTGCCGCCGCGCCAGACGCGATGGCAACGCTGCCAGCACAAATTGCGGGCCAGCCGCTGCCGAGTCTGGCGCCGATGCTGGAGAAAGTGTTACCTGCCGTGGTCAGTGTGCATGTGGAAGGCACTGATTCGGGTGCACAGGCTCAGGATATTCCTGAACCGCTGAAGCGTTTTTTTGGTCAGATGCCTGGCGGAAATAGTCAGCCACAGCCGTTTGAAGGTTTAGGTTCTGGCGTGATCATCGATGCCGCGAAAGGCTACGTGCTCACCAACAATCACGTAGTCAACGGTGCGGATAAAATCAACGTACAGCTTGGCGACGGCAGTGAATATGAAGCCAAACTCATTGGTCATGATGAGCAGACCGATATCGCGCTGATTCAGATTCAGGGCGCAAAAAACCTCACGCAGGTGAAAGTCGCGGACTCTGACCAGCTGAAAGTGGGTGATTTCGCGGTGGCGATCGGTAACCCGTTCGGGCTGGGACAGACGGCCACCTCCGGTATTATCTCCGCACTGGGCCGTAGCGGCCTGAACCTGGAAGGGCTGGAAAACTTTATTCAGACCGATGCCGCGATCAACCGTGGCAACTCAGGCGGTGCGCTGGTCAACCTTAATGGCGAACTGATCGGTATCAACACTGCGATTCTCGCCTCCAGCGGCGGTAACATCGGTATCGGCTTTGCTATCCCGAGTGATATGGCGATGAACCTCGCGCAGCAGCTGATTAAATTTGGTGAAGTGAAGCGCGGTCAGCTCGGCATCAAAGGCACTGAAATGACAGCCGATATGGCTAAAGCATTCAATGTCGATGCACAGCGCGGCGCCTTTGTCTCTGAAGTCTTACCGCAATCTGCCGCGCAGAAAGCGGGCGTGAAGTCAGGCGATATCATTACGTCGATCAACGATAAGCCGATTACCAGCTTCGCTGAGTTGCGCGTGAAAGTAGGAACCACGCCGCCAGGTGAACAGGTTAAACTTGGCCTGCTGCGTGAAGGTAAGCCATTAACGGTTACCGTTACGCTGGAGCAGAGCGCACAGAGCACCGCCAGCGCACAGCTGATGTCACCCGCGCTTCAGGGCGCAACCCTGAGTGATGGACAGACTAAAACCGGTGATAAAGGCGTGAAGGTCGATACCATCGAAAAAGGCACACCGGCTGAACAGGTTGGTCTGCAGAAAGATGATGTGATTATCGGCGTTAACCGCAACCGGGTTCAGACCATTGCTGAAATGCGTAAAATACTGGAAGGGAAACCGCCGGTACTGGCACTGAATGTGGTGCGCGGCGATGAGAGTATCTATCTGTTGTTGAGATAAACCTCGCATTACGGCGGACACAAGCGCGTGTGTGTCCGCCGCTCTCATGCTATTCTCCCCTGCGATCTCCCCTGGCGTAATTTAACACCATGTTTCTTAAACTTTTGCGTGCCGTGGTGCTGGGCCTGATTGTGGCGGGTATTTTGCTCGCAGCACTGCCTGCACTGCGTATGGGCAGCGACGCCCTCTATAACCACGAAAATATTACAGACGAAACGCCCTTTAGCTTCAATCAAGGGGTGCGCCGCGCCGTGCCTGCCGTTGTGAACGTTTACAATCGTAGCGCCCACGGCAACAACAATCGTGGCATCACGACCCTGGGTTCAGGGGTGATCATGAATGCAAAAGGCTACATCCTTACCAATAAGCATGTGATCAATAATGCCGATCAAATTATCGTGGCGCTGCAGGATGGCCGCTTCTTTGAAGCGACGCTGGTGGGTTCCGATGGTATGACCGATCTGGCGGTACTGAAGATCACGGCCTCCGGCCTGCCCGTTATCCCCATCAATCCAAATCGCCAGGCGCATATCGGGGATGTGGTGATGGCTATCGGCAACCCCTATAACCTCGGTCAGACGGTCACGCAGGGCATTATCAGCGCCACGGGCCGGGTTGGCTTAAGCTCATCAGGCCGACAGAACTTCCTGCAGACCGATGCGTCAATCAATCAGGGTAACTCCGGCGGCGCGCTGATTAACTCGCTAGGCGAGCTGATGGGCATTAACACCCTGACCTTCGATAAAAGTAGTGATGGTGAAACCCCGGAAGGGATTGGTTTCGCCATTCCAACCGTTTTAGCCTCGAAGATCATGGATAAGCTGATTCGTGATGGTCGGGTGATACGCGGCTATATCGGCATTACCGGGCGTGAGCTGCCGCCGCTGCATGGACAGGGCAGCAATCTGGATCGGGTTCAGGGCATTATTGTCAGCGTGGTCACGCCAGATGGGCCAGCGGATAAAGCCGGGATTCAGGCCAACGATGTGCTGCTCAGCGTGAATGGCAAGCCGGCCATCTCCGCGCAGGAGACCATGGATCAGGTGGCAGAAATTCGCCCGGGTTCAGTGATTGATGTGCAGGTACTGCGAAACGATCAGAAACTGACGCTGCCGGTCACCATTCAGGAGTTTCCTGACAGCAGTAGTTAGCTGAAACCTGTGCCAGGTCAGGGATGGCCCGGCTGATCGCAAAGAAGGCCGCCATCCATGGCGGTCGGCCTCGCCATCCTGGCTCGGACGCTTTGCTCTTCATCCGGGCCAACCCTTCCCCTCTAATCCGCCATCGTTTGTGATTAACCGATTAGCAGCGATCCACCGGAAACGCGATCACATCGCTCAATGACTCCGCTTTCAACGCCAGCATGATCAGGCGATCGATACCCAGTGCGACCCCGGAACAGGCAGGCATGCCATGCGCCAGCGCATCCAGCAGATACGTATCAATAGGATGCACAGGCAGGCCGCGTGCCGCACGGCGACGGTTATCCTGCTCAAAACGCTGACGCTGCTCACGGCTGTCGGTCAGTTCACGGAAACCGTTCGCCAGCTCAATGCCTTTGTAATAGACCTCAAAGCGTTCGGCCACGCGGTGATCTTCGGTGCTGATCTCCGCCAGGGCTGCCTGGCTGGCCGGGAAATGATAAACGAAGCAGGGTTTATCCTGACCAATCTTCGGTTCCACACCCAGCATAAACAGCAGCATCAGTAAGGTATCGCGATCCTCTTCTGCACGCGCCAGCTCGCCTTCACCCAGCTTCTCTGCCGCTTCACGCAACTGCGCTTTATCCGCTGACAGCGGATCCAGCTCAAGATGACGGATAAACGCCTGCTGATAGGAGAGCGACTCAGCGCTGTCACACTCCAGCACCTGCTGCATCAGATCGTCGACTTCGTTCATCAGACGGTACATATCGTAATGCGGCCGGTACCACTCCAGCATGGTGAATTCCGGGTTGTGGTGACGTCCCGCCTCTTCATTGCGGAAGCTGCGCGCCATCTGATAGATCGGGCCACTGCCCGCCGCCAGCAGGCGTTTCATATGATATTCCGGGCTGGTCATCAGCCAGAGATCGCGCCCCTGCGCAGCGCCAGGCCCGACAAAACGCGTCTGGAATGGCACCAGATGGATATCGGTAATGGTGGCCTGGCTCATCGCCGGCGTATCCACTTCCAGCACGCCGCGATCGGCAAAGAAACGACGCACTTCTGCTAAAATAGCGGCGCGTTTTAACAAATTGGCGATGGATGCGCTTGGTTGCCAGCTTGCCGTTTCGCTCATGGTGATGACTCCTGATACAAATTAGGGGGGGAAGTCTACCTGCAATGCCTGCGGCAAACAATCTCGTGCCCGTACTGCCAAAAACAGCGTTTCGGCTTCTATACTTAAGCGGTTAAATCACAAAGGAATCCCACTATGTCTCCATGGAAAACAGTTGTTGCCAGCCTGAGTGCTTTTCTCTCTGTCGCCTGCAGCACTACGCCGCCAAAGAACGTCACGGTCGTAGATAACTTTGACAGCCAGCGCTATCTCGGTCAGTGGTATGAGATTGCCCGCCTTAACCACCCTTTTGAGCGCGGCCTTGAACAGGTAACGGCAAACTACAGCCCGCGTGAAGATGGCGGCCTGAAGGTAATCAACCGTGGCTATAACGTCAAAAAGCAGCGCTGGCAGGAGAGCGTCGGCAAAGCCTACTTTACCGGTGAACCCACGCGGGCTTCTCTGAAAGTCTCTTTCTTCGGCCCCTTCTATGGCGGCTATAACGTGATTGCTCTCGATCCTGACTACCGCTATGCGCTGGTATGTGGACCGAATCGCCACTATCTCTGGATACTGTCACGCACACCACAACTGGAACCGGGCGTAAAAGAGAAACTGGTTGATCAGGCGCGTCGGGATGGTTTCCCGGTTGAAGAGTTAATCTGGGTAAAACAGAAATAGTGCAGAATCTGACAAGCCGGTACGAAAAGCATTTCGTACCGGTTGGAATAACAGGTTACTTCGTGCTGTTCTGAATCGCCTGGCCGCCCGCTTCGACATCTTCACCTACGCCACGCGTTGTATTACAAGCTGTGAGCAGGGAAGAGAGCACCAGTACAGAGAAGATTGCAGCAATACTTTTCTTTAACATAACAATGTCCTTTTTGATGGATGTAAAGTACAGCGCTTTAAGCATAGCCGGATTTCCGGCAGTTGCTGCTGGCGAGACTTTAAAAAGGACAATCAGTTAAGGTCATTTTGCTGCCCGCGAAATGGCACCACCTAAGTGAGAGACATCTTCGCCAAAACCGTGGAATGTGTTGCAGGCGCTTAACGCAGAGGAGACCAGCAACGCGAACGCGATTAATTTTGCCAGCTTGATCATTTTTTTCTCTCAGACAAGAAAAAGGCGCACCAGAAGATGCGCCTGCGAATCTTATTTCACGCGTGACACGTATTCGCCAGAGCGGGTGTCAACTTTCACCACTTCGCCCTCTTGCACGAACAGTGGCACTTTCACCACGGCACCGGTAGAGAGTTTAGCTGGCTTGCCGCCAGTCCCTGCGGTATCACCTTTCAGGCCTGGATCGGTTTCGATAACTTCAGCTTCGATAAAGTTCGGCGGCTGAACGGCGATCGGACGACCGTTCCACAGCGTAACGATACATTCAGCGTTATCCTGCAGCCATTTCGCTGCATCGCTTACCGTCTTCTCTTCAACCTGGAACTGCTCAAAGCTTTCCGGATGCATGAAGTGGTAGAACTCACCGTCGTTGTACAGGTAGTTCAGGTTGGTATCTACTACGTCAGCGCCTTCGGCGGAGTCGGTAGATTTAAAAGTTTTCTCAACGCGAGAACCCGTCAGCAGGCGACGCATTTTAACGCGCGCGAATGCCTGACCTTTACCCGGTTTAACGAACTCACTGGATTCGATGGCATACGGCTCGCCTTCGAACATGATTTTAAGACCGGGACGGAAATCGTTGCTAGAATAAGTCGCCATGAAGGCCCTCTACGAAAATTGACACTGGTACTAAGCCAAAAAAATGGCACACATTGTAACCCTAAAAACACCTTCCAGAGAAGATTGGTTGCAGCAACTTGCGGATGTTGTCACCGAACCTGATGAATTACTGCGGATTTTAGCCCTTGATCAGCACACTGAGCTGGCTGAAGGTGCGGATGCGCGGCGTCTTTTCGCCTTACGTGTACCGCATGCGTTCATCCGCCGGATGAAAAAAGGCGATGCGCACGACCCGCTGCTGCTTCAGGTACTGACCCGCCGCCAGGAATTCACTGATGCGCCAGGTTATAGCACCGATCCGCTCGATGAACAAAGCAACGTTGTACCTGGATTGCTGCATAAATACCGAAACCGGGCTTTATTGTTGGTAAAAGGCGGCTGCGCCGTCAACTGTCGCTACTGCTTCCGTCGTCATTTCCCCTATCAGGATAATCCCGGCAATAAGCGTAGCTGGCAGGCTGCACTGGACTATATCGCCGATCATCCCGAGCTGGATGAGATCATTTTCTCCGGCGGCGATCCGCTGATGGCGAAAGATCATGAGCTCGCCTGGCTTATCGCCGCGCTTGAACAGATCCCGCATCTGAAACGTCTGCGCATCCACAGCCGTTTACCGGTGGTGATACCGGCGCGCATTACCGATCAGCTCTGTCAGATGCTCAGCGAGACGCATCTGCAGGTGGTGATGGTGACGCACATCAACCATGCGCAGGAGATTGATGATGAGCTGCGTGAGGCGATGAGCAGCCTGAAGCGTGCCGGTGTCACCCTGCTGAATCAGAGCGTCCTGTTGCGTGGCATCAACGATAATGCGCAGACGCTGGCCACCCTGAGCAATGCACTATTTGATGCCGGCATTCTGCCCTACTATCTGCACGTGCTGGATAAGGTACAGGGTGCGGCGCATTTCTTTGTGTCAGATGACGAGGCCCGCCAGCTGGTGCGTGCATTACTGTCACAGGTCTCCGGCTATCTGGTGCCAAAGCTGGCGCGTGAAATTGGCGGAGAGCCAAGTAAAACACCGTTAGATTTACAGTTACGTCAGGAATAAAAACGGCCAGTAAAAGGCTGGCCGGTTCAATTTGGCAGACTGCCTGATTCACATTATGGGCACTTGTAGACCTGGCCGGTCATTTTGCTGTCGAGTGGCGCGAACGCGGACAACAGGTTCTGCGTCGGACTGGTTGCTCCATAAATCACGTTACCGCCCATATCCGCTGCGCGATTGCGCAGGTCGTTTGCTGCGCCACGCAGTGCGCTGGTTTCCCCGCCTGCACCGCTCAGCCAGTTGCTCTGAGAGCCGGTAATATTGCCCAGAAGCTGACAGGTATTGCCAGGCTGCTGATCGGTGAACGTCACGCGCTGTCCTGCTGAAGAGAGTTGCGTAGAGCTGCTGCAGCCCGCCAGCAATAACGCGCCAGCCGTCAGTCCGAGCAAGAGGTTAATCCGCATTGTAATCCCCATTTATTATCATCAGAGTCGGGTGGCAGCGTAGCAGAAAAAGGATTTTTCTTTCTGCACATTCATTGCCCTTATCCCGTTATATCGTCTCAATATTTCACGCCGCTTGCAGGCTGGCAAGCGTGCCGATGCTGGTGAATAAAATGAAGCCAGTCGATCAGTCGGCGCAGCCGCAGACAGCGTGACATATCAAGAGGAAAGACGAACGATTGCGCCTTACTTATACTATTTTCCCACCCAAAAGAAAAACCCCCGACCGTTTCCGATCGGGGGTGATGTCAGAGCGTGATGCCCTTAACCGGTGTAGCCATTACGTCGTGCATTTTCGATGCAATCGGCTTTGTTAACGTAGCCCTGACTGGCGGCGCCGGTAATATTGCCGTTGGGCGCCGTTCTTCTCCAGCGCCACTTGTGTGCTTCGTCCTTATAAAATTCCCATTTATCGTGCATTTTAATTTTCCTTAATCTGTTGTTTATCCCTTTCAGAGCGCGCTATTTTGCGCCGGGATCCACGTTAGAGCATCCCGCCCTGACTAAACCATGATGCAGAACATAAAAAAAGTTAATGGGTTTTTCCTGCTGCTGCCAGCATTCAGACGCTGAAAAAGAAAAACCCCCGACCGTTTCCGATCGGGGGTTCTTTGATGACTTAAGCAGTCAACGGCAATTACATCATGCCGCCCATACCGCCCATGCCACCCATACCGCCAGCGCCGCCGCCTAAATCAGGTGCGTCGCCTTTTGGCAGGTCAGTGACCATACATTCGGTCGTGATCATCAGACCCGCAACAGAGGCCGCGTACTGCAGAGCAGAACGGGTCACTTTGGTTGGGTCCAGGATACCGAAGTCGATCATGTTGCCGTACTCTTCAGTCTGCGCGTTGTAACCGTAGTTACCGTCGCCCGCTTTCACGTTGTTAGCGACAACAGATGGCTCTTCACCGGCGTTAGAAACGATCTGACGCAGTGGAGATTCCATCGCGCGCAGTGCAACTTTGATACCGACGTTCTGATCTTCGTTCTGACCACGCAGATCAACCAGCTGTGCTGCCACGCGAACCAGCGCCACACCACCACCAGCAACCACACCTTCTTCTACAGCAGCACGGGTTGCGTGCAGCGCATCTTCAACGCGGGCTTTCTTCTCTTTCATTTCAACTTCAGTTGCTGCGCCTACTTTCAGAACGGCTACGCCGCCTGCCAGTTTCGCTACGCGCTCCTGCAGTTTTTCTTTGTCGTAGTCAGACGTTGCTTCTTCGATCTGCTGACGAATCTGGGTTACACGGCCCTGAATTGTCGCTTCTTCACCCACACCGTCGATGATGGTGGTGGTGTCTTTGTTGATCACAACGCGTTTTGCCTGGCCCAGATCTTCCAGAGCCGCTTTCTCCAGTTCCATACCGATCTCTTCAGAGATTACGGTACCACCGGTCAGGATAGCGATATCCTGCAGCATAGCTTTACGACGGTCGCCGAAGCCTGGTGCTTTAACCGCAGCCACTTTCACGATGCCGCGCATGGTGTTAACCACCAGTGTTGCCAGCGCTTCGCCTTCAACATCTTCCGCGATGATCAGCAGTGGTTTGCCGGCTTTCGCAACGGCTTCCAGCACTGGCAGCATTTCACGGATGTTAGAGATTTTCTTGTCAGCCAGCAGGATGAACGGAGATTCCAGTTCAATCGCACCGGTTTCTGGCTTGTTGATGAAGTAAGGTGACAGGTAGCCGCGATCAAACTGCATACCTTCAACCACATCCAGCTCATCCTGCAGGCCGGTGCCTTCTTCAACGGTGATCACGCCTTCTTTACCCACTTTCTCCATCGCCTGAGCAATCAACTGGCCCACGGTTTCATCGGAGTTAGCAGAGATAGTACCTACCTGCGCAATCGCTTTAGAGTCAGAGCAAGGAACAGACAGCGCTTTCAGTTTCTCAACCGCAGCGATAACAGCCTGGTCAATACCGCGCTTCAGGTCCATCGGGTTCATACCCGCTGCGACCGCTTTCAGGCCTTCGGTGATGATAGACTGTGCCAGTACGGTTGCAGTGGTGGTACCGTCGCCCGCAGCGTCGTTCGCTTTAGAGGCAACTTCTTTCACCATCTGCGCGCCCATGTTCTCGAACTTGTCTTCCAGCTCGATTTCACGTGCAACAGAAACACCATCTTTAGTGATGGTCGGTGCACCAAAAGATTTATCCAGGACTACGTTACGGCCTTTAGGACCCAGGGTAACTTTTACTGCATCTGCCAGTACGTTCACGCCACGCAGCATTTTTACGCGTGCGTCATTACCGAATTTTACGTCTTTAGCTGCCATCTTTAAATATCCCTTAAATTCGTTTCGTTCAGTGAATTACGCGTAAAAATTACGCTTCAACAACGGCCAGAATGTCGCTCTCAGAGATGATAAGCACCTCTTCGTTGTCGATTTTCTCGGTTTTCGCGCCGTAACCTTCGCTGAAGATCACGATGTCGCCAACCTTCACGTCCAGCGGCTTAACGTCGCCACTCTCAAGGATGCGGCCATTGCCGACAGCCAGTACTTCACCACGGGTGGATTTACCGGCTGCGGAACCGGTCAGCACGATGCCGCCAGCTGATTTAGCTTCAACTTCTTTACGCTTGACGATAACGCGATCGTGCAATGGACGAATTTTCATTTGATAGCTCTCCTTTGAGAAGTCCAATCATTCAGTTTTGGGGTTGAACACCGGGCTGCATGGCTTCCGGCCTCGTGACCAGAGAGATAGGGCCGCTGCCACCCACTTTCAAGGGGGCGGACAACAAATTTTTTACGTGTGAGTGATAAGTGATGGCTTTTTGAACAGATGATGGGACAAATAAAAAACGCAACCCGAAGGTTGCGCCAGCGTGCTGACAAACTCAGAACAGGATGACCCTGGCAGCAACGGCTAAGCTCAGGGCGCAGGAAACAGGGTCAGAAGAGGAAAGCGTCCCGCGCCACGGATGGCGCGGGCCGAGCAGTCATGGATGACGATTTTGCGACTTTCCGATCTGACCCTGTTCCCTGTGCGGCTCCGGTCTCACAGCTGGCCGGGTCAGGTTTTTCAACAATCTCACGCAACCCGAGGGTTGCGCTTTCAAAGGTGACAGCTGCGGTTAACGATCCTTGTGATCGTCATGATGCTCAAGGCGATCGCTGTCTTTACGCTCGAACTCGCCATCCATGGTGTAGCCGCTGTCTGGACCGGCTCCCGGCCCCCGCCAGACGCGCAGATGAGGCATCAGTTTCAGCGTCAGATGTTTCTGCACCGGTGGCAGCAGCAGCAGCAGGCCCAGCAGGTCGGTAAAGAAACCAGGCAGCAGCAGCAGGAAACCGGCGATGATCAGCGACACGCTTTTGATCATCTCATTGGCCGGGCTTTCATTACGTGCCAGCTTCTCCTGCATCAGCATAAAGTTTTTCATGCCCTGATTTTTGACCAGCGAGACGCCGATGCACGAGGTGAAGACCACCAACAGCATGGTAAGCAGCACGCCCATGACGTGTGCAACCTGAATGAAGAGGGAAATCTCAATCCAGGCCAGAACGAAAAAGACTAATAACGGTATCCAGCGCACCGTACTCTCCTGTAAGTAGGGGCTGAACGGCAGCGTGCCGGTCAGCAGAAAGCGTTCATCCTGAGGATGATAAGAAAAGAGATGGGCACCCGCGCCGCCATTTTCAACCGATCCTGTCAAATTTATCCTGCGGGGTTAATTTTGTAACCAACTTCACATATCGTTAACCAGGCTGCAGCATTAAGTGATCTGCATGCGTGCTTTTCATATGCATCAGAATATGATCGCACACGCCCCTATGAAGACGGATAATATGTCGGCACGGGTACACCACGACAAAATAAACACATCCTTTGTGATGGTTAGCGGCAACAACAAGAAGGTTATCATGGCGAACAACATTCGTATCGAAGAAGACCTGTTAGGTATGCGCGAAGTTCCGGCGGATGCCTATTATGGCGTTCATACTCTGCGTGCGATTGAGAATTTTTATATCAGCAACAGCAAAATCAGCGACATACCTGAATTTGTCCGCGGCATGGTGATGGTAAAAAAAGCGGCGGCGATGGCCAACAAAGAGCTGCAGACCATCCCGCGCAACATTGCCGATACCATCATTAAGGCCTGCGACGAAGTGCTCAACAACGGCCGCTGCATGGACCAGTTCCCCGTGGATGTTTATCAGGGCGGTGCCGGAACCTCGGTCAACATGAACACCAATGAAGTGCTGGCGAACATCGGCCTGGAGCTGATGGGCCACCAGAAAGGGGAATATCAGTACCTCAACCCCAACGATCATGTGAACAAATGCCAGTCCACCAACGACGCTTACCCAACCGGTTTCCGCATCGCGGTCTACAGCTCGCTACTGAAACTGCTTGATGGCATCAGCCAGCTGGCCGAAGGCTTCCAGCACAAAGCCGATGAGTTCCAGACCATCCTGAAAATGGGCCGTACCCAGTTGCAGGATGCCGTGCCGATGACCCTCGGGCAGGAATTTCACGCCTTCAGCGTACTGCTGAACGAAGAGACCAAAAGCATTCTGCGCACCGCGGAACTGCTGCTGGAAGTGAACCTGGGCGCGACCGCCATCGGCACCCGCCTCAATACGCCGGAAGGGTATCAGCACCTGGCGGTACAGCGTCTGGCGGAAGTCAGCAACCTGCCGGTGGTGCCAGCGGAAGATCTGATTGAAGCAACCTCCGACTGTGGCGCCTATGTGATGGTCCATTCATCGCTGAAACGTCTGGCGGTGAAGCTCTCTAAAATCTGTAACGATCTGCGCCTGCTCTCCTCAGGCCCGCGTGCTGGCCTGAATGAAATCAACCTGCCAGAGCTGCAGGCGGGTTCCTCTATCATGCCCGCCAAGGTCAATCCGGTTGTACCGGAGGTGGTAAACCAGGTCTGCTTCAAAGTGATTGGCAACGACATCACCGTGACGATGGCCTCTGAAGCGGGCCAGCTGCAGCTCAACGTGATGGAGCCGGTGATTGGCCAGGCGCTGTTTGAGTCGATCAGCATTCTGACTAACGCCTGCTATAACCTGCTGGAGAAGTGCATCAACGGCATTACCGCCAACCGCGCAGTGTGCGAAGCCTATGTCTTCAACTCGATTGGTATCGTGACTTACCTCAACCCTTACATCGGCCACCACAACGGCGACATCGTCGGTAAAATCTGTGCGGAAACCGGTAAAAGCGTACGTGAAGTCGTGCTGGAGCGCGGCCTGCTGACGGAAAGTGAGCTGGACGATATCTTCTCGGTGCAGAACCTGATGTACCCGGTTTATAAAGCCAAACGTTATACTGATGAAAACGAACAGTAAGGTTTAACCGACGCTGGTTAACCAAAGGCACACCGCGATCAACACGGTGTGCCTTTTTTTTTGTTAAACAGCACACCCGGCTATTACCGGTTTATCTTTCAGGAGTCATTCATGTTTGTGGTTGAGCTGCTTATCGTCTTGATGGCGATCTGGTTGGGCGCACGTCTTGGCGGCATTGGTATCGGGTTCGCAGGCGGAACGGGCGTGCTGATCCTGACGCTGGGATTTGGCATGGCACCCGGCGCTATTCCGTTCGATGTGATTGAAATCATCATGGCGGTGATCGCCGCGATAGCCGCCATGCAGGTGGCAGGCGGCATGGATTATCTGGTGAGTCTGGCGGAACGCCTGCTGCGCCGCCATCCTCGCCACGTTACGCTGCTGGCCCCGCTGGTGACCTACCTGATGACGCTGCTGGCCGGTACCGGACACACCGCGTTCTCAACATTACCGGTGATTGCCGAAGTGGCGAAAGAGCAAGGCGTTCGCCCTTCCCGGCCGCTGTCGATTGCGGTAGTGGCTTCGCAGATCGCGATTACCGCATCACCCATTTCAGCCGCGGTGGTCTTCTTCGCCACCCTGCTTGAGCCGCGCGGCGTCAGCTATATCACGCTGCTGGCGATTGCCATCCCCTCAACCATGGTGGGCCTCTTCCTGGCGGCTCTGGTGACTAACTTCTTAGGCCGTGAGCTAAAGGATGATGAGGTTTATCAGGCGCGTCTCGCCAAAGGCGAAGTCACGCTGCGCGGCGCCAGCCTCTACCAGGCAAAACCGGGCGCGAAAAAATCGGTGCTGCTGTTTCTGACGGGCATTGTGGCCGTGGTGCTTTATGCCACCGCGACCAGCGCCAGCGTCGGGCTGATCGTCAATCCGCCGCTGCCACGCAATGAAGCAATTGTGGTGTTTATGCTGACCATCGCCACGCTGATCAGCCTGACCTGCAAACTCGACACCAGCGAAATCCTCAGCGCCAGCACCTTCAAGTCCGGCATGAGCGCCTGTATCTGCGTAATGGGCGTCGCCTGGCTGGGCGATACCTTTGTGAAGGCACATCTGGCGGAGATTCAGATGCTGGCGGGCGACACGCTGAAAACCTATCCGTGGATGCTGGCGCTGGTGCTGTTCTTCGCCTCGATGCTGCTCTACTCGCAGGCTGCGACTACCAAAGCGCTGATGCCCGCCGCGCTACTGCTGGGCGTTACGCCGCTTACTGCCATCGCTTCCTTCGCGGCGGTTTCGGCGCTGTTTGTGCTGCCGACCTACCCGACCCTGCTGGCCGCCGTCGAGATGGATGACACGGGTTCAACCCGGATTGGCAAGTATGTATTTAACCATGCCTTTATCATTCCCGGCGTGATCGCCATTGCGCTGTCGGTGCTCTCTGGCTTCGTTTTTGGTGGATTGCTGCTATAGCGCACTCCTCGTGTTACGGATGGAGCGTGCTATCATCGGCGCTCTTTAAAACAGGAGTCACAGGATGAATGCTGTCGTTATCCTCTGCACCACGCCCGATCAGGCCACGGCGGAGCACCTTGCTGGCTTAGCGCTGGAAACCAGGCTGGCGGCCTGTGTCACACTGCTGCCGGGCGCCACCTCCTGGTATCTCTGGCAGGGAAAAATGGAGCAGAGCAGCGAAGTCCAGATGCTGCTGAAATGCGACCGCGATCATCAGCAGGCGCTGTGTGATCTGCTCAAAGACGCTCACCCTTACGATGTGCCCGAACTGCTGGCTCTGCCGGTTCAATATGGAGACAGTAAATACTTGTCATGGCTGCACGCATCTCTCGCTTAATTACGCTTCTGCTGACGCTGTTTATCGGCCTGCAGGCGCACGCTTCACTCTTTTCAAATCCGGCGACCAGTCGCTTTGTGCCGGTCGATCAGGCCTTTACTTTTGACTTCGACCAGCAGGGCGCGCAGCTCAACCTGCACTGGAAAGTGAAATCGGGTTACTACCTCTATCGCCAGCAGATCCACATCACACCGCAGAACGCGACCATCGCGCCGTTAACGCTGCCGGCTGGTCAGCCGCATGAAGATGAATTCTTCGGCAAAAGTGAAATCTATCCGCAGGATCTGACGCTGCCGGTGACGCTGCAACAGGCGGCCAGCGGCGCCACGCTCAGTGTGACTTATCAGGGCTGTGCCGCCGCCGGATTCTGTTATCCGCCAGAGACGCGCAGCGTTCCGGTAAGTGCGGTAACCGCCAGCAGCGCACCGCCGCCGGTCAGCGCTCAGCCCGCGCCCGCCAGCCCGCTGCCTTTCTCGCCGCTCTGGGCGCTACTGATTGGTATCGGTGTCGCGTTTACGCCCTGCGTACTGCCGATGTATCCGCTGATCTCCGGCATTATCCTTGGCGGACAGCGCCACTATTCGCTGGGCCGGCTGTTCGCGCTGGCGATGGTCTATGTGCAGGGGATGGCGCTGACCTACACGCTGCTGGGAGTGGTCGTCGCGGCAGCGGGCCTGCGCTTCCAGGCCGCGTTGCAGCATCCTTATGTGCTGTTCACGCTCTCACTGCTTTTTATCGTGCTGGCGCTGTCGATGTTCGGCCTGTTTACGCTGCAACTGCCCGCCAGCCTGCAAACCCGCCTGACCCTGTGGAGTAATCGTCAGCAGGGTGGCTCGCTGCCCGGCGTCTTCCTGATGGGGGCGCTGGCGGGTTTGATCTGCTCGCCCTGCACCACGGCCCCGCTCAGCGCCATTCTGCTTTACATCGCGCAGAGCGGAAATCTGTGGGCCGGTGCCGGGACGCTGTGGCTCTATGCGGTCGGAATGGGATTACCGCTTATCGCCGTGACCCTGTTTGGCAACCGGCTGCTGCCAAAAAGCGGCCCGTGGATGCAAACCGTTAAAGAGGGCTTTGGTTTTGTCATCCTGGCGCTGCCGGTCTTCCTGCTGGAGCGGGTGCTGGGCGATGCGTGGGGATTGCGACTCTGGAGCCTGCTCGGCGTCGCGTTCTTTGGCTGGGCGTTCAGCGTCAGCCTGCGCGCCAGCAGTGGTAAGTGGCGCGTAGTGCAGATTATCATGCTGGCCGCTGCGCTGATCAGCGCACGCCCGTTGCAGGACTGGGCCTTTGGCGGACCGGCGCAGCAGCAGGCTGTGGCACCGCTGCCGTTCCATACTATCCAGACGCCGCAGCAGCTTGATAGCGCGCTGCAGCAGGCCCGCGGCCGCATCACCATGGTCGATCTCTACGCTGACTGGTGCGTCGCCTGCAAAGAGTTTGAAAAATATACCTTTAGTGACAGCGCCGTGCGCGATAGCCTGAGTCAGGTACAGTTGCTCCAGGCCAACGTCACCGCCAACAACGCCAGTGATAACGCGCTGTTGCAGCACCTTCAGGTGCTGGGCTTACCGACGATTTTGTTCTTTGATGCGCAGGGCCGCGAAATCGCCGGATCGCGCATCACCGGGTTTCTCAATGCCGCCGAGTTCCGGGCGCATTTGCAGAAACTTACCCCGTAAACAACACTGGAGTCAGGTCATTGCCCGGTGCCTTACCGGGCCTGCATACCAGAGGAGAGTCACTTGCAGCGTGAACAGATACTCGAGCATGCATTGAATGTGCTTGAACAGAACGGCCTCGCCGCCACCCTCTCATTGGAAACCCTGGCGGGATCCGAATTAACCCATGACCAGCTTCAGCAGTTCTGGCCCGATCGTGACGCCCTGCTCTACGATGCGCTGCGCTATCACGGGCAGCAGATTGATACCTGGCGACGCCAGATCCTGCTGGATGAATCGCTGTCGCCCGACCAGAAGCTGATGGCACGCTATGAGGTCCTGAGTGAGCAGGTCAGCAAAGGACGCTTTCCTGGCTGCCTGTTTATTGCCGCCTGTAGCTTCTACCCGCAGCCCGATCAGCCCATCCATCAACTGGCCGAACAGCAGAAACGCGGCTCATGGCAGTTCACCCACGACATTCTGGTGGAGCAGGCGCTGGACAATCCCAGCATGGTGGCCGATCAGATGGAGCTGATTCTTGAAGGCTGCCTCAGCAAGCTGCTGGTGAAGCGCAATGTGCAGGATGTCGCCACCGCACAGCGGCTGGCGGAGGATGTTTACAGCATCGCGCTATGCCGTAAAAATGGCGCGCTGGCCTGAGGTTTTACCCGCTTTGACTGAAAATCAGGCAATCAGTCACGTTTCCAGGGGTTTTTTAGTGAAAGCCGTTGACGACCCGCGGCCTTTACGGTTTAATGCGCCCCGTTGCCCGAATAGCTCAGTCGGTAGAGCAGGGGATTGAAAATCCCCGTGTCCCTGGTTCGATTCCGGGTTCGGGCACCACTCTTCAGAGCCTGTTCGTTAAGGGTTGAGATCCTTAACGGGCAAGACAGAGGGTCCCATTCAGCCAAAAGTTGGTAAATATGCTTACCGAACCTTTGTTGAACACGGGACTTTAAAGTCCAGAGGATGTTCCAGCATCCTCTGGACTTCTCACATCCATTAAAAACACTTCAGCAAAGTATTTACCTGTTCTTCATCCTCTCTGTCAAGATAATGTAAATAAATCCTTCGCATTTTTTCCATTTTTTAAATCAGATAGTTAGATTTGCCTTAAGATTTATCTTAGTCAACATCCAGCTCCTCAATCACGCTTCTCACCTTCTCAATGTCGCTTTCCACGTATTGCAGGGTTACACTCGGCGTCGAATGCCCGAGCAGATCCTGTGCCATTTTGAGGTTGCGATCAGGGAGTTTCATCAGGTTCGTCGCTATCGTGTGTCGGAAGCGATGCGGACTGACAGCAAACCCGCACTCTTTAGAAAGTCGCCTGAAAAAAGCCCGGAGCGGCGGATTGTCCATGTTCTCACTGACCTCATTTCTTCGGCTGTCAAACCGTGTGAGGTTGAAAAGCTGATCTTCCATTTTTGCTCCCCTTTCAAGAGAAAGACTGTACAGCCGTTCGAGGCGAGGGCGAAACTGGCTCGTGACAGGAACCCGGTGCTCACGATGATTTTTCGCCCCCTCTGGCCGGAGACTTATCCAGTTATGGGTGAGGTTCACGTCGCAGAGCCTGATGTGCAGAAGCTGGTTTTGCCGCATGCCCGTCCGCCGTAATGCATCAAGCACTGTGAGCCAGAACCAGCACGGCCGCAGGGCATTTTTACGTACTTCCCCTGCACCAATAATTTCGTCCTGTTCCTTTGCCTCCATAATGAGATAAATTCTTTTAATCTGGTCATTGCTCAGCGTTTTTTTGCGCTTCACATCGGGCCTGGCGATTGCGCCATTAAAAGGGTTTTCTCTCTGGCTGATATAGCCTTTTTTGATGGCAAAATTAAAAATAGCACGCATGTGCGTCAGCTTATTATTCCATGTTATTTTGGACAGTTTTTCATCAGCAATAACTTTTCTTCGCCAGGTGAGTACCATATGGCTGGTCACCTGTTCGGGTGTTGTATTTACGCCGACGAATTTAATAAACGTTTTAACTACCTTGCGGTAACTCCATTCGGTAGCTTCACGGAGTGATTTACTGAAGAAATAATCATTCAGTAATTCATCAAATGATACGTTATCAGACACTGTGACCTCTTTATCTCATAAACCCTGTAATTACTCCCGCCGTGGCGAAAGCCATATGCTGTCCGCAGGACAGCTTCCTTTTTTAAAAATAATGTCGGTCCGAACCATATATCCCGACAGGCTGGTAAAACGACCGCTTTTATCCGGCGAATCATATTTATGGTAATGGTATAACCCTTTACCATTTCGTGAATGATGGATGCCCAGCGCCTCAAAGCTTTTCTGCAGCCTGTTTTTATCAACATTATTTTCCGGCTGTGATGAAATGCATTTAAAAAAGACGTCCGGCGACACCAGAAAGACAAAACCGGCCAGGACGTGCAACGAGCTATCACGCTCGTTTACCGTCAGCGTGCCACCTTCAGTGCTTTCCCTCAGCCACGCCATAAATCGCTCGCCGTCTGTTGCCACTTCAGTTGCCTCCGGAGTCGTGCTCAGCAGCACGGCATTTGGGATTTGCTCAGGCTCTGTCAGAAGCGGAGCGTTTTCCTCACCGGCACTGACGGGCGACTGTCCCGCCGCCATGCGGTCCAGTACCGCCAGCAGGTCTGCCTGAGGATCGCTGTCCGTGTCGCTCCGCTCGGTCTCATCCGGGTCAGGACTGGTATCCACGCTGCTCAGGGCCGATACCAGACCTGTGATGGCAGGGACGATACTCTCTGCCCCTGCTGCTGCATCGCCTGTCTGAGGGGCAGTATACGCTGCCGCTTCGTTTCCAATTGATTCAGAAACATTTGCTGAAATGATGTGACTCGACAAAAGGACTGGCGAATTGTGTGCTAATTTTGGGGGAATTTCAGCAGGTTGCGTCACCTGTGAAATACTGACACCTGCCCTGTCTGATAAATCTGATAATTCGCTGACACCGAACCCTGCACCTGTCTTTGCCTCGGCAATAATGCCGTACAGCACACCGCCGCGCTCACCCGCCATAAACTGCAGCAGGGAGTGTGAGATACCCGGCCAGCGCTGCAGCCACAGCATGCCGGATGCCGGCAGCAGCCGTGCGGCCATGTACTGGCCCGTTAGTTGTGATACCTGCACCTCTTTTGCGGGCCGGATTCGCCACGCGCTGTCCGGCTCCTGAAAGCCTGGATACCACACCCGCCCTTTTTCCGTGGCACCTTCGGCCTGCGTCAGCCAGGCCAGATGATGAAACAGCCCCGCCCAGAACACCGCACAGACCCAGCCCGGCGCCTGCTCAGACTGCTCCTCTGAAGTCGCGCCGGACGGCAGCATCATGCCCCGGACCAGTCGGACGGCCCTGACCGCCACGCTGAGGCTCAGGTCGCCAAATCCCCCCGGCCCGGAGTAAGGCCCGCGCCACGCGGCAGGACAGTCCTGTACGTACGCAAGCAGTGCCTGTGCCGGCTGAAGCCACCAGGCCTCCGTCACGGACTGCGACAGGGGGCTATTTTCCGTCAGCATCTTCAGAAGCTTACGCCGCTCAGCCGTTTGCATCAGTTCGCTGCCGGTGAGGACCGGGCGAAACGCCACCTCTTTCACGTCCATGTTCAGCCGCTGTGTCGTCGACTTTAGCGCCGTCCTGCCTGCCAGCCATTTCATTACCCGCACCATCGTCACTGCCTTTCGTTCTGCTTCAGAAATGACGTAACGCTATGAGACCGTGCGTCGTTTGCAACCCTAAACCCTTATCTGCCTCAGGCAGACATCCCGCTTGCTTTAATTTTTCACCCCGGATTCAGGGTTTACGACGGACGCCATTAACGTCCCGTGCTTTGCTGTGCGCACCTTCCGTTAATTAAACTGAGCACACCCATGCAGCAACGACTGGTTATCCTGACCCTCATTCTCTGGCTGACGCTCACGCTGGCTTTCAGCCTGCTGACGCCAGCTGGTCCCGGCGGCGTCCTGACGCTATGGATGCTGACGGCCGCCTCGCCGTTTATGCTCAGGCCGCTCGACTGTGTGACGCGGCAGTTCTACCGCAGGCCCTGCCTGCTCAGCCGGAAAAAACGCATCACCGTGCACCTGTCTCCCTGGCTGCCCACCGTGGGGCTGACGCCTGAGCGCGTGAGCTGGTTCTGGTCTGGCGTATATGAGGCGGCGGAATCCGCGCTGCAGGAGGGAAAGACCGTTGTCATTGCTTCGCACCTGTTGACGCCGGTGCGGGCGGCCAGACTCAGGGCGTACCTGACGGCGCGGGGCTGGTCTTACCGCAGTCGGCTGACGAGTGTACCTTTCCGGGACGCTACCCGAGCCCTGATGCAGCTGGAAATCCTGTTCAGGCAGTGGCGCTGGCGCTGTCCGTCACGCAGCGAATGGCCGGTAATGCTGCTGTGGAAATCTTCTGAACCGGAAAAATAATTTCGGCTGTCAGGCCTGAAGGGAATTATTCACACTGAATACATGCCTGTATTCGATCTGAACGATCGAAATATCGCGTTATACAACGCGCGGTTCCGCCAGGTACTGTATTCACACCGGCTACAAAAAGATTAACAAAATATTTTATCATTCAGCCAACACCAGGGCCTTTATGAAACGCATCAACCTGACAGAAATACTCTATCGACTTGTCTCAGAGCAGACCGACGAGCAGAGACAGCTGCTTGAGCAGTTCGCAGAGGGGAAGAAGACCGGCAGTCCGCCAGTGGCTATACGTTTCCCGCCGGCCTCACGGGAATTTTTGCAACAGGTTTCAAGCAGGCTCGGTATCTCTGTTTCACAACTGGTCAATATCATCATCGTGGGCGTTATGACTGAAACGACCGCGCCCCGCAAAGCCACGGTAAACCGCATTTATGAGCGTTTCTGGCATCTGATGGACCGCCACGGCCTTGATGTGGCGCAGGTGGCCACAATGCTCTCTGAGCTCAACATCGGCATGAGCGTGCTGGAGAACCGAGAGCGCACTCTCGATCATCTGACCCTGCCTGTACTGGAACAGCTTTCGTCATGGTTTGGTGTTCAGTCCGGATGGCTCGCCGGGGAGGACATCCTTCCGGTTCCGACCATCTCACTACGTGACCTCTGGCAGGCTGCTCAATGCCTTCTGCCGTACAAAGGTGCAGCGGTTCAGTCCTTATGCTTTTTCAGACGTCAGCATTACACAGGTCAGCCAGCGATTAATCTCAGCCAGGAGATGGTAATCACAGCGACCCGGATTAAATATATTAATGGCGTATCCATTGAAAATAATTACTTCACCGGCGTGATACCGCACTCCGTTATCAGTGAATCAGAGATAAGTGCTTTTCTCTCTTTCTGTGAATTGCTGCGATTAAAAGGAAGAGTTGTAGAAATTTCTTTTCGAAAATTGCCGGGCGGAAATTTTGATAGCCTGAGAGGTGGCTCTGATTTGTTGCACTCGGCCTCATGTGTAATTGATGAAAACAGTAAGGGTCACCATATAACCCGACAAAGCGCCATGTGGAGCGAGGAGGAATTGCAGCCGGTAAGAAACCCGGATTTTTATACCACTCCCGAATGGGAAGACTATCTGAAAGAAGTGATGAACTTCGGTTAACAATATTTAAAAATAAAAAACTAAGCCTGTTTATTTAATTGGTGCATCAGCACCAGGGAAACTCCTTTGTCAAAAACAAGAAAAGGAAATAACTGATGAAAGCAAAACTGTTAACACGCAGTGTTATTCTCGCATTACTGGCTTCGGCCGTGCCGTCAGTGAATGCCGCAACCACCTGGACCGAGGCACGTAACGACGCCATGGGGGGAACCGGGGTGGCTTCTTCAAATTATCTGGCCGCTGCGCTGGCCAACCCCGCGCTGATGACCCACCATGATGGAAGTGACGATGTCGGACTTATCCTGCCGGGCGTGGGAGTACAAATCAGCGATCCGGATAATCTGCGTGACGGACTGGACAGAGTAAAAACCACCTTTGACGACTTCCGCGATTCAGCGGGCACCGGTAATAGTTCACGACAGGCGGCTGCGCTGAAACAATCCCTGCAGGACGTTGACGGCGACAGCGGGCATGCCAGTGCCGGGCTTTCTGCGGTGATTGCCATTCCGAATGACACCCTCCCTTTCGCCTTTGTGGTTAAAGGCTGGGGACAGGCCAAAGTCCGGACCGATATCACACAACGTGACCTGGCGTATCTCGACGCGGCACAGAGCGGCATTTTCACGCCCACTCAGACGGATATTGACCAGATGACCTCACGGGCGCAGGGCGTCGCCGCACTGGTCACGGAATACGGTATCGCCGCTGCGCATCAGTTTACCCTGGGCGAAACGCCGGTTTCTGTCGGCATCACGCCAAAGGTCCAGCGCGTGGATACCTGGAACTATAACGTTTCCGTCGGTAACTACAGCGCGTCAGATTTTCGCAGCAATGACTGGAAGCGTTCAGAAAGCGGCGCAAACGTCGATGTCGGATTTGCGGCTCAGCTGACGCCGGAGTGGACCGTCGGACTGACCGGACAGAACCTGGTGGCGCGTGACATTGATACGCGCGAAATCAACGGCATCACTGACACTTTCCAGATCCGCCCGCAGGCGACTGCCGGCACGGCGTGGAGCAATGGTTTAGTCACGCTGGCCACAGATGTTGACCTGACACCTGCCAGCGGTTTTGCCTCGGATGAAAAAGCACAGTATGCCGGCGTAGGCACCGAGCTGAATGCCTGGGACTGGGCGCAGCTGCGTGTCGGTTACCGTGCAGACATGCGTAACAGCGATCGGAGCATGTTTACCGCCGGTGTGGGGATTTCACCTTTCAATGTGGTGCATCTCGACCTGACCGGCATGGCCGGTACAGACAGCAGCTACGGTGCTGCCGCGCAGCTTTCTTTCACTTTCTGACGCACACGGGCTGCCGGTTGCAGCCCGCACCTGAACCGGAGAATATCATGTCAAAAAAAGCCCTTACTCTCTCTGCCATTGTGCTGGCGACCTCGCTCAGCGGCTGCAGCAGCTTCATGAACGGCCTCGGCCAGTTCGGTTCGCTGAATGACGGTCATCAAATGCCTTCAGATGTAAAAGACCAGACCACGCCGGAAAAACGCAATCAGATCAGCGATGCGTATGGGCCGGTTCTGATACCGGTCGATACGGTGGCGATGCGTCTTAAGGAAAAGTTCGGTTTCGTCTCAGACGGGGATGTGGCTGCCGCGCGCAACAGCGGACAGGGGAATGCGGGCTGGTCAGCCTCGGCCATTTCAGAGGGCACAAGTTGGTCGGTAGAGCCCGGCAACTATTACCGCATGTCCAGGCACTGGGCGGGAAATGACAGGCTGACGATTGAAGTTCGCCGGACGTTCAAAGGCACCGGTGCCACCGGCAACAAAGCTGGGAGCTTTGTTGTATCAACCTATATCTCATCCGATCCGAAGCACGTCACTGATACCTGGACGAAGCGTCTTTTCAGTCAGATTCATGCGGCAGTTCGCGGTGAAGCGGAGTAATGCTGTGAGTTGGCACCGGATTGTCCGGTGCATCAGAACCATGAAAGAGCATGCTGACTATGAGGTGTTCTGCGCAGAGCATGCACATAGTCATTACGGTAAACCCTTTACTGTACATGACCATATTTACTACTGGCTCCGGGGAGACACAGGAGGGTTTATGGAATGTTTGCTGAGTACGATTAACTTACTGGATTCTGATATGGTGTAAAGAAGCAACCTTAAAGCGATTCGACCCTTGCCAAGGGCGGGCCTGAATGAAAACGTGTATAAGATAAATTCGCCATATCTATATAGATACAGTAATTTTTCGAGCGAATTACACTAAGATATCAACATCACCTTTATAATAGCAATTAAGTGGTCTAACAAGAGGTTGTCATGGGAACGGAAATTACACTCGATTTGTCAGGCATGACGGTGACTTATAGTAAAAACGGCCTAGGCATTGATCATGGTTCTCTTTTTCAGAAAGAGGACATTAAGAGAGTGAAGAGTGATGGCATCGATTATGATGCATTTGACGAAAGCGATGATACAGATGACGAAAGCACACTGGCCGCTATGGAAATCGCGCTACAAAGGAATTTAGGCAGAGTTAAGAATCGTCTTGAGCTTCTAGGTTTTACTCTAAAAAATGTTCGAGATGAGTTTAACTTTTACGTCCAAGATGTGACGGAAGATCAGGGAGCGATAATAGAGCTTTATGCGCCTACTAACTCGAATAAAAAAGACTGGATGGATTTCGATGAGTTCTTTACCTTTGTAAAAAGCATCAATATTGATGAATTACAGGATGAATTTACTTCCGAATATAATAATGCAAAGTGGCTAGAAATAGTAACAGGAAGGTTTAATGACGAAGCAACGCTTAAAAGAATACCTTTTTTCAGTGGGCATTTTAACCAGAGTACTTCAGAAATTGAATCCTTCAAGGAACTTATAGGTTTTTTACATCCATATTCGGCTCTTCGACTTATGGCTGAAAACGAAAAAAACGCAGACACCTTATTAACGTGGGCTTATGGACTTTTAGTTGAAAACGGCTGGGCGAGTGCAGATGATATTGAACCCGGTGCATCACGTTCTGAGAAGTTTTTAATTGCCACTGAAGGTACGTCTGATATACATATCTTGCGACATGCGTTTAGTCTCCTGATGCCTGACATTGAGGATTTTTTTACATTCATTGATGTTAGTGAGCGCCATCCATTTTCAGGAGCTTCGAGCTTAGTGAAGTTTGCTGAAGGACTTGTTAGCATCGATGTCCATAATAATATAATCTTTCTTTTAGATAACGATGCGGAAGGTTGTGAAGCCCTTGAAAAGATACGAAAATTAAACCTCCCTTCAAATATGTCATGCCTTAGTTTACCTGACATGGATGTTTTCAAACAATTCAAGGCTGAAGGTCCTGATGGTATTCGGGAAACAGATATAAATGGTCGAGCGGTAGCAATTGAGTGCTATTTGGATTTCGATATTAAAGGTTTCTCTCCTCCTCATATAAGGTGGACTAATTACAAAGAAGGTGTTGGAAAGTATCAAGGTGCATTGCACATGAAAGAGGGGTATGTAAAAAAATTCTTACAAACAAAAAAAAGTGACATTGAAAATGGCAAATATAACACTAAAAAGCTCGACACTGTATTGAAGGCCATAGTTGCAGTTAGTAGTGAAATAGCAGAATCTGAAGTGCGTAAATGGTTATTTAAAAATCAATGAAATTTATTTCACAATGAAAATTATCGTTAAGTGGAAATAAAAACCCTCTTTCCACTTTTCTAATTAAAATTATAGAACAGAGATATAAGGAGGCCATTTATAGCTCTTGCCCCTATAAGCAGATCATATTATCTGTTTCATAGCCTATAAGTTGACAGGCGGCGGTGCTGTCGCTCTTACAGCTCTGGCATAAACACATCCAAGATTTTGTTTATCATCTATAGATAACCATGGTTTATTAGCACAAATCTCAGGCCTGTCATTTCTCAATACTACTCTACAAGTGTTGTAGAATGGACATTTGCAGCTGTATGTAATATTTTGAGAGTTTTTAAAACTTCCCGTTGAATGATCTAAATGAGCATCTAAAAAATGGAAACTTGATCGGGCAATTTGAAGTCCCAAGCTGTAATCAGCTTCATGCTCATCAAGGATGAACTCATAAATAACATCCCGGCCCGCCTCATTATCGTCACCATATCTTTCCGAAATAACAACACACCCACCATATTTCCTTATGCATTCATTTAAATAATTAGGATTTTTAGCAGTATGCTCTACTATCGATAACTCGAAAAAAGGGTTTTTAATTCTCTTATTCAAATTCCTTTTTAACCTCTTTATAGTTAACTTGACAAAGTTACCCATTGGCTCGTTAACAGGTAACAAATCTTTGATCTGATTAAATTGCTGATCAATAGTGTCTTCAAAAGACGTCAAGCATTTAACTGCCATATCATTAAGTAAACTTTTTCTTTTTTTACGCTTCCTGTTCTTCATTGTTTCTAAGGCCACCAATAATATTGCAGCCGGGTCATTGTTCTGTAGTGCTGTAAGCATGGTGCAAATGATCTCATCTTTCTTAAGTTTCGGGGAAATTCCTTTAGAAAAAATGTAGACGAGTTGATAGGGTTTAATTGGTGACGCTAATGGCATACTATCCATTTTTTCGACAAGTCTAGTTTCAAGCATGTAAGCAATAGACTCTAAGATCTCGAGAACACCTATCTCAACATCAAAAATTGAGCCCTGACTTATAAACTTACATGCTATTTTTGATGTAAACTCCCAATAACCATTAGTAATTACTCCTGCTTTTAGCTCATATGAATGCAAACTGATATCATGCGGGTCTATATGACTAGGGATATATCCAGTACCAGGTTTCACTCTTGAAAAATAATGCTTAAGTAATTTTAAGTTATCCTCGCTTTCATTATCATTTCTGTGCAAAGATCCTATGCAATGTCCTTTTTCATTTATAGACCACCTAAAATTGGACCATAAGACTATTTGTTGCGAAAAACCTACAAGGCCATTTATAGTTGAAACGTTGTGTAAGAAGTGTATCCATTCATGAAAAAAAACACTAAGGCTCTGAGGATTAGCAAAACCCTTTAAATTATCAGGATCCTGAAAACAATCTATGTCTTTTTTTAAGGTTATTACTTGTGATTCTGGTAAATAAGTTGCTAAAGGTGCCATGCATCCGCCTTAAATTTAACTTTGTTAATAAAACAATTCGAAGTTTCTTAACAATATTAGAATTCCTAAAGTTTTGCTACGAGTATGTCCTTCCATCTTGTTGTATAGGCAGGTGACAACAGTTCACGCTTCATCTGCCATACGGGCGGTATGCCTCTTCCAGCAAACCAGATATTCCCTATGCCAGTCAGATTGATATGGTCAATAACCTGCATCAAAGGCTTGCTGTTCGCTCTGGGTTGACCGTCATCAAAAAGATTGAGGTGGGTAACACCGGAGGGGGTGAAGTCGTTCAACATAACACCTGCTTTCGCAAAGCGATGGCCGCTTATCCATACCCGTGCTGACCTGCATTTTAAGGGTGCATACAATCCAGCACGGGTGCTAAATGATTTATTTTATTCTTTCACTGCCATGTACGTGCCACCGGGTTGCACACCAGCGCTGTACGTGCATCACAGTGAATGAGATGAAAAGTGGCCAACGACTCATCCCGCTGGCTTTGACGGCCAACCTTCGGGGACGAGCGCGGGAGGCTTCGTCCACGGTTCCTCAACCAATGCATCCTGGAACCATAGGTCTCGCAAATTCGCATGTTCTGTAACGATTATCTGAAATCCCGGAATATCCTCCTGCGTAAACTTCAGTAAAAACTTGAACAACCGATGCACAGCTTTGATATCTGCATCGGCCTCTGTGCTCTGCACGGTTCCGTCAACACTCTTGTATACTTGCTGTGAGGGGAAATAAACCTGGCTGGGCTGGTCGATTAGCAGGAACTTTGGTAAGGGGCGCTTATTCTGCGCAGCGTATAGGTGAAGGGCTAGTAGCGCAGAAAGATGGTAGGCCAGATGGTTTTCCGCACCACCGGTGCGGCTCATAGGAACCGGCCTTTCAGGAAGATCAAATATGATCGTCAGATGCGTCAGATTTAAACGTGCAGGATAGTGGCCGAATTCCCCATCAAGTGCCTGAATATACCTCAACACCTGCGCAGAGATGATATTTAGTATGGAAGCCATCCGCTCACCGCTGTCATCGGTACCGATTTGCGCTTCCAGGCTTTTTACCCTGTTCTGATAACGTCGATTCTCGGCTTCCAGTCTTAGCAGCTCCTCATTTGGCAGATGCGACTCTAAAAACAAACTGATGCGCCCGACCACACGTGCTGCCGCGGCATTACGCGTACCCAAATCTTCAATGGTTTGGTTGGCTGAAATGGCCGCGGAGAGTGCCTCTTCCTTCTGCATGATGTTTTCGGCGATCCTGTCAACCTCTTCCCTAAGTTCAGTCAGGTATGCATCCAGTTTGGGCCGCTGGCCGCTTGCTATGCTTAGTTCTGCTTCGAGAGATTTCAGTTCCCTGAGGAGAACGGTCGCTAGCGGAGTTTCTAGGGATAAATTACTGTCGCAAAAGGGCCATTGCCACTCTCCGCTTTCAGAGTTTTTAGGTAATGCTTTAATAGAGGCAAGGCGATCTCGCTGTTCACCCGCCTCGTTTTCGTAGCCGCCCGCTCGCCGGGAAAATTGTCGTGCTGCGTCAATTTTTTGCTGAACATTGCGGCGTTTTTTTCGTAACTGAACCAGTTCATCCTCAAGCTGCGAAATACGGTTAATAAAGCCATCGTCTTCAACCAGCTTAGTTTCAGGCGTCCATGAAAGCACAGATGTTAACGCGTCAATAACCGCATCTGCGTGAGCTTCTATGTTGCGTTCATTAATTATGCCTACGGTCAATGCTTCCGAATAAAGGCCGATAGCCTTTTCATGCAACGTACTGATGACATCCCGCGCTTGGTTGAGTTTTTTGTTGCTTATCTTCAGGTCCCGCTGCGCGATTCGCAGGCTGGCTGCTAAACCGTAACGATCATGCGATGAAACGCCGAGCAGAATAGGAAGTGTGTCCCGGATCGCCAGCGGCTGCTGAACTTCATTCTGTCGGTAAAAAAGCTGATCTTTATTCGCGACCAGCATTTGTTTTTGAAAGAGGTAGTAAAAAGTATGCTTCACGTTTGCATCATAGCTATCCCGGCTGTGTCCCAGCGCAACATCGGTCCTGTTCTCAGGAATACCCAAGAGTCTCGAGAGCAATTCAACGATGCTGTCATCATCCGTGTTGACAATCAGGCTGTTCGAGTCCGGCACCGGCACTTCGGCACCTCTTCGGAGCATCGCTGTGCTGCAACTAGCGCCGCCACGCGGGGGCGTGGGCTTGGCAACAAGGACCTGTTCATTCTCAAACTGATAGATAACAGCAAACCACGCTACCGTATCGCGAATATACCCCTCAGGAACGTTAAATGAAGATCGCCCCATACAGTATTCAATAATGTCAGACAACGCAGACTTGCCGGTCGAAGAACTGCCTGTAATCACGTTCAGACCGTCCACCTTGAATGGAAGGTCTCGGCGCTGGCCGTCATGGCTGTAGATATGGATGGATTTGATCTTCATGGACGAATTCCAAAGGTCGTATAAACGGTTGCCCGGTCGGCGATGCGCGCAAATTCTTTACCGACAATACGCGCAACTTTCTGGCAAGCGACGTTTTCATCGGTCCCTGTAATGGTCTTGCGGACTGTTTTGGGGATGGTTTTCATGCAGCCATCCTCCATTATGACGAGGCAACCTTTCTCCATCAGCAGGCCGAACCCTTCGAATGTATAGGGGAGCATTTGTGTCACACGACTGGCAAACCCGACTATTATCTGTTGGTTATTTTCAATCGTTTTCAGCAGGTAGCTTCGTGGATTACTGGCAATTATCTCCCGGGAATCCTTGTGAAGACACAGTGGCAGCACAAGTAGTGACAGTGAAAATGGCATACCCTGCGACTTTTCTTCGTTATAAGCAGCCAAGGCCCGGTGCAGGACTAGACCGCAAAATGCAGGGTTGAAAAGAGTACGGACCTCGAAAGGTCTCTGGTCCCATGGCTTCATTCGGGACCTTCGAGTAGGTTATTAAGGCGGTTAAGAAATAGTGGGTGCCAGTATATTCTGGGGCTTGGTTTGTTGTTAGCAAGGATGTGGAAGCTACCTCGAAGCACGTAGGGCTCGGTCACAAGCGCTCGGATGCGTAAGGACTCCAGCTTTCCCGTTTCAAATTCGGCCCAGTTGTAGAGCATTGCTCCAGCCTCACACAGCGCTTCATCAGCACTGCCTTCAGTTAACCGATCAAACGCAAAATCCCGGTAACGCCCCCACTCATCGGTCAGGCGTTCCTCGTATTCCTCAACTTCCCCCGACACTAGCAGATTTTCACGTGCCCAAGCCGAACGTTGTTCATATGCGCGATAATAGTCAAAAATGGCACTTCTGATACGGCTAGAGGATATGCCGATCTGACGCAACTGAGAAACAAACAAGCGTGGATCGGTGTCCGTATCAATTTCCTGAGACGGCAATTTGCCTCGGTAGGTAATAGGCAAGTTGTCAGCCTTGTATTCCTCAGAGAAGCTGGACAGCTTGTCCGACACTTCGTAGCCGAAAATCCCGTCCGCGTTTTTGCCCGTCAACTGGTTGATGACAGTATCAGTCCACCAACCTTCGAGTCGTTCGAAGATAAAACCGCGATGCTCACGCCGTACACTTCGCATATGCTTATCCCTGATAAGAGTCGGGATATCTTCAATGCGAGGGCTCGCATCAAAAATCAGGATGCGTTCAAGAAAGTCTTCTTTTTCATATGAATCCAGTGCACCAAATGCTTCCGCGATAGGCTTGATAAGCTGCGACTTTGATTTCGACAGCACAGCACTCGCACGCTCACTGAGCGTCGGGGTGTCTTCAGAAGTAGTGCGCTGGCCCGGCAGGAAGCGTGTGAGAAATGAGTCAGCCGACACGACACCCGTGGTAAACAAAAAGAACCGGAGGTTGGATGTGATGCGGCCGTCGCGTTTGTATCGCACCATCCAGATATTCACTGACTTCCAAAAATCAGTGGAGAGGTCCGTGAGCTTATCCCCCGGAGCCTTGTGCTTCAGCGATGCCAGAGATTGGTCGCCACTAGAATCAACAAAATCGAGATCGTCATCTTTTTCGAGGTAAATAGCCGTATTTTCTGGCATTTGGAGCAGGTGCATTAGCGCAAGGCGCGCCTGATAAATGTATCCCAGCCCCTGCTCCCCGGCAGCAAATTTGTCGGTAGATGTCCCGGACATGCATGAGTCCTTATGCGTATGTATGAATGAATAGGAGCAAAATATCAGACAATCACATCAGTTGCCCGTTCGCATAATGCTCAACCATTACTACTCACAGATAATAAGAAAATAAAGCCTACTCGTGAGAAACTAACTATCTGAAAAGGCATGTCTCTTGCCGTGAGGAAATGAGCAGGTCAGTGGTTTGAAGAATAAATTTAAACGCGCCGGACTATAAAAGTCAAAACTATATGAATTGCAACCTCAATGCGAAGCAACCTTTAGAATAAGGGCGGAATAATATGATGCAAAATATAATAATAACAAAGAATTATATTATTTTAACTCAGAGTGCCGATAAAGAGAGCTGTTGCTTCTGGGCGTATCTAATCATGAGGCATGGCTGTTTTTGACGTCCTTTGCAATAAATACACGTCTGATGTTTGCTCATAGCAGACCCAAAAAAACACTCCAGAGCTGCTGACATGAACAGCATCAAATTAACTAACGCCCCTCACCACTCAAATAATTATTTAATATAATTATCAAATACTTAACCTGAATTTCTGGCCGAAATACCATTTCACAGCTCGCATAAAACCCATTAACGTCCACAATGCCAAACATCATGCATCCCGCGTCTTGTGAGCAAAGTACATTACCACCCCAAAGATTTGGAGCACATCAGGGGCAGGGTAAATAGGCGCACAAGAAGGATTCATTGCCTGCAGCGTGACGCGCGGCTCCCTTGCCGAAATAAAGAGTTTCTTCACGGTAAACTCCCCGTCGATTTCGGCAATCACTACGTCGCCATGTGCAGGCGTCTCGGGACGGTCGACAATCATCAGAGCTCCGTCTTTCAAGCCGATGTCCGACATCGAATGTCCGGATGCTCTGACGAAAAACGTAGCCGAAGGGTGACGGATGCAGTATTCATTCAGGTCTAACTCGCGCTCAATGTAGTCAACAGCTGGCGAGGGGAACCCTGCCTGACATGATTCTAGATAGAGTGGTACTTCTATCGAAACCGGGCATAACGGGAATTTGCGTAAAATGAGCATGTCATAGCATTTCATGAATTTTACTGTTTATACATACAGCACTGCCCGAGAGTTGTAACTCAGTCAAGACTACTCCAACGTCATACTGATAAGCCGATGATTAGTTGAAAATAAACCGGAAAGCCTTACTGGACAATAAGTGTGCTTATAATCACAAATTTTAAAAATTAATTGTTTTTCGGCCATACTTAGCTTTCTTCAGTTTTTTCAAGTGGCCCAGGTTGTCCGTCGATACCAGATCTGTAACCGTGAATGAATCGCTCACGTTGATCTTCATTTTACTTTACAAATATTTATGTTTTATGTAATTATGATATTATAAAAAACAATATGAAAGTGTAACTATTAAAGGCCTTATCTGTTTAAGGAGCGTGTTATGGGCAAGGATATTAATGAACTAATCTCAGGTGTATCTTCAATAATAAAAGATTATAGAAATCTACCGGATGATATTCATGCGGATTGTATTGAAAGCGTTGATAAACATGTTAAAAAATGGATATCCCAGTTCAAACAGAACGACAGGGAGTTTGTTCTTAGGCATACATATAACTTACTTTCTAAAAATTATTATTCAGAAGTTCATTACGATAAGTTATTGCAAGGCGTAGCCAAAAATAAAAACAACCATAACCTATTTAGAAATGATTGTTTTTTGAGCATTCAGAGGCGTAGTGGCAGTCAACGTGAAGTTTTAGAGAAACTGATTGGGTATGTACAGAATGAAATTAATTTTCTGCCCCAAGTCATATTCCTCAATGATGATTTTCCTGATTTATCAGGATTTAATTACATTACCTATTTTGATGACTTCTCTTTTTCCGGGAAGTTAATTGGTGATGACATTGAAAACTTTATAAGCCGCTTGGAGTTAAATAACGTTAATATAAGAATTGTTGTTTTTCTTATTCACTCGCATGGCTTTTATAGCTTAAGGAGACGATTGGATAAATTTGTTAAGGAAAATAACCTTAATATTAAATTCAAGTTCAACCCTCTGTTTTGGGGGCGTGTGGAAAATTCAATTTCAGATAATTTCTCATGGAATACTAGCATTTATTTTCCTGAGGAAAGTTGTTGCAATGAGATCTTGGATGAGAAAGGCTTGACAGGCGTGGAATTATATACGCCAGGTTACTTTAGAGTTGGCTCGCATGATGAGTGTATTCTTGGCAATGAATCAGACAGAAGAAGAATTGAAAGAATTTTTTCATCCATTGGCTTCGACATTATCAGTAATAGCCTTTCACCAAAAAAATCAATGAAGCCGCTAGGGTTTAGCACTTATTATGGTTTTGGTTTTGGGGGGAATGTTTTTTCTTATAGAAATTGCCCTAACAATACGCCTCTCGTTTTTTGGTGGGGTAACTATGAAGAAACAGGAAATGCAGCTGTTGACTGTTGGTATCCCTTAATGAAAAGACGAGGGAATCACGATTGAAAAAAGAAGTTTGTAACTTATATAAATCATCAGAGTCAGTTGTTTTCAGAAAGACAACTGAACAATGGGGTGGCCTTTCAAATATGTGTGCTGGATTTGATTTGGTCGTTAACAATATGCGTATTCAATCAAGCGAGATTCTTTATCAAGCATGTCGCTTTCCAAACCATCCATCCCTTCAGATGGAGATTTTGTCTGAGGCGAACCCCATGACAGCTAAAAATATCGCCAGAAAAAATACGCACTTCACCAGACAGGGATGGGATTCAAATCGAATATCAATTATGAAATGGAGTGTTTTTTCAAAGCTTTGCCAGAATTGGGACTCATTCCATCTTTTACTGGAGTCCACAGGTGACAAGTTTATTGTTGAGCATTCTGAGAAGGATATTTTTTGGGGAGCACGAAAGGAAGATGATTATTTCTATGGTGTAAATGCTCTTGGCAGGATACTGATGTTTACTAGAAACGCGGCAAGAGTAAATGGGAAGAAAGCATTCTCGATTGTTCAGCCGTTGAAAATACCTCAATTTTACTTATTGGGTTCTAAAATTACCCCTGTAAATTCCACAGATAAACCACCTCCACCGACAGCACAACTTTTTTGAGCGATTAATAAGTCACATCCTCGCCGAAGGGTGTTTATTTAGAATGTGATAACCATGTTAGTGAGTCAGGCGTAATGAAATAGCTAGCCTTTGGTTACATGAGGGGGAATGGACATTGATGATATGATTTTTTTTGATGGGGCTGTGATTTAACAAAAATAAGGCCGGTTACCCGGCCATAAATACTTATTATTTAGTCCTTTTATCGCGTTTCACAATTCCTCAAGGGCAGTCATTTTAGGCTGCTGCGTCATTCCTGATTTCAGACTGTGCTCGCAGACGCGCTGACCATCCCTCCCAGTAATGCACTGGCGTCAGCAGCACCCGCCGCCGTTCGTCACACAAGGCATTCCCGATTACAACCTCTCCGGGTATGCCGCAGAGTGAAAGCTGGATATAGGCCATGCCCGCCGCCAGCGGATCGATATCGGTAACCGATACCCACATATGCCGGTGCGGAGAATAACCGGCCTGCCGGAGAACGCTGGCAAATGCGAGCGTCATGGCACCTGCACCGCACGCGGGCTCAGCAAACGTGATAAACGGCCTGTCCCTGAACAGTTCTTCAGGCCTGCCGAGTTGCAGTTGCGCCATCATCAGCGCCACGTTCCACGGAGTGAAGTATTGATCTTTGTCTTTGTCACCCAGCTCAAGCAGCATGTAAATGCGTCCGAGAAAGTCACAGGTTTTTTCTTCCATTCCGTTCACCACGTATGCCAGAAGTCTGGCCATCGATGAAACGTCCTCTTTTTTGTATTTGCCCACGATAACCATGTATTTCTGTTCGCGCTTTTCACAAAAATGCAGGCCATTCTGAATGGCGATAACGCTGCAGCTGATGAAGTCTGTAAACACCTGGAGACGCCGGGTGCCACGGGCGATGGAGTTAAAGAGTGAGATAAATTCTTTCTCATTGTCGATGCGGACGCTCATGCGTGTTTTCCTGAAAAAAAGGGAACACGCCCCGTAAGGGAAACGATGTTCCCCCTTCGGGTGATAAAAGCGGCCACAGCAGATGCTGTGGCCATTGTCTGACAGACCCGTGATTAGGATCTGTCGGTAGTTAACCACGAACGCCGGGGTAGTGTGCAACGGCACTGGCGGCCGGCGCAGCTGCTTCAGCACTGAACTGATACAGCCTTGCCCCTTCACTCACCGGGTACTGCACGTCCTCCCCCGGATAAGGGCCGCTGTCGACGTGGTCACCGCTGTCAAAACAGTGATAGCCCGACGTGCCGGCATCCGGAGAGAGCCAGTAGTGACGGATTTCACAGTCAAACTTCTGCGACATCTGCCCCATGACTTCCGCCGACGGTGGATACCAGGGAGAAGAGAACGTCAGCTTCAGCGAACCGATATCGTCACGGCTACACTCCGACCGATGCCCCGCAGGAAACTCCGTTCCGTAAAGCTGGATATAGAGTTCTGACGTGGTGTTAAGACCGCAGAAGAGGCCATTTTCTCCGTTAATCTCGGTGGCCAGACGTGACGGCATCACCATCAGCATGTCGCACGGACAGGTTGTGTCCGGCATTATACTGAGCCACTCCCAGCGCTCCTGCGGGTCAAACTGACCGCCCGCAGAGGCGACGCCAAACCAGTCGGCGTAGTGAACGGCCATAAGCCGGGCGATTTTCTGGCGGGCTGCATAAGGGATACTCTCCCATTTAACGTCGCCGATGCCCGACTGTACCCATATTTTGTCCATTCGCGAGAGCGTTGTATCGTCAAGCCAGGCGTCCTTCTCAAGCAGCTCCAGGAAATGCTGAAACGCCTGGTTCGGTGATGTGCTGCCTCCGGTGCCTGATGGAACCAGCTCCGGATAAGCACGGTATTCCGTTGCCTTAACGGGTTTGAGTATGCCGGCACAGCCGGCGAGAAACAGCTTTATGGCCTGCCGTATGGCGTGGCGGTAAAGCGGCACTTCCGTGCCGGCAATCCACGACTGCATGATATCGATGCAGACAGACTTACCGGTAATTTCCAGACGGTTTTTGCACCATGAAAACATCGTTGAACTCCTCTTTTGCGTTTAAAAAAGAGGGCATCTCCCTGAGGAAGATGCCCTCAGGGGGGATGATGGCGACTGACGTCGCCGGGGTTAATTACGCTGCTTCAATGCGGGTTTCACCCGGCTGCTTCAGCAGATATTCCGACGCTTCCCGGGCAAGCCGGCAGGCACGGAAGAACGCTTTTTTGTCGTTACGTAAAACGCTGAGCCAGCCGTTCAGGTAGCTCTCGTGCTGCACCTCACCAAAAATGCCGAGATGCGCACAAAGAAACGCGCTGCCGGTTTCCGCTATCAGTTCCTCAAAGGCGTATACGGGATCACCGAACTCTCTTGATGAGGAGGTTATTCCCTCACGATCAAGGCGGCTGCGGTGGCCGGTCGCGTGCACCAGCTCGTGCAACAGCGTGGACCAGTAGTCTTCAGGTGAACGAAACTGTGAGGTTGCGGGCAACACAATTCGATCTGCCCCCGGGCTGTAATACGCCCGGTTCTGCCGGTGAGAAGAGCACTTCACCCCGGTTGCGTTGAGGATTTCCAGAACCTGTTGCTGCTGCTCAGTTGAGAATTCCTCAGCGTCACTTTCCGGTTGCTTCACCGTGGGTGCATACACCTTATCGGGAAGCCCTTCACACTGCGCAACGTTGAACAGCTGCAGCGGCTTCATCATGGCCAGCTTTTCCATCATCGGCACACCGTCCCTGAATACCGGACTGTCATTGCCGTCGCGGAGCTGCTTTTCGAACGGTTTGAAGATGATGGCCATCGCGCTCCGCTCGCCTTTTCTGACCTGTCCGCCGACAGCCTTTGCCTGCTGATACGTCAGCCAGAGATCGGCTCCGTAACCTGCCTCCTCTGCAGCCATCCACAGCAGCGGCACGTTGACGCCGCTGTAGTACCTGCCCGTGACGGCATTAACCGGTAAGCCGCTGCCGTAAACCTTCTGCGCCGATCGCCATGGCCGACGCCAGGGCGGTACACCGTTTTCCAGTGCGATGATGATTTTGTCGGTGACCTGCTGATAAAGGTCAGTCTGTTGTTCCGTTGTGGCCTTACGGCCGGCTGTTTTTTTCTTCATGAGATGCGTCTCTAAAAAAACGGCGCATCTGTCCCGGTGGCGGACAATGCGCCACCGGTGAGTGGGAAAATCAGTAACGACGTACTGAACCGTCGAACATAATTGAGTCAATATCTGATTTGACGTTATAAACGGCGCTGTCAAACCGCTTACGATCTTCAGGTTTAGCACGCTTAGAATCGAGGCGGATAACCCTGTCGAGAACCTTCAGTGCCTGCAAACGCCAGCTGAGACGTTCTGCGTTGCACACGCAGGCGCGAAGATGCAGGCGGGACTGCTCGTTAAGCCACTGTACTTGATCTCGGTATTCCGCAACCGGTAAATACTCTTTCAGTGGTGGCTGGGTTTCTTTGTAAATGGTCAGCGATTTAGTCACCTGATTAATTCCGGGCTTCAGGTACAAATCGTGATGCTCGTTCAGCACGGCATCGTATATTTTGTGGTCCAGGAATGTGGTGAAAGAAAACTCCTTCTCAGGTATTAACTTATCGCACAGTGCTGACCAGTCAGCATCCCTGGCAGAATTGCAGCCGGCAGCCCAGGCTTTCAGCCATTCCGCACAGCCATTGTCATCCGGCACTCGGATGTAAATTCCCAGATTCTTTTCGAGTATCAGCGGACGTCCTTTGCCCTGATTCTGTGTCAGCAGCGGGCGCAGTTCAGTCGACGTAAAACGGATCATAAGAGCTCCTTTAAAAAGGAGGTGACCTCCCCTGGAGGGGAGGCCCCTCCGGGAAGTGTCATTCAGTTAACATCAGTCAAAACGGTAGCGAAGCTCCGCCATCTGCTGCGCCAGCAGCCGCCCGGCTCTGAGGGCTTTGCGGGCAGTTACATAAGTACCGGCACCCGGCAACTGGTCAACACGCCAGTCGCGCGGAGTGAAGCCGGTGCGACGGGATATGACGGGCATGAACCCGTTCTCTGTCGGCACAACATCTGCCTTAAAGCTGCAGCGGCCGCTGCGGTTGGTAAACCACTCGGCCTGCTGTTGCTGCAGAGCGCCGGCAAGCCGGTTGAGTGCGCCTGAAAGGCGGGTGATAAGTGAAAGCATTATACTGCTCATGGTTTTCTCCTGACTAAGCACGGAGAAAACCATCGCCGCTGTGGCGGGGAGGTTGTCCCCGCGCGGGTTAAAGCCTTTGTCAAAACTGACGCAGGCCGGTGGTTAATCACTAACCAAAATCGTGATAGTAAGCGTTATCCGAATCATCCGGACTGAAGGCAGAATCCGCCGGAATTTTTATCATGATGCGGCCGTTAGTAGCAGGGTGATAACGATGTCGTAAACAGTGAAGGTAGCGTTTTCCGAACCACAGGAAACGCGTTTCCACCGTCTCCATGTATTCCCAGACTTCACCGCCATTATCAGCAGCAGACGGGTCCGGAAATGAGCAGTTTGACTTATGCTGCGCAAGCCTGTCCCACATACGGTGCCTCTCATCGCTGTTGTGCTTAACAAGTAATAAAGGTTCGAAATTTAAGTTATCCATAGGTCAGTCCTCTTCAGGTTTAAAAGAGGACTTCTCTCCGCGGGGAGATAAATCCCCGCATGGGTAAGTCAGACCAGAAAGATGCCAGTCCGCTCAGTTTTCGCCATAACGCTGGCATTCACGTTCTTCGTGCATCAGCCCCTCTTCGTCCTTAACGGCACCGCCGAAAAAAAACGTCCAGGCTGCTTCATCAATGTTTCTGGCCATATGGCAGAGACTTTCAAAGAAAGGCTGCCAGGATGCTGGCACGAGTTGACGTACAGACAGTTCCGCCAGGTCCCGGGCAACGTCAGCCATTTCCCAGACGTAGTGTGGAAAGCCGTCTTCATCGGTATTGGTGTTAAATCCCATGCGACGATGTGCGGCAATAATTAACAGGTCACCTTCAGCCTTAGCCAGGGCGGCTTTGTGAGCTGTCTGCTCGCGAGCGCTGATATGAAAATCCTGTGTAAAAGTTAAATCGTTCATATCGGATTCCTTAAAGAATTGAGGAACCCTGCCCTGGCGGGGACAGAAGTCCCGTCAGGGTGAAAAATCGTTCGGTTAATAAGGCAGTCAGTCGATGTCAAAAGCATCAGCACTCTGATAAAACTCTGCACGCGATTGTTCTATAGCGTTGTCCAGCTCTGTGTCCTCCCGGGAACTGATAACGCCCTGCTGAAAAGCTCCATTCCAGTGACGACTGTGAACTGCCGTCCCCAGAAGAGTGAGCTCGCTCACTGCATCTTCGATAAAGGCATGTCTGATGTAGCCATGCTCAGTTACATAGCCCACTGTATAGCCGACATACCTGAGAAAAGTCAGGTAGTCAGGAAGGCCGTCAGCATAAGCCTGCGGATCGGCGTCGACCATGAGCCTGTAATCCAAACGGGCTTTAAGTTGAGTTTTGACGTAATCCAAAATAATTTTTGCCGAAGCCGGAGAGTCACAATGGAGTAACGTACGGTAATTGAACATTTTTGTGTAATGCACGGGGACGACTCCTTTTTGAAAAAAAAGGGAACCGTCCCGAAGGGAAAGTATCCCTCAGGGGTAAGAATCAGGCCAAAAATGCCAGATGAGTAAAAACAGGTTTAGGGGTGTGTGACGCGAAGTAAAAAGGACCTTAACCGCAGGGGTCTCTGTTTTCAAAGGTTAACAGATTTGTTACCGCCCGAAAGCGTCATCTCTCAGGTAATGATGACATTGGCGTGTGATTACCCGAAGGCGTTCCTCTCGAATCACTGGAACATTGGCAGTTGTCATGGAGACAACAGTTAGCATGAACATCCTACTGTATGATTTATAACCCAGCAAGCCCAAAAAAGATTTTCATATTTTGATTTTAAACGGACACCGGGAACAGACGAAGTATCCTAGAATACATAGCATCATAGGGCCGATAGTTTATAGGTGAGGAAATTTATGTATACGGTATATTTAGACGCAAAAGATAAAGGTGCCCGAGCCACAGGCATGGGATACAGCGACTTCATCAAGACTTTTGATACGATCTGCCAGGAGCACATGAAAGACAAACGTGCTAAGGCCTTTGCGTTTATTTTTTATGACATGGAGCATGGTCCAGTCAGAAGCGCACTGAAAACGGCTCGGGGATTTGAAATACTTAATGCGGAGACGGGTAAAGATATAACTCTTTTTTACCTGCATGCTGCGGCCGCTGAGTCACACGCTAGCGCTTTTAACAAGCGTTTCATGGAGGCGTTGGGCGTTGAAGAACAAATTGATATGCCATGCATAGTTTTTTTTCGCGTAACTGACGATAAAATTGATGATATCAACTTCAGAAGTATTGATAAGCAAGTCGATGAAGAATATTTGATTGTCGAAGCGCTGCGTCGCGACATTGCGGAATATACTGAAGACATGAATTCCCAGGGCAACTTTTCCGCTCTGACCGGGGTTATAGGCTGGTTTTCGGTACAAGCATTCCAATTAGCTCTAAAACACTTTATTTAAAGTTAATTCGGATAGTATTAATTAGTCTTATTATATACACGAGCTACATAGTGCCCTCGACCGTCACCGTGGCCTAAGTCCATCGAGGTGAGGGCCTCCGCCTCTTTCTGACTGAAACCTTTGTCTTTATGAAACTGAAGTACATCCTGAGTATACGCGTACCTCAGACTATGAGGGGCAAATTCTCCAACAAGTCCTGCATTCCTTACGATATTCCTGTACCGCTCGATTGCCAAATGAATGGAAGGCTTATCTATAAGCTTTCCGTTATTCTCAGCAGAATAATTGATGGCTCTGTTAATGGCTTCAATAGTTTCAGTTCGATTTATTATTGTGGTATCCCTCGGCCGCCCTCCTTTCGTACCGAAAACAACGCGAACCTTTTCATCTCCATTATGCAGCGCTTTTTTCCAGGTCTGAAGTGATTTTACAGACTGAACCGTTTCTTCCGTTCTCAAACCTAAAAGCCGTGAAAGTTTCATTGCACAGGCCACTCCTTCATCCTTTTCATTAACAGATGAAAAGACCTGTTTGAAATAGTCATCAGTTATCGCAACCTTAGTTCCGTCACGGCTGGTTCCAGAAATATTCAAAGCATCATTGTTAAGTTTCGGATGAGTTGGATCAGCCATGAAGGTTTTACCTGACACACGTAGTATTGCGCGTATCGCCGCCATTTCATTTTGAAGTGTACGCTTGGAAATATTTTCGCCCAGGCGACTTCGAATGTAAGTTTCTATGTGGCTAGTCTTTATGTTTTTAATGTCACGAATTTGAATGTTAAGACTGACCATTCGGTCTGCAAATCGATCAGCAATTTTAGTACGGTCAGATACGGTTTTAAAACTTCCACCCGCCTGACGGGCAAGGGTTTTTAAGTTTTTATTCAGCTTTGCCACAGACCATTCTCCAATCAATGAGGTGACAAAGCTTTTCCGTCCGTGTGAACGGAAAAGCTTTGTCACCGACTGCACAACAATTACAGACGATGAAATTTCACCCCGACGGCACGGTTCATTTTGCGCTTCCTGCGGCTCTGCAGACATCTGTGCATCGGGGCGGCGAAATGTTGAGTTATTGCGAGGCTCCCCAGGTCTCTGACCTGTTTGCGGCTTTCGCCGGGCTGAAATGAATCAGTCTGCCTCCACACACCAGTTGTCTGGTGTCGCCATCGATGTCGTGCCGATTTCTCCTTATTAAGTGGCGTTCAAACTTTTAAAAAACGAATGAACGTTAGGTTGAAAGTTGATCAGTATTGAGATGAAAAATGTATTCAGGACGTCAGAAACCCTTTAATACGTGTTAGTCAGTTGGTAAACCTGTCGTTGAAGGTACAGTGCGTAAGCGCTGACCGTTATGCGCTGCGCGCGTCACTTGTTACTCGTTTCACTCGTACGCAAGTGACGCCGCGCTCCTCTGCTTTCAATGCGGTTGTGGAAGATGCCCAAATGTTCCAAATGGTCATACCCTCAACGCAAAGTTCGCAACGGATGCAGACGTCATCAGACGTGAGGAGACGTAATAAAACAGGCTCAAGGGCCTGAAAGAAGTGCTGACGAATCAGACGAAGGTGAAAGTAAATCCTTTATCGCGCTAGTCGCGATCCCCATTTTCAAAGGCTGACGGGTTTACCGCCCGAAGGCTCCGTCTCTCAGGTCATGACGGTTTTGGCAGTGCAATCACCCGAAGGCGCCCCTCTCAGATTGCCGGGACATTGGCGTGTTGCTAAAGCAACGGTACAACGACGAGAATGTTAGATCGTTATTAGATCCATTTACAAGCTAAATGTTATAGATGCCTGAGAGTAAAATATGGGAGCAGCCTTGAAGGCAAACCGAAAAATGAGCCCTTATATTATATCTAGCATTACGTGGTGATTAAATACCATCACAAAAAAGAGAGTGAACCAGCCTTTGTCCTTGTGTTCAGAATTGTTTTAACGCAGGAACTTCTTTTGCAGCACCTTTCAAATGGGCAGCCCGTTTAGACTTTTCAGCGTCTAAATCCAGTTCTTCAGGCATGCTTACGAGATTTGGCATATCCGTGGGTATGTCACTAACTCGCAACATTATTGCTATTAGTAACACATGGATTCTGTCCAAAAATACGGAGTCCAGTTGTCTGGCCATCTGAGCACGCAGCAGACATGCCGGGTGATCGAATATAATCACTTATTCCAGATCCAGTTACTCTGGCGGGTAGTTTACACTCAGACTTTATCAATAAAAAATGACTCATTCCTTCTTGTAATAATTATTTGGTAGGATAGGCATCAATAATGATTGATTGAGGAAAATAAAAACCTAACCTCTCGGCGCATAGTTTTTGCAGCTTAATCTTTCCATATCAAGAAAAACACATGAACTAAAAAATCACACTCAATAAAAAATTATTTGTTTAGAACGGAAAATACTTGAATGTTTTATTAAAGCCTATTTTTCTTTGTTAATTACAAATGGTTTTTTTATATAAAAAAGGTCATTTTTCTGTTAATGAGGTTTTATATGAATTAATTATTCATTAGCCTTATTTAAATAAATTCATTTGATATTCCGCTTGTACCAAAGAAATACAATCTTACAAAAATTTACTTTGATTCATCAAATCCTGCTGTTTTTTGACAAAAATATATGCTTATTTAATAATCAGCTCATTATCAAGAGCCTCACGAATTAAGTAACTTAATGCATTTTGTATTTTTGTAAGGAAGCTAGCAACTAACAGCCTGTTAATTACTATTGTTGATACAAGGGAAATGATCATGAATTCGCAAAGTGATAAATCCGTCCCAGTTGATTCATATTCGCGTACCGCATTAGTCCTTGCTGGGAGTTCAGAACTGGGTGCTAGTATTATCGATGATCTTGTTAATCAAAAGTATAAAGTTATTTTCACATGGTGGAAAAATGAGCCCAGAGCATTAAATCTGCTGCAGAAACATCGAGGTAGTATCGAAGCTATTCGCTTAGATTTAAGTTGTGAAGATAGCGTAACTGCTTTTTGTAAAGGATTATCAACCCGCTATATCAATACCACTATATATTGTGCTGGAATCAATCCAGCTGCACTGTGTGATGAAATCGAGCCAAGCATGCTGACCTCAATAAGCAGGGTAAACTTCATTTCAGCCACCCTTATTTTCAATGCAATCGTAAAAAAGATGAAGGCGCATAAGGATGCTGGTACATGCTTGGTTTATATCAGCTCGGTTGCGGCGCAGAAAGTGAGCATTGGTAACAGCCTTTATGGAGCTACCAAATTGGCTATGGAGCGCTATCTGTCTGGCGTTGCTTTTGAAATGGCGAGGTTTAATGTCAGGACTCTATCTGTAAGCCCCGGATATATCAAAACAAGAATGTTGGATGAGTATTGTGAAAAAAAGGGAATAACTTTAAGGGATATCGAGAAGAAAATTCCCATGAGAAAAATGCTCAGCCCCCAAGATGTGGTTAACACAATCCGTTGTTTTACTAACAATCAGATCGTCACTACTGGTGTGACTTTAACTTTAGGACATGGTGAGGGGTTTATATAACATGGCTATCTCTGAGGTAAAACAGTTATTTAAAGATATTATGTACTTCAATGACAGTGATGAACTAGACATCAATAAATCGCTTTTCCTGCATTATGATATGACGTCGATAGATTTCATTGACTTCGCCTTTGAACTGAAGAAAAAATTTAGTGTTGATATTGACCCGGATGAGCTATGGCCGGTAAATAAAATGGCTACAAGCGAAGAGTACTACTCCTTACAAGAAAAACAGTGGACATCCGTAGGTCTGGAAAAACTTAACCAAGTGCTAAGTTTTTCTGATAAACCAGCGGTGACCGACAGATCGGTAGAACTAAAAGAGTTATATGATTATTTCACGCTTACATATGTTAATTCCAGAATCGCTTCGCTTACCAGTGCGGATAATTAAACTATGGGCAGGACTTATATAAAAAATTTTGGAATATACAGCCAACATGCCAAAAGTACCTCTAATCTGCTGGAGGTAGTATGTTGCAGAAAACCAGCCTCAATAACTTCCGCTCAAAGGTATGTCAGTGCCGACATTGACGTGACGCGTCGGGATCTGATCAAACGGGAAGATAGGGCTGTAATGAATACCATCTCGAAAATGGCGGTCAGTGCTCTGGCTGATTTACTGGAGAAAATGGATCAAAATTCACTTTCGCAGGTAATGCTCTATTCCGCTTGTGATAGCGAGGAGCACAGTTTTGAAACTTTTAGAGAGGTCGTGCACAAGGACCCCGAAAACTTCTGGAGAAATGTTTCGGACTTTAATCAACTAAGCAATCCGCTCGATATGTTACGGCTGTTGCCAACCAATACACTCTATCACATATCGAAAATATTACAGAATCATCATGAGGGGGTACCGCTACGTACCGCCTCGCTTAGCGGCATGAGCGCCCTTAAAATGGCTCGCCGAGATGTGGCTTCTGGTCGCAACTCCGCAGGGGCCCTGATATTCAGCAGCGCAAATATGTTGAGCTTCGATAGCTTAACTGTATTTGGAAAGTTAAATGAAGTTCGATATGAAGGACATCAGCACTCCGGCATTTTGCCTGGGTGGGGCAGTGTGTTTTTACATCTTGATGATCGGCCAGAAAAGGCTCTTGCTGAACTTGTTGAGGTAAAGATTAAATACCGCCCGAAAGTACGCTTTGAAAAAGAAGATTGGCTTAGTTTGCTGATAGAACAAAAAAGCCAGCATGGCACGCCAGATGTTATTGTTAGGTATGACAATGGTATTGTTGAACAGGCGAAAGCTGAAAGTGATGCGCTGGATGAGGTATTTCCTGAAGTCAAAACGGTTAATTACAAGACATTAATCGGATACACCGGCAAGTCTAATAACCTGATAGATATTCTTTGCTGCCTAAATGATACAGAAATCAAACCGGGTAGTCGCGTACTGCTTAACGGCACTGGAATAAATTACGGGTTAGGTTGCATACTATTAATCAAGCGGGATGCCTAAGTATGAAAAATACCTGTGATTATGAGCCGCTTTGCATCAGTGCATACGGTGCCATTACACCATTAGGAAATACTCTGGAAGAGATCACTGCTAACCTTTTTAATGGAGTAAGTGGTATCACAGAGATAAAGAAATTCGATCACCATTCGCTGGGTTCATCATTTGCTGGAATACCGGCCGAAGGCAATGAGTATATTCGTTGGCCGAAGAAAAACCGTTTTCGAAACGGCGAAATTTTTTATGCTGAAAAAGCAGCCAAAGATTTAGCTCATCGCTTGAATATTAGCGCGCTTTATCCGGCCAATGAAATTGGTTGCATTATAGGTTCTGACGAACCGGCCATTGATGTTGAGCAGTGTATCGCGTTTACCCGCCAGCTCAGTGATCACCCTCATCGACAAGAGCTCATTGAAAAGGCCATTGATCATTTCAAAGTCAGCGACCTTCTCGATCTTGAAAGTGGTGCAGTACTTAAAGCGATTCATACCATTTTGCCCTATGCCGGTGTCAGCTTCGTGCACATGGGTCTTTGTTCTGCTTCCACACAAAGTATTGGCCTGGCGATGCGAGCCATACATAGCGGCGAAATCAGTGCTGCGATAGTTGGCGGCGTGTCAGCCAAAGTTACGCCAGTGAATTTGGCGCGTCTCGAGGGTATGGGGGTAGTGACCACTGACAACACTTATGAGGGCCATCAGCGTTCGCGGCCCTTTGATCGCCAACGAAGTGGTTTCATGCTGTCTGAAGGCGCAGTGTTATTTACCATTGAAAAGCAATCAACGGTTCTGTCGCGTGGAGATCAGCCTTTACTTACTCTCTTGGGCTATGGCAGCTCACTGTGTGCCGAAAATATCGTAGCGCCGCACCAAGATGACCTTGAAATGAAACTATCAATGGAGCGTGCGCTGCAAGACGCTGGCATTTCGCGGGACAGTATAGACTTTGTGAGCGCACACGGCACCTCAACACGTCAGAATGACTTTCATGAGTCACGCGCAATTGCCAGCGTGTTTGGTGCGCACAAACCTGCAGTTACAGCGACTAAAGGCCATCACGGGCACTTAATCGCAGCAGCAGGTGCGATGGAATTGCTAACAGTAATTACTTCTTTCCAGCACGATTTCCTGCCAGGAATTCTTAACCTTGAGCAACCAGATCCTGAACTGGTGGAGTATGTGACTTTGGTTCAGCACAACAGGCAGCAACCACTACGCTACGCTTTGAAAAACTCATTTGGAATGGGAGGCAGTGCGGCCAGTTTGGTTGTTGCTAAACCTCATAACCTGCAGGGAGTGTCGCTGTGATAAGAATAGCCTCTCTGCTTCACAATTTGTGGCGACTAAGCTGGAAAAATAGAAGCTGGAAGCCTGCTGAAGTTTCACTAATTGCTCACCATATTGCGGCACAGATTGTGCTGCACTGTGTTAATCAGCGTATTAATCCTGAAGGTTTGTTTATCTTTATAAGCAGAAATAATTTTGAGGGAATGCTCTGTTATTTTGTCGCGTCTCTTCTGAAGGTGAAGGCGGCAATCGTAAATGTCCGTGATGTGGAAACAATTAATTCACTGCTAAAAGAGGATATAGTTGCCGCCTATATTTGCAATCAGGAGGGAGGATTGCCGGTATTGAGCAGTAAAACTTTGTTGATTCATTTTGCTCAGAGTACAGCGTTTAAAGGTGTTTCTGTGGCAGCGTTTTCTCCGTTTTCAGGCGCCTATTTCTACTTTATGACCTCTGGCACAACAGGCAGGCCAAAGCTCGTTCAATACCAGGAGAAAATGCTCATTGGCAATGCGGTAGAAGTTAGCCGATATCTGTCACTGGCTCCAGACGATAATATTCTTTGCTTCTTTCCTGTACAGTATATGTATGGTCTGTCGACGATGTTGACCACTTTAATCTGCCAAGGGAATCTGGTATTCGAGCAGTTTTCGCTTAGTAGAGTCAGTGAAATGCTACGTTATCACCATATTACTACACTACCGGTAATCGGTGACTGGATGCTCCCATTGAGCAAGATATTAGCGCTTAGTAGCATACGACTGAAACGAGTGCTGAATGCTTCTGATCGCCTTTTGAGCGTACAGGCAGAAAATATCATGCCGAGCTGTGATGTTCTCTGGAATAATTTTGGCCAGACAGAATCCGGTCCACGTTTGTTTTGTCTTAAACTGGAGACACTTAGCGAGATTGCAAAATATAGCCTCAACAATGTTGTTGCACCGGGCTTTGTGATGAACGATAGCATTAGTATTCAACTACACACACGCGACGAATCGCCAGATGGTGCCTGCCGGATGTTATACCGCAGCCCCTATGCTGCAGATGGTTATGTCGATGAGCATCTTGCCCTAATCCCGCGAGGAGAGTGGATGTACTCTGGCGACCTTTTCGAAAAAGGCCTGCACGACGTATATTTCTGGATAGCACGTGAAAAAAACGAAATAAAAATAAACGGTAAGTTTGTCCCAGTGCAAGCAATTTCTGACCATCTTATGCGTGAGTTTGGTGCTCTTCGACACGCATTTAGTAAAGGTTCGGAAGGCATTATCAATCTTCATATTGAATCTGAGCACGGTCACGAGATAACAGGGAGGATTTCACAATTACTTTCAGACTCGTGGCATCGTTACACTTTTGCCATCAGAACGGTTGTTACGATACCTACAACCCACACCGGTAAAATTAAAGTAGAGCAGAACTGAAGGATGGAAACGATATATAGCAATCTTGATAAAACGATTTTCCTTTGTATGTTCAGCCACAAGCAGACCGCCGCTCAACTGCGGCCGAATGATCCGATTATTGAGATTTTACCTAAAGGCGCCAGCGAGAAACAAATACTGCGGACGGCGGCAAAACAGCGAGCTATTAAGCATATGGCACGGCTGGCAGAATGTAGGGGTTTTGTTGAAAGCCGGGGAGTATTCAGTGTCAGCCACTCTAGGGATGATACAGTGTTGCTGGCAAGCTACTGCCCAAAAGTTTTCAGCTGCGGCGTAGATACAGAAAAAGTAGACGTATCACGTCGCATACGTCCTTTTATGATTAATTATCTAGAGCACAGTAGTTGTGCGCGGGACTGGGCGGCTTCTCCATTGTTACTGTCCACCATTGTGTTTTGCTGTATGGAAAGTATTTATAAAACACTGTCTGCATGGTGGCCAATGACATTCTCTGTCAATGATTATCATCTTGAGCAAATTTCTGGTAACTCTTGCGTATTTAATTACGTTGGGATACAGGAGGAAATAGTCGGTAGACTTATCAATTGTCGATATTATCTACACGAAGACACTGTCGTTGCGACAACGTTTATGAACTTTCAGGTTGTTTCACTTTGACTTTTAAATCACTCAGATAAATTATGATGAAAGCACTACTGGCCAGACCTGTACTGGTTGTTGTTTCATGTTTTGCAATTATATTATTTTCGCTTATTGCAATTAAAAAGATGCCGGTAGCGCTCTTTCCGCTTATTACTCCGCCAACCATTGAGGTAACGGCGGTCAGCGTCGGAGCAGATGCTCGGATGGCTGAAGATACGGTAACCCAGGTGCTAGAAGAGAATATGACAAACCTCGACAATATGATGTTTATTAATTCTGCTACCGACAACAGTGGGCATATTACCATTACATTGACCTTTGCACCGCAGACGAATATGGATATTGCTCAGGTTCAGGTGCAGAAATCGGTACAGCAGGCAACACCTCGGTTACCCACTGATACGGTAAAGCAGGGAATAAAAATCACGAACTCTAGCGGTAGCTGGATGATGATTGTCGGCTTTGCTGCAGAGGACCCTGCAATCAGTCAGGTTGATATCTCCGATTATATTAATAATAATGTTATCGACCGAATCAGGATGATCGACGGCGTGGGCTCTGTGGCGCTGTTTGGAACTGAACACGCTTGGCGCATCTGGCTCGATCCCTTCAAATTGCAGTCTTACAAATTAACAGTTAACGATGTCAAACGGGCGATTGCTAATAAGACGGCAATGATTGCGACAGGTCAATTGGGCGGCCTGCCATCGACGACATGGGCGGTGATGAGTTATCCACTGGTCTATAGCGATCATTCAACTAACAGACACGACCTCGGTAATATCGTGTTATCAGGAAATCAGCAGGGAGCAATGGTCCATTTGCGCGATGTCGCGCGCGTTGAATATGGAAGTGAAAGCTACAATGTGGGTGTACATCTTAACGGCCAGCCTGCTACGGGCATCGGTATAAAGTTGAAGCCAGGAGCGAATGCACTTAAGACAGGCCAGCTTATCTTTTCCTTTATCAGCAGTTTAAAACGTTCTATACCTGCAGGCGTTGTAATTTCTTATCCATGGAATAGCGTGCCTTACGTGAAAACGTCGCTAAATGCACTCGGCGTGACAATGTGTGAGGCCGTAGCAATTACTGTTATCATCCTGTTTATATTTTTTCGCACCAATCCGTTAATCTTTATTCCAGCATTAGTGATCCCGCTTGTATTACTGGCGACCGTATCTATTCTGTTTGTGCTGGGTTTCAGTTTGAATCTGCTGACCCTTTTTGGGCTGATACTGGCAATCGGTATAATTGTTGATGATAGTATAGTTATTATTGATAAAGTTGATGCACTGGCCGTCCGAGAGCGCTTGCCTCTGGACTTAGCCATTGTACGCGCCACAAGAGAAATTGCTCCATTGCTGTTGGCTATAACGCTTGTGCTGACAACGATTTTTTTGCCTATGCTATTTACGCATAATTCGGCGGGCGTGATTTATCAACAGTTTGCTGCGAGCATGATTATCGCCATAGTTCTCTCGCTGCTGGTATCACTGCTTCTCGTCCCTGTTCTGCTGAATATCTTACCCTGGCATCAGACTCATGCACCGCGCCAGCAGCATCTACTTGCGTGGCTCAGCCTGAGAATTTCCGCTATTGTGGCGCGAATGCTGCAGCAACGGTTTTTGTATGGCGCACTTCTCTTGGTGCTGTTTATGCTGGTCGTGCTGGGCTGGTTTTATCTTCCCGCCTCTTTTGTACCCGATGAAGATCAGGGATCAATGATGGTAATGGTGAAGCTGCCGCCAGGTTCATCAGAAGAAAATACAGCAAGAGTGATGCGACGCGTCAGCAATTACTATCTGACACAGGAGCGTTCACGGGTTAAAGATGTCTTCACCGTAAGCGGGATGGGATTTAATAGTCTCGGGCAAAATATGGGATTCGTCTTTGTAAGCTTAAAAGCTTGGGAAAAACGCTCAGGTGAGCAGGATTCAGTACAGGCGGTTATACAGCGCAGCCGCCGTTACTTTTCCACCATTCCTGACGCCTTCATCCTCGCATTTAATAATCCTCCTATCCCAGGCCTTGGCAGCGCCTCCGGATTCGCTTTTGAGTTGGTGGATGAGGAAAATCTTGGACATGAGGCGCTATTAAAAGCTCGCAATCAGCTTTTGTGGATGATGTATCGAGAGCCTGAATTGTTCAGCGCCGTGCGTCCAGCGGGTGAGGAGGATGAGCCGGTCGAAAAACTTTCCATCAAAAATCTTATCGCACTGAGCAGTGGCGTGAAAATAGAGGACATCACGTCAACCATACAGACAGCAATGAGCGGCAGTTGGATTGCCCAGACATCACAACAAGGACACAATAAAAAAATCATTGTGATGGGGGACGCCCGCTGGCGGATGCTGCCTCAGAATATCGGTCAGTGGTATGTACGTAACAGTAACAATCAGATGGTGCCGGTTTCTACTCTGACTGATCTGCATTGGGGGAAAGCTGCCAAGTTGCTGGAGCGCTATAATGGCTTTCCAGCAATAGAGTTACTGGGTGAGGCTACCGAAGGGCATACCACAGGTGAAGCGATGCAGCGGATTAACCAACTGGCACATACGTTGCCAGCTGGTATTGTTTTACAATGGACCAGTCAGTCATTGCAGGAGCAGCAGGCCGGCCAGCATATTCTTGAACTGATACTACTCTCTCTACTGGTTATCTGGCTGGCACTCGCAGCCCTTTATGAAAGCTGGAAAACACCATTGATTGTTCTTCTCTGTGCGCCATTAGGAGTTTCCGGCGTGCTGCTGACAGCGTGGATAAGCCGCGCGGAGAATGATATCTACCTTCATCTGTCCGTGCTGGTCACCATGGGCTTAACTATCCGTAACGCTGTGATGCTGGTTGATGAGATGAACCGGCTGACTGCTCGTAAAGGCTATAACATCTGCGATGTGATCCAATTGGCACTCGATAATAGAGTCAGACCGGTATTAATGACCTCTATCGCCTTTATTTCTGGCGTGATTCCGTTAGCTATCAGTAATAATGTTGGCAAACACGCTCAAAATAATTTAGGTATTCTACTCATTGGCGGGTTATTTTCCTCTTCAAGCTTCATCTTTTATTATGCACCATTTTTATACTTTTTCGTCGTTGGGAAGAAAAAACGTTCTATTTAAATTAATTGATTTTTCTCACTTTGTTAAGGAAAAAAATGAAAGACTTACTCGTTGATATTGAACCCGAACGTTATGAAACATTTGCAGTAGAAGCGACATCACCGTGGAACATCTATCTTAAACAAAGAATTCTTGAGGAAGTCCCTGGCATTACATCAGATAAAAAAACATTGTTGGATGTGGGTATGGGAACTGGCCATATGCTTTTTGATCTTCTTAACAACGAAGAGCTTAGAAAATTCCATTTTCACGGTGTCGACGTGGACCCGCGCATGGTTGAATTTTGTCAGAAAAAAATATCTGCCTGGAAGAATGATACGAAAATTACTGTACTGGAAGGGAATGTCAGCGCTCTGCCTTATGGGAACCGTAGCTTTTCGCTTATTTATGCTCGTTCAGTTATTCATCACTGGGCTGAGCCGGAAAAAGGATTACAGGAATTATGCCGGGTATTAGACAAAGGCGGTATCGTTATTATCCATGAACCATTGGCCGATGCAGAGAAAGCTGCACTGCAGACATTTAATAGTGCGCGCCTCAAATATGGTATAGGTGAAATGACCACGGATGAAAAATATACCTTGTCGCAGATTAATCAACTGATGAAGGCTTGTGAGTCGGAAGAGATCGATTATCTTGTTCTGCCGGGCAGCGGGATAGCAGCTCTTGGATGCGAAATTCTGATACGCAGGAGAAACTGATGAGAAGTTACGACCATCAGCCGACATTCGTCGAACAACACAATAGAATTTCCATCATCAGCGGTAGTACATTCCGTGACTATGAACATTTTGCCCGTTCAGTGCCCATTAGCAAGCTAGTGAGAATGCATGAAGTAGAAGGAAAACAGGGTGACGACAGTAGCGCAAACCTGCCCTCGCTTATTGGTGCCACCAGTGGCACCAGCGGAAAAATGAAGCCTGTACGCATCCAGTTAAAAAATGGCGGTTGCTCGGTTTCTGCAAGCGAGCGCAACTTTATTTATCATTTGCGCGAGCGTCGGGTGTTCTTCCCGCAAGACGTGGTAGGTAACTTGTTTACCATTAATTTATTCTCCACTCTGCACCAGTCAGCCTGTGATATCGTCAAATACTGCCAAGGCAGCATCGTGCCGGTGGGCGATATTGCGATGCTGACCCGAGATCATTTTCTGTTCCTGCAGGAAGTGGAGCTCAGCGTGCTGTTCGGTGTTCCCGCTACCATCATCCAGTTTGTCGAAGCTATGCTCAGCAATAAGGTGCCGATTGGTATTAAGAAAATAGTGTTTACCGGAGAAACTTTGCGGCCAAGCCAGGCTGAGTGGCTGCGCAGCAGACTTGGGAGAACATTATCGATTGTGGGTCTGTATGGCTTATCCGAGTGCGGATTTCTTGGCCTGACGGATGCGCAAGACTGCGATGAGTATACACTATTCAATGATGACTTCTTTTTTGAGCAGGACCCTGTACACGGGCTTCTGGTGACCTCCTTAGATCCCTCTGCAAAAAACCGACTGATACGCTATCCAACCGGTGATGGTGTTGAACTGACATTCCATAACAAACAACTGAAAATGCGAATCATGGCTCGCAAAGACCTGTTGTTTAATTTTGTCGGCAATCTGATAAGCGTTGAGAGTATTGCCGCAACTGTGGCGGAAAGTATACCTGAGAGCTTCATCCAACTCGTTATTCGTTCGGAAAAGGGGCAGCAGGAATTACTGCTGGTTAATGTAGCCGGGAAGAATCTTCAAACGCAGCAATTAGAGCTTATAGCGCAGAAGCTTCGCGCTCGTCCGGAACTGGCCGAGGTCTATCAAAAGCAGCGAGGCAGGCTGGAAGTGCATTCGGTTGCTGAAAATGCGTTCGTTCTGTCAGCCAGAGGAAAGCATCAGTTTGTTGTTGATGAGAGAGAATAAACCAATGTTCGATACAATTTTGTCCCGCATTTATGAAGCTATTCACTGGTCGATGAGCGACAGTAATGGATTGTCCACGGATTTCTACTACCGAGTGAAAGCGATACGCCAAGACCTTTTGGTAATGTATAAAACTAATGTCACCGAATGCCAGGATTTCTTACGTCAGAACGAGGAAGCTTTTCGCCAGTTAGATGAAAAGATCATTACTTATGAAAAGCAGCATGAAACCACTATATCTCAACTGATGAGCGGTCAGTCCCAGTTGAGCGATGAGGCTTTAGAGGAAGCACTGCAGAGTAAAGAAACCTTTATTGAGCTTTATCGCTCGCTCTATTTTGCTGAACGCAGGCTGCTGACGAAAGATCCGCAGCACCTTTGCCATGTTGGCTGTGGGCCAATGCCAGCGTCTATCCTGATGTGGATGAAATACACCGCGGCTAATATAACGGCGATAGATTTTGACGGGCAAGCAATTGCCTGCGCAAAGGTAGTATTTGAACAGTGGCGTCATACCAAAAATATTCCGGCTGATCGTGCGAATTTTCTTACCCTGCCTGGGGAAGAGGTGGACTACCGTAATATGGATGTGATTGTGATTTCTGCTTCCATCCTTAATAAGGAAAACGTTTATGCCGCGATTCTGGCCACTGCTAACCGCGAGGTTACGGTCATTGAACGCACCCCTAATTTCCTTTATAACCAGGCTTTCACAACACCTGCAGGGTTCGAAGCATTTCGTCTCGGAGGGGAGGCGCGCGATAACGTTAATCTCCAATCCTATCAATTCACACCACTTTCGGGAGTTACCCATGGAAAATGATGTGCTTGACCGCTACGACCTTGACAATAATACACTGTTCATTCGCGAGGAAAACATATTGCAGTTGGCGCACAGCCTTCACTATTTGCAAAATGTATGGTTTACACTTAGCGGCGAGGTACTGTCTCTGACAGAGATGGACAGTCGCGTTGCGATCGCCAGCGAAGCGCTGCGTCAACAGGAGCGTGTGGCGCGAATTGCGTCAACGTGGAAGTCACTTCAGAACGTGATCCAGCTGGACGTCATTCAGCGCTTTATGCTGCTAATAATGCAAAGCGAGCCACATGTTGCCGACATATCATATAGCTGTGAAGCGGATAGGCTGCAGCATGAATTGACCACCGTACTTTTGCTTCCCTGGCTTATAGAACTGGCCCGCAACCCGCAGAAAGTATGTTTGCTGCCCACGCTTAGTAGCTGTCAGGCTTACAGTCGCTGGTTCAGCAGTACACTCAGCGAATGCCAGCCACAGGAGAACGATATCAGCTATATGATGTCACTGCTGCTGGGGGGGTTTGGCATCGTTGCACCAACAACAGCAACGGTACGATTTATTGCAAGCACAAAAAATAGCCTGAATTATGCGTTGGTTGGCGCACTTTGCGCCGCTGGTCCTGCTCATCTGGGCGCCTGCCAGCGTGTGACGACGTTGCTAAGCTCTCTAGGCGATACACTGGAGCAAAGTGTGAGTGCAGCCGCTGAGGTTTACTGTGCCAACCGTCCTTGGCCGGGATTTGGGCATCCGGTGATGCCGCGCGATACTCGCGTCGATGCGTTCTTCGAGCACTACACGCATGGATTTGGCAAGTATCAGGCCTTGTCAGAGCATATCAGTGCACAGAGCGGCGTTAACCCAAATGTAGATTACCTGATAGGTAGTGCCTGCAGTCGGTGGCACGTAGCCCCTGAGGTTGCAGTGCTGGTCTTCTTCGTTTGTCGAGTACCGATATTGCTGGGGCACTACCGTTTGCGTTATCACACGCACTCGTTTGGTATGAGTTCCAGTGAATTACGCGACAAGTACAAAGCGCTGCCAAAACACTGGCTATAAGGGACGATATGGATAACAAGTTCCTAACAATATGTTCACCGCTTGATTCAGCAGCTACCGCGAGCGCAAAGCTAACGCACTGGAAAGGCTATAAAAACCATCAGAGCGTTAGCCTATTGCTGGAAGCAATACATCAGTTCGCTGTACGTTACGCAACCTCACAATACCCATGCACGCCTGCGCAGCGATATTTGCCAGCAATGATAGAATATTTTGAGAGTGAAACGGAATTGACTGAAGAGCAGTTAGTGCTGGAAGGCGATATTGAGATTCAGCACGTTAGCGTGCGTGTTATTTGCCGTGCCTGGTCGGATAACAGCCGCGATCGGATGGTGGCTGAGGCTGCAATCATTGTTCATCCTGTATCACTGCCAATAAAGTTCACCTCGCCTGCTGCAGAAGATTCGGCGATTCCGTTATGGGAGATCCTTAGTCAAAATACGAAGTACTGCGAATTCCGACTCAATGGTAGCAACCCTTTATTTAGCGAGCACTTCACAGGCAACCCGGTGTGCCCAGGCTCACTTCTGATAGACTTACTGCTCTCAACACTGCTACACCCTACTGAGCGACAGACCTTAAAACTGAAAAAGGTAAAATTCCTCAGAGCAGTTCTTCCTGAAACAATATATCGCCTGACGCTCGGCTCGGCTGAGGGCTCTCAGACGAACACCTTTATCATTACCGCTGAGAAAGGTGAACGTCATGTCAGTGGCAGTTATTTGTTATAAAAAGGTGCCGTTATGAATCGTCTGTTTAAAGTCGTCCTGTCTTTTGTTCCGTGGAGCGTTTACTCATGGGTGATGAATACATCATTATCCTTTCGCGATAAGTTTACACTGTGGTGCTTGCTATTTATCTTTATTGTCACAATTAACCGCCATCTATTGCTGCAAGGAGAGGCAATTACACTCGCGAACCTATTCAGCTTTGTTTTTATTTTCGTGAACTATCAGTTTAATCTGATACCGCTGCTACTGCGCTATCCGGCCAGCCTATGTTATCTATTACTGGCGCTAGTTGCTGGGGGTAGTCTAATTCTAAAACAACCCTTTACTATAAAGTTTGCAGGGGATTCTTTGCCGGAAGACAAGAAGCGCCATATAATATTTTACCTAATTAATCGAAATATCACGATGGTCTGGCTGGGAGTTTTCATTATCAACTGCGCGCTGAATTTTCACTATAGCTGGTCACTAAATCTTAGGCTTGTATCTTTATCTCTAGTTATACTGGCACTTCTGGCTTCACATTATTTCCCAAAGATAATGCGTGATCACTACAGAAAACGTTTTCAATCTTCTGCCACCTCTTTTCCATACCAAGATAACCGAGGAAAATAATATGACTGTTGCTCAGATTATTAAAGATACGCCCATCTGGGTCTGGATCTTACTTATTTTTCTGATTAAACGTGGAATAACCGCGCTCTCCGAGCGCGAAATGCGCATAGAACGGCTATTTATATTGCCACTAGTATTTCTTGTCTGGGGCATCTATAGCGTGATCCATGAAACGGCGGCATCAGATGCATCCCTAATGTTTATGCTGGTCGGGCTGATTGTAGGCATTGGCATAGGATGGCTTCTGTGGAATTCGCAGCCCAGACTGCGAAATGGGGCAGAGGAAAACACGATAATACGAGCAGGTACACCACTGACGTTAATTTTTATTGTACTGCTGTTTATTGTAAAATTTGCTCTTACGGCTTCTCTGGCCATATGGCCAGTGCTCTTTAATTCGTTACATTACAATTTACTTTTCGGTCTGTTAAGCGGGTTGTTGGATGGTATATTCTGGGGGGGTACGTTGAATTTGTATATCTCATGGTATCGCGCCAAAAAGAAAGTGGCGTACTGAACTCCACATGACAGGATGCCATTTAGGTTCGAACTTGATCCAACCGAAAAAGGCGCATAAGCCATTTTCTACGGGCTAATTGAATACATATGCGCCTAAAGTATGTTGCGGAGTTTATATTTTCTTAAAATATAAACTCCCGTATTATTTGGCTAAGACGAGCGGCTCAATTAAGTTCCAAAAGGAAAACAACATACACGGTTACGCATTCAATCAATCCCTTTAGCTGGCGCAGACGCGAAACAGCGCCTTATGCCCGACGTAGCCGATTACAGACATATAAATTGCTCTATATCATGCCTTTACCTGAACAGCCAGCATGGTCACAGCAATGATAACAGCTCACGACACCCCTTTTAACCCCGGTGAGCGGGTTTTACGGCGCTTGCGACGCAAGGGGCGTGATTTCCGGAGCCATAGCGGCGGCAGCTTGCCTCTGGCGGGTTTTTTGCTTTTGTGGAGCGAACCCGTTATCGAAGGTTCGATACACTCGCCACATCCTGTGGCTCACCCTCCGGGTCGCGCGAAGCCGCGCGATGCAAAAATGCTCCCGGCATTTTTGTCCGGGTTCGGGCACCATATTTAAAGAACCCGCCTCTGGCGGGTTTTTTGCTTTTGTGGAACGAACCCGTTATCGAAGGTTCGATACACTCGCCACATCCTGTGGCTCGCCCTCTGCTTCAGCACGCCACCCACACTGCACCGGCATCCGCCGATTTCACGCACTGCGCGACCCAGCGCACGCCCATTAATCCGGCATGCACGTCGGGATACCAGAAATCCTGCAGGAAGTCGGTGTCACGGCGATCGGTGGCATCCATCGCCAGCGCGAAGCGACGATAAAGATTGGACCAGGCTTCAAATAAACCCTCGGTATGCCCTCCGCCAATGCGGTCCTCTTCCAGCGCGCGCGGATTAAGATAGCCCATGCCGCGCTCCAGAATGCGCACCGGCTCGCCCTGCACTTCATAGCGCAACTGGTTCGGCTGCTCATCCCACCACTCCAGACTGGCTTTCGATCCGACGACCCGAATCTTCTGCCCGTGCATCGATCCGGCATTCACCGCCGACGCCCATAACGTGCCGATCGCGCCGTTGTCATACTCCATCATCACAAAGGCGTTGTCCTCCAGCGGCGCACGCGACGCGACAAAGCTCTGACGCGAACAGAGCAGACGCGTCACTTTCAGCTGTGGCAACATCGTTTCTGCGATAAATAACGGATGCGTCGCCAGGTCGCCTAACACGTAACTCGGGCCGACAAAGCGCGGATCAACCCGCCAGCGGGTGCTTTCACTCTGCAACTCCACCGCCTCATTATGGAAGCCGTGGGCAAACTGCATGTTAACGATGCGGATCTCACCCAAAGCCCCTTCGGCGATCATTTCCCTGGCCTGATGAACCAGCTGATGCCCGGCGTAACCGTAGGTGACGCCAACAACCTTCTGCTTCTCCCGGCTCAGCTGCTCCAGCTCATCCGCCTCTTCGACCGTAAAACAGAGGGGCTTCTCGCACACCACATGCAGCCCGGCATTAAGCGCCGCGCGGCAAATGGCGAAATGAGTATTATTAGGCGTGGCGACAGACACCGCCTCAATGCCATCTTCACGCGCGGCTTCCCCGGCGAACAGGCTGGCATAATCGGGATAACAGCGGTCCGGTGCCACACCCAGCGCCTGACCAAACTCACGCCCGCGTGCGGCATCAATATCAAACGCCCCCGCCAGCAGCACAAAGTTTCCGTCACGCTGTGCTGCAGAGCGATGGATATAACCAATCTGGCTGGTGCCGCCGCCGCCGATCATGCCCCAGCGCAGCGAGCGATTAGCCGCTTTTTTACCGTTAATCATGCTGTTGTCCTCAGAATCCTGTTGATCGGAGATAGTCCAGGCTGGCTTTAACATCCCGCAGACTGGTGTCGGCATGGCGCGGATCACGCTCCTGTTCGATGGTGATCCAGCCCTGATAGTTACGCTCAGTCAGCAGCGTGCGCACCGCCGGATAGTCAATTGCGCCCTGCCCCAGCGGACACATCACCCCCTGCGCGCAGGCAGTGAAAAAGTCGAGTCCGCGAGAGAGGGCGTCTCGCCAGACCCGCTGGTTAACGTCTTTGAAGTGGAGGTAATCGATGCGGGTCCAGTACTGTTGCAGTGAAGCGACCGGATCCATCCCGGCGTAATAGAGATGGCCGGTATCCAGACATAAACCAGCCACCTGATGCGGAATATCACTGACCAGCCGCGCAAGCTCATCGGCAAACTCAATGCAGCCGCCCGCATGCGGATGGATCACCGGTCGCACGCCATACTCCTGCCAGGCAATCTCACTGAGAATGGTGATGTGTCGCATCATGCGCTGCCAGTCGTCAGCGGAGAGCCGTGGCGCTTTTTCTGACTGACCGGCATATTTCGCCCGCTCCGGATTCCCGAAGTCGATGATCACCAGATAAGGCGCGCTGGCGCCGGGCGTTTTGACGGCGGCTGGTACGCTGGCCAGGGTACGGCACAGGTTGTGGGTGAGCGTGACCAGTTCAGGGAAATGCGCTTCACTGACCAAATCATCAAAAATCGTACCCGCCACCAGCGAAAGCTGATGCGCATTAAGCTGCCGGGTCAGTTCGGCTGCATCCGCTGGCAGATAGCCCCAGGGGCCAAATTCAATACTGGGATAGCCAGCCTGAGCGGCCTCGGTCAGGACTTTCTGCCATGGCGGCAGCCAGGGATTAGCGGGATCGTCGACGCCCCAGCTACAGGGCGCATTAGCAATGTGAAAGGTCATGATATCTGCCTGTGCAGTGAGAACTGCTGGCAGTATCAAATGAAAATTTCATCTCAGACAACAATGAAAGTTTCATTTTTTGATAGAGATCGCGTTTAAATATTTCTTTATATGATAGTTTTCTATCAAATACCCGCTAACCTGCTCTTTCTACAGGTTTTCACGCGTCACGATTTCAAAGGGTACGGTCACCTGAGCAAAATGGTCGCGCTGTTCCATCCGGCTGTTGAGGCAGGTGGCGATCACCGCCGCAGCCATGGCATCAATACGATGGCGCAACATCAGCGTAATGGTGCCATCAATCAGCGCCAGCTCATCGCCGGGCAGCGGACCGTGGCACAGCAGATCGATCTGCCTGCGTCCGCTGTCACGCAGCGCCTGCACCACGCCCTCTATGCCGCCGCAGGGCGCATAAATCATCACCAGATCATCATGGGTGTCCAGCAACTGCCGGGTCGCCTGATAGCCTCCTTCACCCGACTCATGCGTTTTTAACGGTTCCAGTACCCGCTGGCTGATGCCTGACTCGCGCAGGTAAGAGCGGAAACTGATCTCGCTGCTCTCCTGGCAGGTAAAGCGGTGATCGCCCAGCAGCACCCCAACGCATCCCGGCTGACGCAGCAGATGCTGTGCCATCCAGGCCGCCGTACGTCCCGCTTTCTGATTATCAATGCCGATAAACCCCGCATGCTCACAGGGCGAGAAATCAGAAAAGAGCGCGTAAACCCGCACGCCCAGTCGGGACACATCCTGAATCGCGTGACGAATCAGCGGATGATCCAGCGCCACCAGCGCAATCACATCACTGCGCTGTGCCAGCAGACGCAGCGAGTGCGCCACCGCCTCCACTTCATGAATATCATGCCAGCAGAATTCAGGTTCGCTGCCCTGTGGCTGCTGCGCCTTCAGCTGCTGTTTCAGCACCTCGCCTAGCTGCTGATAAAACGAATAACGGGCAGGCAGCAGGATAAAGCTCACGCGAACTGTTGCCGCAGCGAGCGGCGATGTTGTCCGGATGTGTGCCTGCGTCAGGTGATAGCCCAGCTCGCGGGCCGCAGCCAGCACTTTCTGCTCGGTCACGCTGCGCACCGGCGCGCGTCCATTCAGCACCCGATCCACGGTGGCCACGCCCACGCCCGCCGCCTGCGCAATAGCGGTCATCGTCACTTTTGACATCATCCTTCTCCCTGCTTCTGCTCTCTGTAGCGCTGGCTGACGGCTACGCCTATATATTCTGTTGTCTGAGACATCAACACTCTATCGCGGCACAGCCATTTCCTCTCATTTATTTGATAGAAAGTCAGCGTTAATCTTGATCGTCCTCGCAAAATGAAACATTCATTTCTTTCTGCATTCTCTTTAAAACGCCCATTTGCTAAAACGGATAAAAATCCTGCGCCGATCGGGTTGATGGGATCACATCATTAAAAGGTTAGAGCGACGACGGCGGGCTTTCTATAGTGGAGCCCTGAGCAGCACCTGCCTGCACGTATAAAAGGAAAAGTTATGTTCCCTTCAACGCTTCCGGTTCCACGCCTGACCGCTGCCAGCCAGGTACCACAGTTGCGCTGGGGCATTATCGGGCCGGGCTGGATCGCCGACCATTTTGCCCATGCACTGCGCAAGCATACCCACCAGCAGATCACGGCGGTGGCTGCGCGTGACCCGGCAAAAGCACAGGCCTTTGCCGACAAATGGTCAATCAGCCATGCCACGGGCAGTATCGACGTGCTGCTGGCGCGGGAGGATGTTGATGCGGTCTATATCGCTACGCCCCACAACCACCATTTTCCCGATGGTCTGCGCGCGATTGCCGCCGGAAAGCATCTGCTGATTGAAAAGCCGCTGGCGCTGAATGCTCAGCAGGCGACACAGCTTAAACTGGCCGCCGCTGCCGCGAACCTGCTCTGTATGGAGGCGATGTGGTGCAACTTCACACCGAAATATGACGTTATCCGTCAGCTGCTGGAGGATGGCGTGCTCGGCGATGTTCACACCCTGATTGCCGATCATGGCGAGTTTTTCACACCAGACCATCGCATCTTCAACGCCGATCTGGCGGGCGGCCCGATGCTGGATCTGGGCAGCTATCTGGTGGCGCTTAGCGTGTTTGTTGGCGGCGGTGCGCCTGACACGATCGTCGCCCGGGGCCAGCCCGTCCCGGCTGGGCGTGTAAACGGTCAGACGTCGATGCTGTTTACCCATCAGCACGGCATGCATTCGGTGCTGAATACCACCCTGTTCAGCAACACGCCAGGCGGCGCGGTGATCGCCGGACGCGAGGCCACGCTGGAACTGGCGGGCCAGTTCTATGCGCCTGGTAACTTCACCCTGACCTCCAGCGATCGGCGTCATCGCCTGCAGTGGCAGGAGCCTGCCAGCCGCTATGAACAGCTCTGTCATGAAATTAACCATTTCGCCTGGTGTATCGGTCAGAACCGGATCGATTCACCCATCCATTCGCTTGACCAGGCGATTACCACCCTGGCCACGATGGACAACGTCAGGCAGCAGATTGGCGTGACCTTCAATGAAGAACAGCAACCTTAATGTGCCCGGAGCAGAAAGATGAAAATCGCTTTTGATGTGGATGTGATTAAAGATTTAGGCATCACCCGTATGGTTCATCAGGTGGCCGACTGGGGATACAAATATATCGAACAGTCGCCGCATCCGCAGATCAACCCGTTTTATAAACATCCTAAAGCCAGCCGTGAAATCATCACCGAGTATAAGAATGCGTTAAACGCCACCGGGCTGGAGATCTCCTCGTTTATCGTGGTCTATCGCTGGTCCGGCCCGGATGAGCTGCGTCGTCAGGCGGCGGTGAAGAACTGGAAGCGGATGATCGAGATCGCGGTTGAGATGGGTGTGCAGGTGATCAACACCGAACTCTCCGGCACGCCTAACGAGCCGGAAATCTGTGAAGAGATGTTCTATCGCTCCATGGAAGAGCTGCTGCCGATCATCGAACGTGAAGGCATCCGCGTCGAAATCCAGGCCCATCCGTGGGATTTCTGCGAAGAGAACAACGAAACTGTGGATATCGTGAAGTCGTTTCGCAGCGATAATGTGAAGTATATCTACAGCGCGCCACACACTTTCTTTTATGACAAAGGCAAAGGTGATGTGAAACCGATGCTGGAGTATGCCGGTGACGATCTGTCACACATGCTGATCGCCGACACCATGAACCATACAAAACACTGTCGCTACATCGTTAACCCGCCAGGGGTGGATGCCACCATTCACCAGCATGTCGGCGTGGGCGAAGGCGAAGTGGACTTCGACACCCTGTTTAAAACGCTGCGCGACACCGGCTTTGCCACCCGCAGTTATAAAGTCGGCGGTGAACCGATCATCGCGGCGTCTCTGTTTGGCTACCCGGAAAAGATGAAGGTTCAGGCGGTAGAAACCCGCGAACTGATTGAGCGTGAACTGCTATAACCCTGCCTGCCGTGCAGTCGCTGCTGACTGCACGGCCACCTCCGCTCAGGATAACGAACCACCTGCCTGACACACTTTTATTCACTTTTCTCCAGTGCCGCTGCCCGCCTGACATCAGCCCCCTGCAGCACGGCCTTGCGCAGCCAGCAGAGTTAAACCCCCTTCGCAGCACCTGCTACACTCCAGACCAATACCACACCATAAGGCGAACTTTCATTATGTCGGAAAATGCATATCAGCCCGCAAAAGTCTGGACCTGGGACCCTGAAGCCAAAGGTAACGGCGCTAAAACTAATCGTCCGTTCGCTGGTCCCACCCATGAAAAAGCGTTGCCGGTCGGCAAGCATCCTTTACAGCTCTATTCGCTTGGCACGCCTAACGGCCAGAAAGTGACCATCCTGCTGGAAGAGCTGCTGGCGCTTAACGTCAACGATGCGGAATATGATGCCTGGCTGATCCGTATCGGCGAAGGCGATCAGTTCTCCAGCGGTTTTGTCGACGTAAACCCGAACTCGAAAATCCCGGCGCTGAGCGACCACTCGGCAACGCCGCCGATTCGGGTATTTGAATCGGGCAATATCCTGCTCTATCTGGCGGAGAAGTATGGCTACTTCCTGCCGAAAGATATCGCTGGCCGCACCGAAACCCTGAACTGGCTCTTCTGGTTACAGGGCTCAGCGCCTTACCTGGGCGGTGGTTTCGGTCATTTCTATCACTACGCGCCAGAAAAAATTGAGTACGCCATTAACCGCTTCACGCTGGAAGCGAAGCGTCAGCTCGACGTGCTGGATCGTCAGCTGGCAGATAACCGCTATCTGGCCGGTGATGACTACACCATCGCTGATATCGCCACCTGGCCGTGGTACGGCAACATGGTGCTGAATGATCAGTATGGCGGTGCCGAATTCCTGGATGTGCAGTCCTATAAAAATGTAGTGCGCTGGGCGAAAGAGATCGCGCTGCGTCCTGCTGTGATTCGTGGCCGTAAGGTCAATCGTGTCATGGGCGACCCGGCCGATCAGCTGCACGAGCGTCATGATGCCGCTGACTTCGATACCAAAACCCAGGATAAAAAAGCTTAAGGAGAGACCTGTGAGTGCATATGTTGTATTTATTCGTGATAACACCCTGAACCAGGACGAAATGGCGATCTATGCCGAGAAAGCGGGCGAGGCTCGCGGCGATCATCAGATCAATCCTCTCGCCTTTTATGGCGAACTGGAAACGCTGGAAGGACAGGAAGCAGAAGGCGTGGTGATTCTGGAATTCGCGAGCCGCGAAGCCGCACATGCCTGGTATGACAGCCCGGAATATCAGGCTGCCAAAGCGCACCGTCTGAAAGGCGCGAACTATCGCGTGGTGCTGGTAGAAGGTGTGGCTAAGTAAAGATTCAGGCGGCAGCGATGCCGCCTTTTTTTATTGCAGTGTGATACGCGCTACGCCATCCAGCCCCTGACTGCTGTGATCGTCATTGAAGCCCTGCTTCAGGGTGACGAACAGGGTCTGCCCGTCCGGTGAGACCAGCAGACTGTTGGGGTGGCTATCAAATGACCAGCTGTTTTTCACCTCATAGGTGGTGCCGTCCAGCTGCAGCACCTTCTTCGATTCGCGCTGGCTGATATAAATCTCATTGCGCTTGCCATTAAACTTAATCCCCAGTGAGTCGCCCGGATTCAGACGCTTAATGACCTTGCCGCTGCGCTCATCAAACACCAGCGTATTTTTCGCTTTTGAATTATCCGTAACAAACAGACGACCGGTTGCCGGATCCTCGGCCATATTCAGGAACAGATACTCCTGCCCGTCACCCGCCGTCAGGCGCTGCTCGATTTTGTTATTGCGCGGATTGATCACCAGGATTTCTCCGCTGCCGTTCGCCGCATAAATCCGGTCGCTGACCGGCGAGAAGATGATGCCTGTGACCCACTTCCCGGCATTTTTTATCCGGGTTTTCAGCGTCAGGGTTTTGGCATCAACCACCCAGATCACGCCCGGATCGCCCACGCCGCCGACATAGAGCAGCCCGTCATGCAGAAAGATTTCACGCGTGCCATAGGGCATGCCTTTCTCGTTTTTCTCGTCAAACATCAGGCGCTTCAGCACTTTACCGTTATCAGGATCGATTTTAGAGATACCGCCATCCAGCGTGTTGGTGGCGTAGAGTGCGCTGCCGTCAGGCGCACTGATCAGACCAAAGTTTTTCAGGTCGAAGTGTCCCGCGCCGGTGCTCTGCAGCGTGGAAGCATCAAGACGGTAGATCATGCCGCCGCTGATATCTTTAAATCCCTGCGCGCTGGCGACATAGAGGGCATTTTTTGCTGGCAGATAGGCCATCTCATACAAACCTTCACCCAGCTCGCGCTGAATCAGGTTATCCGGGCTGGAGGGCTGCATCACCACCGGCGCACTGGCATCCACTTTTTTCGCCGGCATCTGGCACGCCGTCAGGCTGAAGGTGGTCACCATCGCCAGTGTAAGTGCCGCTGTACGCGGACTGAACAACGCTTTCATACTTAACTCCCCTATCTGCCTGCTGCTCCCGGCTGGCCACAACGCAGAGGACAGGCAGGAAATAAAAAGAATAAGAATCATACGCAGCCGCTAAAACGCTGTAAACGCAGCGGCATGATGACGCAACCGAATCAGCTTAATGCGGTATGTTTATTGTCCGCAGGCGTCTGGCCGCGCCAGAAACTGCCTTTAAAAGCCTGGCTAATCAACCGATTGCAGATTGCTCTGCAGAAACCCCACAAATGCGGTAATACGCGCCGGAAGCTGACGCTGCGCCTGCCATACCGCAAAAATATCGCCATCCGGTGCCTGCCAGTCGGGTAACACCGGCAGCAGTTCGCCCGTCGCCAGACTGTGCTGCGCATCCCACCAGGAACGCAGCAAGATGCCATGCCCATCCATCGCCAGCCGCATCGCCACTTCGCCATCGTTGGTGATCAGACTGCCGCGGACTTTCTGATTGATGCTCTGTTCGCCGCTGGTCAGTCGCCACAGGGTAAAATCGCTGTCGTGCTGGCGCAGTAAAATGCAGTTGTGTTGTGCCAGATCGCGCACTGTCTCCGGCAGACCGTGCCGGGCGGCATAGGCGGGTGAGCAGCAGAGAATGCGCGGATTGGTACGCAGTTTGCGCGCCACCAGCCGTGAGTCGGGCGGTTCCCCGACGCGGATATCAATATCCATGTGGGCATCAAGAAAATTAAGTGGCTGGCTGCTGAGCTGCAGCGACAGCGAGAGTTCCGGGTGCAGCGCGGCAAAAGCCGAAACGCAGGGCGCAATATGCCGACGGCCAAAGCCAAATGAGGCGTTGATGTTAAGTGTGCCGCGCAGCTGAGCGGTTTCGCCGCTGACCGCCTCTTCCAGTGCCGCCAGCTGATCCAGCAACGGACGCGCACCCGCCAGATAACGGCGCCCTTCCGGCGTCAGCTCCAGTCGTCGCGTGGTGCGGCGCAGGAGTTGCACACCAAGCCGCTGTTCCAGCTGGCTCAGACGTTTGCTGACCGCCGCCAGTGACAATCCCAGTTCGCGCGCCGCCGCAGTCAGGCTATCCAGCGCAGCCAGGCGAACAAAGAAGGCTAAATCATCGGTGGAGGTGCGGGATTCTCTACTTTTATTCAACACTGGATTGCCTTTCAGGCTCATTATTTCCCCGGAAGCGACAGTTATACTGCGTACACAATTCGAACATCAACCGGAAAGGTACCCTGTGACTGACAAAATTCACTCTGTTGCCGTGATCCCTGGCGACGGCATCGGCAAAGAAGTGATGCCTGAAGGCGTCCGTGTAATGAATGCGGCCGCAGAGAAATTTAACATTCCGCTGCGCTGGGAGTGGTTCGATTACGCCAGTGCCGACTACTGGCAGCAGCATGGCAAAATGTTGCCTGACGACTGGTTTCCACAGCTGAAAGCCTTTGATGCGATCTATTTTGGCGCGGTCGGCTGGCCCGATGTGGTGCCCGACCACGTTTCACTGTGGGGCTCGCTGCTGCAGTTCCGCCGGGAGTTCGATCAATATGTGAATCTGCGTCCGGTGCGACTGATGCCAGGTGTTAAAGCGCCGCTGGCGAATCGTCAGCCCGGCGATATCGACTTCTATGTGGTACGCGAAAACACTGAGGGTGAATACTCCAGCGTCGGCGGCACCATGTTCCCCGGCACCGAACGTGAAGTGGTGATTCAGGAGACGGTGATGACGCGCACCGGCGTCGATCGCATCCTGAAGTTTGCCTATCAGCTGGCGCAGAGTCGGCCGAAGAAACACCTGACCTCCGCTACCAAATCGAACGGCATTGCCATCACCATGCCCTACTGGGATAGCCGCGTTGAAGCCATGGCCGGTCAGTTCCCCGATGTTCGTGTCGATAAGTATCACATCGATATTCTCACCGCTAACTTCGTGCTGCATCCGGACTGGTTTGATGTGGTGGTCGCCAGCAATCTGTTTGGCGATATCCTCTCCGATCTCGGCCCGGCCTGTACCGGCACCATCGGCATCGCCCCTTCGGCCAATATCAATCCGGAAAGCCTGTTCCCCAGCCTGTTTGAACCGGTTCACGGTTCTGCGCCCGATATCGCCGGTAAAGGCGTCGCCAATCCCATCGGACAGATCTGGTGTGGCGCGATGATGCTGGAGCACCTCGGCTACAAAGCGGCAGGTGATGCGGTGTTAGACGCGATTGAACGCACGCTGGCAGCGGGTGAGCACCTGACGCGCGATCTCGGCGGCAGCGCCAGCACCGAACAGCTCGGTATGGCCATCGCCGCCGCGCTGTGATTTAGTCCGGCAACTGCACCACGCACTCGGGGTGCCAGCCTGGCGGTAACGGTTCCGGCCGTATTATCGTCAGGCTGTGCAGTTGCAGGTTCTCCACCCCGCGTGCGAACAGGCCCGGCAGCCCGCCGGGATAGCGCTCTACGCCAAAAGCTTCTCCGGTTTTCGGGTCAAGTTTGTAGGCGTTATCCAGCCCCATGCCGGTCGGGGAGGCCGGGTTACAGGGCGGCCGTACGTCATAGTGTCCCTGTGCAACCGGTGCCACGGTCTGCCGCATCTGCAGCTGGCTGATGACCACATCGCGTATCCAGCCCGGTTCTGCCGCATGCAGGTTAATCGCCCCTTCCGCCACGCCCGTAACGTTACTGAACTGCACCTGCTCTACGATGCCTGGCGTAATGGCGGGATCGCGACTGCGCACCGAAATATGCAGCGGATCGGCTTTTCCCCAGTGACAGGGCGGCGCATGGTGACAGGCAAAAGTCAGATTACTGAACAGCAGACGCCGCATCGCGCCACCGTCACGCGACAGAATGCCGATGCCACGGTTGGAATCAAAAATGGTGCAGCCGGTCACCGTGACATCTTCCACATCATCCCAGGTTTCAGTGCCGATTTTAAAGGCGCAGCTGTAGCTACGCAGCAGGCAGTTGGTGATCATAATCTGCCGCGCCGGACGCCGCAGCGCGGCCGGTTTATGGGTGGTTTTGATGCAGATGGCATCATCGGCAGCACTGAGATAGCTATTGCTGACAAACACCGCTTCGCAGCTGTCGATATCGAGCGCATCGGTATTCGGCATGGTCATGGCATTGTCGATGGTGAGGTGGTCGATATGCACATGGCGACAGCTCACCAGATGCACCGTCCACATCGGCGCCTGCACGATGGTAAAAGCGGTCAGCGTTACCTGCTCACAATCTTCAAACACAATGATCCGCGGCCGGTCCGCACGCGGCAGGCGATAGCCCTGCTCGTCACGCTCAGCGGCAAACCAGGCTTCACCGTCACCGTCTATACGGCCGGTGCCGCTGATGGTGATATTGCGCTGGCCCAGCGCATAGAGCAGCACATTGTGGGACTTCTCAGCACAGCTCAGCGCCTGTACCGCCTGGTAATCAGCCAGCCGCTGACTGGCGATCAGCACCGCGCCCGCTTCAAGATGGAGTTCAAAATCAGAGGGCAGATTCAGGCAGCCGCTGCGATAACGCCCGGCAGGCAGGGTCAGACGGCCACCACCCGCCGCCGCAATCTGATCCATAGCGCGTTGCAGCACGGCCGTGTCCGGGGTTTCGCCATCGGCGACAGGGTGAAAATCAGCAAGGGAAAGGTGCATCATGCGTCTCCCGCAGGATTGAGGAGGAGGAATTGCAGCACGATACGGCGCGGCAAACCTTTGTCTGGCCGCCAGTGCGCCGTTTCGTGCGGGCTATCACAGATTACTTCACGGCCCCTTCGGTGACGCCGCTGATGAACTTGCGCTGGAAAATCAGGAACACCACGATCAGCGGCATAATCACAATCATCGCGCCCGCCATCAGCACCGGAATGTCGATGGTGTTTTTGTTCTGGAAAAACATCATGCCAATTGGCAGTGTGCGTAACTCATCCTTGTTGACCAGAATCAGCGGGATCAGGAACTCATTCCAGGTCCAGATAAACAGCAGCAGCCCCAGCGTTGAGAGGGTCGGCCAGATAGCGGGCACCAGAATGCCCCACAGAATTTTGACCCGCGATGCCCCATCCATTACCGCCGCTTCCACCAGTTCTTTCGGCACCTGCTGGAAAGCACTGGCGATCATCAGCGTGGTAAAGGGCAGCGACAGGGCGATTTGCGGCAGGATCAGCGCCAGATAGGTGTTGGTCAGCCCCATCCAGCGCAGCTCGTGATAGAGCGGAATGATAAAGGCTTCACTCGGCAATACCATCCCCAGCGCCAGCATCGCTCCGATGACTTTTTTACCAGGGATTTTCAGCCACGCGAAACCGAACCCGGCCAGAATGCCCAGCAGCACGCTGAACAGCACCACCGGAATCACCACCAGCACCGAGTTGAGGAAGTAGACGTTGAAGTGTCCCTGTTGCCACGCGGTCAGGTAGTTTTTGAAATTCAGCGAGGCGGGCAGCGTGAAGACCCCCTGAAACAGCTCCATCTGGGTTTTGAACGACGTCATCAGCGCCATCAGGAACGGCAGAATCGTCATCAGCGCCACGATCCAGATCAGCGCGCGTGAAATCACCGGCGTGCTTCGCATCAGTAACGCTCCTTTAAGGCCAGATGGATCAGATAGTTAATCCCTAAAACAATGACCATGCTGAACACCGCCACCGACGAGGCGTAGCCAAAGTAGTGCAGATCAAAGCCCTGCTTATACATAAAGATGTTGGTCACCATGGTGGAGGTGCCCGGGCCGCCCTGCGTCATCACATAGACCAGGTCAAAGGCTTTCAGGCTGGCGATCACCGTCAGCAGCAGGGCAATCCGCAGCTCGGGTCGCAGGCCTGGCAGCGTAATGCGCATAAACTTCTGGCGACGCGACGAGCCATCGAGATCGGCCGCTTCCAGCAGTGAGGGATCCATGCGCTGCAGGCCCGCCATAAACAGAACCAGACAGAAGCCGAAGAAGTACCAGGTGGCGACCAGACCCACGGCGGGCAGCGCCCAGGTAAAATCACCCAGCCAGGAGAGTGCCAGCTGGGGCAATCCTATTGCGCGTAATATCTGGTCGATCGGACCAAACGCCGGGTTATAGAGCCAGCGCCACACCACGCCCAGCACCGCCATCGGCATGATGTAGGGCAGGAAAAAGAGAATGCGCAGCACGCTGCGTTCGCTGTTGTTGCGCGTGTCATACAGAAAGCTGCAGAGCAGCAGGCCGACGCCAATCGGCAACAGGGTATAGAACAGCATCAGGATGGCGTTATTGCCCAGTGCAATCCAGAACACCGGATCGCTGAACATCCGCAGATAGTTGCTGACGCCGCTAAACACCGGCAGCGAGGTGCCGTCCCATTCGGTAAAACTGATGCCCAGCGAGGCCAGTAGCGGGAACAGCAGAAACACCGCATAGACCAGCACCGCAGGCAGAACATAGAGAAAATTACGCCAGCCACTTAAATTCAACATAACTCTACTCGTGGTTCAGAACGAGGCTCAGGCCCGGCTGTTCGCCGGGCCTCCGGCTTAATGCTTCAGTGTTTTCAGGTAACGCTGATAGTTGTTATCAAAATTAACTACCATCTGATCGGGTGTCTGACGGCCCGCCAGCAGCAGCTGAACGTTCTGATTCAGCTCGGCGTTCATGGTGGGTGTCGCCCAGTCCACGTAGTGGCCTAAACCGTCGTAATCATTGAGCGTCAGCCAGACCTGATACGCCTCGGCCAGCAGCGGATTGTCCGCTGGCATTTTCGCCGCTTTGTTGGTGCTGGCAGGCAGGAAGCCCACCTTCAGCCAGCGGTTCGCCATGGCATCAGAGACCATATAGTTGATGAACTTCGCCGCACCTTCCTGCTGGTCTTTGCCTTTGGCAGTGCTGGTGATGGAGAACGCCAGATCGGTACCGCCCACCATCAGCGGTTGCTTCACGCCTTCACCGGCAGGCATCGCGGCAAAGTGAATATCTTTGTTGTCTTTAAACTGGCCGAGATACCAGGTGCCGCTGACCAGGAACGCAGCCTGGCCGTTCTGGAACAGCGTCGCCGCATCGTCGTGACCGATGCCCTGGAAGCCAGGGAAGAAGTACCCTTTGTCGGTCCAGCTCTTCATCATAGAGGCGGCATTGACCAGCTTGCTGTCTTTGAAGGTGCCGCCCACATCGTAAATCAGATTATCCAGCGTCTTGCGGTCGTGGCTCTCAATCTGCGCCTGCCACAGGGTGCTGAGCAGTTGCTGGCCCATGTTGCCATCCAGCAGACCGAGCATCATCGGCGCGGTGCCCTGCTGCTTCAGTTTCGCCATCGCGCTTTCCAGCTCAGCCAGCGTTTTCGGCACGGCAATACCTGCTTTATCCAGCAGCGCTTTGTTGTAATAGAGCCCGACCATCTCGCCCAGGCTGGCGACGCCATAGAGTTTGCCGCTGCCAAACTCGCCGCTGTCTGACCAGCGGTTACGTTTCAGAATCGAGTCCGGGAAGCGTGTGGTCCAGCCGTTGCTGGCGGCGTAGCTGTCGAGCGGCAGCAGCAGCTTATCTTTAACCAGCGAGCCCATATCACCGCCGCCCTGGTTGACCTGAGCGATCTGCGGGCCATCACCGGCGGTCAGCGCCAGCTTCAGGGGAATACGGGTATCTTCAAAGGAGTGAACCGAGCGGTTAATCACAATGCCGGGATTCTGCTGGGAAAACTCTTTAATCCCTTCATCTACCGCGGCAGTCTGCTCCGGGTAGTTGTAGATATCCCACTCATTCAGGGTAACGGCGGCGTGGGCGGCATGCGAGACGCTGCCCGCCAGCAGGCCCGCTGCCAGCAGCCGACCCACATTGCGAATTCGGAACGAACGAACGGAGGAAACAGACATTATGCTCACCTTCTTCAGACCAGGATCGGCATCCTTTCATCTCACCGCCTGACATCCTGCAGGCTGCAGCCGCACACAAACGCACTCACTCATACTTACTTTAATAAAAAAATAAAGTCAAACAGCCTGCGCGGGGAATTACAACGCTGTGAGCACGCGCAAATAAACAGCGGCATGGCGTGAAATTCAGCACACTGCGCTGGTATTTACGCGATTAACCGTGGCGGTGCGTCGCCAGCTACTTTTTCTGCAGCAGGAGATGCCAGTGCAATCATCGCAAAATAACCTCCTGATAAAACATACGAAAATCCTATCACGCTCACACTTTTCCCCTTTCACTGGCCGTGAATCTGCTGCCAGCCGCCATGATCCGGGCGTGTTGGCGATCACAGTTGTGCATCCCGATGCCGGTAAACATTGCCGAAGCGCCCGTGTTAGTGAGATAAGGTAATTATTCTATCTTGAAAACTAAGTCCACTTTCATTAACGTAACTTTTATCTGCGGATCTGTTCAATCCCTGACCGATTCACTCACTCACGAGAATTCACCATGGCGAATCAAGGTGTCATTCGTCCGGCCACCCCGGCGGACTACCCGGCGCTCTACCGCATCTGCCTGGAAACAGCCGATGCAGGTGGCGATGCCCGCGCGCTCTATTCCGATCCTGACTATCCCGGCCAGCGTTTTGCTGTGCCTTATGCGCGTTTCGCGCCTGACTTTGCTTTTGTGCTGGAGCGGGACGGTGAGGTGCAGGGTTATGTGGTCGCCGCGCCCGATACCCGCGCGTTTGAAGCGCAGCTACAGGCCGAATGGTGGCCGCAGCTGCAGGAGAAATATCGTGATCGCAGCGCCAGCGCGCCGCTCGACAGCAAAGTGCTCGACGCAATACGCCATCCTGACCAGGCCGCTGACACGCTGGTGACGCAGTGGCCCGCTCATCTGCATATCAACCTGCTGCCGGCGGCACAGAAAGGCGGCTGGGGTCGCCGGATGATTGAGCATGAGCTGGCGGCGCTGCGCGCTGCCGGTGTCAGCGGTGTCCATCTTGGCGTCAGCCTGCAGAATGAGCAGGTCTGTGCCTTTTATCAGCGCATGGGGTTCACCCCAATCCTGCGCAGCAATGCCATCTACATGGGCCAGTTACTCTGAGTGAGGTAGCCGATGACCAGCCTGCGCTTGCAGAATGTGAAGAAGTCTTATGAACACGTTAATGTCATTCATGGCATCGATCTGACGATCAACAGCGGCGAATTTGTGGTGTTTGTCGGGCCATCCGGCTGCGGCAAATCGACGCTGCTGCGGATGATCGCCGGGCTGGAGGAGATCAGCAGCGGGCAGTTGCTGATTGAGGAGCAGGACATGACGCAGCAGCCCGCCACCGAGCGCGGCATTGCTATGGTGTTTCAGTCTTATGCGCTCTACCCCAACATGACGGTGCGCGGCAACCTGGCCTATCCGCTGGAGGTAATGAAGAAGTCTAAGGCGGAGATCAATGAGGCGATTGCCCGGACGGCCGCCCGCCTGCATCTCACCGAACTGCTCGACCGCCTGCCGCGCGCGCTCTCTGGCGGACAGCGGCAGCGCGTGGCGATTGGCCGGGCAATTATCCGTCATCCGCGTATCTTCCTGTTCGATGAGCCGCTCTCTAACCTCGATGCCGAGCTGCGTTTGCAGATGCGGATTGAGATTGCGCGGCTGCACGCCTCGCTCGGCAATACCATGATTTATGTCACCCACGATCAGCTGGAAGCGATGACGCTGGCTGACCGCATCGTCGTGCTGCGTCAGGGCCGCATTGAGCAGGTCGGCGCACCGCTGACGCTCTATCACGACCCGGATAACCTGTTTGTCGCCGGTTTTATCGGCTCGCCAAAAATGAACTTCCTGCGGGCGGAAATCAGCGCCACGGGCGAGGGTGAAGTGCAGCTGCGGGTGCCGGAACTGAAGATTGAGGGGCTGGTGCTGAAAATCGCCGCCGACTGCCGCGAGGGGCAAACCGTGACGCTGGGGATTCGTCCCGAGCATTTTCAGCCTGCCGCGCAGACGCCGGAGGCATTGCGCTTTCACGGCGAGCTGGCCTATGGCGAGATGCTGGGCCACACCAACTACCTCTACCTGGACATCGGGCGTGAAGAGATGCTGGTGGTGGAAGAGCGCGAAGCAACCACGCGCGATCTGGGAACGCAGGTTGAACTGGGCTTTTCTGCTGCGCACTGCCTGCTGTTTGATGAACAGGGGATGCGCCTGCGCTAAGGGAAGCGCGGAAACAAAAACGGGCGCCGCGGCGCCCGTTTTTATTGGAGGGATAACTCAGGTGACCGGCTCTTCATCGGCCTGCGCCGCCAGCAGATCAAGCAGCCGGTTGACGGCAAAACCCGCCGCGCCCAGCGCCCACATGCGGTTCGATTCAGTCAGGAACTGCAGCGGCGTCATGTGCGGCGTCAGTTTAAGCCGGTAGGCCTGGAAGCTCTGGGTGATGTGATCGAGCAGAATGCGTGACGCCATGTGCGGCTCCATCGCCAGATAAACCACATCCGGATCGTAAGCCACCGACAGGTTCGCCAGTGAAATTCCCAGCTCGCGTCCTGCCTCTTCCAGCACCGCCAGCACCTCGGGCGTTGGCCGCTGATCCAGCGCCTGCAACGTGAGGCCTTCCACCGGCTCCTGGTCAGCAAGCCGTTGCAGAATGGCACGCGATGAGGCGACATCTTCCAGCAGACGCAGTGAGCCGTCGCCCACCAGCCCGTTGCCAATCTCCCCCGCCTTGCCGTGACGACCGCGGTAGAGATGACGATTCAGGATGATGCCCGCCCCGATCCCTTTGCCGTAGGTGGCGATCACCGCCGACTGCGCGTTGCCGAGCTGACCAAATACCAGCGCCGCCATTGCCATGGCGTTGGCGTCATTCTCGATAAACACCGGCAGCGAGAAACGCTCTTCCAGCAGGCGCGCAATCGGGACGTTGTCCCAGTCGAGCACTTTGGATCGGATACAGTAGCCGTTTTCGGCATCGACCAGTCCCGACAGGGCCAGGCCAATGGCGCCCACCCGCTTCTCCTCAACGCCGCGCAGGAATTTCGCCAGCGCATCGCCGAGCTGGCGCGGTGTCAGCGTGCCTTTCGGCATCTGCTGTTCGCCCAGCAGATTGCCGCTGAGATCGGTCATGACGATCAGGTTGCGTTCCGCATTGAGCTGAATGCCAATCACGCTGGCGCGATCGGGATTGAGCCCAAGCAGCGTTTTTGGCCGCCCCATCGACACGCGACGCAGCCCCAGCTCCTGCACGATTTCCTGCGCCAGCAGGCGATTAGTCGCCTGCGACACGGTCGACATGCTCAGTCCGCTACGAACTTTCAGGTCTGACTGGCTGATCGGCGCATTTTCAACAATCAACCGCAGAATGCGCGCGGTTACGTTGGGAGCGGTCATAAATTCCTCGGGTTATCTGGCTGAGGATACTCAGCCAGCTTCAGATCGGTAATCGGGCAGGCGTCAGCTGCTGCGCCAGTATCAGCGCCCCGCTCAGGGCATCGCCCTGCGGCGTCACCAGCCGGGCCTGAATATCGTCATCCAGCCAGCGCTGAATCGGCGTGGCCAGTCCCCCCATCAGCGCCACGGGACCGCTGCTCAGGGCAGTCAGACGGCAGACCATCAGGCCGGTATCGGCTGCGGTCTGATGCAGCAGATCCTGTGCATGACCATCGCCCGCGTCGGCGGCCGCAAAAATCTGTGGCACCACGCGGGCCCAGTCTGCAGGCGTCGCTGAGCGCGTCCAGAGCAGCATGGTTTCCGGACTGTGGTCGAACTGCGCCATCAACTGCCGGGTAAGAGCGCTCGGGGTAATAATCGCTTCATGGGCCAGCAGCGCCAGCCGCAGCGCACGACGGCCCAGCTCAGCGCCCGATCCCTGGTCAGACAAGGCAAAGCCCCAGCCGCCAAGCAGCGTAAACTGTTCGCCATCCCAGGCGGCGCCCTGACTGCCGGTGCCAATGATAAAGACGGCGCCCGGTGCGCCGCCATGGGCGCCTGCACAGGCGATCTCCACATCGCTGACCACCTGTAACGCCGCGCAGGCAGGTTGCCAGCTGGCGAGCCGCGCCTGTACCGAGGTGACATTCGCACCGGCTAATCCGGCCACCAGCGCGGTTTGCGTCAGCGCCTCCGGGGCTAATCCCGCCTGTGACAATACCCGTTCGATCAGCTGCCCGACGCAGGTCAGCGCCGCGTCATAGTCTGACCAGACGTTGGCAGGCCCGCCGGTGGCTTCCGCCAGCATGCGACCCTGCAGGTCGGTTAACCGCGCGCGACACTGTGTACCGCCGCCATCAATGCCCAGAAGATAGTGTGGTTGCACGCGCTTCCTTCCCTGATTAAGGGTTATAGCCATAATGAGCGAACGATAGGATAAAAAAACTTAAATCGCAATAACAAATAAATATAGCAAAATCATATCTGAATTTTCTTGTTATTTTACATCGTCATAACAAAAACCCCCTCGCAAAAAGCGCAGTGCGTTATTGACATTAGTTTTTCTGTCGTAATAAGTTGGTGGTCAGATTATCAACAGGCGCGCCCGATCACAGGCGGGCTATGCATCATGCGATTTCAGGAGCAGGGGTTTAACATGAAAGTAGGCATTATCGGTCTCGGCTTTCGACTGTCCCACGTGATCAAAGAGTTCAGCAAAGCCGACGACGCCTTCTCGGTAGTGGGTTATTACGATCCGGCACCCGCCGGACTGCCTAATCTGCACAGCTTTGGTATCGCGCCCGGCCAGGCCTTTGCGTCAATCGATGCTCTGCTGGAACATGGCGGAATGGATGTCGTGCTGGTTGGCTCTCCCAACTTTCTGCATCTGGAGCATGTGGGTCAGGCGCTGGCAGCGGGTTACACGGTGTTTACCGAAAAGCCGGTGGTGATCAATGAAGAGCAGACCATGGAGATGGCGAAGCTGGTGCGTCAGTATGGCGAAGCGCGCATTCTGGTCGGCCTGGTACTGCGCTATTCCCCGCTCTATCACGATCTGCTGGCGGCACGCGATGCGGGTCAGTTGGGTGAGATCACCTCGATTGAGGCGACAGAACATATCAAGCCTTATCACGGCGCATTCTTTCAGCGCGACTGGCGACGTCTGGAGAAATATGCCGGTCCGTACATTCTGGAAAAATGCTGTCACGACATCGATCTCTATCAGGGGCTGTTGCAGGAACGCCCGATCCGCGTCGCCAGCTTTGGTGGCCGGAAATCCTTTACTCCCGCTCATGCGCCGCAGGGAGCTATCACCGCTGACTCAGAACTTTATCACGTGAAGCCCAGCGGCTGGTCGAGCACCGATGCGGTGTTCGACAGCGATGCCGATATTGTCGACTACCAGACTGCCCTGATTGAGTACGAAGGCGGCGCGACGCTGGCCTTCCACGCCAATCTGAATGTGCCGGATGAGTTCCGCCGTTTCTGTGTCATGGGCACCGACGGCATGGCGGAAGGCGACTTCGTGCGCAACTACTTCCGCGTACACAACGCACGCAGCGGCGAGAAAGAGGTCGATACCGCCTACAGCGGCAATGCGTATGATGGCCATTACGGCGCAGATGCGCTGATGGCTGAAGAGATCGTTAAACATATTAAACAGGGAACACCGCTGAAAGTTTCAGTAGTGGACGCGCTGGAAGCGGGCCTCACGGCAATTAAAATCGATGAGGCCCGTAAAACCCGCAGCGTAGTGGACATGCGTGAAAGCTGGCTAACATTTGACGCCAACCTGGGAAAAACCGGGGCCTGATGGCCCCAGCCTGCGGGTCGGCCTCCCCCTCTGACCCCAGGATTTTAATGGCAGTATGACTGGTAACTTCCTGTACTGGCATTCGGGCCAGTGACAATATTGAGGTTGAGCTGGCTCGGGAAACCGTTGCCAGCGACAACTCAACCGCCCCTTCTCCAGCCCTCTTCTCCGAAGGCGTATTTGATTAAGCTGAAGGCAGCGCTTAATGAAGGTTTTTTTCATTCCGGGCGCAGACCGAGGGGCGCTGGGAGTGAAGGTATTCATACAGCAGCAGCATTCCTACCGGGTTATCCTCCAGATTTTCGAAATCAACGTGCGTTTTTTCCAGAAGATATTTTCTCAGGGCGCTAACCGGGATGTTTTTATGGGAAGCCAGCGCCCGGCACAGCTGCGCCACGATCTCGCACTTTACTGAATACGGCACATCAGGATTATAAATTTCCGGAATGGAGTGAGTCTGATTCATAACGGTACCCTCTATAAGCGCTTAAGCTGACTGAGGAGGCCACAGGCCTGCCGATGAGAGATAAGTTATAGCAAGGAACGCGTTTTCGTGTAAATCAGGAACGTTTTGAAAGGCGTTCCGGAGCTTTGCGTTCGTCCGGTTTGCGTCTCAGTCAGAGGCAACTTACATACTCACAGCGAATGGATGGCGCTTTTGCGTTTTTGCGCAAGGCATAGGCTCCCTGAGACTGCACTCAATTCTACAACCGCATCTGCCTTACCAGCATCGGTTGTTCAAACCGGATCCACCTCATTCTCCAGCTTCTGACGACGTCGCAGATGTGGAAACAACTTCATCCACAGCGCCACCACCACCAGCGTACCGATGCCGCCAATCGCCGCCGCCGGTGCCGCACCCATCCAGGCCGCCAGCAACCCCGACTCAAACTCGCCCAGTTGATTCGACGTATTAATGAAAATCGCGTTAACCGCATTCACCCGACCGCGCATGGTATCCGGCGTATCCAGCTGCACCAGCGCACCCCGGATCACCATACTCACCATATCAAAGCCACCCAATGCACAGAGCGCCACCAGCGACAGCCATAACTGCGTGGAAAGCGCGAACACCAGCGTCGCAACGCCAAAGCCCGCCACCGAGCCAAACATAATCATCCCGACATGCTTCTCCAGCTTGTGACGGCTCAGCCAGATGCCCACCAGCAATGCTCCCACCGACGGTGCGCCGCGCAACATCCCCAACCCCCAGGGCCCGGTATGCAGAATATCTTTGGCAAAAATCGGCAGCAGCGCCGTTGCACCGCCCAAAAGCACCGCAAACAGATCGAGCGAAATTACCCCAAGCACATCTTTGCGCTCACGGATAAAGTGAATCCCGGCAAACAGATTCTTCATATTCATCGGCAGACGAGCCTGCACCGGGCGTTCATAACGCAGCAGACTCACCAGCGTCAGCGAAACCAGATAAAATAGACCGGAAACGCCATACACCACATGCGGCCCGGCGACATAAAGCAGCCCGCCAATCGTCGGCCCGACGATAACCGCTGCCTGACCGCCCACGGAGTTCATCGCCATCGCACGCGCCAGAATCGAAGGCGGCACCAGCGACGGCAGCATCGAAGACATCGCAGGCCACTCCAGCGCTTTCGCCACCGCAATCATAAACACCAGCCCCCACAAGGCGGTCTTATCGGGGGTATGGAATAAGGTAAGCACCACTAATGCCAGCAGTGCGGCAAATTCCACCAGCTGACCCAACAGCACGATCCGCCGCCGGTCATATTGATCCGCCAGATGACCCGCTGGCAGCGCCAGCAACACCGACGGCAGAAACTGCATTAAGCCAATCATCCCTAACGCCATTGCGCTGTTGGTCAGCGCATAGATCTGCCAGCTGATTGCGACCGAGAACATCTGAAAACCAAATGATGAGCAGGTACGCGCCACCCAGAAGGCGACAAATGTCCGATGTCGCCACAGCGACTCTTCCGCCGCCGATGCCATAAATCCCATGTCTTATCCCAAATCAGGTGAGGAAACCCGCGTCGTTGCGCGGTGTTATTGGTGTGGTGATTGTCGGCTTCACGATAGCAGACCGGATGCGAGCAGAAGGCCTGCGGCTCCAGCGCAGCCTCCCTGCGCGATAAGCAGCGTCCCTGTCCGGCCGAGGCGCGTCAGACCCCTCATGATTATTACCAGCCTATTGGTCCCGACTATTGAATATATTCCAGCACATCATCAGACGCCAAAGGAATTATCGTTTCTTTGCTAACAGGTTTATTTACTTTCTCAGGCAACAAAAGGATGATTTGGATTAAGCATGTGATCTATATTTATTCACGCGTTTAGAAAAATGCGACTTTTTATATGCTTAATTAACAACAAATCCTTTCTATTGAATTTCATAGAGATAATGAAAAACAGTTTATATAACCCCTATGTTACTGAACCAATCCATCACGTTAAGCGTAATGTCACTGGCATTTGCTATAGCGTGCCTTATCTTCAGCAAAACCAGGATAGCGGCAATATACTTAATACAAACAACATTATTTCATTACACAATCAAATTGCTACTGAAGCAGCATTAATGGTTGTGCCGGTGGAAGATATTCGATTACGGGGAATGATCGCGGTTCCGGATGCCTATACGCATTTACAAAATGCGCGTGTCCGGATTGGAATTAATTATTCCAGTCTGGCAGCACACAGTACGTCACTGCTTGAATTAACAAAGAAATTTGATTTCTGGCTTTATGATTTTGCGCCGCCGGGTGCAGACTGGCGACTGCTGGAATCTTTTCCTTTTTCAGGAATTGTTTTAACCGAATCTTTCTTTAATGATAATTATGAGAAGTTTACCTTTCCCTTTTTTATGGCGACGTTTCGTGAAAAAGGGGCAGAGGTAATCGTACGAAGTCATACGCCGCCCTTAACCGCTGAGCAGTTTGCTGAGATAAATATCAGCGGCTGGCAACAGCAACGCTCGGACGGCGATCTTATTAGCTGCTGATTCACAAATCCTGCCTTCCGGCGTTAAGGGCACACGGCGGTGCGCTTAACGTCCTTTAATCCCCCATAAAATGTCGTTTTATTCCAGTTGTTAAGCGGTTTAAGCCAAAAAAATCAAACCTCGATCTGATTTTGCTATAACATTTAACACAAAGGGATCGTCTGTCTTAACGGAAGAGATACTTCAGAACACCCTAATCATTTGTACTTGATAACTGGAAACAGCCTATCTGGTTGTTTTCGTGTGTTTTATGGCAACGAAACGAGGTCGATATTATGGGGAAAAACTCCTCATCTTTTGGCGTAATTCGTTTCCTGACGGTGCTGTTCGCAGTGCTGACGGGCGCGTTTATGCTGATTGGCGGTGGCTGGTTAGCCGCCATTGGTGGTTCCTGGTATTACGTTTTTGGCGGTGTGGTGATGCTTATCACCGCTTATCTGCTTTCCCGTCGTAAAAGCACTGCGCTGGTTCTCTATGCGCTGCTGCTGATCGGCACCCTGATCTGGGGTGTATGGGAAGTGGGCACCGACTTCTGGGCACTGGCACCACGCACCGATGTGCTGGTGATCTTCGGTGTCTGGCTGATCCTGCCGTTTGTTTATCGCAGCTTCAACGCGGGCAGCAAAGCCGCGCTGGGTACCATGGCTGTGGCGCTGATTGCCAGTGCCATTGTGCTGGCCTATGCGGTATTCAACGATCCGCAGGTCATCAACGGGTCAGTACCAGAAACCGCTGACAACGCCCCGCAGGCTGCGCCGCTGAGCAACATCCCGGACGCTGACTGGCCCGCTTATGCGCGTGATCAGCAGGGAACCCGTTTCTCTCCGCTGAAGCAGATTAATCACCAGAACGTGAAAGAGTTGCAGGTTGCCTGGCAGTTCCAGACTGGCGACATGAAAACCCCTAACGATCCGGGTGAAATTACCGACGAAGTCACGCCGATTAAAATCCGCGACACGCTTTACCTCTGTTCGCCACACCAGATCCTGTTTGCACTGGATGCGGCCACCGGTAAGCAGAAGTGGAAGTTTGATCCGGGCATGAAGGTCAACCCGACCTTCCAGCACGTGACCTGTCGCGGTGTTTCTTACCACGAAGTGCCGGCAGCCGCCGATGCAGCGAACACTCAGCCTGCGCTGTGTTCACGTCGTATCTATCTGCCGGTCAACGATGGTCGTCTGTTTGCACTGGACGCAGAGACCGGCGAACGCTGCCCGGCATTTGGCGTCAACGGCGAGCTGGATCTGCAACACAAACAGCCTGTCACCACTGCGGGTCAGTATGAGCCGACCTCACCGCCGGTGATTACTAACACCACCATCGTGATGGCGGGTGCGGTTACCGATAACTACTCAACCCGCGAGCCGTCAGGCGTGATTCGTGGCTTTGATGTGAATACCGGCAAACTGCTGTGGGTGTTTGATCCAGGCGCAAAAGATCCTAATGCCATTCCGGCTGATGAACACACCTTCACCATGAACTCTCCGAACTCATGGGCACCGGCAGTTTACGATCCGAAACTGGATACCGTTTACCTGCCGATGGGCGTGAGCACACCGGATATCTGGGGCGGTAACCGCACACCAGAGCAGGAGCGTTATGCGAGCAGCGTGCTGGCCCTGAACGCCACCACCGGTAAGCTGGTCTGGTCTTATCAGACTGTGCATCACGATCTGTGGGATATGGACCTGCCGTCGCAGCCTACGCTGGCTGACATCACCGACAAAGATGGCAACACCGTACCGGTTGTCTACGCGCCAGCGAAAACCGGCAACATCTTTGTACTGGATCGCCGTACCGGCAAGCCAGTCGTGCCTGCGCCAGAAACGCCAGTGCCACAGGGTGCTGCTAAAGGCGATCACGTTGCCGCCACTCAGCCCTACTCTGAGCTGACCTTCCGTCCGAAACAGAATCTCACGGACAAGGATATGTGGGGCGCAACGATGTTTGACCAGCTGGTGTGCCGCGTGATCTTCAAGCGCCTGCGCTATGAAGGTCCGTTCACCCCGCCATCTGAGCAGGGTACGCTGGTGTTCCCGGGTAACCTCGGTATGTTCGAATGGGGCGGCATCGCAGTCGATCCTCATCGTCAGATCGCGATTGCTAACCCAATGGCGCTGCCGTTTGTCTCTAAGCTGATTCCACGTGGCCCAGGCAACCCGATTGAGCCGCCGAAAGGCGCTGAAGGTGGTTCAGGTACTGAAACCGGTATTCAGCCACAGTATGGCGTGCCGTATGGCGTCGAGCTGAACCCGTTCCTGTCACCGTTTGGTCTGCCATGCAAACAGCCTGCCTGGGGTTACATCTCCGCGGTGGATCTGAAGACCAACAACGTGGTGTGGAAACAGCGTATCGGTACCGTTCGCGATAGCGCACCGGTTCCGCTGCCGTTCAAAATGGGTATGCCGATGCTGGGTGGTCCTATCACCACCGCAGGTAAGGTGTTCTTCATTGGTGCGACCGCAGATAACTACCTGCGTGCTTTCAGCACTGATACCGGCGAACTGTTATGGCAGGCACGTCTGCCAGCAGGCGGCCAGGCGACACCAATGACCTATGAAGTGGATGGCAAGCAGTACGTTGTCATCGCGGCAGGGGGTCACGGCTCGTTTGGTACCAGGCTGGGCGATTATGTGATTGCCTACGCGCTGCCAGACCAGAAGTAATTCACGCAGCTGTGAATAAACTAAGGCGGACTCCGGTCCGCCTTTTTTGATCGCACTACTTTTTCATGCCACGCCAGTTGAGCCAGGCGCAAAACAGCATCACCACGCAGGTTGCCAGAAACACCGGCCGCATCCCGAATGCACCGCCCACCAGCCCACCAAACAGCGGGCCGCTGACCTGGCCGATATATTGTGCCGATGTCGAATATCCCAGCATCCGCCCAACCTGAGAACCCGGCACGTTATGACGAATAATCGCCGTGATGCACGGCATCAACCCGCCCAGCGCCATCCCCATCAGAAAACGCAGCAGCACCAGTTGCCAGGCCGCCGTGATAAATGCCTGGGGTATCAGCAGCAGCCCGCTAACGACTAAACCGCCGGTCAGCACCCGCCAGTGCCCTACCCGATCGGCCAGCCGACCCAGTCGTGGTGCCGCCAGGACCGTGCCCAGCGCCGCCGCGGACATCACCAGTCCGGCTATCAGGGTGATCTGGTGGTCGCCCTGCACAAACTCGCCCACGTAAAGCGTAATAATCGGCTCAATCGACATGCTGGCGAAGATCAGCAACATGCCAGAGAGCCACATCAGCCGTATCAGGCTGTGATTAACCGGCCCGGCTTCAGGATGCGGTTGCTGGCTGGCGCGCGATGTAGCGGGAGCACGTGGCTGCTCTTTGAGTAAAAAGGTAGTGGCGAGGAAGGCGAGAAAAATCACGGCGCCGGTCAGCCAGAAAGTCTGACGAATCCCGATCAGTGGCGGTAGCACACCGCCCAGCAGCGGCCCGACCACGTTACCGGCCATAATACCGGAAGATAATACCCCCAGCGCCCAGCCGGTCTGCGCTTTCGGCGTTTGTGCCGCCACCAGAATGGTCGATCCCGATGCGTAGCCGCCCAGCAGCCCCGCCAGCAGGCGCAGCGCCACCAGTTGCCAGGGCGCGGTCGCCATGCCAATCAGCGACATCGCAATCGCCATCCCGAGACTGGCCCGAATCAGCATCAGCTTACGACCATAGCGGTCAGCCAGCCTGCCCCACAACGGCGCCGTCAGTGCGGCGCTGAAAAAGGTCGCGCCGTAGGCAAGGCCGGACCAGCGGGCAATAGCGGCAGGCTGCTCAACGCCGAGTTGCTGCACATAGAGCGGCAGGAACGGCAGCAGCAGCGTCATCGCCACGATAGTGGTAAAAGAGCCGACGACGCAGACCCCTAAGTTACGTCGCCAGTGCTGAAACTCTGCAGTTTCGGGTGACTGTTGCATGATGATATCCGGTGAGTAATCAGGGATACAGGCTAACCGGCGTAGCGGAGTAACAACAGTCGCGGCGGGATAGTTACTCTGTGGCGCTGATTGTTGTCAGCAGGCAACAATCAGCCTGTATTCAGCGCCGCAACCAGGGCATCGCACAGCAGCGTCACGGGCGACGCCGGTTCGGGCGTGTCGTGCAGCAGCAGATAGCTTTGCAGACGATCCATCTGCCACTCCGGCAGCAGTTGCTGAATATCCCCGCGCGCCATCGCCTCCTGGGCCATGTAGGAGGGCAGATAGGCGATGCCGCTCCCTGCCAGTGCCGCATTGAGCAGCGCCATGCTGTTATTGGCGCGAAAACGGCTACGTACATCCAGTGCCAGCCGCTGTTTATCACGGCGGAACGGCAGTGCGGCGGTGTGCGCCGGACCATGAAACATCAGCAGGTCGTGGCGTGGCAGCATCTCAGGATGCGTGATGGCGGGTCGCTGCGCCAGGTAGGCGGGCGCGGCATAGAGCCCCCACTCGATTTCGCTCAGTACCCGAAAATTGCCCTGCTGTGGCGATCGGGATCGGATCACAATCGCCAGATCCGCCTGATCATCCAGCCGATCGTGACTGCGATCGGTCAGATCAAGATCGACATTGATATGCAGATGCCGACGCAGAAAGCGATTAAGAACAGGGACTATGCACTGGCAGCCGAACGTGACGGGTGCCTGCAGCCTGACATGGCCGGCGGGCTGCTGATGCACCTGCTGCACAAAGGCTTCGGCGCGCTGCACTTCGGCCAGCATCCGCACACAGTAGGGATAGTACGCCTGGCCCAGCTCGGTCAGCGCCAGCCGCCGGGTGGTGCGTTGCAGCAGCCGGATACCGAGCCGCAGCTCCAGACGGGCAATCTCCCGGCTGACATGGGATTTGGACAAGCCGAGTGCGCGTGCCGCCTCACTGAAACTCTGTAATTCCACAACCCGTGCAAATACCAACATGGCGGTTAAATTCGCGCCGTTTTCCATGTTTCCCGACTCCGACAGTAAAGGGATGCTGGCAACAAACTAACACGTTCGGGCGGGGTCACTGTGGCTGATGGGTAAAAAAAGGCGAGGCGAAGAACAAGTGGAGAGAAGCGCAAAGCGCGGGCCGACCTTCCCGTCCGCAGGCTGTGACGGGAAGGTCTTATCAGGCATCAGCTGGCCATCGCCAGAGGGAATAGCAGCCGATCCGGCTCGACGCGACGCTGACGGCGCAACTGGCCAGGCGTCACCATAAAGTAGTTTTTAAACGTGCGGGTATAGGCCTGCTGGGTATCAAAGCCATAGTTCATCGCCACCTGCAGTATCGCTTCGTTGCTGCTCAGCAACGTGAGCGCAGACTCGGTTAAACGGCGCTGACGGATATATTCTGCCAGTGAAAAGCCGGTATGCTGGCGAAACAGCCGTTGCAGATGCCAGCGCGAATAGCCCGAGCGGCGCGCCACCTCATCCAGATGCAGATCGTGTCCTAAGTTGTTCTCAATCCAGTCCAGCAAACTCCGAATAAACTCGCGCTGATTCATGGTTCCTCCTGTTGATGCTGATGTGCAGTGGAGCCACTCTACCTGCTAAAATTTATCCCTTAATTAGCAGAAAATTAGCGCAGAATTAGCAACGGCGGAAACGGAGGCGGAATCGCGCGGCCAGCGGGGCTTTAGTGTGAAGTATGACGGCAGAAGTCCGCCAAAATAATCCGTGCTGTGGCAAGGCGGCAAATGCGCGAGTCCCCGGGAGCTGACATAAGTCAGTGACTGGGGTGAGCAAAAGCAGCCAACGCCGCCACAGTGCGAAGTATGACGGCGGATAATTCTGGCCTAACAATTGGTGAGTAAACTCCCCTCATCTTTCTGAAGGAGATCAGCCATGCGCGTGTTACTGGTTGAAGATGATGAAATGATCGGCGCGAACCTGCAGCAGGCACTGGAGGGCGCGGGCTGGTCGGTGGACTGGGTGCGTGATGGCATCTATGCCCAGAATGCCTGGAGCGAAGGCGGCTACAGCTGCGTGCTGCTCGATCTCGGCTTACCGCGCGATGATGGCCTGCAGGTACTGCGCCGGGCGCGCGGGCGCGGCGACGCCACGCCGGTGCTGATTCTTACCGCACGCGACACGGTGGCGCAGCGGATTCAGGGACTCGACAGCGGCGCTGACGACTACCTGCTTAAACCGTTCGATTTACAGGAAGTCATGGCCCGGATGCGCGCGATTACCCGACGCAGCCACGGCGCAGCAGACTCAGTGCTGGGCAGCGGCGATGTGCAGCTGGATATGATGACCCGCGAAGTGCTCTACAAAGGACAGCGCGAGCAGCTTACGGCGCGCGAATATGCCCTGCTCTACGCCCTGCTGGAGCGGCCAGGCGCTATTCTGTCGCGCGAGCAGCTGGAAAATCGCATCTATGGCTGGGGCGATGAAGTCAGCAGCAACGCGGTGGATGTTCTGATCCACGGGATGCGCCGCAAGCTGGATAACGACGTGATCCGCAATGTGCGCGGACTGGGCTGGCGGGTACCGGCAATATGAAACCCTTCACCTTTATGCGTTCATTACGCAACAAATTACTCTCTACGCTGCTGATTATTCATCTGCTGATGATCGGCGGCGTCACCTGGTATTTCTTCAGCTGCTACGGCGATATGGTCGGCACCATGAAGGACGATCAGCTGGCAAAAATCGCTGATGCCTGGTCCACTAATAAACAGATGCCCGCCCTGATGCCGATGCTTATTGCGCCTGACAAGGCGAAGAGCGCCTTTGTGGTGCAACTGTGGGACGATCGGGGCCAGTTACGGGCCAGCTCATGGCCGGAGCTGCAGGCTCCGCTGCAAAATCAACGGGGCTATCGCGACGTGCATGTGGGTCAGTGCGACGACTGCGAATGGCGCATCTATACCCGGCCCGGCTTACCTGGCAGCGAGATAAAAACTATCCAGGTGATGCACAACCTCAGCTACATGAAGGCATTGATGGTCAAGCGGGCGCTGTCAGCGATCATTCCGTTGATCCTGATGATGCCGCTTTCACTGCTGGTGATCTGGCTGGTGGTGCGCAAGATCACCCGGGATTTGCAGGTCGCTTCGCGTCAGATTGCCGCGCAGGAGACGCACCATCCGCACAATGTCTCACCCGAAGGCTTGCCGGATGAGATCCTGCCGCTGGTGGCCGCCTACAACTCGCTGCTGAGTAAGCTGCGTGATGCCTGGTCGTCGCAGCGTCAGTTCCTGGAAGATGCGGCGCATGAGCTGCGCACGCCGGTAACGGCGGTGACCTTGCAGCTGGAAAATCTGCGTCAGCACATCCAGCCAGGCGAAGCGAGCCGACAGTTCAGCCAGCTGGAAGCGGGCGTCACACGCACCCGTCATCTGGTCACGCAGTTACTCAATGTCTCGCGTCAGGATGACCAGAGCGTGGTCGCCAGCGTCGAGCATATCGAACTGGACGATCTGCTGAAAGAGAGCATTGAGCAGCTGATGGTGGTGGCAGATAAACGCGGCATCGATATCGGCTTTAATGGCTCCACGCAGTATCGTTTGCAGGCCAGCCGTTCCGAGCTGCGCAGCCTGTTCGACAACCTGATTGGTAACGCCATGTTGCACACGCCGGAGGGCAGCCTGGTCGATGTGCTGCTGCATCGGGTCGCAGGTAAAACAGTGGTCGATATTGTCGATAACGGGCCAGGCATGCCGGAATCCTTTATCGAACGCGCGTTTGACCGTTTTACCCGTTCGCCTGACGTTAAAGCCCAGGGCAGCGGGCTGGGATTATCCATTGTGCGCAACGTCGCACAGAAGCATCAGATTCACGTCGCCCTTTCCAATTGCCTGACGCCACAGGGTGCCATTTGTGGTTTGCAGGTTCGCGTCACCCTTCCCTGATCCCGCCCGTTTGATCACGAACCAGACAACGTAAACGGTTGCCTGGTTCCGTTCGATCCTGGTCATTATTGTGAAGCGCATCACATTTTAGCTGAATTGTAATGCAACACTTTTTGACAAACGTGAGCAAAATCTATTTTCTATCGATCTGTTACAGGCACGCTACGCGGGCTGAAGAACTGGCTGTTATTTGCTGTGAAACCCTCATTCCCATCAAGGGACCGATTTCTCTCTGACTGCGTCTGCTGTGCGGCGGTCAAAAGCATGTGGCTGATAATAATGAAATTTAAAACGTTGATAGCAGGTGCCGTGCTGGCATGTTCATTGAGTGGCGCTGCGCAGGCCGCTGAAAGCGATCCGCAGTATGTCTCCGACTGGTGGCATCAGAGCGTTAACGTGGTAGGCAGCTACCACACCCGTTTCGGACCGCAGTTTAACAACGACGTTTATCTGGAATATGAAGCGTTTGCGAAGAAGGACTGGTTCGATTTTTATGGCTACCTCGACCTGACCAACTTCTTCGGCGCAGGCAACAGCAACGCCAACGGCATTTTTGATCACGGTTCACCGATGTTTATGGAGATTGAACCGCGCTTCTCTATCGACAAACTGACCGGCACCAGCCTGGCCTTTGGTCCGTTCAAAGAGTGGTATTTCGCTAACAACTACATCTACGACATGGGCCGCAACAGCGATAGCCGCCAGAACACCTGGTATATGGGTCTGGGCACCGATATCGATACGCACAGCGATGTCGGCCTGTCGCTGAACGTCTACGCCAAATATCAGTGGGAAAACTACGGTGCGGCGAATGAAAACAGCTGGGATGGCTATCGCTTCAAGGTGAAATACTTTGTGCCAATCACCACGCTGTGGGGCGGTAATCTGGGCTATGTGGGCTTCACCAACTTCGACTGGGGTTCCGATCTCCGCGATAAAGGCGGTTCATCACGCACCAGCAACTCCATCGCCTCCAGCCATATTCTGTCACTGGGTTACGATCACTGGCACTTCTCTGCGGTGGCGCGTTACTTCCACAACGGCGGACAGTGGGCGGATGGTCAGGAGCTGAACTTCGGCAATGGGCCGTTTGAAGTGAAATCGACTGGCTGGGGTTACTACCTGGTGGCGGGTTATAACTTCTGATTACGTGCGGCGGCCTGAATAGCGCCGCCGCGCTTTAATCCGGGCAGTTGCCATTAATTAATACGGCGCCGCAAATTGCGACGCCGGCTGGCCCGATTATTCCTGCGGCTTCTCGACGTTGATGCGCCATGGAATGTTGAACTTATCAATGAACATCGCGAATCCGTTCGACCAGAACGTCTCCTGCCACTCAGTTGTCACCTTGCCGCCTGCCGACAGTTTCTCAAACCAGGCTTTACCCTTTTCGACATCGTTAGTTGAGAGACTGACCGCGTAACCGGCATGCTCAGACGCTGGCGGCTGATCGGTGTTGCCATCGCTCAGCATTAGCTCACCGTCACCAATACGCAGCTGGGCATGCATGATCTTTTCTGGCGGCTGCGGCGCGGCAGACTGATCGCCGACCTGCTCACCCTGATCCGGCATATCACCGAATTTCATTTTAGAGAGCAACTCTCCCCCGGTCGCCTGCAGGTAAAAGTCGATAGCCTCTTCGCAACGGCCATAGAGAAACAGATAAGGACTGACTTGCATCGTAACCTCTATATTTGTCGGGTGGATTTTTTTCAGTACCTTAACAGTGTAGACGATCGACTTTACTCGCTGATTTTACTGGCAATAACGGCGAAAGAGTTGTGCCATATAACTGCTCATTGGGGTCAGCGTCGTGTCTTTGCGCTGGATCAGATAGAAGATCGCTTTCGGCAGGGGTTCGTCGAGCGTCAGCGCCACCAGCGACCGACCCAGAATCGGGTCGTCAATGACGTCGACCGACAGAATACTGATGAAATCGCTTTGCGCGACCAGGCTGGTGCAGGCCATAAAGGTTTCACAGGTCACCACAATTTTCGGGGCCATGCCGCGCTCGCCAAACAGATCGTGCAACAAGCGGTAGTAACTGCCTTTAGGCGTTGGCATCGTCCAGTCCGCCTGCTGTAACTCCGCCAGAGAACGCGCCTTTTCCAGCGGATGGCCTTTGCGCACCACCACCTTGTACTCGCGCTCCATCATCCGCTCATACATCAGCTCCTGATCGAGATGGCTCTGATCGTAGGTATTAATGGTGAAATCGAGCGCGCCCTGGCGCAGTTCATGCACCATCGACACCAGCTGGCCTTCGACGATGCGCACCTTCACCAGCGGGTATTCGCGATGAAACTGGTTAATCACCTGCGGCATAATGGTGCGCGCCACGCTGCCACCGACGCCGATATTCACCTGACCGCCACCCAGTCCCAGCCGCTGCTGGATATCCTCTTCGGCGACCCGCAGTTCTGCCAGCACCAGGCTGGCATGCCGAAAAAAGTTATCACCGATATCGGTTAACACCACGCCCTGCTGACGGCGGATAAACAGCTTTGCCCCCAGCTCGCGCTCCAGTTCCTGAATCGCTTTGGTTAACGCCGGTTGTGACAGCCCGGAAAGACGGCTTGCCGCCCGGATACTGCCCTGTCGCGCCACGTCAACGAAGGCGCGCAGCTGATGGAGCTTGAGATTGGCAGACATAATTTTGCGATAACCGTTGTTTATCAGTCACAAGATATTCGCATCTTATGCCGGTCAATACCATTGTGTAGATTCGGAACAGTGCATAAAAAATCAACAACGAGGAGAGAGCCGATGAAACCCCTTTCAGACCACGTCAGTGCCCGGCTGCCACAGCTGCAACAGTGGCGTCGCGACTTCCATCACTATGCCGAATCGGGCTGGCTGGAGTTCCGCACCGCCACCTTCGTCGCTGAAGAGCTGCATAAGCTCGGTTATCAACTGAAGCTGGGCCGTGAGGTCATCGACGCCGACGCGCGGATGGGCTTGCCCGACGAGGCGGTGCTGAAGCAGCAGGAAGCGCGCGCGCTGCAACAGGGCGCGCTGCCGCAGTGGATCAGCCACTTCTCCGGCGGATTCTGCGGCATCGTGGCAACGCTCGAGACCGGCCGTCCTGGCCCGGTGATGGGCTTCCGCGTCGATATGGATGCCCTGGATCTCAACGAGAGCCAGGCTGACGATCATCTGCCGCAGCGTGAAGGGTTCGCCTCCTGCAACGCAGGCATGATGCACGCCTGCGGACATGACGGCCACACCACCATCGGGCTGGGTCTCGCCTCGGTGCTGATGGCGATGAAAGATCAGCTCAGCGGCACGATTAAACTGATCTTCCAGCCCGCCGAAGAGGGTGTGCGCGGCGCAAAAGCGATGGTGGCGGCGGGCGTGGTCGATGACGTTGATCGCTTCACCGCCATTCATATCGGCACCGGCGTGCCGGCAGGCGAAGTGGTGTGCGGCAGCGACAGCTTCCTCGCCACTACCAAGCTGGATGTTCACTTTACCGGCGTCGGTGCCCATGCGGGCGGTCGTCCTGAAGAGGGGCGCAATGCCCTGCTGGCCGCCGCACAGGCAACGCTGGCGCTGCATGGTTTAACCCAGCACAGCGGCGGCGTGGCACGGGTCAACGTGGGCGTGCTGCAGGCGGGAACCGGCCGCAACGTGGTAGCCGACTGCGCCCTGCTGAAAGTCGAAACCCGTGGCGTGACCAATCAGGTCAACGACGACATCTATCAGCAGGCGCTGCGGGTGATTGCCGGTGCGGCGGCGATGTATGGCGTTGAGCAGCAGGTCTCGCTGATGGGGGCCGCGCGCAGCTGTACCCCGACGCAGCCATGGGTTGATTTCATCCATCAGCAGGCGGACGTGCTCGGTATCTTCAACTCCGTGGTCGATCGTAAAGCGCAGGCGGCGGGTTCGGAAGATGCGACCTACATGATGGAACGGGTAAAGCAGCGCGGCGGTCAGGCCTCTTACGTCATTTTTGGCTGTGAGCTGGCGGCGGGTCACCACAATGCGAAATTCGACTTTGATGAGCGGGTGATGCCGGACGCCATCACGCTGCTGGCGACGCTGGCGCTGAACCAGGCGCAGTATGGGGGCTCACGATGATGGAAGACTTTATTGCCGACTATATCGCTCGTCATCAGCTTCGTTTCAGCACGCTCAGTGACGCCATCTGGGACACACCGGAGACCCGCTTTGCTGAAACCCGCTCGTCAGCCCTGCTTTCTGATGCGCTGGCAGAAGAGGGATTCAGAGTGGAACGCGGCGTGGGTGGCATCGATACAGCGTTTATCGCCAGTGCGGGCAGCGGCAAGCCGGTGATTGCCATCCTTGGCGAGTTCGATGCGCTGGCGGGCCTGAGTCAGCAGGCGGGCTGCGCCCGGCCACAACCTCTGGAAGCCAACGGCAACGGACACGGCTGCGGTCACAACCTGCTCGGCACGGCAGGTGTTGCGGCGGCCTGCGCCGTGAAAGCCTGGATGGAACAGCATCACACGGGTGGCACGGTTCGCTTTTACGGCTGCCCTGGCGAAGAAGGCGGTTCGGGCAAGACTTTTATGGTGCGCGAAGGGCTGTTTGACGACGTTGATGCCGCCGTGACCTGGCATCCGGAGGGGTTCAGCGGCATGTTCAATCTGCGCACCCTCGCCAATATTCAGGCGGCGTTCAGCTTCAAAGGGGTTGCGGCGCACGCGGCCAATTCTCCCCATCTGGGCCGAAGCGCCCTGGATGCCGTCACGCTGATGAATACCGGGGCCAACTTTCTGCGCGAGCATATTGTTCAGGAGGCACGTCTGCACTACGCCATCACCAACAGCGGCGGTGTATCGCCAAACGTGGTGCAGGCGGATGCGGAGGTGCTCTACCTGATCCGCGCCCCGGAACTGCCACAGGCGCAGGCGATTTATGAACGGGTGATCAATATCGCCAGGGGTGCAGCGCTGATGACCGACACCACGCTGACTGTACGTTTTGACAAAGCCTGCTCGGATTACGTCCCGAATCGCGCGCTGGAAGCGGTCATGGAGCGTTATTTGCATCAGTTTGGTTTGCCCGACTACAGCGACGAAGAACGCGCGTTTGCGGCTGAACTGCGTGCCACGCTCACTGATGACGATCTGCGCAATGCCCGGCTCAATGCCGCCCGAACCGGTGGTGAAGCCGGTCACGCCTGGGCTGAAAAACTGGGCGACAAGCTGTTTATGGATGAGGTCGCGCCCTATGCGGTCACACGTGAACTGCTTTATGGCTCCACCGACGTCGGCGATGTTAGCTGGGTGACGCCGACTGCACAGTGTTTTGCGCCCTGCTTTACCTTCGGCACGCCGCTGCACACCTGGCAACTGGTGGCGCAGGGACGCACCAGTATCGGGCATAAGGGGATGTTTCTGGCGGGCAAAGTGATGGCGGCCACGGTGTTAACGCTGTTAACGGATCGGCAGGCGCTGGCTGGCTGCCGGGCCGAGTTTGATCGGGTACGCGCCGCGCAGCCCTATCACTGCCCGATCCCGGCGGGGATCACACCAACAAAACTGGCCGAATGAGCCAACGGCCGTGTCTCTGACGCGGACCACTATAAAAAAATATTGCAAACACTTCCCCGATTCAGCGGTGCCGGAACTGAACTCACCGCCTGTCGCACAACGCGACCGGCGTCAGGCCTTGCGACCGCCGATAAAAGGGACACAAGACGAGAACCAATACCATGGAAGCAACATCAGAGAACCGCAGTCCTGGCCGGCTCTTCAGCTGGATCGAGCGCGTGGGGAATAAAGTCCCCAACCCGTTTTTACTGTTTGTCTATCTGATCGTGGTGCTGATGGTGGCGACCGCCATTATCAGCGCGCTGGATCTGGCGGTGAAGAACCCGAGCAACGGCGAAATCGTGCGGGTGAATAACCTGCTGAGCGTCGCAGGCATTCAGTGGATCCTGCCAAATATCATCAAAAATTTCAGCAGCTTTACCCCGCTGGGATCGATTCTGGCGCTGGTGATTGGTGCCGGACTGGCGGAAAAGGTCGGCCTGCTCCAGTCGCTGATGGTGAAGATGGCGTCACGCGTCAGCCGCCGTTATGCCAGCTACATGGTGCTGTTTATCGCCTTTTTCAGCCATATCTCCTCGGATGCCGCGCTGGTAGTGATGCCGCCGCTGGGCGCACTAATCTTTCTGGCGGTGGGCCGTCATCCGGTGGCGGGCCTGCTGGCCGCCATTGCCGGTGTGGCCTCCGGCTTTACCGCCAACCTGCTGATTGTCACCACCGATGTGCTGCTCTCGGGCATCAGCACTGAAGCGGCTAAAGCGGTCAGCGACACGGTGCATGTCAGCGTCATCGATAACTGGTTCTTTATGGCCACGTCGGTGATTGTGCTGACAATTGTGGGCGCGCTGCTGACCGATAAATTTGTCGAGCCGCGACTGCCAAAGTGGCAGGGCAACGGCGAGAAGCTGGCGGCGCTGACGCCGCTTGAGAACCGCGGTCTGCGGGCTGCCGGGATCGCCGCGCTGCTGTTTATCGCCCTGATGGCGCTGCTGGTGGTGCCGGAAAATGCACCGCTGCGCAATCCCGCCACCGGCGCCATTATTCCCTCGCCTTTTATTCAGGGCATTGTGCCGATCATCATTCTGTTCTTCTTTGTGGTGGCGATTGCTTATGGCGTGGTCACCCGACAGATCCGCCGTCCGGATGATATCCCGCAGTTGCTGGTCGATCCGATGAAGGGCATGGCGGGTTTTATCGTGATGGTGTTTCCGCTGTCGCAGTTCGTGGCGTTCTTCAACTGGAGCAACATGGGCAAATTCATGGCGATCGGGCTGACTGATGTGCTGGAGAGCGCAGGCGTCAGCGGCGCGCCCGCTTTTCTTGGCCTGATGTTCCTGTCGGCGTTTCTCTGCATGTTTATCGCCAGCGGCTCAGCCATCTGGTCGATTCTGGCGCCGGTCTTTGTGCCGATGTTTATGCTGCTCGGCTTCCATCCCGCCTTTGCCCAGATGATTTTCCGCATCGCCGACTCCGCCGTGCTGCCACTGGCACCGATGTCGCCGTTTCTGCCGCTGTTTCTCGCCTTTTTGCAGCGTTACCAGAAAGATGCGCAGCTCGGCACCTATTACGTGCTGATCTTCCCCTATCCGCTGGTGTTCTTTATCAGCTGGATAGCGCTGCTGCTGGTGTGGTATCTGCTGGGTCTGCCGATCGGGCCAGGCGTCTGGCCAAAACTGCCGTAAAGCACAGTGCCACCGATGAATGTTTCATCGGTGGCACGTTTTATTTTTTGTTAAACGGCGTGCAGGGAACAACGGCTCATTGCGCCGCCAGCTCCTTAAAAAATCCCGGGTTTTTCTGGATAGTGACCAGTACTTTAGCTGCCAGCCCGGTCGGGTTACGCCGTCCGGCTTCCCAGCTCTTTATGGTATCGAGGCTGGTTCCCAATGCCGTCGCCATCTCGCTCTGTGAGACGTTAAGCTGCGCCCGGATAGCTTTCACATCTGCCAGCGCATGCCGGGTAACACGACCGGGGGCTCTGACACCGTTTTTGATCTCCACAGCTTCTTCCAGCGATGCTTTCAGCTCGTCAAAAAAACTCACGTTACACCTCATCTTTCAGTAATTATGTCAGCTTCTTCAGCTCAGCTTTTTCCGCGTCCGTGAAAAGGTGTCATAAAGCAAGGCTATGATAACGCAAGGACGCCATTTGCATCCATGCGCTCCTGCCCCCGCGTTACCGGACTGAGAGACAGTCCGGAGTTCGCTGCAATCAGATTCTGGCCTGGTCGCCGCTGCCGGAGTGCGCCTGCCACGGATGGCAAAACCTGCAACGTACGTTGCTAAATAGTCAGCAACGCCCCTCTCGGCAACGGCGGATGAATTGACTATTCTGCTATTTCTTCGCTTGCTAACGGTTAACTATTTTAATAAGCCTCCGACCGGCTGCGAGTCGTCTCCACACTGCCTGAGGTTCACGCTGACATGACCACCTCCTCCACCAGCCTGCCACCGATGAACGCTTCATCGGTGGCCCGTAACAGCTTAGCCGCTCGTGTTGATGCGCTGCCCTCCTCCGCCGGATTGTGGCGCTTTATTACGCTGCTGGCGCTGGGCGGCTTTTTTGAGCTTTATGACCTGTTTGAAACCGGCTACATCAGTACCGGCCTGCTGTCGGCGGGCGTATTTCACACGGGTGCGGCAGGCGTGCTGGGCTTCTCCGATCAGGCGGCCTTCGCCTCAGCCACTTTTCTCGGTCTGTTTTTTGGTGCCAGCCTGCTGGCACCCTACGCTGACCGCTTTGGTCGCCGTCTCACCTTTATGTGTGCGCTGCTGTGGTACGGGCTGTTTTCACTGCTGATGGCGTTCCAGCAGAGCGCAGAGATGATTATTCTGTTCCGCTTTCTGGTGGGGATCGGGCTGGGCGTCGAGCTGGTGACCATCGACACCTATCTGTCGGAATGGGTGCCGACCCATCTGCGCAGCCGCGCCTTTGCCTTCTCCTTTTTCGTGCAGTTTTTATCGGTGCCGGCCGTGGCGCTGATGTCGTGGTGGCTGATTCCGCAAACGCTGTTCAGCCTTGAAGGCTGGCGCTGGGTGGTCATTGCGGGCGCGGTCTGCTCGCTGGTGATCTGGCTGGTGCGCAGGAACCTGCCGGAGTCGGCGCGCTGGCTGGCGCAGCAGGGTCGTCATCAGGAGGCGCATCAGGTGTTGTCCATGATGGAGCAACGCTGCGGCATCCCGGCAGGACCCGCTTTTTCAGCCGATGACGCCGCGGCGCAGCTGCCAAAACGGGGGCGCTTCAGCGAGATCTGGTCACCCGCTTACCGCAAGCGCACCCTGATGCTGGTGGTGATGAATTTTTTCCAGGCGATCGGCTTTTTCGGCTTTGGTAACTGGCTGCCTGCGCTGCTGTCAGGCCGCGGTGCCACGGTGACGCACAGTTTGCTTTATGCCTTCTTCATCACGCTGGCCTATCCGCTGGGATCGCTGATCTGTAGCCGCTACGCCGATAAGCTGGAAAATAAGTGGCAGATTGTCCTGTCGTCGCTGATGACGGTGGTGTTCGGCACGTTGTTCGCCTTCCAGACGCAGCCGGTATTGCTGATTCTCTGCGGCTTCCTGATCACCTGGTCCAACGCCTGGCTGACTTTCAGCTTCCACGCCTATCAGACCGAGATTTTCCCGACCCATATTCGGGCGCGGGCGGTTGGCTTCTGCTACTCCTTCAGCCGTCTCTCTACGGTATTCAGCAGTATTTTGATTGGGGTGATCCTGCAGTATGCCGGTACGCCAGGTGTGATTACCTTTATCGTGCTGAGCATGGTGATGGTGATGCTGTCGGTAGGGATTTATGGGCCGAAAACGCGCGGTATCGATCTGGAGAATATCTAAAAGAAAAGGCCGTCATCCTGATGATGACGGCCTTTTTTTACTGCCGATTATTTGCCTTCCAGTACCCGGATATCTGCACTGCCCAGCCGATCTTTCTCATCTTTACGCAGCTCAGCGACCTGCTTCGCGCTGACCGGCTCCGACGCCTTGTTGCCCCAGCTGTTACGCACGAAGTTCACCACGTCCGCCACCTGCTGATCGTCAAGACGCCAGCCAAATGCTGGCATGGTAATGGTCGACGGCGCGCCATTAACGCCAGGCAACTGTCCGCCCACCAGCACGATATGAATCAGTGAGGTCGGATCGTCCGCCAGCACCACCGGATTACCGCGCAGCGCCGGATAGAAACGTTTATAGCCGCTGCCATCGGTTTTATGGCACGCCGCACAGCTGTCGACGTAGGTGGCTGCCCCCGTCGCACTGTCGTCACCTTTCCACAACGCTTTGGCGGTAGCGTCATCGACGCTGAAGGCTGCCTGATGCGGATCTTTCGCGCCCAGCGACTTCAGATAGCGCGCAATCGCCGTGATATCGGACTCGCTCAGGTGCTGCAGGCTGTGTTCCACCACGTCGGTCATGCCACCAAAAGCAGCGGTCTGATCGTTGCGGCCATAGCGCAGGAACTGACGCAGGTCCTCTTCGCTCCAGCGACCCAGTCCATCGCGGTTGTCACCACGCAGATTGCTGGCGGTCCAGCCATCAATCGGTGCGCTGCTGCCCGCCAGATAGTCGCTGCCCTCATTGTTGGTCAGCGCCTTCTCCTGCATCGTGATGCTGCGCGGCGTGTGACAGGCCCCGCAGTGACCCAGTCCTTCTACCAGATAGCGACCACGTGCCAGCACCGGATCTTCCTGGGCTGCAGGCTGGAACGCTTTCACGTCGGGCGCAAAAATCCCGCGCCAGATCGCCAGCGGCCAGCGCATCGACAGCGGCCAGGGAATGTCGCTCTCCCGGTTTGGCTGCCCGACCGGCGCGACGCCATGCATGAAGTAGGCGTAAAGCGCCTTCATGTCTTCATCGCTGACCACTGCATAAGAGGGATATGGCATCGCCGGATAGAGCGTATCGCCATTTTTCGCCACGCCCTGACGCACCGCTTTCTGGAAGTCGTCGTAGCTGTATTCGCCAATGCCAGTCGCGGGATCGGGCGTAATGTTGGTGGAGTAGATGGTGCCAATCGGTGTTGCCATCGGCAGCCCACCGGCAAAGGCCGCGCCGCCTTTGCTGGTGTGGCAGGCCACACAGTCACCGGCTCGCGCCAGATACTCACCCCGTTTAACCAGATCGTCCTGGCTGCTCTCCGCCAGGGCGGCGAACGTCAGGGAGCCAAGAATCAGAGCCAGAATGCCATTTTTCATCGCCATGTCCTTATGCCTGCACCAGTGGGCCTGGGTTTTTCAGGTAGTGTTCGCGAATCGCTTTAGCTGACCAGTAGGTCAGCGCCGCCACCATGCCGGTCGGGTTGTAGCCCAGTCCCTGCGGGAAAGCTGAAGCGCCCGGTACAAACACATTCGGCACATCCCAGCTTTGCAGATAACGGTTAACCGCACTGGTTTTTGGATCGTCGCCCATGATCGCCCCGCCACTGATGTGGGTAGTCTGATAAACCGTGGAGTCGAAATGGGTGCCAGGCTTTTTCGCGCCGCCGATGATCATCTTCGGATTCATCGCTTCCGCGATATTGCGCATCTTGCCGACCATGAACTGCGCCATTTTGATGTCGTTCTCCTGCCAGTCAAAGGTCATGCGCAGCAGCGGCTGTCCATAGGCATCTTTGTAGTTGGGATCGAGATCAAGGTAGTTGGCGCGATAAGACTGGTGGGCGCCGTGCGCATCCATCGACAGATGATGGGTGTAGGTATCCGCCACCGCCGCTTTCCATTTGCTGCCCCAGTTGGGCGTACCCGCCGGCACCGGCAGGCCGGAGATCGGTTTGGTGCCCGCCTGGTTAACCCAGAATGGCGAACCACCAACAAAGCCCAGCGGCCCATGGTCGAAGTTATCCGCGTTGAAATCATCAACCGCAACGCCTGCGCCACCCGCACCGATAAACGGATTAGTGGTGGTGTTCTTATCAAACAGCGCCTTCAGCGTAGAGAGGTTCTGATAGGCGAAGTTGCGGCCTACGGTCCCTTCGTTGGTAATCGGGTTGTAGGGTTTGCCGATGCCCGACAGCAGCATCAGGTGAACATTGTGGAACTGGAAGGCGGAGAGGATCACCAGGTCAGCAGGCTGAATCTGCTCCCGGCCCTGCCCATCCACATAGGTCACGCCGGTCGCACGCGTTTTGTCATCGCTGAGATTGACCCGCAGCACATAAGAGTTATTGCGCAGCTCAAACTTCGGCTCCTGACGCAGCGCAGGCAGGATATTGACGTTAGGCGACGCCTTGGAATACATGTAGCAGGCGTAGCCGCTGCAATAACCGCAGAAGTTGCACGGCCCCATCTGTGCGCCGTAGGTGTTGGTATACGGACCCGAGGTATTGGCGGACGGCAGATCGTAAGGGTGATAGCCGACCGACTCTGCCGCCTGAGCAAACAGCTGCGCCGAGTAAGTGCGCTTCTGCGCGGGCAGCGGGAAGTTATCTGAGCGATCGGGCGCAAACGGGTTGCCGCCTGTATCTTTGCCGACCACTTTGCCTTTGATACTCCAGGCGCTGCCTGAGGTGCCAAAAACCTTTTCCGCTTTGTCGAAGAACGGCTCCAGCTCATCGTAGCTGACGCCAAAATCCTGAATCGTCATGCCTTCCGGGATGAAATTCTTGCCGTAGCGCTCTTCGTAATGGCTGCGCATCCGCAACTCAACCGGATCAACACGGAAATGGACGCCGGACCAGTGAAGACCCGCGCCACCGGTACCGGTGCCGGGCAGAAACGCCGCCAGCTGACGATAGGGCACTGCGGTCTGCGACGCATCATGACGAATGGTCACGGTGCTTTTGGAGAGATCCTGGAAAAGCTTTTTGCGGACGTTATAGGTCAGCTCATCAATGGACTGCGGATAGGAGCCATCAGGATAGGTATCGCGATGCGGTCCGCGCTCCAGCGCCAGCACGTTCAGGCCCGCTTCGGTCAGCTCTTTCGCCATAATGGCACCCGCCCAGCCGAAGCCGACAATCACCGCATCTACTTTTTTCATTTCGTTTGCCATGCTTAGCTTCTCTCCCCGCGAATCGACACTGACGGGAACGGATAACGTTCGCCGCGCTCTACCCAGTCCATAAAGTCGGCGCGTGCGCCAGGGAAGTTAATCAGCTTCCAGCCGACCATGCCCTGATTCCCGCCGTGTATAGGATCGCTGAAGAAGCCTTCACGGGTATTCTGCAACAGGAAGCTAAAGAAGACTTTTGCCGGCAGCTGGCTGAATTCAGCACTGCCATTTTCCATCGCCTGCAGTAAGGCATCCTGCTGCTCGCCACTGAGCTGGCCGAACACCTTGCCGTGCTGCTTTTTGCTGTAATTATCGGCATCGGCCAGACCGAGGCGGTAGATCTGCTGTGGCACCAGCGGCAGCTGATAGCCCAGCTCTTTCGGCAGGTCGGGGTTAAACGGCCCCTGCATATACCAGTTCGACCCCGTGGCATACGGCGTATTCATCTGACGATCGATAAACTCAGGCACGCCCGCTTCCAGCGCACCAGGCCCGCGTTCATCGCTGGGGATAAGCCGTGCCACGGCGGCGGTAATAAAAGCAAACTCTTCGGCGGTGAACCAGTTCGGCTGGTAGTCGCGCGCCTGCTGTGGCGTGGCCGGGGTTTCAGCCGCCTGTGTGGCCAGCGGCAGGGAGAGAGCACCCATCGCTGTGGAACCTACCGCCATTGCAGGCGCCAGGGTGATTGTCTTCAGCAAAAAATCCCTGCGTGAATGACCCTTTTTTTGTTCTGACATGACATTGCCTCATTCCCGCGCTGACCGGCGGTATGAAAAAAATAGGTGGTTGCGTTGTAATGGTTTTTATCAGCAGATACAGGCCAGGAGCCTGTTTGTTACCGGTAACAAACAACCTATTGTAACACTGCCATTCACAAAGATTTAGTTCCAGGAAACAAAACCGCACAATTTCATTAACATCTATCCCCCTCCTGTCATTAGCAGAAACAACAGACTACAGACAGCGACCCGTCAAAAACGTTATAACAAGCAACACACAACAGCGGAGTGCCTATGTTTAAGTCTTTTTTTCCGCGGCCAGCGCTGTTTTTCAGCTCTGCGGCTGTCTGGAGCTTAGTAGCGATTTTTGCCTGGTTCGGCTTTGCCGCGCATCTGCCCGGCATCTGGCCCACCTTTGAAACAGCAATGAAACAGCCCCTGCCGACGACGGCAGCGCGTTTTATCGCCGTGAGTCAGCTCTGGTTCTACCTCTATTACTGGATCATGGTAGCCATTTTTGCCGGGGCCTGGCGGTTGATTGATGCGCATCCATGGCAACGCTGGTCAGTCTGGGGCTCCGCGCTGATCATCTTTGTGACCTGGTTTGGCGTGCAGGTCGGAGTGGCCATTAACGCCTGGTATGGACCGTTTTATGATCTGATTCAGAAAGCGTTAACCAAAGCGGGATCGGTGCAGATTGCGGAGTTTTACCATGAGGTTTTCTCTTTTCTCGGCATCGCATTAATCGCAGTGGTGATTGGCGTACTCAACTCCTTCTTTATCAGCCACTGGGTTTTCCGCTGGCGTAGCGCCATGAATAACTACTACATGCACAACTGGCAGCGTCTGCGTCATGTCGAAGGTGCCGCACAGCGTGTGCAGGAAGACACCATGCGGTTTGCGACCACGCTGGAAAACTGGGGTGTCAGTTTCATTCAGGCGATTATGACGCTGGTGGCGTTTTTACCGGTGCTGGTCGCGCTCTCCCATCACGTGAAAGATATTCCCATCCTCGGCAATATTCCTTACGCACTGGTAATTGCCGCTGTGCTCTGGTCAGTGTTTGGTACTGGCTTGCTGGCGCTGGTAGGGATCAAGCTGCCGGGGCTGGAGTTCCGCAATCAGCGGGTTGAAGCCGCCTACCGTAAAGAACTGGTCTACGGCGAAGACAATGCCGATCGTGCCACACCGCAGACGGTTCAGGAGTTGTTCAGTCGGGTGCGGGTTAACTACTTCCGTCTCTACTTTCACTATCTCTACTTCAACATCACCCGCATTCTCTATCTGCAGGTTGATAACGTGTTTGGTCTGTTCCTGCTGTTTCCATCCATTGTGGCGGGCACCATCACGCTGGGCTTACTCAACCAGATCACCAACGTGTTTGATCAGGTGCGCGGCTCGTTCCAGTATCTGATCGCCTCCTGGTCGACGCTGATCGAACTGATGTCGATCTATAAGCGTCTGCGCAGCTTTGAACAGATTCTGGATGATGTTCCGCACGATGAGATGATGCGCGAAGCGTCGGAAGAGGTGTAACTACTTAAGGATGGCGGCACGGGTCGATTGCCGCCCCACTCTCCTCAGCCACGGATCATCCCGCAAAGAACCTGCAGGACTCCTGTAACAGCAGAGATGTGCTGCTCCTGGCCCGCGAAAGCGGGCTTTTTTAATGCTTAAATCAGCCGTCATGCGTGTTCTCTGGCTTGAATTTATAAGCTGTAGCTTATAATCTGTACCCTGTATGACGGAATATATACAAGGAAGTATGTCATGTGGACCGTACTCCTGAGCCCGCGCTTTGAAAGCTGGCTAAGTGAGCAGGAAGAAGCCCTGCAGGAAAAAATGTTAGCGGATCTGGGAAAGTTAAAAGTATACGGCCCTGATTTGCCTCGCCCTTATGCTGATACTCTCAAGGGCTCGCAGTACAGGAATATGAAAGAACTCCGCGTACAGTTTTCAGGAAAGCCAATTCGGGCATTTTATGCATTTGACCCTGTCCGCCAGGCTATTGTGTTATGTGCCGGAGATAAGAGTCATGACAAACGTTTTTATATCCGAATGATACGCATCGCTGACGATGAATTTTCAGCCTGGCTGGCTGAACAGGAGAAGGGAAATAATTAATGAGAACCCTGGATGATGTTATCGCCGACTTCTCCCCTGAGAGTCAGGCGCGAATCAAAAAAATGTCTGATGAAATGATTCTGGAAGTCGGGCTTCAGATGATTCGCGAAGAGCTTCAGTTATCACAAAAGACGCTCGCCGAGGCCATGGGCGTGCGTCAGCCTGCCGTTGCTCAGATTGAGCAACGCGGAAATGAGATTAAGGTTGCCACGCTGAAACGCTATGTCGAAGCAATGGGCGGAAAACTCAGTCTTGATGTGGAACTTCCGACCGGAAAAAGAGTGGCCTTTCGCATCTGAACCCTCAAAACGGCGAAAGCGATTCTGTTTAAATAAAAAAGCCACTCGTCAGAGTGGCTTTCTCGTTTACAAAGACCGGATGTAAAACAGCTTCAACACAGCAGTGTCAGGGACGTCACGCCTTACAGTGCAATACGCATCACGCTGTCAGGATTTTTTGGCGGCGCCTTACGCGAGCCAGGCTGCTTCACGCTGACATAAAGCACCTTGCCGTCTGCCGAGAGTGCCAGACTGTTAGGCAGCGCCGGGGTTTTCACCGTGCGCTTCACCTTATAGCTGCTGGCGTCGATGATGCTGACTTCACCCGCTTTGCGATGCGTGACATAAAGCTCATCGCGATCACCATTAAACAGCACCGCCAGCGATTCCGGCACATCAATCCGCTGAATCACCTGCTGATTACGCAGATCAACCACCAGCACCTGCGCCTGCTTTGAATCTGTCAGGAAGGCGCGCTGACCGCGCGTATCCAGCGCGATGTTCAGGAAGAAGTGCTCTTTATCGCCGTCAATCTTCTGCTTTTTCTCAATGGCATTGGTGCGCGCATTGATCGTCACCAGTTCACCATCACCGTTGGTGACGTAGACCTTTTGCGCGTCTGAATCTACCGCCAGGCCGGTGCCCATTTTACCGGTATTCGGGATGGTACTGACAAGCTTCAGCGTGCTGCCATCCACCACCCAGACCACGCTTTGCGGTCCCAGGCCGGTGATATAAACCCGGTTAGTTTTAGCATCAACCGCCACCTGACGCGGCTGCAATGGGCGCACTGTCTCACTGCGCTTACGGCTATCCAGCACCAGCGTGTTGAGCACTTTGCCGCTGCTGGCGTCAATGGCCGTAACCGAGCCGTTTACGGTGTTGCCGATGTAGAGCACGTTGGTTTGCGGGTTGATCGCCGCGCCGAACGATTTCAGCTCCGTATTGATCGACTGCTGTACCGCCAGCGTAGCCGGGTCGAGACGGAAAACTGTGCCGCCGTCACCGCTGCTGTTCTGCGCTGTCGCCACGAACAGCGCGTTATCTTTCGGGCTGACTGCCAGTTCATAGACGCCTTTACCCACGGCCTGATTGAGATCTTCAGCCTGCACCGCCAGCCATCCTGAGGCAGAGAACAGGGCCGTAGCCAGTAACAGCGGACGCAGGGTCCGGCACGTATTGGTAATCGCTTTCATAACTTCTCCATAGTTAATCCACTGCAGACGCAGTGAAAAGAAAGCCCGACATTGCAACCAGAAACAGCTGACCAGCAGTCAGATGCAGAATTGTTTTTGAGAATAATAATTATTTCGGGGGGAAAGGGACAGGATTATTAGCGGATAAACGCCGCCAGGACGCCCAAAGGCGTCCTGTCAGCACAAGAGGGTAAAACTTAACTTATTTCAGCAGCTCAGCGGTCATGTGAACGCCGTTGTTGGTGTAAGCTTCAGTGATTTTATATGAAGCACCAGCTTCCTGAGCCTGCGCAGCGATTTTCGCTTCAGCACCATCCAGCGTAGAGTCGATGGCGGTCACAGATTGGGCGAAGCTGGCGAATGGCAGAACAGAAAGCGCGATAACAGCTGCAAAAGTTTTGATAGATTTCATGGTCAATTCCTCGGTTAATTTTTATCAGGTAAGGCGTGCTGCCTTGTTGAGAGATATATTAGTCCGGAAGTTGATCAGTAAAAAGCGGAGGGTTTTGCTTAACTCGTTCAGTAAAATTGATGATAAAAAGCACATTTCGCACAGTTATCACTCAAAAGGTTAATAATCTACGCCCATTAAAAAAGGCAGCATATATTGCTGCCCTTGAGAATTTAACCGTGATGTCGTACCCGGGTGAAGATGGTCAGCGCGGCCAGCAGCATCAGCACTCCGCTGGCAACGAACACACCCCCTGCGCCGCGTAGGTCAAACATCCAGCCGCCCGCCGCCGCGCCGACAGTAATCGCCAGCTGGATGGTGGCAACCAGTAAACCGCCGCCTGACTCCGCATCATCCGGCACCGCGCGCGAAATCCAGGTTGACCAGCCGGTTGGCATCGAACCAAACGCCATACCCCAGATTGCCACGCCTGCGCCCACCATCCAGCTGACATCGCCAAAGCTCACCAGCAGCAGCGCGGTGACACTCATCAACAGCGCCATGCCACTCAGGGTCAGTGATACGCTGCGGGTGACCAGGAAACCCGCCAGCGAGGTGCCAAAGAAGTTCGCCACACCAAAGGCCAGCAGCACCAGCGACAGCTGATTGAGGTTGAGCTGCGCAACGCTTTCCAGAAATGGACGCAGATAGGTAAAGAAGGCAAAGTGACCGGTAAACATCATGATTACCGCCAGCATTCCCCAGCGCATCACACCAATACGCAGCAGCGCCAGCACCCCGCCGTTGCGGGCTTTGTTCTCTGCCGGCATGGCGGGCAGGGTAAAGAACTGCCACAGCAGCGCCACCGCACCCAGTCCGGCAGTCAGCATAAAGATGTTGCGCCAGCCCACCAGTCCGCCGAGATAGCTGCCCAGTGGCGTAGCGATAATCGTCGCCAGCGAGATACCGCTGAAGACGATAGAGAGCGCACGCGGCACCTGATCGGTGGGAACCAGACGCATGGTGATGGCGGTTGAGAGTGTCCAGAAGCCGCCAATGGCCATACCCAGCAGCACCCGCGCCAGCAGGATCACCGTCAGGTCAGCCGCAAACGCCACCATCAGTGCCGACGCGATCAGCAACAGCGAAAACACCAGCATGACGATGCGGCGGTCGATGCGCCGTGTAACGCTGCCGGTGACCAGACTGGTAAACAGCGCCACCAGCGCGGTGATGGTGACGGTCTGTCCCGCCTGCCCTTCTGATACGCCGAGGCTGTGGGCCATCGGCGTCAGCAGACTCACGGGTAAAAATTCGGCGGTGATGAGGCTGAACACCCCAAATGCCATAGCAAATACCGCGCCCCACGCGGGACGGGTCGGCGAGGAAACCTCATCAGCCACTTCGGTTGTCAGACTCATGCTGCTTCTCCGGAAGATAAAAAAAGTGAGTGTGAGCATAGAGCGACGCGTCAGGACGATCTATGATGCTTACACCTTCATTTTTGATAATTCGTCTGGAATCACATGAGCCACTATGGAGATCTGACCAGTGAGCTGCTGATGGGGATGCGCCTCTATGGCGTGAACTATCAGCGTATCGCAGTGAGCGCGCCGTTTGGGCTGCGCTATGAGCACGCGCCGGGCCGGGCGCAGTTCCACTTTGTCGGACGCGGCTCACTGATGGTGCGCAGCGCCTCCGGCGAGGTGTTTCAGCTCAACAGCGGCGATGCGCTGCTGGTGCCGCACGGCAAACCCCACAGCCTGATCTCCAGTGAGGAGGCGAGCTGCCAGTGTATAAAGAACATGGCGAGCAAGCCGCTCTGCGACAGCGTCTGCGCCATTGCAGCACCGGAAGATGCCTGTGATGACGAGCACAGTGTGCTGTTGTTCAGCGCCTGCATGGCGTTTGAGCTCGGCGGCATGCAGCCGCTGATCAATACCATGCCCGATGTGATGCTGGTGAGTACTCTGCTGTCGCAATACCCGGAGATTCAGCCGATTCTGGCGGCGATGGAACGGGAGTCTCGCACCCGCCAGGCGGGATTCGCCGGTATTCTGTCGCGTCTGGCAGACGTGGTTGCCGCGCTGATTGTGCGCGGCTGGGTAGAGAACGGCTGCGGCGAGCGCAGTGGGCTGGTGCAGGCGATGCGCGATCCACGTCTGAGTCAGGCGATTGCTGCGATGCATCGGGAGCCAGGCGAAAACTGGACGGTGGCGCGGCTGGCCAGCGTGGCAGGCTGTTCGCGCTCAGTGTTTGCCGGACGGTTTCTCAATGCCACCGGCATGACGCCGCTGCGCTATCTGACGGAGTTGCGGATGCGGCTGGCGGTGCAGCGGATTGTGAACAACGGTGAAGCGGTGGAAGCCGTGGCTTATCATCTTGGCTACGGCTCGATTGCGGCATTCAGTCGCGCCTTTAAACGGATTGTCGGTCAGTCACCAGGCGCACTGCGTGCCGGACGCGACGGCACGCAGGTGCTGGCCTCTTAACCGGGCCGCTTAATCTCTTCTCTTAACGAAAGACGCTGATCGCTTCGACCAGACGGTTAGCCTGATGGGTCATTCGACCTGAAGCCTCGGCGCTTTCTGTCACGCGGGCGGCATTCTGGTGGGTGATATCATCAAGATCTTCCACCGCTGAACTGACTTCGCTGAGCGCGGTCGCCTGTTCGGCCGTGGCGGCGCTGATCTGGGCGATCAGTGCGGTGACATTCTGCACCTGCGACACGATATCCTGCATCGTGCGGCCTGCCGCGCTGGCGTGCTCATTGCCCGAGTTGACCCGGCTGGCGCTGGTTTCAACCAGCATTTTGATTTCGCTCGCGGCTTTGGCGCTGCGCTGCGCCAGGCTGCGCACTTCTCCGGCGACCACCGCAAAGCCTTTGCCCTGCTCACCGGCCCGCGCTGCTTCCACGGCGGCGTTCAGTGCCAGGATATTGGTCTGGAACGCAATCCCGTCGATGACGCTGGTAATATTGGCAATCCGCTTTGAACTGTCAGCAATTTCGCCCATCATGCCCATCATTTCGGTCATCACCTCGCCGCCTTTGCTGGCAGCGTGGCTGGTGCCGGCTGAGAGGGTATTCGCCTCATGCGCAGTTTCAGTGTTGCTCTTCACCGTGGCGGTCATTTCGTTCATGGTGGCCGCAGTCTGCTGCACGTTGGCAGCCGCCTGTTCGGTACGGCGGCTGAGTTCGTTGTTGCTGCGGGCGATGGCGTCGCTGGCGCTCAGCACATTGATCGCCTGGCCGCTGACGTCATCCACCAGCCAGCGGAACATCAATCCGAGCTGACCGATGGCGCGCAGCGTCACACCCACCTCATCAACGCGGTCCATCTGCTCCACTTTATGGCTGGCACCGGTTGCCACGCTCAGCGCCTGTTTGCACATCCGCTCAATAGGGCGTGAAATCTGCTGCTCCAGCCACAGGCTGCAGAGCAGAAGCAGCGCAGCCATTCCCGCGGTAAAGCCTGCCAGTGCCGCGGGCGTCATGCCCAGCGCCCAGACACCCGCCACCGAGAGGGGCAGTAACGTCAGCAGCGTTGTGCGGATCCGCCAGCGAAGGGGCAGCGTCTTAAGGATTGAGGCGGGACGACGCCAGCCGCTGCGAACCAGCAGGCCTTTGTGAAAACGTCGCCCTCTGGCGCGGCCTTCACGAAAATCCTGATAGAGCACCTCAGTCTGACGCACTTCCTCTGCCGTGGGTTTGGTGCGCACCGACATGTAGCCCTGCACTTTACCGTCGCGGACTACCGGAATGGCGTTGGCCCGCACCCAGTAGTGATCGCCATTTTTACGGCGGTTCTTGACCAGTGCCGTCCAGGGTTCACCCTGTTTCAGCGTCGCCCACATGTCGGCAAACGCTTCTGATGGCATATCGGGGTGACGTACCATGTTATGCGGCTGGCCGTTGATCTCGTCGGCGGTGAAGCCGCTCGCCTCGATAAACGCGTCGTTAGCGTAGGTGATGTGGCTGTTAAGATCGGTGGTCGACATCAGTGTCGCATTATCGTCGAACAGATATTCACGCTGAGAGACAGGCTGGTTGTTACGCATCAAAAGTCCTTGGAGACCCGACGTCCTGCACGCGACGGTCTGAGTGTCGGCATGAAAACTGTGGGCTGAGAGATAACGATTACCTTTTTTTATGTTTTCGGCATGCTTCTGCCTACTCTTTAGCGTTTAAGTTAAATTAGTGGCAATAATAAAGCCGCTTTGTAGCGGCTTTCACATTTTTGGTTGATTATCCATCCGTTAGCCGGACTGGAGAATTCCGGCAGCGGGTCAGCTGAGGTCGACATTACGGGTGCCAAACCACCAGGTGAGCAGGAATCCGCCGATCCAGGCCACCATCAGCCCGGCCAGATAGACCGCCATGCCAGCGAAGATCCCCTGGCTGGAGGTCATCAGTGGCAGCGTGACCAGGCCGGAGGGTCCGAATACCGTGTTCATCCCGACCGGCAAACCCAGCCACGCCACCAGCCCGATAAAGAACCCGCCCAGCGCACCACCGCCGCAGGCGGTGATAAAGGGCTTGAGGCGCGGCAAAGTGACGCCGTAGATCAGCGGCTCACCGACGCCAAGCAGCCCCGGCACGATAGCGCCTTTGATCTGCGCCCGCAGCAGCGCCCCTTTTTCTGCTTTGCACCACAACGCCAGTGATGCGCCGACCTGGCCTGCTCCCGCCATCGCCAGAATCGGGAAGAGCGAGTTAAAACCCTGGGTTTCCATCAGCGCAAAGTAAACCGGAATAAAGCCCTGATGGATGCCGAACATCACCGCGATCAGGAACAGCCCGGCCAGCAGCGCACAGCCAAAGGGATTGTTATTGAGATGGATAAACAGCCACGACATCCCTTTAAACAGTTCGCCGCCCAGCGGCATGATCAACAGATAGGTGATGGCGCCGGTGATCAACAGCGTAAACAGCGAGGTGAGGATCATATCGAGATTGTCGGGAATGATTTTGCGCAGCTGTTTTTCAATCCACGCCCCGATAATCGCCGCCATCAGCACACCAATAATGTTGCCGCGCGGGTCGATCGTCAGGCCAAAGAAGTTTTCCATGCCGCTGTAGTAGCCGGTGGTGGCCGTGGCCACATAGCCGAGCACAAACAGCGAGGCGATAATTGCGCCATTGACGCCGCTGCCGCCAAACGCTTTTTGCGCGTTGTAGCCAATCAGGATGCTGAGAAAGGTGAACAGCCCTTTACCGAAGACTTTCATGTACGCCACGGTATGCAGCAGCCAGGGCGAGTGGTCACCGGGTGCGTTGAGGTGGAGACTCTGTTCAATCAGCGTGGCAAATCCCAGCAGCAGCCCCGCGCCGATAAAGCCCGGAATCAGCGGAGTGAAGATGGTGGCGAAGCGCGACAGGAACTGATGCACGCCGCTGGTCTGTTTCGCCTTTAGCTGCTGCTTCTGCTGCTGTGCCAGCAGGCTTAGTTCCGCTGTTTCGCCCTGCGGTGCCAGCGCGGTATCACCCTGAGCCAGCAGGTTCTGCATCCCCTCGGCGGCGGTTTGCGCCTTGCCAGGCCCCAGCACAATCTGCAACTGTGCCTCGCTGTCGATAACGCCTAAGACACCCGGCAGGCTTTTTAACCGTGCCAGATCACTCTCTCCCGGCTGATTGAGCGTCAGGCGGAGCCGCGTCATGCAGTGACCACAGGCCGCGATATTTTGCGCGCCACCGACCGCCTGCAGGATGTCGCGCAACAGTGCCTCGGTGATTCTGGCCATTAGCGTGCTCCCGCTGCCTGTAAAGCCTGACGGATAAAGCCCTGATGCTGACTGAGCAGCGCTTTCGCCTCATCGGCAGCCAGGTCAGCCAGCACCATCAGAATGGCGGTTTTGCAGTGTCCGCCACAGGCGGTGAGCGCGGCGCTGGCCGTCGCCTCATCACAGTCAGTGGCCTGCATGACGATGTTAACCTGACGCTGTACCAGTTTCTGATTGGTGGCTTCCACATCGACCATCAGGTTGCCGTACACTTTTCCGCTGCGGATCATCGACCCGGTAGTGAGCATGTTGAGTACCAGTTTTTGCGCCGTGCCCGCTTTCATACGGGAAGACCCGGTGACCACTTCGGGGCCGACCACCGGCGTGAGCGCAATCGCGGCAACCTGCGACATGGCGCTGCCTGGATTACAGGTGAGCGATACAGTGGTTGCGCCAAGTTCGTTCGCGTATGCCAGCGCGCCCAGTACGTAGGGTGTGCGACCGCTGGCGGCGATGCCAACCAGCACATCGTGGCGGCTGAAGTGGATATCTTTCAGATCCTGCGCGCCCTGCTCCCGGTTGTCTTCCGCGTTTTCTACCGCCTGGAGTATGGCGGTATGGCCTCCTGCAATCAGGCCGATCACCTGCTCGCGGGGTGTGCCAAAGGTAGGTGGGCATTCGCTGGCATCCAGTATGCCCAACCGACCGGAGGTGCCTGCACCGCAATAGATCAGTCGTCCACCGGCCTGGAACGCGGCGCAGATGGCGTCAACGGCGGCGGCAATCTGCGGCACGATGGCCTCAACCGCCAGCGCCACCTTTTTATCTTCATCATTGATGACGCGAAGCATCGCTTCGGTGGAGAGTTCGTCAATATTCTGGCTGGCCGGGTTGCGGCCTTCGGTGATCATCTGGCTGAGGTCGAGTTTCATGGCGGGCTCCGCAAAGGAATAAATTATTCAAATTACTAACTATCATAACGAATGATTAATTCATTGGGTGAGATCTTTTTTCGATGGATGTGGGGTGAGTCATGTTGCGGAGGATCAGGTTGAGTGAGTGATGAGTATAAGCATTACGACCTGGGTGCGGTGCATGTGAGTGGAATCGCTGGGAGACCGGTACAGGTCAGAAAAGGTTCACCTGATCGTAAAGACGCATTCGTCATCCATGACGCTCGGCCCACGCGATTACGCACCTCATCCATGAGGTGCGCCCGTTGCCGGGCCAACGCTCTGCGTTGTTCAAAAACGCTCCCGGCGTTTTTGTCCCTGGCGTGGGACGCTTTACTCTTCAGGTATCAGAAAACAGTGAGCAATTGCCTGCCTCATAATGGGTTCTGAGGGCACCATTCGACATCGCGAGGGAGCCGCGTCAGCCAATTAAAACCCACCAATCGCAGGTTAAAAGCGCATCCAATTAATCAATATAAAGTTGTGACGTTCTGCAGCCATATAAAGCAGCCAGCTTCTCAAGGGTTTGTTTTTGAGGTTTCTTTCTCGACTCTAACTTCGACACGCCAGCCTGCGTGATGCCCAGTTTATTCGCCACCTCTTCCTGTGACATGTGACGATGCAAACGCCAGGCAACATGCAAAGGAACGGATTGCCGTCGGCTGATTTTCATTACATCGTGAGGAATCGTTTCATCATCGTCTGGACCCACTTCATAAGGGACAGACTCAAACACATCATCTAAATGACGTTCAGCCATGAGCTTATTAAACAGCTCTATAGGGATGACAGCACCAGTGCGGTTCCCGCGCTCGTCCGTCAGAAACTGTATAGCATTCATGGGTAATCACTCCTTACTGGTACGGCAGGCAACACTGTCTGATCGTCTGCCTGTGCTGCGGAACGCTAAACCCGGCTGCACAGAACTTATTGATGACGCACATTGCTCCTGCCACACTGCTAGCGCTTTTTGTACGTGGTCGATGTTCTTCTTACGACTTCAAGTATATCTATCACTACTGGCTGACCTTTCTCTATCTTCCAGAGTACGCGGTAGTGACCTACTACCAGCTTCATTCGCTTCTGTTTATCATCAGTCAGCTTTTCGACTTTCAGATGGGGAATATCCGGCCATTTAGCCAGCGCCTCTACAGCATCTTCAATAGCGTTACCCTCTTTCTGAGGCAGCCCATAAAGCTGTTTCAATGCCTTTTTCGTCCAGTTAATTTCTGGCATCCGTCAACACTCCATGTTGTCAAAGAAGACAGTCAACTTACCGCAACGAAATATAACTATAATCAATCATAACAACAATACTATCGTCTCATAATTATGGTTTTTAGTTATAAAAATATAACCTTTTAATTTTCAGTCAACCTGTATATCTGCCATGAAAAATCTCATAAAAAAAAAGGCCCAACTTTCGTTGAGCCCATTCTTACGTTAATGCCGTGTTCAGCTTGCGGTCTGTGTCCGCAGCTCCAGCTCATACTCTTTCGCCTTTTCGACGTCGAACTGGTTTTCCCAGCGGGCAATCACCAGCACCGCCAGCGCATTACCGACCACGTTCAGCGCGGTACGCGCCATATCCATGATGCGGTCAACACCGGCGATAAACGCCAGACCTTCCAGAGGAATGCCGACGCTGCCCAGCGTGGCCAGCAGCACCACGAAGGAGACACCTGGCACGCCAGCGATACCTTTCGAGGTCACCATCAGCGTTATTACCAGCACAATCTCGTCGGTCAGCGACAGGTCAATGCCATACAGCTGCGCAATAAAGATCGCTGCGATACTCTGATAAAGCGTTGAACCATCCAGATTAAACGAGTAACCGGTCGGCACTACGAAGCTGGTGATCGCTTTCGGCGCGCCGTAGGCTTCCATCTTCTCCATGATACGCGGCAGCACCGTTTCCGAGCTGGAAGTAGAGTAAGAGAGAATCAGTTCATCCTTCAGGATACGCATCAGCGTGGTAATCCGCAGCTTACAGAAGCGCGCCACCCCGCCCAGCACCACAAAGGCGAAGAACAGAATTGCCGCGTAAACCAGCAGCACCAGCTTAGCCAGTGGCCAGAGCGAGGCAAAGCCGAAGTTAGCAATCGTCACCGCAATCAGCGCAAACACACCCACCGGGGCATAGCGCATGATCATGTGCGTCACTTTAAACATCGCTTCAGAAATGCCACGGAACAGGTTCACCAGCGGATCGCGCTGTTCTGACGGCAGTGACGACAGGCCTAAGCCAAACAGCACCGAGAAAAAGATAATCGGCAGCATGTCGCCCTTCGCCATTGAGGCGAAAATATTCTGCGGGATCAGCGACAGAATGGTGGTCACCAGGCTGTGCGGACCGCCCTGTACCTCTGCCGTTGTCGCTTCATATTTAGAGATGTCCACCGTTGCCAGCGTTGACATATCAATGCCGGTGCCGGGTTGAAATACGTTGGCCAGCGTAATACCGACCACAATGGCAATGGTGGTGATCACTTCAAAGTAGAGAATCGTTTTGACGCCGATGCGTCCCAGCTTCTTTGCATCACCCACGCCAGCGATGCCGACAATCAGGGATGAAATCACAATCGGTACCACAATCATCTTGATAAGATGAATAAAGATATCGCCTGCCGGGCTGAGAATGTTGGTGACTAACCATTCACGATTGTCTGGCTGATTATGCAACACAGCACCCACAACGATGCCAAGCACCAGGGCTGTCAGAATCTGCCAGGCCAGGCTGATTTTAAAACCTTTCATAACGTGTAATTTCCTCAGTCAAAACCCGTTTCTCTCTACTGCGAAGGTGCAGAAGACAATACACACAGGGAGTGAGCAAAAAGCCCGGTAAATTAGAGGGTGTCTTGAAACAGCGCCTCGTATGAAAATCTGATGATTCCCATACCCATTTTCAGACGCGGTCTGAGTTGATACCTGCAGAACAGGGGCGAGATAAGTACCATTTTCACTGTGGTAAATGCAACCCCTGGCGGATCCGATTAAAAGTTCACCATCTAAGCAGCATAAAGTGCTGCTGGAGCTGAAAAACCCTAACCTGCTGTTATGAAAAGTATTACTTCGATGAATTTACGCATAGCTATGCAGAAACGCTTAAAAACTGATCCGGCGCGTTTGCTCGCTTTTTATTCAGGATGAAAACGTAAAAGCGATGCCTGACTTCTCCAGCGCCGCCAGAGCGTTAACCTGATAGATCAGAATGGCTTAACGCTTCTTGGGGGATGTGTATCACGTGATCTGTGGCGCAAAAAAGAAACAAAGCTTTGGCGCGGGCTTTAATTAACCATTGATTGACATATCATTAACATCTTCAAGGAGATCCGCCATGAGCCAAATACACAAACATCCCGTTCCAGAGAATATTGCAGCAAACACCCTGATTACTGCAGAACAGTATCAGGCGATGTATCAGCAATCTGTCGACGATCCAGACAGTTTCTGGGGCGAACAGGGCAAAATCCTTGACTGGATCAAGCCTTACAGCAAAGTGAAAAACTGCTCGTTTGCACCAGGTAACATTAACATTCGCTGGTACGAAGATGGCACGCTCAACCTGGCGGCAAACTGCCTTGACCGTCATTTAGCCACGCGCGGCGATCACCCGGCGATTATCTGGGAGGGCGACGACGCCAGCGAAAGCAAAACCCTGACTTTCCGCCAGCTGCATGCAGAAGTCTGTCGCTTCGCCAACGTGCTGGAACTGCTGGAAGTGAAAAAAGGCGACGTGGTGGCGATCTATATGCCGATGGTGCCGGAAGCCGCAGTAGCGATGCTGGCTTGTGCGCGTATCGGTGCCGTTCACTCGGTGATTTTTGGCGGTTTCTCACCAGAGGCGGTCGCGGGCCGCATCGTCGATTCCAGCGCCTCGCTGGTAATCACGGCCGATGAAGGGATCCGCGCCGGTCGCAGCATTCCGCTGAAGAAAAATGTCGATGACGCGTTAAAAAATCCTAATGTCACCAGCGTGAAAAACGTGGTGGTGTTCCAGCGCACTGGTAAAGATGTGGGCTGGGTTGAAGGCCGCGATCAGTGGTGGCACGACCTGATGCTGAACGCCAGCACCAACCACGCTGCCGCAGAAGTCGGCGCGGAAGATCCGCTGTTTATCCTTTATACCTCCGGTTCAACCGGCAAACCCAAAGGCGTGTTGCACTCCACCGGCGGGTATCTGGTCTATGCCGCGACCACCTTTAAGTTCGTCTTTGATTACCATCAGGATGATATCTACTGGTGCACCGCCGATGTAGGCTGGGTGACGGGCCACAGCTATCTGGTTTATGGCCCGCTGGCCTGTGGCGCCACCACACTGATGTTTGAAGGGGTGCCGAACTGGCCAACGCCGAGCCGTATGGCGGAAGTGGTCGATAAACATAAAGTCACGCTGCTCTACACCGCGCCCACTGCCATCCGTGCGCTGATGGCGGAAGGTGATAAGGCGATTGCCGGCACCGACCGCAGCAGCCTGCGCATTATGGGATCGGTCGGTGAGCCAATTAACCCGGAAGCCTGGGAGTGGTACTACAAGAAAATCGGCAACAGCCGCTGCCCGATTGTTGATACCTGGTGGCAGACCGAAACCGGCGGCTTCATGATCACGCCGCTGCCGGGTGCGACCGAGCTGAAAGCGGGTTCCGCCACCCGACCGTTCTTTGGCGTGCAGCCCGCGCTGGTGGATAACGAAGGTCAGCCACAGGAAGGCGCCTGTGAAGGCAATCTGGTGATCACCGAGTCGTGGCCGGGTCAGGCACGTACCCTCTATGGCGATCACGACCGTTTCGAGCAGACCTACTTCTCTACCTTTAAAAATGTCTACTTCAGTGGTGATGGTGCCCGTCGTGATGAGGATGGCTACTACTGGATCACCGGACGCGTCGATGACGTGCTCAATGTTTCCGGTCACCGACTCGGCACCGCCGAAATTGAATCGGCGCTGGTCTCGCACCCTAAAATTGCCGAAGCGGCGGTAGTGGGGATTCCTCACAGCATCAAAGGCCAGGCGATTTATGCCTATATCACGCTGAATCATGGCGAAGAGCCGTCGCCGGAGTTGTACACCGAAGTGCGCCAGTGGGTCCGTAAAGAGATTGGCCCGATAGCCACACCGGATGTACTGCACTGGACCGACTCACTGCCGAAAACCCGCTCCGGCAAAATCATGCGGCGTATTCTGCGCAAAATTGCCACCGGGGATACCAGTAATCTTGGTGATACTTCTACGCTCGCCGATCCTGGCGTAGTAGAAAAACTGCTTGAGGAGAAACAGTCGATCAAAATGCCTTAAGCGCACGCTGTCCGGCGGGAAGATCGCTTCCCGCCACACCCGCCCTACGCAGTCTGTTTCGGTAGTCACAAATATTATAACCAGCTGAATCCGCGCCCTGTCGCGAGGTTCTCGCCTGCAAGCCCTCTGGAGAAAATTTGATGAATGACGCCCTTTCGAATCAGGATGCCATCAATCAACAGATTGAGCGTAATCCCCTTTTTCATGAATTAGTCCGTAAGCGCCAGGCGTTCGCGACGCTGCTGTCGCTGATCATGCTGGTGCTCTATGTCGGCTTTATCCTGCTGATCGCGTTTGCACCCGGCTGGCTCGGTACCCCGCTGCATGCCGGCACCAACGTCACGCGCGGTATCCCGATTGGGGTCGGGCTGATTGTGATGTCGTTTGTGCTGACCGGCGTCTATGTCTGGCGTGCCAACGGTGAGTTTGACCGTTTAACGAAAGCGATCCTCAGCGAGGTGAAATCATGACTCGTCTCACCTTATGGCTGCTGGCCTTAATGCTGCCGTTTTCAGCACTGGCTGCCGATGCGATAACCGGTGCCGTGCAGCGCCAGGCGACCAACTACCAGGCGATTATCATGTTTACGATTTTCGTCGGGGCCACGCTGGGAATTACTTACTGGGCCTCAAAGCGCACCCGATCACGTAATGACTACTACACCGCGGGCGGCAATATCACTGGCTTCCAGAATGGCCTGGCGATGGCGGGTGACTTCATGTCGGCCGCCTCGTTCCTGGGCATTTCGGCGCTGGTTTACACCTCTGGTTATGACGGGCTGATCTACTCGCTCGGCTTCCTGGTCGGCTGGCCGATGATTCTGTTTTTAATCGCTGAGCGACTGCGTAACCTGGGTCGCTATACGTTTGCCGATGTCGCCTCATATCGTCTGAAGCAGATGCCGATCCGCACCCTGTCAGCCTGCGGCTCACTGGTGGTCGTGGCGCTCTACCTGATCGCGCAGATGGTCGGGGCCGGTAAACTGATCCAGCTGCTGTTTGGCCTTAACTACCATGTTGCGGTAGTCCTGGTCGGCATTCTGATGGTGATGTATGTGCTGTTTGGCGGCATGCTGGCCACCACCTGGGTGCAGATCATCAAAGCCGTGCTGCTGCTATTTGGTGCCACCTTCATGGCGGTCATGGTAATGAAGGCGACCGGTTTCAGTTTTAATACGCTGTTCACTGAAGCGATGGCGGTCCATCCAAAAGGCATCGCGATTATGCAGCCTGGCGGATTGGTCAAAGATCCTATCTCCGCGCTGTCGCTGGGGCTGGGGCTGATGTTTGGTACGGCCGGATTGCCGCATATCCTGATGCGCTTCTTTACCGTAGCGGATGCTAAAGAGGCACGTAAAAGCGTCTTCTGGGCCACCGGCTTTATGGGTTACTTCTACTTCCTGACCTTTATTATCGGCTTCGGTGCCATCCTGCTGGTGGGCGCTAATCCGGCCTTTAAAGATGCCAGCGGCGCGCTGATTGGCGGCACCAATATGGCGGCAGTGCATCTGGCGAACGCCGTGGGCGGCAGCACCTTCCTGGGCTTTATCTCTGCGGTTGCCTTCGCCACGATTCTGGCCGTTGTCGCAGGCTTAACCCTGGCGGGTGCATCGGCGGTGTCTCACGACCTCTATGCCAGCGTGTATCGTAAAGGTCAGGCGAGCGAGAAAGATGAACTGCGGGTTTCAAAAATTACCGTGCTGGCGCTGGGCGTGGTGGCGATTGCGCTGGGTATTCTGTTTGAGAAACAGAACATCGCCTTTATGGTCGGGCTGGCCTTCTCGATTGCGGCCAGCTGTAACTTCCCGATCATCCTGCTGTCGATGTACTGGTCAAAACTCACGACGCGTGGCGCGATGGTGGGCGGCTGGCTCGGTCTGCTGACCGCCGTTATCCTGATGATCCTCGGCCCGACGGTGTGGGTACAGGTGCTGGGCAACGCGAAGGCGATTTTCCCCTATGAGTATCCGGCGCTGTTCTCCATGGCGGTGGCCTTCGTGGGCATCTGGATCTTCTCGATTACCGACCATTCGCAGCAGGGCGCAGAAGAACGTTCACGCTTCCGTGCACAGTTTATCCGCTCGCAGACCGGCACCGGCATCGAACAGGGCAAAGCGCACTGATCGTGGCTTTTCGTTCATAAAGAGCAGGCAATAAAAAAGGGCGGCTACCGAAGTAGTCGCCCTCTTCTTTTGCGCAGCAGAATCAGAAGCGCAGCGATGCACCCACGTACGGGCCATCGACCAGCACGTTATCTTTGCGTCCATCTTTGTTGTTCAGTTCGATGTACTGATAACCCACACGCAGGTTAAGCAGTGAAACCGGCGTGAAGCTCAGGCCGCCACCGGCTTCCTGATAGCTGTCGAGCTGATCGGTGAAAGACTCTGGCGCGTAATAATATTCGCCATACAGGCCCCACATGCTGTTGAAGCTGTAGTGTGCTGCACCACCCAGCGCCACCGCAAATCCATCTTTTCCATCTTCAGGATGGGTGAAGATCGCTTTTGCGGTCGGCGCCAGACGCAGCGGCCCGAAATCAACGTTGTAACCCAGACCGGCACCGTAGGTGCTGCCGTCATGGTCGCTACGCAGCCAGTTACCTTTCAGAAACAGACCGGGTGTTGTGGTGCCCAGACCCACATTCAGGTTGGTGTTATGTTCGCTGACATCAACACTGCCTTCAATCGCCTGAGCAGCACCGCTCATTAAAACCAGCCCGAGGGCGCTCCCGGCAACAAGTTGCTTAAACATGATTCCACTCCGTGAAAGGACAATTAATTCGGCCGCAAGGTTAACAGCCTGAAATGGGGAGACAACAAAATCTGGAAAACTTTACGTAAAAATACGTGTCTCAGCGCAGACCAGCGTCTGTGCGACGGAGTGTAGCCTATATTGTCCACATCAGGTGCCCAATCAGCGGGGCCAGCACCACGGTCACCACGCCAGAGAGCATCATCACCAGGCTGGCGACCACGCCCTCCTGCTCGCCAATCTGATAGGCGCGTGCCGTGCCGGCACCGTGTGACGCCGCACCGAATCCCGCGCCTTTCGCCACGCCCTGCTTAATGGCGAGCCGCAGAAACAGCACGTCGCCGATTGCCATGCCAAACACGCCTGTAATCACCACAAACAGCGCTACCAGATCGGGCTGCCCGCCAATCGGACCCGCCGCAGCCAGCGCAAACGGCGTGGTGATAGAGCGCACGGCCAGGCTGCGCTGAATCGACTCCGGCAGGGTTAACAGCCGCGCCAGCCAGACGGAACTGCAGACGGCGACCAGCGTCGCGGTCACTACGCCCGCGCTCAGCGACAGCCAGTGGCGCTTAATAATTTCCACGTTCTCATAGACCGGCACCGCAAACGCCAGCGTCGCTGGCCCCAGCAGCCAGAGCAGCCAGTGGTTTTCGGCGATGTAATCCTGCCAGCTGATATGCGTCAGCAGCAGCAATGCCACCAGCACCAGCGGCGTCATCACCAGTGGCATCAGCAGCAGCGTCCGCCAGCGGCGATAAAGCCGTTTATTCAGCGCATAAACCAGCAGCGTAACGGCTACACACAGCAGGCTGAGCAGAAAATCACGCATGCGGATCCTGCTTACGCGCGGCGCGCGCGACTTCATACTGATAAAGCCGGTCCACCACCCAGGCAGTCGAGGCCAGCACCAGCAGCGTACTGACGCCGATCACCACACAGATGCGCCAGCCATCAACCCGCAGCAGATCGCCATAGTTTACCACCGCCACCACCGCCGGAATAAAGAACAGCAGCATCTCGGCCAGCAGCCAGCGTGATCCGGCTTTCACCCAGTTCAGCGGCACAATCCGCGTCACGATTAACGCCAGCAGCAGCAGCATCCCGACGATATTGGCGGGCAGCGGCAGATGCAGCCAGCTCACCAGCCGGTCGCAGGCGATAAACAGGCCGATATAGAAACCCAGCTGGAGCGGCAGGCTGAGCCATTGCACTGCGCGGTTGCTGCGTAAAGTGAGCGCTAACGCCATCACCTTGTCTCCCCGATTAAATTGATGTCACCAGTATAAATCGTCAACAGAAGGTGAAAAAAATGAATTAAAATTATCGAAATCATGCCTGAAAGGAATAGTTATGGATGTCCGCGCCCTGCGTTACTTTACTGAAGTCGTACGCCAGCAGAGCTTTACCCGTGCGGCGCAGAAGCTGTTTGTGACGCAACCGACCATCAGCAAAATGTTGCGCCAGCTGGAGGAGGAGCTGGGCTGCACGCTGATCCTGCGCGATGGTCGTCGTCTGCACCTCACCGACAGCGGCCAGGCGGTCTATCAGCGCGGCCTGGCGATCCTGCAGGAGTTTCATCAGCTGGAAGCGGAGATTGGTGACATCAACCAGCTCAAAACCGGTGAGCTGCGACTGGGTATTCCGCCGATGGTCGGTATGCAGATCGCCGGTTCGATTTCCGCGTTTCGCCGCCGCTATCCCGGTGTGAAGCTGAAAATCTCTGAATTCGGCGGTCTGACCGTCCAGCAGGCGGTGCTGGCGGGCAGTCTGGATATCGCCCTGACCGCGCTACCGGTCGATGCCGAGCTGCCGCTGAACACCCTGCCCCTGATGCATCATCCGCTCTGCGTACTGCTGCCGCGTCGCCCGGAGTGGCTCAGCCGCCAGCAGATTGGACTGGCAGAACTGGCAGAGCATCCACTGCTGATTTTTAATGAGGAGTTCTCACTGAATCGTCAGCTGATGCAGGCGTTTCAGCGGCTCAACCTGACGCCAACGGTGGCGGTTCGCAGCGGACAGTGGGATTTTCTGGCGGCGATGGTGCAGGCGGAGATGGGGCTGGCGATTCTGCCGGAGCCGATCTGTCAGCGGCTGGATAAGCAGTCGCTGCTGTGGCTGCCGCTGGAATCGGAGCTGAAGTGGAGTCTGGGATTGATCTGGCGGGAAGGGAGTTATCTGTCGCGCAGTGCGCAGGCGTGGATAGCCTGTTGTCGCGAGCATTGGCCGGATGAGCCGCCGCGCCTGTCGGTGTGAAAGGCTGGCACGCCGCATTAACGCGCAGGCGTGCCAGTCAGGACTTACTCCTCTTTTTCGATCAGCAGCGCTTCCAGCAGATCCAGGTCGTGCAGTAACTTCTGCATCGTCTCATTGGAGATTTGCTGGGTGGCGCGCAGATGATAGACCTCAGCACGTTCGGCACGCAGTCCGGTCAGGCGGAAGCGACGCTCCAGGTTCTCAGCGAACAGCGCGTGTTCAAGGTCATTCTTCCCTTCGGCGCGACGACGTAAGTTGCCAATTACCCGCAGACTCACCTCTTTAAGCAGCTCCGGATCGATGTTCTCTTCCGACTCATTCTCCAGCCGCTCTTCCATCTTGTGCAGGCTCTCAATGGCTGCGCCTGCCATTACCGCACGCGCATTCTGCAACTCGCGACGGTGTGCGCCTTTATCAATAGTATCAATGCCGCGCAGCAGAATCGGCAGAATCACTACCCCTACCAACAGCGAGAAGAGAATCACGCCGGTGGCGATAAAGACCAGTTCATAACGCGCCGGGAAAGGCTCGCCGTTGGTCAGGAACAGCGGAATCGACAGGACACCGGCCAGGGTAATCGCGCCGCGCACACCCGCAAAGGAGGCGATCAGCAGTTCACGCAACGAGTAGTTGGAGAACTCCAGCGGCTTCTTCTTCAGCAGGCGTTTGCTGAAGCGCTGCATAATCCACAGCCAGCCAAAACGCACGATCATCAGCGCGGCATAGACCAGCCCGATATCGGCAAACAGCATCCAGAGCTCGACGTTCGGATCGGCCTGCGCCTGATCAACAGAGGTCTGCAGAATATCCGGCAACTGCAGGCCCAGCATCAGGAAGACCATGCCGTTAAAGACGAACTCCAGCATCTGCCAGACGCTGTTGGCACGCAGGCGCATCGCCAGCGGTGCCTGACGAATAATACCGGAACGGGTGATGGTCATACCGGCAGCCACGGCCGCCAGGATGCCTGAGACACCAAGATGTTCAGCAATCAGGTAAGAGGCGAACGGCAGCAGCAGCAGCAGTACGGTCTGGGTAGCCGGATCGTCACCGCTCCAGCGGCTGAGCAGGCGCAGTGACTTACCGTAGAGCCAGCAGATCGCGACACCCGCAATCAGACCACCCACCGCCACTTTCAGGAACTCAACGCTGGCACCGCCCCAGGTAAACACCATGGTACCCATGGCGACTGCCACGGCAAATTTCAGCGATACCAGGCCCGATGCGTCATTCATCAGGGCTTCGCCCTGCACGATCGACATAATCTTCTTGGGAATACGGCCTTCACCGACAATGCCTGAGAGCGCCACGGCATCGGTCGGTGACAGCACCGCCGCCAGCGCAAAGGCAGGGATCAGCGGGATACCTGGTACCAGCCAGTAGATCAGATAGCCGATGCCGATCACGGTAATCAGGACCAGCGCCAGTGCTAAGCCAATTATCTCGCGACCATGATGCAGGAACTCACTGATCGGCGTCTTCCAGCCATCCGCGAACAGCAGCGGCGGAATAAAGAGCACCAGAAACAGCTCCGGATCAAAGTCGACATGCAGACCAAAAGTTGGCCAGGCCAGCATCGCACCAACAGCGATCTGGACCAGCGGCAACGGGATCTGAAAAGGGAGAATGCGGGCCGCGACGCCAGAGAGCGACACGACCAGCGTCATGATGAGAATTGTAAAAAAGATTTCCATGCTTTCCTTAGGCGTCGTTTCTTTCAATCATTGGTTAAGCGCTAAAGTGTAAAACAAACTGCGGTGAAGATTGTCAGCTACGCGTGCGCCGGGCGGGAAAATAGTGAAAAATTCCGGACGTGCAGCCGCACGCCCGATTGTACAGTCAGATCGCCCAGCCACCGGCGTAAAACGCCACCAGCGCGATAGCAATAATGACGGTGCCGACGTTGAGCTTGCGCCATTCCCCCGCGAAGAGACGCCCCACGACCAGGCTGGCGAAACCGATCATAATGCCCGTGACGATGTTACAGGTGAGCACGATAATCACCGCCGTTAACAGGCCCGACATCGCATCGACAAAATCATTAAAGTCGACTTTCGCCACATTACTGAGCATCAGCAAACCCACATACATTAATGCAGGCGCGGTGGCGTAAGCCGGCACCAGATACGCCAGCGGTGACATAAACAGAATGGCAAGGAACAGCAGGCCGACCACAATCGCGGTAAGACCGGTTTTACCCCCCGCCGCCGTTCCTGCCGCCGATTCGATATAAACCGCAGCCGGTGACGCGCCCACCAGACCCGCGAACAGGCTGCTGACGGAGTCGCTAGTCAGCGCACGGCCACCATTGATAATCTGGCCCTGTTTATCCAGCAGATTTGCCTGACCCGCGACCGCGCGAATGGTGCCGGTCGCGTCAAAGACCGCCGTCATCACCAGTGCCAGCACGCTTGGCAGCACGACCGGCTGCATCGCGCCCATAATGTCGAGGCTGAACAGCAGCGACTCACCGCTGGCATCACGCAGGCTCGGCAGCGCAAACAATCCTTTGTAGCTCACCGCCGGATCGAAAATCAGCCCCAGCAGCGAAATGGCGATAATTGTCATGAGAATACCGCCGGGCATCCGGCGCTTCTCCAGTCCAATAATTGCTGCCAGTCCCAGCAGCGTCATCATTACCGGAAAAGTGGTGAAGTGCCCCAGCGCCACCGGCAGGCCCGGTGCCGGGTTTTTCACTACCAGGCCTACACCGTCAGCCGCAATCAGCAGCAAAAACAGGCCAATTCCGACGCCGGTGCCGTGCGCCACGCCCATCGGCAGGTTACGCAGGATCCAGGCTCGAATGCCGGTCACTGAGATCAGGGTAAACAACAGGCCCATCAGGAACACCGCGCCCAGCGCGACCGGCACGCTGATGTGCTGGCCCAGCACGAGGCTGAAAGCGGTAAAGGCGGTTAAGGAGATTGCACAGCCAATTGCCATCGGCAGATTGCCCCACAGTCCCATGATGATGGAACCAAAGCTGGCAACCAGGCAGGTGGCGACAAACACGGCAGTAGGGGGAAAACCGGCCTTGCCCAGCATTCCCGGCACCACGATAACGGAGTAGACCATCGCCAGGAAGGTGGTAAGTCCGGCCAGAATTTCCTGGCGCACGCTGCTGCCGCGCGCCGAGATCGAGAACCAGGCGTCCAGTTTTCCACTGGCCGGGCGTGATTCAGTTGACATAGTTGAGCCTCAAAAATTTTTGTTGTGTGGATCGCTCTGCGACCATCGCTGTCCCTGGAATAAGCGGGTAGACGGCGTCACTGTCGGGTTTTACCAGGCAGGCAAACGTTTACCTTGCCGCAGATAGTTGGCCGCCAGAAGCGGCCAGATAAAAAGGCATGCGATTATCCGGCGTTTAGCGGCACATTTTCAACTGTCAGAGGGAGATTCTTCAGCATAAAGATCAGGCTTAAGTCGCCAGCAGCCACGTGGCCCAGGCCGACGTCAAACGCTGACGCCCTGAAGTTAACGCGATTTTCAGGGGGATGCGCACTGGCGCAGCCGTGATGAGACACGACCCGCCAGTGGAAGAGGGGAATTAACCTGGCAGCGAAAGCTCACCGCCCTGATCGATCGCGCGCTGCCAGGCGGCACGCTGTTGCACAGTCTGCAGCCATTTCTGGCTGGCGGGCATCTGCTCCAGTCCGGCACGTCGCGCAAGCGCCAGCAGCGGAAAGCTCATCTGGATATCAGCGATACTGAAGCGCTGACCGGCGAACCAGGGATTTGCAGCCAGATGCTGTTCGATCATCTGCATGTGTGGCTTAAGCTGTTTATCCAGAAACGCCTTCTGCACGCCTTTACCGAATGCCGCCCCGACCGGGCGCAGCAGCCACGGCACCGGTGCTTTACCCATCTGAACGAAGATCAGCTTCATCACCAGCAGCGGCATCAGCGAGCCTTCGGCATAGTGCAGCCAGTAGCGGCACTGCAGCCGCGACGCCTCATCACTCACTTTGAGCCGGAACTCGTGATCATATTTCTCTTCAAGATATTCGAGAATGGCACCTGACTCTGCCACTACCTGGTTCCCGTCGGTAATGACCGGTGATTTTCCCAGTGGATGCACTTTTTTCAGCGCCTCCGGGGCCAGCATGGTCGGTTCGCGTTGATAGCGTTTAATCTGGTACGGCACTTCCAGCTCTTCCAGCAGCCACAGCACCCGATGCGAGCGCGATTTCTCAAGATGGTGAACGGTGATCATCATGATTCCCTGTGTTTTGACCTTCACCAAGTATAGACGTCACTCCACATCCGGATGTTTATCATCCTGTTCCGGGTCAAGCAGCACCGCACCCGAGCCCTGCTGACCCAGCCGGTCGCCGGGATTGCGCAGCGGGCAGTCGCGCATCGACAAACAGCCGCAGCCGATACAGCCATCCAGGTCATTACGCAGGCGGGTCAGGGTTTCAATGCGCTTATCCAGCTCTTCGCGCCAGTGCTGCGTCAGCGCATCCCACTCCGGTGTCGACATGCGCTTGTCAGGCGGAATGTGATCCAGGCTGTCACTGACCGTTGCCAGCGGAATGCCGATACGCTGCGCAATCTTGATAATCGCGACGCGTCGCAGCACGTCACGGCTGTATCGCCGCTGATTGCCGCTGTTGCGGGTGCTGAAAATAAGTCCTTTTGTCTCATAAAAGTGCAGCGCCGAAACCGCCACACCGCTGCGGCGCGCCACTTCACCCGGTGTTAAGACCGGTTTCGGATAGTTGCGTTCTTTTTTCATCAGACTCTTTACCTCAAGTTAACTTGAGGAATTATACTCGCTCTCCATCAAAACCACTAAACTCCCATTACCGCTTATTAAGCACCAGAAGGATGAGACCATGATGCAAGAAGAGATCATTCATTCCCTGACGCACTGGATTGACCAGAACCTGGATAAGAGCCTGTCGATCGATGAGGTTGCCGCAAAATCGGGCTATTCGAAATGGCATCTGCAGCGTATGTTCCGTTCGGTAACGAAACAGACGCTGGGTGGCTATATTCGCGAGCGCCGTCTGACGCTGGCAGCGGAAGCGCTGTCACAGACACAGCGGCCGGTTTTTGATATCGCGATGCAGTATGGCTATGACTCGCAGCAGACCTTCTCCCGTGTGTTTCGTCGTCAGTTTTCACAGACGCCTACCGCTTACCGCCATACCATGCGCCGCCAGGCGATTCAGCGCCCTCGCCTGCTGAGTTTTGGCTGCAATGACGGTATCAGTAGCTTCACCCAGCGCACGACCGGCGAGTGCTGTCCGGTTCGTTGACCCCTCAGATGCGCCCGCCCGGGCGCATCTGACTGATTTCCCCGCCGTTCTTCTTCTACTGCTCACTATTCCCTCACGCCGCTACCATACCAGAGTCAAATTTTGTTCAAAATTTAAAATCGGGTGATATAATGTGACCCAAGTCACACTTTGAACCTGGGTTGACGGCGAAAAAGCACCCCCTGACACACTTTTCCGCCGCCGGTGATGTCCGCAGATTGTCAGGAATACTTACTGATATTGAGGTCCGGCCGATGGCTACGTTAACCGCCAGTTTACTTGTTATGCGTTGGGAATTGCTGAGCGCAATCATGATGTTTTTTGCCAGCACCCTGAAAACCAAACTTCGTCAGGATAGCCGTCACGTGATGGCATTTATGTGTGGCGGGATTGGTTTAGGCATGACCTGCTGGTTTGTTACCGGTCTGATGGGCATTACCCTGAGTATGGATAACGTGCATAACTTTCTGGAAATCTCAAAGCATGCCTTTATCGATGTGATGAGCCAGGCGCCTGCTGACTGGCCGATGCCCTGATTTTTGCGCATAAAAAACCCCGCTTAGCGGGGTTTTTTATATTGCTGTGTGTGCTTAAATTTTCTTCAACATGGCAGGGATATTAACATCCTGCACTGTAACGCCCGGGCTCTGCGTTCCGCGGCGGTCCTGAATCCACATATCTCCCATCATCTGATTTAAACCACGATCTAATCCGGTGACCAGTCCTGCACCTGGGGTGAAGGTCAGTTCGCCAAAGTAGATGCGCTCGTCATGGATATACCAGTCCACACGCACGTAGTCGAAATCACTGGCCAGCTTCTTGCTCAGTTCGAGCGCATGTTCCAGTGACGGCATAATCGGTGAGACATCCAGACCGGTATCGCGAATCTTGTGATAGGCCTCATTGAGGTTATTCACGTAGAAATTCATCGACAGCAGCGGCTGGCAGCGGTTGTAGATCACCTGCAGCACATATTCGAACTTGCCATCACGCTTGTTGAACATATGAAACTTGTAATCAATGGGCGCGCTTTTGCCATCACCAATGTACTTCTCAACCAGGATACGTGGCTTGATGTAGCGATAGTGAATCTCACGCGCTTCGTTGGCGAAGTCGGTCTTCAGCCAGCGATAGCAGTCATGAATGATCTGCTGCTTGCGCAGTGCGTCCGGCTCCTCCAGCAGAATCTCTACCATGTTGGAGGCGTGGTTCGGCTTGATCACCGTCCCCTTCCAGCAGGGTAAGCTGTTCAGCGTGGTCGGGTCAGTCGTTTCGTGTACCAGCGGGATCAGGTATTCATTACCGATTTTTTCAGCAATGAATTCGCGCACCGAGTACTTATCTGACAGACGACCATAGCTCTGGTAATCGCCGAAGATAAACTTACGGTACAACACCTTCTCGTTGAACACTTTTGGCTGACGCAGATTGGGCAGCTTTCTGAACTTATGGAAGTAGTAGATGCGGTCCTGATAAGCCCAGGGCATCTTCTTAATAAAATACTGCACACTTCTTCTGAGTTCTTCTTTCAACTTGAGCATATCTGACCTCATTTGTATGTTTTGTAGTTGAGTGAGGAAACCTGAATCTTTTGAATGACGCCGTTTTTAAAGAAGTAATTCATTACGGTCAGGGACAAAAGTTCTGAAAGGAAAACGCTCCACGCGGCCCCCATGATGCCGTGACCCTGGATCAACCACCAGGAGAGCGGCAAACTGATGACCATCAGGCAGATGATTTTCCTCAGCAAGTAGTTAAATCCTCCCTCTTTGACCATGTAGCGATACGCTACGGTCCCCATTGCCGAAAAGCTGGTCGCTATCGACAGCAACGTAATGAGACTTCCTGACTGTGTGAATTCCGGGCCGTACAACGCAATGATGATCCGCTCGCCATAAAGCGAAATGATCAGCAGCATCAGCAATGAAACGGCCATAACATAGCCATTGAGCCGCGCAGCCAGCTTAATGGCGACCTCGCCGCGCTCCCTGAAGATTTCAGTGAAGCAGGAGGTGATGAGCGCCACCGGGATAAAAATCCATGAGGCGGAAATGGTATTCGCCGCCGCAAACAGCCCGAGGTCGCGCGCGGGTGCCGTGCCTGCCAGGAACATCTGCGCCGCTTTTACCTGCACAGAGATAAAGATGCTGGAGATCGCCAGCGGCAGACCGGCATACATCAGATAACGCAGATAGGCCGTGCGCTTTTCGCGTGGTGGCATCTGATCCTGATGGTCCTGATAGAAGTTGTGACGCTTAATCAGGTAAGGCACCAGAGTCACTGCGACAATCGACAGCGTCAGCCAGAGCGGATTAAGACGCAGCCAGGCGACGGTGAAGCTGATGCCGAAACTCAGCAGCATGCCCACGGCGTTGGCGATGGTGTTAAGACGCGAGGCAAGACGCGCGTTGTTATAAACGCTGAAGGTGTCCTGGGTGACAAAAACCGAGGCAACAAATGAGGCCAGTGCAAACGCCAGGAAATTTTCCTGCATGTTGTACCAGACCCAGATTAAGACTGGCACCGAAGTGACCAGCAACAGCACCATTCTCATCGTGCGGGCGATGGTCATCAGGCGCAGGCCTTTTGACGCATTTTTGCTGACGCGTTTAAACAGAATGGTTTCGGTGCCAAAGATTGCAACGGTTTGCACCATCGCAAATAGTGAAGTAGAAAACGCCATCTGGCCAAACACCGTTGGGCCAAAGGATTTCGCCACGTAAGACGTCACAAAAATGACGCCAAAAACGGAGATGATCTTCTCAGACATCATCCAGGCGGCATTAGACATTACGCTCAATTTCATCGACTCTTCCTTAGTATTACTCAACTACAACCGCTTCGGTACAACATCCCTGTAACGAATTAATAAGCGCTCAGTGGGCCTGGCGAAAATGTAAGACTTCAGACCAAGCTGGTCCGAAAATTGAGATGTAAATCATGATCCGGAGTGTTAATTCAGGATAATTCTTATTATAAATGGCGCGAATCACTTCAGATGGAAACGATTTCAGGCTGAAAATAAAACAACCTTTAAGAGCCCTTCCCGCCATATTAATCAAGTCGGTCAGGCTAAATATCCAATGTACGTAGAATTTTTTCGTATTTTGGATGCGATGAATTTATAACAAAAATCCCCCTCCAGGAAGGCACGCCCACCGGATAAGAATAAAATAAGATTTATCCCATGATGATATTTATTCTAAATATCTTAATTTAGGCTTCGCAATTCAATTCGCGCACTTTAATACTGCCTTAATAGAATCTTACAGTGCCAGAAATTATTAAAGTCATTCTCATCCATTAATCGATAAGAAAGGTAAGAGCATTTATGAGAAAGTCACGATACAGCGAAGATCAAATCACAAATGCCATTAAAGCTTCTGAATCGGGCGTGAAAGTCAGAGAGATTTGTGAAGAGTTAGGCATCTCTGAAGCCACGTTCTACAGCTGGAAGAAGAAGTTTTCTGGGTTGTCTTCGGAAGAAGGCAGAAAAATCAAAGAGCTGGAAGAAAAACTGCAGAACATCACGCGTGAACTGCAGACGCTCAACTCGGACAAAGAGATGCTGCAGAGCGTTCTGAAGCACTTCTTTACCACTAATGAAAAACGTCAGGCTGTGGATTTCCTGCAGGCCACCTTTGACATCGGCACCCGTCGCAGCTGCCGCTTATTAGATATCAGTCGCAGCGTATACCATTATCCGTCAGGCACGGAGAACCGCTAAACCCCAATGCTACCGCGCTTTTTAGACTTAACGCTGAGATTTGTTCTTACCAGAAGAGATGAAGATCATTTAACAGGACAATTGCGGCACCCTTTTCCGCTCCATTTATAACTAATGAATGGCTTCACGGCTAAGCTTCTTTTTTTGCGGTAAAATTGATTCACAACAGCAAACGTCTCGCATTCTACGGCTACTCTTCCCTTCCCAATCTCGTTTACGCGGGATTGGGCCCTCCCTTTCTTACGTAAGCCCAGCTAATCGTCGGAACTAAATCGTCTCAATATCATTAAGCCAATTTAAACATCGCACAAAAAACAATCACCGTATATTTGAGTTAATGCTGGACCTGACTCAAATTTTTGCGGCTGCGTTTAATTCCGGGGAATGGGTTAATGGCATATACTTTCTCCAGGATTAATCCAGGATAAATAGTTTATTGCTCCTTATCACTAACGTTATGTGTCTATCTTTTCGCTCTCTTCATTGCGCATCATTGATGCCAGAGATTAATCTTTAATTATTAACGCAGCGGCGGAGTTTTCTTACTCATTCATCACTGAGTGAAGTTAATAGTGGTTTTCAGCCTCCCTTTCTCAGGACCATACCGCAATAAAAAGCCGCTGATAAAAGCATAACGTCCATAATGCTGCGCGATTTTTCCTGATTAATGACCGATATCTGAACAGTTCCTCCCTGGCAACGCTAAACATGGCTATGTTCAGGAGACCATCAGTCCCGTTTTTTCACTGACAAAAGGGGGATGAGAGAGGCTTTCGGGGGTAAAGGCACGATTACGCAGAGGCATGAAATCGATTTCGCGGCACAAATCTGCCGGAGAGCGAGCAAATCGGGGTAGGGTTTAATCTTAAAAAGCCGCGCGGCGTGTTATCCGCGCGGCAGAGGTCTTTTGGCGATCTTCGCGGTTTACTCTTTAATCGCGACGACGAGAGGCTGCGGTTTAATGCGCATTGCCCACAGGACACCAGCCATCAGACAAACAATGCCCGTCACGGTGAGCAGGGGTGGCCAGCTTTGATACCAGAGAAAAGTCCACAACAGACCAAAAAGTATCTCAAAAACAATCAGTGGCCCCATCAGTACGGTGGGCAGACGCTGGCTGGCAGCGTTCCAGCATAAGGTCCCGAGCCAGGAACAGAGCAGACCAATCGCCAGCATCAGGGAGATAAACACCGCAGGACGCGGCCCAAACGGCAGCGAAAAAGCCGGCTGTTGCCAGGCGAGCTGCGCGCTGACCAGCGCGTACATGATTAGCGCCATCGGCAGCGTCACGACTCCCTGCGCTGTTGCCCAGGTCGAGGGCCGCAGTTCGGGATGTGTACGCAGCCAGCGGGCATTGCGCAGCGGATACCAGGTCCAGCAGACCACAGCCAGCAGCGCCAGCGCGATACCGGTCAGATAACGGCTGAGATCAAGGGTGTGGCCCTGACTCTGTAGCTCCGCCGCATTCACGCAGAGTAATCCGGCCGCCATCATGACCAGTGCCGGAAACAGCCGCCGCCACGGCAGGCGTCCTTCAAGATGGCCGTAACAGAGATTGGCCGTCACAGCGATCACCACCGGCAGCGTGCCGATAATCATGGTGGAGACCGGTCCGCCAGTGCGCTGAATGGCGTTCGCCAGAAACGCATAGTAGAAGAGGTTTCCCACCAGCGAGAGCTTTACCGCTTCACGCCAGTCAGCCCGGGCCAGCTTGCGCAGGCGATGACGACCGTGCCGGGCCAGCGGCAGCGCAATCAGCCCAAACGCCACATAACGTCCCGCCGATTGCAGCGCGCCAGGATAGTCAGGCACCAGCAGCGGCCCGACAAAGATCAGCCCCCACAGCAGTCCGGCGGTGACGGCAAACATGACACCAGCAAACATAATTTCTTCCTTATATAGCTTTTTCGTTCAGTGTGGCGGGTTCGGGCGGGGAATGCTTGTAGCAGATTGCGGTGGTATCAGGGCTGGCGCACCTGCTTTTGATAGCGGCCCGGCGTGATGCCATAACGGTTTGCAAAGGCGCGGGTCAGATGGGCCTGATCGGTTAATCCCACCGCCGCCGCAACGCTGGCAGCCGCTTCACCCTGTGCCAGCCTTTGCTTGGCGTCGTAAAGCCGGAAAGCCATCAGCATCTGATGCGGCGTAACGTGATAGTGCTGACGAAAGGCGCGTAAGAAGTGCCACGGCGAAAGCGAGGCCAGCGCCGCCAGCTCATCCAGCCGCACCGGTTCTGCGAGGTTTGCGCGCAGAAAATCTCTTACCTGATCAAAACGATGCCGTGCATCCGGTCTGCCCTGTGAGGACATGCGTGCCAGCGGACGAATCTGCAACAGCAGTTCAGCCAGCAGGCTCTGGCGCGCCAGTGGTGATTCCGCCTGCCAGAGTGTCGCCAGCGTGCGGGAGAGCGGCCGCGCCACGCGCGGATCGGTCAACAGCGCCTCGTTGAACCACCAGCCGCGATCGCCGGTCAGTTCATCCATCAGCTGCGGCTGAATGTAGATCATCTGGTAGCGCCAGCCCTCTTCACACGCTGACTCACCGGTATGCAGTTCATCCGGATTCATCATGACCAGCGAGTTCTCCGGCGCAGTATATTCGGTGCCGCGGTAGCGAAAGCGTTGCGCGCCCGCTTCAATGGTGCCGATACCAAAGGCTTCATGGGTATGGGGTTCAAATGCGTAGCGGGAGATGTGGGCCTGATAGAGTTCCACACCGGGCAGTTCGGCGAGTTGCTGAAACCGGGCGCGGTCTTTCTCACAGGGGAAACTCGCCGGAACACCTTCCACTTCTCTCTCCTTATTTAACCAGTCGGTTTAGCATGCCTGTGACAGGGGGGAAAATGCAAAAGATTGCTTTCCACAATGCCTCAGGTAACACTGTTTTTTTCAAACCAGATGGGATCAAGCATGGCACAGCGGGTAGTCGTGGTCATTGATATGCAGAATGGCGTCTTCAGCACGCCACGCTTCGACACAGCGGGAAGGATTGCACAGATTAACCGGCTGACCGAACGCGCCGATATCACAATATTTATCCAGCACCGCGAAGGCGAGATGTGCGAGGGTAATGCGGCTTTCGGGCTGCTGCCGGAAATCGCTCAGCCTGCTGGCGCACACTATGTGACTAAAACTGCCTGCGACAGCTTCTGGCACACCGACCTGGCCGCGCTGTTAAAGAGGCTGGCGGTAGAGGAATTTGTGGTGTGCGGTTGTGCCACTGACTACTGCCTGGATACCACGATAAAAGTCGGTGCCAGTGCGGGCTATGCGATTACCGTTGCCGCCGATGCGCACACCACGGCAGATCGCCGCTGGGTCAGCGCCGAAGCACTGATTAACCAGCACAATGACGTGTGGGCCTCACTGCTGATCCCCGGCAACGTGCCGCGTGTGCTGAGCACGGAGGCGATTCTGGCGGAATGGTCGTAGCTGGCCGCCAGACGCCGCGCATAAAAAAAGCCCGCAAAGCGGGCTTTTTTTGTACTCTCTGGCCAACGGAATCAGAACGGAATATCGTCGTCGAAATCCATTGGTGGTTCGTTGTTGTTGCTGGCCGGCGCGCTCTGTGGCTGCGGCTGCGGACGGGACTGCGCGCCGCCACTGAACTGGTTATTGTTGCCCTGCGGCTGCTGCGGCTGACCCCAGCCATTGTTGTTGCCACCGCCCTGCGCGCCACCACCGGCTGGAGCGCCTGCACCGGCATTACCGCCCTGCTGACGGCCACCCAGCATCTGCATGGTACCACCAACGTTAACCACGACTTCGGTGGTGTAACGCTCCTGGCCACCCTGATCCTGCCATTTACGGGTGCGCAGCTGGCCTTCGATATAGACCTGCGACCCTTTTTTCAGGTATTCACCCGCGACTTCAGCCAGTTTGCCAAACAGCACCACACGGTGCCACTCAGTGATCTCTTTGTTTTCACCGGTCTGCTTGTCGCGCCAGCTTTCCGACGTAGCCAGCGTAATGTTGGCAACAGCGCCACCATTTGGCATATAACGTACTTCCGGATCCTGACCCAGATTCCCGACAAGAATCACTTTGTTAACGCCACGACTGGCCATGTTGCTGTCTCCCGATGAGTTAATGCATACAGTCTAATCTATCAATTCTAACACGTCCTGCGGTCTGTTTCCCACTTTCGAGCGGGGTTCCAGTTTTAATCCGCTGCGCGCCGGAGGCTGAGAGTACTGGATATTTATTCAGTCTATTTTTTGTGCCATAATGACACGTTTATTCTGGCCGTGTCGGCAAGGCGCGGTGAGTGCTGCTAATCCGGGAAAGGTGAATGGATAAGATCGAAGTTCGTGGTGCCCGCACCCATAATTTGAAAAACATCAACCTGACCATCCCACGCGACAAACTCATTGTGGTAACCGGCCTGTCAGGTTCCGGTAAATCCTCACTGGCGTTTGATACGCTGTATGCGGAAGGTCAGCGCCGCTATGTGGAGTCGCTCTCTGCGTATGCGCGCCAGTTTCTTTCGTTAATGGAGAAGCCGGACGTCGATCATATCGAAGGTTTGTCGCCCGCCATTTCCATTGAACAGAAATCCACCTCGCACAACCCACGCTCGACCGTGGGAACCATCACCGAGATCCATGATTACCTGCGTCTGCTGTTTGCCCGCGTTGGCGAACCGCGCTGCCCGGATCATGATGTGCCGCTGGCGGCGCAGACCGTCAGCCAGATGGTCGATCAGGTGCTCTCCCAGCCGGAAGGCCGTCGCCTGATGCTGCTGGCGCCGGTGGTGAAAGATCGTAAGGGTGAGCACACCAAAACGCTGGAGAATCTGGCGACCCAGGGCTATATCCGTGCGCGTATTGATGGCGAAGTGTGTGACCTCTCCGATCCGCCAAAACTCGAGCTGCAGAAGAAGCACACCATTGAAGTGGTGATTGACCGCTTTAAAGTACGTGAAGATCTCGCAACCCGCCTGGCGGAATCGTTTGAGACCACGCTGGAGCTCTCCGGCGGGACAGCCATCGTGGCGGACATGGATGACAGCGCCGCAGAAGAGCTGCTCTTCTCGGCTAACTTCGCCTGCCCGATCTGTGGTTACAGCATGAGCGAGCTGGAGCCGCGCCTGTTCTCGTTTAACAATCCGGCGGGCGCCTGTCCGACCTGTGACGGCCTTGGCGTACAGCAATATTTTGATCCTGACCGCGTGGTGCAGAATCCTGAACTCTCGCTGGCGGGCGGTGCAATCCGCGGCTGGGATCGCCGCAATTTCTACTACTTCCAGATGCTGCGTTCGCTGGCGGAACACCTCGATTTTGATATCGAAGCGTCGTTCGGCAGCCTGCCAGAAAACGTACAGAAAGTGATTCTGTACGGATCAGGCAAAGAGAGCATCGAATTTAAGTACATCAACGATCGCGGCGACACCTCGGTGCGCCGTCATCCATTTGAAGGGGTGCTCAATAACATGGAGCGCCGCTACAAAGAGACCGAGTCCTCAGCGGTACGCGAAGAGCTGGCGAAATTTATCAGCAACCGCGCCTGTGCCAGCTGTGAAGGAACCCGTCTGCGTCGTGAAGCGCGTCATGTCTTCGTGGAGAACACCACGCTGCCGACCATCTCTGAGATGAGCATCGGCCATGCGATGTCCTTCTTTGAAAATATGAAACTCAGCGGCCAGCGTGCGCAGATCGCCGAGAAAATTTTGAAAGAGATTGGCGATCGCCTGAGCTTCCTGGTCAACGTCGGCCTGAACTATCTTTCGATGTCGCGTTCCGCCGAGACCCTGTCCGGTGGTGAAGCACAGCGTATCCGTCTGGCCAGCCAGATCGGTGCCGGTCTGGTCGGCGTGATGTATGTGCTGGATGAGCCTTCAATCGGCCTGCACCAGCGCGACAACGAACGCCTGCTCGGCACCCTGATTCATCTGCGCGACCTCGGTAACACGGTGATCGTTGTTGAGCATGATGAAGATGCGATTCGTGCCGCTGACCATGTGATCGATATCGGTCCGGGTGCGGGCGTACATGGCGGCCAGGTGGTGGCTGAAGGCACGGTTGATCAGATCATGGCGCAGGAAGCGTCACTGACCGGCCAGTTCCTGAGCGGCAAGCGTGGCATTGCAGTGCCAGAGGAGCGCGTCAAAGGCGACCCGGCCAAAGTACTGAAGATTACCGGCGCACGCGGCAACAACCTCAAGGATGTCACGCTGACGCTGCCGGTCGGGCTGTTCACCTGTATTACCGGTGTTTCCGGCTCGGGTAAATCGACCCTGATCAACGATACGCTCTTCCCGATTGCCCAGCGGGCGCTGAACGGCGCGACCATCGCCGAACCGGCACCTTACCGTGACGTGGCGGGACTGGAGCACTTCGACAAAGTAATCGACATCGACCAGAGCCCGATTGGTCGTACACCGCGCTCCAACCCGGCCACCTACACCGGCATCTTCACCCCAGTGCGTGAACTCTTTGCGGGCGTGCCGGAAGCGCGTTCGCGCGGCTACAATCCGGGCCGCTTCAGCTTTAACGTGCGTGGCGGACGCTGTGAAGCCTGTCAGGGCGATGGCGTGCTGAAAGTCGAAATGCACTTCCTGCCGGACATTTATGTGCCGTGCGATCAGTGCAAAGGCAAACGCTATAACCGTGAAACGCTGGAAGTGAAGTACAAAGGCAAGAGCATTCACGAAGTGCTGGAGATGACCATCGAAGAGGCACGTGAGTTCTTCGATGCGGTGCCGGCGCTGGCGCGTAAGTTGCAGACGCTGATCGATGTGGGTCTCACCTACATCCGCCTCGGTCAGTCCGCGACCACTCTTTCCGGCGGTGAAGCCCAGCGCGTGAAGCTGGCGCGTGAGCTGTCGAAGCGTGGCACCGGTCAGACGCTCTACATTCTGGATGAGCCGACCACCGGCCTGCACTTTGCCGATATCCAGCAGCTGCTGGAAGTGCTGCATAAGCTGCGCGATCAGGGCAACACCATCGTGGTGATTGAGCACAACCTGGATGTGGTTAAAACTGCAGACTGGATTGTCGACCTGGGTCCGGAAGGCGGCAGCGGCGGCGGTGAAATCCTGGTGGCTGGTACGCCAGAAACCGTGGCGGAGTGTGAGAAATCACATACCGCGCGCTTCCTGAAGCCACTGTTACAGAAGTAATTCTGTCAGGCCCGCCGCGTGCGGGCCTTTTACTCTCCCCTGTCGATTCAGCCAGAAAATTGCAGAATCAGGCAAGATTCAGACATGTATAGGCATATACGCTTTTCCCCACGCTGACTATCCTTAAGCGGTTCCTCTTTGGCACGCCCCTGGCGTCGCCCTGTTTTCGCAGCACATCAACGCTGCTGCACTTCATCGAATAACACTCACGACACATCGAAACTGGAGACACCATGAATATTACGCATGCGTATGCTGCTCAGGATGCAAAATCCAAACTGGCACCGTTCGATTTTAAGCCGCGTGAGCTGCGCGCCCATGACGTTCAGCTTGAGGTGCTGTTCTGTGGCGTTTGCCACTCAGACCTGCATCAGGCCCGTAATGAGTGGAAAAACACCATTTTTCCCGTGGTTCCGGGCCATGAAATTGTCGGTCGCGTCACGGCCGTTGGCCCGCAGACGCAGAAATACAAAGTCGGCGATCTGGTCGGCGTAGGCTGCATGGTCGATTCGTGCCGCAGCTGTCCGAGCTGTCAGCAGGGTCTGGAGCAGTATTGTGAAAACGGCTTTGTTGGCACCTATAACGGTGAAGATCGTGAAACCGGCGCCATTACCTACGGTGGTTACTCAACGTCGATGGTGGTTGATGAGAGCTTTGTGCTGCGCATTCCCGAGAACCTGGAGCTGGCGGGCGTGGCACCGCTGCTGTGTGCCGGTATTACCACTTACTCGCCGCTGCGCCACTGGAATGTCGGCCCGGGCAAGAAAGTGGGTATCGTAGGCTTAGGCGGCCTGGGCCATATGGGCGTGAAAATCGCCCATGCCATGGGCGCACATGTGGTGCTGTTCACCACTTCGCCTTCCAAAATTGAAGATGGCAAACGTCTGGGTGCCGATGAAGTCGTGATCTCCAAAGATGCGGAGCAGATGGCGCAGCACGCCAACAGCTTCGACTTCATTCTGAATACCGTGGCGGCTCAGCACGATCTCAACCCCTTCATCACCCTGCTGAAGCTGGATGGCAACATGACGCTGGTGGGTGCACCGGAGCACGATCACCCGGCACCGCAGGTATTTAACCTGATCTTCAAGCGTCGCAGCATCGCCGGTTCACTGATTGGCGGTATCGCAGAGACCCAGGAGATGCTCGATTTCTGTGGTGAGCACGGCATTACGTCAGACATTGAACTGATCGCGATGGACCAGATCAATGAAGCCTATGAGCGCATGCTGAAAAGCGATGTGAAATACCGCTTCGTTATCGACATCAATACCCTGCGCGAGCAGCCTGCCGCGTAACCCGCTGCCTCTGAAACCCTCTTGCTCAGGTAAGAGGGTTTTTTATTGCCGTTTAGCGGGCCGTTGCAACCTGCTGGAATGAGGCATCGACCAGATAGTAGATCTGCGAATCTTTCAGCGAACCGTCCAGGAACAGCGTGCTCCAGTGTGACTTGTTCAGATGCTCGCTGGGAATAATATCGCTATGCTCTTCGCGCAGTAATTCAGCCAGCGCAGGCGTCGATTTCAGCGAGACCGCTGGCCGCCCTTTCGCCTCATGTACCATCGCAAACAGCACGCCGTTGCTTTTAATCTGCGTGGCTTTCCAGTCACTGTGGACGCTCTGCTCCGCGCCCGGCTTACTCATGCAATAGGTCAGTAAGTCTGAGTTATTCATTACGATTCCCCTTGTAAAGTGGCGACAATCCGCCTGGCACCGCCCTCAATGCGATGCTCGCCCAGCCAGATACCCTGCCAGGTGCCCAGCACCAGACGTCCCCGCTGAACCGGTAATAACAACGAAACCCCTAAGGTCGACGATTTGATGTGCGCCGGCATATCATCACGCCCTTCGTAATCGTGCTGATAAGGCGCATTCTCCGGCACGTGCCGCATGAAATGCTGCTCCATGTCGCTGCGCACTGTCGGGTCGCAATTCTCATTTAAGGTTAACGACGCCGAGGTGTGCTGCAACAGCAGATGCAGCAGACCAGTTTTGATATCACGCAGTCCGGAGAGCGAGTTCACGATCTCATCGGTGACCAGATGAAACCCGCGCGGCTTCGCGCTCAGCGTAATAGTTTGTTGATGCCACATAGCTTATTCCTGAAACGGTTACCCCGTTTAAGTGTGCAGCATGTCGCCAAAAGGTAAACCCTGACCCATAAAAAAACCGCCAGAGAGCACCCTGACGGTTTTTTTTACAGCCTGGCGGCAGAGTTACATCACGGCGGCAAACGCTTCAGCCACCTGATGCACATTTTTGCTGTTCAGACCGGCCACACACATGCGGCCGCTGCCCACCAGATAGATGCCAAATTCGTTGCGCAGACGATCGACCTGCTGCGCACTCAGGCCGGTGTAGCTGAACATGCCACGCTGCTTCAGCAGGTAGTCGAAGTTTTTACCTGGCAGTGCAGTGCTCAGCACGTCCACCAGCGACTGACGCATGTCCAGAATGCGTAAGCGCATCGCTTCCACTTCAGCCAGCCAGCTGGCTTTCAACTCGTCATCGTTGAGTACGCGCGCGACAACCTGCGCACCGAAATTCGGCGGGCTGGAGTAGTTGCGGCGAACCGTGGCTTTTAACTGGCCCAGCACACGCGCTGACTCTTCGGCGCTGTCACAGACGATAGAGAGACCGCCCACGCGCTCGCCATAGAGCGAGAAAATTTTGGAAAAGGAGTTGCTCACCAGGGCTGGCAGGCCCGCCGCCGCGACTGCACGCAGCGCATAGGCATCCTGCTGCATGCCGGCACCAAAGCCCTGATAGGCGATATCCAGGAAAGGAATCAGCTGCTGTGCTTTCAGCACCTCAACGGTCTGATCCCACTGCGCATCGCTCAGGTCAGCACCGGTCGGGTTATGACAGCAGGGATGCAGCAGCACGACGCTCTGCGCTGGCAGGGTTTTCAGGGTGCTGATAAAGGCATCAAACCGCACGCCGTGGGTCTCTGCGTCATACCAGGGATAGGTATTTACCTCAAAACCTGCACCATTAAAAATCGCGACGTGGTTTTCCCAGGTCGGATCGCTGACCCAGACCGCAGACTGCGGGAAATAGCGCTTAAGGAAATCCGCGCCCACTTTCAGCGCGCCAGAACCGCCCAGCGTCTGAATAGAGGCGATACGGCCCGCGTTTAACACCGGATGATCGGCACCAAACAGCAGCGGTGCAATCGCACTACGGTAGCTGTTCAGTCCTTCCATTGGCAGATAGAGCGATGCCTGATGCGGCTCAGCATAGATCTGCTCTTCGGCAGCGGCTACAGCCTTCAGCTGCGGGATGATGCCCTTTTCGTCGTAATAGAGGCCGATACTCAGGTTAACTTTGTGTTCGCGTGGGTCTTGTTTGAAGGCTTCCATCAACGACAGAATCGGATCGCCAGCATAGGCATCAACGTTTTGAAACACGGTGTAGGTCTCCATGATTGGTCCAGAGGGAAGATGCGGATTAAACCCGATAGCGTCCCGGACGGTGGTTCATTGCAATAATCAGATTCAGGATCACCGCACCCGCAATCGACGCGAGCAGGATGGGGCCACTCACCACAAAGAGTGACGCCAGCACGACGCAGGTATCGACCACCATTTGCAGCTTCCCCGCGCGGATCCCAAAGCGATCCTGTAGCCACAGCGCCAGAATATTGATGCCGCCCAGGCTCGCCTTATGACGAAATAACACTATAAACCCGATTCCCATGATGACGTTACCGAACAGTGTCGCATAGAAGGGGTTAAGGTCAGAAAAGTGGACGAACAGCGGGTGCAGCTGGGTAAACAGCGACACCAGACCGACGGCGCAGAAGGTTTTCAGCGTAAATTCCCAGCCCATGCGTTTTACCGCAAGCCAGTAAAAAGGGATGTTGATCAGGAAAAACGCGCTGCCGAACGAAAGCGGCGACAGGTAGCTGATCAGAAAGGCGATGCCTGCGGTGCTGCCGGTCAGCGCCCCTGCCTGTTTGAGCATGATGACGCCGAACGAGACCATCAGGGTGCCAAGCACCATCGCCAGCGCATCTTCAATGCGCGAATGTGGGACGCGGGAGGGTTCTGCGATGTTATCCATGGGGTTTTCTCAGTGCAAATGATGCGGTTTCGATGCAAAAAACGCACCATCGCCACAGCACTGAACTGCTGTAAACCGGGTGCCAGCGATATCCCATTGATATCTAAGGCGCTTTAAAAAAGAACTTTGTGCATAAATGCCGGCTGATACCGTCAACCTATGCGTTAAATTCTGACTCTATGCGCGCTCTTCGCATTAATTGCCGCAAGTGTGCACCAAAAGCGCACAGCGCGCACCTTTTTAGCGCGTCTTCTGCTCAGGCAGCATCATCAGCCCGTTCTCTTTCATGCGTCCCAGCACTACCGACGTTTTCACATGGGAAACGCTCTGGTGGCCCGCGACTAACTGGCTGATTAACGCACTAAGGGAATTGAGATCGGCCACCGCCACTTTAAGCAGATAGTCCGCATCGCCGGTAGTTTTATAGGCATCCACGATCGCCTGTTCCTGCTCCACCATCCGGTGAAAGCTCTCAACATATTCTGCGGTGTGGTTAATTAAACGCACCTCAATCAATCCCACCATGCCAAGCCCGATCGCATCGGGCGACAGCCGGGCATGATAACCCAGGATCAGATTAGCCTGTTCCAGATTGATACGTCGGCGGGAACATTGTGAGGCAGAAAGGCCGACCAGATCGCTGAGTTCCTGATTGGTCAGACGGCCGTTGGATTGTAATAAAGTCAGGATTTTAAGGTCGTAATCGTCTACGTGAGTCATTCCGTTTCCACAGCGTGATGGGCGTCGCTTTGTTACAGATAACCCGATAACCCGAGAGGTTGTCCAACACTATTTTGTGATGATGGGGGCTGTCATGCACAGATCGTGCATGACAGCACAAACCGGGGATCATTCGTCGTCGTATTGCGGGCCAGCGTAGTTGTCGAAGCGTGACCACTGACCGTTAAAGGTCAGGCGTACCGTACCGATCGGGCCGTTACGCTGTTTACCCAGAATGATCTCCGCGATCCCTTTAAGATCGCTGTTTTCGTGGTAAACCTCATCGCGATAGATAAACATGATCAAATCCGCATCCTGCTCGATCGAGCCCGATTCACGCAGATCCGAGTTGACCGGACGTTTATCGGCTCGCTGCTCCAGCGAGCGGTTAAGCTGCGACAGCGCTACAACCGGCACGTTCAGCTCTTTGGCCAGCGCTTTCAGCGAGCGGGAGATCTCAGCAATTTCCAGCGTACGGTTGTCCGACAGCGACGGCACGCGCATCAGCTGCAGATAGTCGATCATGATCATGCTTAATCCACCGTTTTCACGGTAGATACGCCGGGCGCGCGAACGCACTTCGGTGGGCGTCAGGCCGGAAGAGTCATCAATGTACATGTTCTTCTTCTCCAGCAGGATGCCCATGGTGCCGGAAATACGCGCCCAGTCCTCATCATCCAGCTGCCCGGTACGAATGCGGGTCTGATCGACGCGGGAGAGTGACGCCAGCATACGCATCATGATCTGCTCGCTGGGCATCTCCAGACTGAAGATCAGCACTGGTTTTTCCTGCAGCATGGCGGCGTTTTCGCACAGGTTCATCGCAAAGGTGGTTTTACCCATCGAAGGACGTGCTGCGACAATAATCAGATCAGAACCCTGCAGGCCCGCGGTCTTTTTATTCAGATCCTGATAGCCGGTATCGACGCCGGTGACGCCATCGTGCGGTGTCTGATAGAGCGATTCGATACGCGAAACGGTCGATTCCAGAATCTGCTCGATGTTTTTCGGGCCAGCATCCTTATCCGCGCGCGCTTCCGCAATTTTAAAGACGTTCGACTCCGCGAAGTCGAGCAGCTCTTCGCTGTTACGCCCCTGCGGATCATAACCGGCATCGGCAATCTGGTTAGCGACGGCGATCATCTCACGCACCACCGCACGTTCGCGCACGATGTCAGCATAGGCGCCGATGTTCGCCGCGCTCGGGGTGTTTTTCGCCAGTTCCGCCAGATAGGCGAAGCCGCCCGCCATCTCCAGCTCGCCACGGGTTTCCAGCGATTCGGAGAGCGTAATCAGGTCAATAGGTTTGCTGTTTTCCAGCAGCCGCTGCATCTCTGAAAAAATCAGCCGATGCGAGCGGTTGAAAAAATCATTCGCGACGACGCGCTCAGAGACATTGTCCCAGCGCTCGTTATCCAGCATTAACCCACCGAGCACCGACTGCTCCGCTTCCAGCGAATGCGGGGGCATTTTCACGCCTGCGAGCTGGCGATCCTGCGTTTCGTTCGATTTGTTGGTGGGTTTATTTCCTGCCATAGTGAATGCATTACCGATCTTCTGTGGGGACGCGCAAGTATACCTTAGTTGGGGTGCGTGCCTCACCCTCATGATGAAACAATCACAGGAGTCAGAATGGCAAAGCGTATTCAGTTCAGCGCACATGGCGGCCCGGACGTTTTAGAGTGGACAGATTTTGAACCTGCTGACCCGGCCGAACATGAAGTGCAGGTAGAACATCGCGCTATCGGGATTAATTACATCGATACCTATGTTCGCAGCGGGCTTTATCCGGTCGCCGCTTTTCCCTCTGGCCTGGGTACAGAAGCCGCAGGCGTGGTGTCGCGGGTTGGACGTGGCGTGACATTATTTAAGCCCGGCGATCGCGTGGTCTACTGTCTGGCGTCGATGGGGGCCTATAGCGAAGTGCACAACGTGGCGGAAGATCGCCTGATGCATCTCCCGGAGGCGATCAGCTTTGAGCAGGGCGCAGCCAGCTACCTGAAAGGGCTGACCACACAATATCTGCTGCGCCAGACCTATAAAATCAGCGCCGGTGAGACCTTTCTGTTTCATGCCGCAGCGGGCGGCGTCGGGTTAATTGCCTGTCAGTGGGCAAAAGCGCTGGGTGCCCATTTGATTGGCACAGTCGGGTCAGCAGAAAAGGCAGCGATGGCGAAAAAGGCCGGCGCCTGGGCGACGATTAACTACCGCGAAGAGAATATTGCGCAACGCGTCAGCGAACTGACCGATGGGAAAAAAGTGGGCGTAGTTTATGACTCCGTGGGCAAAGATACCTGGGAAGCATCGCTGGACTCATTGCGCCGTCATGGGCTGATGGTCAGTTTTGGCAATGCTTCGGGTCCGGTGACCGGGATAGATCTCGGCATTCTGAATAAGAAAGGCTCGCTGTTTGTGACCCGCCCTTCACTGTTTGGCTATATCACCAACCGTCAGGAGCTGGAAACCGCCAGTGCCGAGCTTTTCTCGCTGCTGGCGAGCGGCGCAATTAAAGTTGATGTACCGGAGCAGCAGAAGTTTGCGCTGAAAGAGGCCAGCAAAGCGCACCAGATGCTGGAGAGCCGCGCCACGCAGGGATCCTGTCTCTTAATTCCATAATAGTGAGCAACAAAAAGGGCCTCCCGCGGGAAGCCCTTATCTTTTTTTATTTTTTGTTCGCGCTGGTGTAGGGACAGCGGCGATGAATTCGTGTCGAGTCGATGGCACATCGATTTGACGACAGGCATCCTGCCAGAAAACATAAGTAAAAAATATGTTTAATTGCAGATCAGCCCTGACCAATCTCTCACACTGTGATCTTCACCGCATTTAGCGCCAGCCTTTGCGGTCTAACCTGTTGATCTTACGCCGCAGCTTGCGACGTGCTCGCTCATCGCTGTCGCCAAAAAAGGCACGATGCAGCCAGACCGCAATCACCGCCAGCACCAGCCACGGCAACACTTTAATAACAATTGCAAACAGTCCACCGACAAACATCACGATGGTTGCGACCACCAGTGCCGCCAGCACGCCTAACAGCGAAACGCCGGTCAGCAACAGCATCAGGAAAAACCCCAATACGAATAAAATTTCCACGTCAGCGCTCCTTTTTGAGATTGATTGTTATAGCTATTACAAAAAACGTGCCAACAGTTAACTCATTGATTTTCTGCTGATAAGAGATAAACATAAGAGCGCAACCTGGTGAGAAAAACCACATAATGGCGTAAAAAAAACCAGCATTCAGAGCTGGTTTTTTCGGGTTCAGGTGAGGCGTCAGGCTTCCTGCGGGATTTTATCGGCGACCAGCGCCAGCGCCGCCTCCAGCACACGGACATCGGCACCGGGTTTGTGGGCATTTTCACTCAGGTGGCGTCGCCACTGGCGGGCGCCCGGGATCCCCTGGAACAGACCCAGCATATGGCGCGTGACATGTCCCAGATACGTCCCCTTTGCCAGTTCCGCTTCAATATAGGGATACATGGCGCGCACCACTTCAACCGGGTTCGCCGCCGGATGCTGACGACCAAACAATGTCTGATCGACCTGCGCCAGAATGCCGGGGTTTTGGTAGGCTTCACGTCCCATCATCACGCCGTCAAGGTGTTGCAGATGGGTCAGTGCCTCTTCCAGGGTTTTCACGCCGCCATTGAGGGCAATGGTCAGTTGCGGAAAATCGCGTTTCAGCTGATAGACGCGGGGATAATCCAGCGGTGGAATCTCGCGGTTCTCTTTCGGGCTGAGGCCGGAGAGCCAGGCTTTACGCGCATGAATGATAAATGTCTCACACTCACCGCGTCCCGCCACCGTGCCGATAAAATCGGTCAGGAATTCATAGCTGTCCAGCTCATCGATACCAATGCGGGTTTTCACCGTGACCGGAATTGAAACTACGTCGCGCATCGCTTTAACGGCATCTGCGACCAGATTCGCCTCGGCCATCAGGCAGGCGCCGAAACGGCCATTCTGCACCCGATCAGAGGGACAGCCGACATTAAGATTGACTTCATCGTAACCGCGCTGCTCTGCCAGCTTCGCGCACTGCGCCAGTGCCGCCGGATCGCTACCGCCAAGCTGCAACGCGACCGGATGCTCAGCCTCACTGTAAGCCAGGTAATCCCCTTTGCCATGAATGATTGCGCCCGTAGTCACCATTTCGGTGTAGAGCAGCGTGTCACCGGTCAACTGGCGATGAAAATAGCGACAGTGACGATCGGTCCAGTCGAGCATAGGGGCGATAGAGAAACGTTGCGAAGAGAAATTAGGCATGAAGCGCAGACAATCCGGTAATTAAGGGGTGATGGAATTCTGTGCAAGGATAACACAAGGGCGGGCGATAGTGCATCGCCCGCCCCCGAACAGTCTGATTAACGCGCTTAGAAGTTAAAGCCCAGCTGCATCATCGCGCCCCAGGTGTTGTTAGCACCTACAGAGCCCGCCAGATCCAGATGGACGGCTTTGTTAAACGGTGACAGACCAAAACCGGCCGTAGCGACATTTTCGTCGTTAGAACGCATGTCCGCACGATAACCTGCACGCAGCTGCAGCCAGTCAAGTACGCGGTATTCCGCGCCCACTGCCGCATACTGGCTGTTATCCTGAGTTTTGAAGCGTTTGGTTTCAGTCAGATCCACATCGCCCGTCACGGTAAACGGACCTTTATCCCAGGCCAGACCGGTGGTGACCAGCGGGCGAATCTGGTAGGTGTCGCGGAAACCATTGACCTCTTTGGTCTGCAGATCGCGTGAAACCAGGTTCTGTCCGGTTACACCCAGCGTCCAGTTTTCAGCAAAGGTGGTCGCCAGACCGGCATCAACGTTAAAGCCGGTGTCGGTGCTGCGATACTGGCTGTTATTGATGTCACTTTTGTCGTAGTTGTAAATGCTGGCGGTGTAGTTATAGAGCCAGGTTTTCTGCACTTTCGGTGTGACGCCTACCGATACTGGCTGACCAGCTATGGTGAACTCATGCGCCACCGCAACACCATAATCGGTGACCAGCGCCGCTAAGCCATTCGCGCTGGAGCGCAGGTTATTTTGATCGCCAGGACGAGGAAACGCCCCGTTTTCTATACTGCGCAGGTAGTCAATATCACTCTGTACCACGTTAGCGCGGACGTGCGCTGTACCGTAGGCTTTGGTGATAAAGGCGAAAGGCAGAGTTTCGTTAGGGATCGTAACGGCCACGGCCGCGCCGGCAGAACCGTCTGCTTTGTTACCGCGCAAATCGCTTAGCTTATCAGCAACATCACCTGAGGCAGCGCGCAGTTCAGAGTTAACACGGAAAAAATCTGCAAGAGTGAGGTTGCCAACAACGTCGCGGTAGCGATCAACGGTATCGGTAATATCATCCACTTTATCTATCAGCTTATCTTTGTCAGTCACCTGAATGCCCGCTGAGGGAAAAATAATGCTGACGCTATCGTCGGGTTTGGCGCGCGTCATTAATGCCGGGTTCGCCAGCACTGCGGAGCCATAAAGAGAAGATGCTACGCCGGTGCCGCCCATGGCGTCATTACGTGCATCATACCAGGTCCCTGCCGCCATGGCGGAAGAAGAAAGGAAAAGCGCGGTCGTTACAGCTGTGTAGATTAGCGCTGAACGTTGAGCGGATTTTTTCACCATTTGCCTGCCATCACCTGAGAAATTGCCATTGAAACATTCAATGACTGAATAGTTTGTTAGCCCTATTGTGAACCCTGGCTAACGCGTTATTGCTGTGAATTCAAAGGAAACAGTGTCTTAATTCAAAGGATTGGACGTTTTCCAATCAAAAAAACGTTGTAATTGTTCAAACTGCATTGGGATATTTCAAATAATGCCAGACTTTTCTTAAGTCTTTCTGAACATTACTTCTTAACTCAGTGAGATGCAAAGCAAAATGCCAACAAATTCCGCTTCAGGTTGATTCGGAATGGATCTGATTTGTCGTCAGATTTGAGATAGAAGACGGCTTAAATTCTGATTATGCTGCTTTATCAGGCAAATGATGCTGTTTTTTCAGACGAAAACCAACCTCAGCGCCGCGAAACTATGTGTGATAAAATAACATCACTTATCCAGCGGAGAATTTTCATGACAAACATGACGTCGCAGCAAATTTTGATTCAGGCCGAAAAGATGTGCCTGCAGCGCGGTGTGCGTCTGACTTCGCAGCGTGCTGAAGTATTGCGCCTGATGGCCGAGCAGTCTGGCTCGATCAGCGCCTACGATCTGCTGGATCAACTCCGGGTCAGCGAGCCGCAGGCCAAGCCACCCACGGTTTACCGGGCGCTCGATTTCCTGCTGGAGCAGGGTTTCATTCATCGGGTGGAATCCAACAACAGCTACGTCATGTGTCACCATTTTGAGGCACCAGCACATACCTCGGTGATGCTGGTCTGTGACCGCTGTGCCGCCGTTACAGAGAAACAGGCGCAGGGCGTAGAGAAAATCATTGCTAGCCTGGCAGGTGAAGCGCAGTTTGCATTACGCCACAGCGTGATTGAAGCGCATGGTTTATGTGAAAATTGTGCTGCGGTTGAAGCCTGTACGCACCATGAAAGCTGCGAGCATGACCATCAGGATGAGGGTAAAAAGCGGGGGAAACGCGGGTAATCGGCACATCCTTGTGCGGTTCCGGTGAGGGCCCACCGGAACGCATTCAGCTGATTATCAAGCTATTGTCTGATTACCAGCGGTGATCTTTGTTCTGACCTTCCCAGTCGCTTACTTCGCGCTCGGCTTCATCTTTGGTAGAGCCGTAACGCTCCTGGATTTTGCCGACCAGCTGATCGCGTTTACCTTCGATAACCTGCATATCATCGTCGGTCAGCTTGCCCCATTTCTCTTTCATTTTGCCTTTGAACTGCTTCCAGTTGCCGCTTGCTTCGTCTTTATTCATGGCAGACCTCCAATCCTCGGGTTTTAATGATTATCTTGCTACTTAACAAAATAACGATACAAAGCGCTGGTTAACTGCGCTGCATAGAGTTAATTGTAGTAGCCAATTTCTTAACCGTGGAATAATACAGAATAATCCGTATCGGCTTGCGTGCAGCCACTGCTGACTCATGCATCAAACCAGCTGTTCTGACGCCAGTGCTTACGCCAGATGAGCCACAGCGACAGGCCGCGCAGCGCCAGGAAAACCGTGACTGCCAGCCAAAGACCATGGTTACCCAGCACCGGTACGCTAAGCAGCGTCAGAAAATAGCCGGCTGCGGCAACTACCATGCTGTTACGCATCTCGCGCCCGCGCGTCGCTCCGATGAACATGCCATCCAGCAGATAACACCAGACACCGATCAGCGGCATAATCATCTGCCAGACCAGATAGCGGTCCGCTGTCTGCTGGAGTGACTGAAGAGAGGTCAGCAGGGTAACGATCTGCGGGCCAAAAATGGCATAGATCAGCGAGAAGAATAGCGCCACCACCACCGCCTGCCGACAGGCAGAGTGCCAGACGCGCAGGAGTTTGCTGCCATCTTTTGCACCATGCGCCTCACCCGCAAAAGCTTCAACCGCATAGGCAAAGCCATCCAGCGCGTAAGCCGTAAAAGTGATGAACATCAGTAATACTGCGTTAACCGCCACCACATCCGGGCCCAGCCGGGCACCCAGTACGGTCAGCGAGGCGAAACAGAGCTGCAGCATCAGAGAGCGCAGCATGATGTCCCGGTTCAGTCGCAGCAGCCGGCCGCTGTCACCGCGCCAGCTCTGCTTCAGCAGGCTAAGCGTAATTCCGCGCAGTTTTAACACCCGCCAGACCATGATGCTGCCGACAACCAGCGTAATGTATTCCGCCAGCGCCGTGGCGGTTGCCGCCCCCGCGACACCCCAGTGCAGCCCCATCACCAGCCAGAGATCGAGCACGATGTTAACCAGGTTGCCCACCACCAGCAGGATCACCGGCGCGCGTGCATACTGCACGCCCAGCAGCCAGCCCAGAATGACCAGGTTTGCCAGCGTGGCAGGCGCACTGAGCCAGCGAATCTGAATAAACAGTGCCGCCTGTTCGAGTACATCGGGATTGCCGCCAACCAGATGGGTCGACAGCTGAATAATCGGATAACGCAAAGCGATGAACAGTACGCCCGCCAGCAGCGCAATGATTAGCGGCTGAGTCAGCGCGCGTGCCAGCGCCATTTTATCGCCAGCGCCAAATGCCTGCGCCGTAAGGCCAGTGGTACTCATTCGAAGGAAAAGCAGCAGCATAAAGAGGAAGCTGGTCACTGTAGTCCCGACCGCAACCCCGCCAAGATAGACAGGGCTGTCGAGATGACCAATTACTGCAGTATCGACCACTCCCAGTAAGGGAACGGTGATATTTGAAAGGATCATCGGCAGCGCAAGCCGCCAGAGATTTTTATCGGTTGCCGTAATAAAGCGCATTCGCCGTTCCGTGCTCAGTGTCGCTGCGCAAAAGAGGCAGCGACAAAATTAGGGCAGACAGAATAGCATCAGAGAAGGCGAATGCACGCTGGCAGAAGAATCAGAGCCACTCGCCGTTGCGCACCACGCCAACAGCCAGACCTTCTATGGTCAGTGACTGCGCACGGGTATCGACAACAATCGGGTCAAAATCGCTGTTTTCCGGCAGCAGATGCACGATAGCACCCTGCTTTTTCCAGCGCTTAACGGTGACTTCATCATCAATGCGGGCAACCACAACCTGGCCGTTACGCACATCCTGGGTTTTATGCACCGCGAGCAGGTCGCCATCCATAATCCCGATATCTTTCATCGACATTCCGCTGACGCGCAGCAGGAAGTCAGCAGACGGCTTAAACAGGCCCGGATCGACCTTGTAGTGGGTTTCGATATGTTCCTGCGCCATGATCGGCTCACCGGCAGCAACCCGGCCAATCAGCGGTAGCCCTTCTGAGGCTTCTTCTTCCATTAACAGTCGAATGCCGCGCGATGCACCGGAAACGATCTCGATGACGCCTTTGCGCGCCAGCGCTTTCAGATGCTCTTCTGCCGCGTTCGGCGAACGGAAGCCCAGCTGCGCGGCGATCTCGGCACGCGTAGGCGGCATGCCCGTTGAAGAAATATGGTCGCGAATCAGGTCATAGACCTGCTGCTGCCTGCTGGTTAATGCTTTCATCCCGCCCCCTGGTTGTTTATACAGTCGCTGTGAGTATATACAGGTATTGGTGAAATGGAAACCGATTGTCAGGGAAAACGCGCCCTCAGACGCGTTATGGAAGGCTTATCGCAAATGTGTCCAGAGCAGCGCGATCCAGACGAAGAGTGCCAGTAAGATGCTGATCAGCACCGCCGCCGAGCCCATGTCTTTTGCCCGGCCCGCCAGCGGATGATGCTCCTGACCGATGCGGTCGACCACTGCTTCAATGGCGCTATTGAGGATTTCAACAATGACCACCAACACCACCGCCCCAATCATGAGGATGCGGGAGACCACATCGACATCCAGCCAGCACGCGATAACAATAGCGGCCAGCGCAACCAGCGCTTCCTGCCGAAACGCCGCTTCATGTTGCCAGGCGGCACGCAGTCCCTGCCATGAGTAACCTGCAGCTTTTACTATTCTGATAAGTCCGGTGGCATTATTTGCCATGATGTGGGAACCCTTTCATCGGATTGACGTCAATGTCTGGGCTGCGTGCAATTGGCACCACCACAGATCTTCGCTGCGCTTTCTGGTATGCTTGCGGCGCTTTGCTAACAAGAGGCTTCATGTTGTCTATGTCAGGTTGGCGTAAACTCTATTACAAACTGCTTAATTTACCACTGTCGTTTTTGGTAAAAAGTAAGGCCATTCCGGCCGATCCCGTGTCTGAACATGGTCTGGATCCGACCCGACCTATTATGTATGTTTTGCCTTACGATTCGAAGGCCGACTTACTGACTTTACGCGCACAGTGTCTGCGGCATCATCTGCCCGACCCGCTCACTCCGCTGGAGATTGATGGTTCTCTGCTGCCGCGCCACGTCTTTATCCACAATGGCCCACGCGTCTTCCCCTATTTTGTGCCCAGCGTTGAATCCGTGAAAATCTTTCACGATTACCTGGACCTGCATCGCAATAACCCTAAGCTGGATATTCAGATGCTGCCGGTCACGGTGATGTTTGGCCGCGCACCAGGACGTGAAGTCCAGGGCGAAGCAACGCCACACCTGCGGGTGCTGAACGGGGTGCAGAAGTTCTTTGCCGTTATCTGGCACGGGCGCGACAGTTTTGTCCGCTTCTCGCCGACGGTGTCGCTGCGCCGCATGGCAACTGAACACGGTACGGATCAGTCGATCGCCCAGAAGCTGGCTCGCGTGGCGCGCATTCATTTTGCCCGCCAGCGGCTGGCGGCGATTGGCCCGCGCTTGCCGGCGCGTCAGGACCTGTTTACTCGTCTGCTGCAATCCAAAGCGATTGAAAAAGCCGTAGAGGATGAAGCTCGCAGCAAAAAAATCTCCCATGAGAAAGCGCAGCAGAATGCCGTCGAGATGATGGAGGAGATTGCAGCAAACTTCTCCTATGAAGCCATCCGCGTAACTGACCGCGTGATGGGCTGGCTCTGGAGTCGGCTCTATCAGGGCATCAACGTCAATGGCGGCGAAAAAGTCCGCCAGCTGGCGCAGGATGGCCACGAGATTGTCTATGTGCCGTGCCATCGCAGCCACATGGATTATCTGCTGCTCTCCTATGTGCTCTATCATCAGGGACTGGTGCCGCCGCATATCGCAGCCGGTATCAATCTCAACTTCTGGCCAGCCGGCCCGATTTTCCGTCGTCTGGGCGCTTTCTTTATTCGTCGTACCTTTAAAGGCAATAAGCTCTACGCCACGGTATTCCGCGAATATCTCGGCGAGCTGTTCACCCGCGGCTATTCGGTTGAGTACTTTGTCGAAGGAGGCCGTTCACGAACCGGTCGCCTGCTGGACCCTAAAACCGGCACCTTAGCCATGACGCTGCAGGCGATGCTGCGTGGCGGAAATCGCCCGATCACGCTGGTGCCGATCTATATCGGCTATGAGCACGTGATGGAAGTGGGCACTTACGCTAAAGAACTGCGCGGCGCGGCGAAAGAGAAAGAGGGCTTCATGCAGATGGTGCGCGGCTTACGCAAGCTGCGCAATCTCGGTCAGGGTTACGTGAACTTTGGCGAACCCCTGCCGCTGGTCAACTATCTCAATAAGCGGGTGCCGGAATGGCGCGATGCCATCGATCCGATTGAGCCGCAGCGTCCCAGCTGGTTAACCCCAACCGTCAACGATATTGCTGCCAGCCTGATGGTGCGTATCAATGAAGCGGGCGCGGCTAACGCCATGAACCTCTGTGTCACCGCCCTGCTGGCGTCACGTCAGCGCTCACTAACCCGTGAACAGCTGATTGAACAACTGGAGTGCTACACCCAGTTGCTGCGCAACGTACCTTACTCGCCAAATGCGACCGTACCCGATCTTTCAGCGGAAGCGCTGCTGGATCACGCCATGGGTATGAATAAGTTTGAGAGTGAAAAGGACAGCATTGGCGACATCATCATTCTGCCGCGTGAGCAGGCGGTGCTGATGACCTACTATCGCAACAATATTCATCACATGCTGGTGATGCCGTCGCTGATTGCCGCCATTGTTCAGCAACATCAAACGCTGAGCGAAGCAGAACTGCTGCGTCAGGTGAGCCTGATCTACCCGATGCTGAAGAGTGAGCTGTTCCTGCGCTGGCAGACCGATGAACTGCCGCAACTGCTGACCGAACTGAGTCAGGAGCTGGCGCGCCAGGGCCTGATTACGCTCGAAGCTGGCGAATTGCGCTTTTCCTCAGCTCGCTATCGCACGCTGCAACTGCTGGCCGCCGGTGTGCGTGAAACACTGCAGCGCTATGCTATTACGTTCTCCATTCTCAGCGCCAAGCCGGCGATTAACCGCGGCACGCTGGAAAAAGAGAGCCGGACGCTGGCACAGCGTCTGTCGGTGCTGCACGGTATCAATGCCCCGGAATTCTTCGACAAAGCGGTCTTTACCTCACTGGTCCTGACCCTGCGCGATGAAGGGTATATCAGCGACAGCGGTGATGCCGATGTTGCGCAGACCCTGGCGACCTGGCATATGCTGGCAGACCTGGTCACCAGCGATGTCCGTATGACGATTGAAACCGCTGTGGCGCACGACTGACCCCAGCGCGCATAGTAAAAAGGCGACCTCATGAGGTCGCCTTTTTTGTGCCTGAATCCCCTGTCAGAACAGCTGGCTGAACGGCGGGGTGTTCATCAGCACACCGAGGAACAGCACCATTCCGACATAGTTGTTATTGAGAAAAGCCTGGAAACAGGGTTGCCGCTCGCGTCCGGCGATCAACTTCTGTTGATAAACAAACAGCGCGGCGGCCAGCAAGAGCGTCCAGTAGAAGGCGCTGTTCAGATGCAGCATGAGGCCAACCAGCGCCATCAGTAGCAGCGTCGCCAGTTGCAGCAGACCAATGATCAGCTTGTCGAAACGGCCAAAGAGAATCGCGGTCGACTTCACGCCAATCTTCAGGTCATCATCCCGATCCACCATCGCATACTGAGTGTCATAGGCGACTGTCCAGCAGATGTTGGCGATGAATACCAGCCAGCAGACCAGAGGTAAGGACTCACTAACTGCGGACCATGCCATGGGAATGGCCCAGCCAAAGGCGGCACCCAGCACTACCTGCGGCAGGTGGGTATAACGCTTCATAAAGGGATAGACCCAGGCCAGCGCCAGCCCCACCACTGAGAGCATAATCGTCATCATGTTCATGGTCAGCACCAGCGCAAAAGCCGCCAGAGCTAGGATCACGAACAGCAACTTAGCCTCTTTTGCACTCACCGCGCCGCTGGCCAGTGGCCGATGCTTCGTGCGTTCGACATGACCGTCTACTTTGCGATCGGCGTAGTCATTGATCACACAACCAGCTGCACGCATCACGATGACACCGGCAACAAACACCGCCAGCACCGGCAGCGGCGGGATCGCCATGTCAGCCAGCCATAATGCCCAGAGCGTTGGCCACATCAGCAGCAGCGTACCGATCGGCTTATCGATACGCATCAGGCGCGTGTAGGCCCGCCATTTATTTATACTTAAGCTATTTTGCACCACAGGATCCTCAGACCAGATCGCGATAGAGCGGCGATGCCGGTAAAAATAGTTCAGTCAGCAGCAGCGGTTTGCCGGAGAGACGCAGGCGTGAACGTCGTCCCCACAATCCCTCCACCTGCCCCGGCTCAATAAAATCGCGGGTCAGCGTTGAAGAGGAGAAGAGATAGCGACCCAGCGGCCGGGTGCCCAGCTGCTGCAGCATCGCTTCTGGCCCGTTAAGGGTGCTTTCCGGCACCAGCGTACGGCCAGCCAGCCAGGGCTGATCGTCGCCGAACAGCAACACTTCACGCAGCCAGAAGCGTTGATCGTCTGGCAACAAGCCCTTTTCATCACCCAACTCGCTGGCGTCGATAAAGCCTTCACGCAGCGGCTGAACCGTGACCCGCTGACAATGTTGTTCAAAACGGCGCGTCATTGAATCCTCCTCCATCAGCCAGTCGAGCAATGGCGGCGCAAGGGTTGCCTGCGACGGAGAAAGCCAGTTGAGCGCACGTAATAAGCTGAGCGCGTCTTGCGACATAGCACCACTCCCAATAATTTTCAGGACGCTAGTTTAGCGCAGAGACGCGATGCGAACACCTGCCGTCATGACAGACGGCAGGGAGATTACTCGCGTTTCAGGCGGTTGCTGTTTGCCAGCCACAGAGTGATTACCAGAATCAGAATCGCCGCAGAGTAACAGAGCGTATCGAAGGGATTTTTATGGTCGACGATAATCAGGCGGATAATTGCCGTGATACCGATATAGACAAAATAGCGCAGCGGAAAGTGATATCCCGACTGAAAGTACTTAACAATCAACGCAATAAATTCGAAGTAGAGGAAATAAATGACAATCCCCTCAATCAACAGATAGGAGGATGACTGCTCGCTGGTGTTAAACAGCACGTTTGCCAGATGGATAGTTTCTTTGCCTAAAAAGACGATCAGGATGATCGCCAGACTCAGCAGACCCAGATTCAGCACCCATTGCAGTACCGTTGCAAGGTGGCGGGCCAAAGGATTTTTGTCACTCATGTTGCGCCTTAAAAAAGGAGTTGTTAGCGCGCGGTATCATGCGCGAGTGTGACGCAAATCACAATAACTCCTCAGGCCTCTACATCAACACAGAGCGCATCGTAACGCCAGTATTCACAGTCGCAATCAATCACCTCTTTTTGCTGGTTGCGATTGATGCGGGTGATCAACAAACCGGGGCTGCCCGGTGCCACATTCAGCATGGGTGCGGCGACCTCCGGCAGCGGGCCGGGCAGGATGGTGAAGCGCGCGCCGCCGTAACGAATGCCGTAGCGCTGGTCATAGAGATCGGTCAGTGAGCGGGTCAAATCTTCATCAAGCAGACCAGGAAAAAAACGCGGATTGAGGTAGTGTTCAACATAGAGCACCGCACGCCCGTCGATGCGCCGCAAACGGCGGATGCAGTACACCGCCGAACCGGATGCCAGCCGCAGCGCCGTCGCCACGCTGTCGTGCGCCGCGACCTGTTCGGCGGCGATGACCTCGGTGGCCGCCTGCCGTCCCTGCTCCATTGCCATGGCATGAAAGTGGCTGTGATGCAGCGGGTTATAGATCAGCCGCGGCGGTGCGATAAACCAGCCGCGACGCAGTTCCCGGTAGATCATTCCCTGGGCTTCCAGCTTGCCCAGTGCTTCCCGCAGGGTAATCCGGGTCGTGCTGAACGCCTCGCTTAAGGCACGCTCCGCCGGCAGTCGCCCGGCGCTGAACTCTCCGGCATGAATGCGCGTCAGCAGGACGCTGGCGATCGCATCCGCCGTTTTGAGTGCTATCGACTCCACAACAGTAGCCTCATTTTGGTGCGACTCCGCACTCTTACTGTTCAGGTAAACGCACCTGTGACAGGCGAACGGGTCACATCTTTCATCACCCATCCCCCGCACAGCGCCGCCCTGTCATAAATCGTTCATATACAGGGGCTACATTGGCTCGGTTCTTGCTGGACTAGACCAGCCAGGCCCATCAACTTACACCCGGAGCAACTGAGATGAAAGCGTTTATCGCCTCTGTAGTAGCCAGTGCTGTAGTGCTCACCCTGCCCGTTGCGCAGGCCGCCGATAACGACCTTGCCGCCCTGGAAAAAGCGGCACGCAGTGAAGGCCAGGTCAACAGCGTCGGCATGCCGGATAGCTGGGCTAACTGGAAAGACACCTGGAACGACATCAGCAGCAAATATGGCCTTAAGCACAGCGATACCGATATGTCATCAGCGCAGGAGCTGGCGAAATTCGATGCAGAGAAAGAGAACGCCAGCGCTGACATCGGTGACGTGGGTGCCGCCTTTGGCCCGATCGCTGTCGCTAAAGGTGTGACCCAGCCCTATAAACCCACTCACTGGGATCAGATTCCGGCCTGGGCAAAAGATAAAGATGGTCACTGGGCGCTGGCCTATACCGGCACCATCGCCTTCCTGATCGACAAGCAGCAGGTTAAAGATATCCCCCACAGCTGGGCCGATCTGAAAAAAGGTAAGTATGTGGTTACTATCGGTGACGTCGGCGTGGCAGCTCAGGCGGCTAACGGCGTACTGGCGGCAAACTACGCCTTAGGTGGCGATGAGAAGAACCTGAAACCGGCGCTGGCTTTCTTTGCCGATCTGGCCAAACAGGGTCGTCTTGGCGTTACCGATCCGGTGATTGCCAATATCGAAAAAGGCGAAGTGCAGATGGCGGTGGTGTGGGACTTTAACGCCCTTAACTACCGGGACCAGATCGACAAAAACCGCTACGAAGTGGTGATCCCGTCTGATGGCTCCGTGACCTCCGGCTACACCACCGTCATCAACAAATATGCGAAACACCCTAACGCCGCAAAACTGACGCGCGAATATATCTTCTCAGACCAGGGACAGATCAATCTGGCGAAAGGCTATGCCCGTCCTATCCGTGCTGAACATCTGACGCTGCCAGCGGACGTCCAGGCTCGCCTGCTGCCGCAATCTGAATATAAAAATGCCCGTCCGGTGAAGGATCAGGCTGCCTGGGATAAATCGTCGAAAATGCTGCCGCGCCTGTGGCAGGAAAACGTCATCATCAACATGCAGCAGTAATTCGCGGCAGGGAGAACGGAATGAAGACCATTTTGGTAGTGCTGGACGGCCTGAGCAATCAGGTCGCACAACATGCAATGGGTTACCTGCATGCCGAATGTTCGCAGGGCAACGGATTTTATTACCGTATGACCTGTGAGTTACCCTCGCTGTCACGCCCGCTTTATGAGTGCATTCTGACCGGTGTTCCGCCGGTCAGAAGCGGCATTATTCATAATGGCGTCAGCCGGTTAAGCCGCGAGCGTAGCATCTTTCACTTTGCGCGAGCGGCGGGACTGACGACTGCGGCGGCGGCCTACCACTGGGTGAGTGAGCTTTATAACCGAACGCCGTTCGTTCCGGCGCGCGATCGTCACACTGACGCGCCGGACCTGCCCATTCAGTATGGCCATTTTTATTCTGACGATAGCTATCCCGACTCGCATCTGTTTGAAGATGCAGAAAGCCTGCGGCTGCGTCACGATCCCGATTTTCTGCTAATCCACCCGATGAATATCGACGATGCCGGTCATAAATCGGGCCTCTCCTCGCCACAGTACCGCAACCGGGCACGCATCGCCGACGGCCTGCTGTCGCAGTGGATGCCCTTGTGGCTGGCTGAGGGCTATCAGGTGATGGTGACCGCCGATCACGGCATGAATGACGATCGCTCCCACGGCGGCATTCTGCCGGAAGAGACCACGGTGCCGCTGTTTGTCTTTGGCCGGGCTTTCTCGCTGCAGCCTGACCTGGCACCGCAGCAGACCGATCTGTGCGGCACGCTGTGTGAACTGCTTGAGGTGGCGCATGACAAGCCGGTCTGTCGCGGCCTGCTGGCGGAGTCGAAGAGATGAGAGGAAAAGGAGTCGCGCTGCTGCTGCTGTTACCGTTCACCCTGTTCTGGGTCGCCTTTCAGCTGGCACCGCTGTTGTGGATCGCCATTAACAGCTTCTGGAGTGAGATGAACAGCCAGTGGGGCTGGGATAACTATCAGGACATTCTCACCTCGCCCTTCTACCAGCAGGCGTTTCGTTTTTCGCTGGATATTTCACTCTGGTCAAGCGTCTACGGCTTACTGATTGCACTGGTCACCGGCTATTCACTGCATCAGCTCGGCGGCGGGCGACTGCAGCGCTTTCTCATCGCTTTTACCAACATGACCAGCAACTTTGCCGGTGTCCCGCTGGCGTTTGCCTTTGTGATTCTGCTGGGGCTGAACGGCTGCCTGACATTGCTGTTGCGCCATTATGGTCTGATTGAGAGCTTCAGACTCTTCTCGCGCAACGGCATGGTGCTGGTCTACACCTGGTTCCAGATCCCGCTGGGCGTGCTGCTGCTCTACCCGGCGTTCGACGGGCTGAAAAAAGAGTGGCAGGAGTCCGCTGCGCTGCTGGGTGCCAGCCGCTGGCACTACTGGTGGCATATCGGCCTGCCGATTCTGTTTCCGGCGCTGCTCGGGACCTTTGTGATCCTGCTGGCGAATGCGCTGGGCGCTTACGCCACGATTTATGCCCTGACCACGGGTAATTTCAACGTGGTGCCGGTGCGTATTGCCGCGCTGGTCTCCGGCGATATCTCGCTGGATCCCAACACCGGTAGCGCGCTGGCGATGCTGCTGGTGGCGATTATGGCGCTGATCACCCTGGTGCAGCAGTATCTGGTGCGCCGTAGCTATCTCAATGCGAAACAGCCATGAAAGGAGCCGCCATGTCACGTGCTGAGCACCTCTATCACCGGATAATGGTCGGGTTACTCTTTACCCTGCTGGCACTGCCTTTACTGGCCACACTGCTTTATGCACTGTCGTCAGACTGGAGTAACACCATTCTGCCACAGGGCTATAGCCTGAAGTGGTTCATCCAGCTCTGGAGCGACCCGCGATTTCTGACGGCGCTGGGCCATTCGCTGCTGATTTGCCTGGGTGCGCTTCTGTTCTCGCTGGTGCTGGTGCTGCCTGCCATGTTTGTAATCGCTTACTATTTTCCTCGACTGGATGCGGTGATGAACGTCCTGATCCTGATGCCTTTCGCCGTGCCGCCGGTGGTGTCGTCAGTGGGATTACTGCAACTCTACTCTTCGTCACCGCTGATGCTGACCGGCACGCCGTGGATCTTAATCGGCTGTTATTTCACTATCGCGTTACCCTTTATCTACCGGGCGCTGGCGAACAATATGCAGGCGATCAACCTCAAAGAGCTGATTGATGCCGCGCAGTTGCTGGGTGCCAGCACCTGGCAGGCGGCGCTGTGGGTCGTGCTGCCAAATCTGCGCAAAGGGATGTTGATTGCCGTGCTGCTCTCTTTCTCCTTCCTGATTGGCGAATTTGTCTTCGCTAACCTGCTGGTCGGCAACCGCTATGAAACCCTGCAGGTTTACCTCTTCAACATGCGTAACGGCAGCGGTCACTTCACCAGCGCGCTGGTGATCTCCTACTTCTTTGTGGTGCTGCTGGTTACCTGGCTGGCCAACGCCCTGAATCCCGAACGAGGCTGAATATGAGTTACCTTGAGGTCAGAGAGCTGAACAAGTCCTATGGACCCACGCCCATTTTTGAGCAGATCGATTTCAGCGCCGCTGAAGGGGAATTTGTCACCCTGCTCGGCCCCAGCGGCTGCGGTAAATCGACGCTGCTGCGTTGTCTGGCGGGATTAACCGGCGTCGACAGCGGTGAAATCAGGCTGGAGGGCAAAGATATCGTGCCGCTGGCCCCGCAGAAGCGCGCCATCGGTATGGTGTTTCAGAGCTATGCGCTGTTTCCCAACATGACGGTAGAGAAGAACGTCGCATTTGGCCTGAAGATGCAGAAACTGCCCGAAGCGCAGATTCGCCAGCGGGTGCTGGAGGTGCTGGAGCTGGTTGAACTCAATGATTATGCACGCCGTTATCCGCACCAGTTGTCAGGCGGGCAGTGTCAGCGCGTGGCACTGGCACGTTCGCTGGTGACGCGTCCGCGTCTGCTGCTGCTGGATGAACCGCTGTCGGCGCTGGATGCGCGTATTCGCCGCCATCTGCGCGATCAAATCCGGCGCATCCAGCGCGAGCTGAATCTCACCACCCTGTTCGTCACCCACGATCAGGAGGAGGCGCTGACGCTATCCGATCGTATCGTGCTGATGAACCGGGGCAAAATCGTGCAGAATGGCGATGCCGAAGCGCTCTATACCCAACCGGTCGATCTCTTCGCCGCCGGATTTATTGGCAACTACAACCTGCTGAGCGCTGAGCAGGCGACGCGACTGACCGGTCAGCCTTTCCACAGCCAGGTGGCCATTCGCCCGGAATCAATGCTGTTCACCGCGCCGGGCCAGGGCATTCCTGCGGAAATCCTCAGCCACAGCCTGCTGGGCAACGTGATCCGCTATCGTATCCGGGCGCATGATGTGGAACTTTCGGTTGATGTGCTTAACCGATCGGCGGCGGATTTGCATCCCGCTGGCAGGAAGATTGGTCTACAATTGGAGATGTCGACTTTGCGCCAGGTGGCTTAAAACACAGGAAAAAATCACGCATAGCACGGCAATCCCCTTCACAGATTGCTCTCTTCCGTCAGGCTGGCAGTCTGTGCTTTGAGCCTGACATTCGAGGAGCGACACCACGTGTTAACCCTGCTTAATTTACTCTCTGCGGTGGCCCTGCTGGTCTGGGGCACGCATATCGTACGAACCGGCATCATGCGGGTCTACGGTGCCGATCTGCGCCGCGTCCTGAGTCGCAGCATAGAAAAAAAACCGATGGCGTTTCTGGCGGGCATTGGCGTGACCACGCTGGTGCAGAGCAGCAACGCCACCACGCTGCTGGTGACCTCTTTTGTGGCGCAGAATCTGGTCAGCCTGACGCCCGCGCTGGTGGTGATTCTTGGTGCGGATGTCGGCACCGCGATTATGGCGCGTATCCTGACGTTTGATCTCTCCTGGCTCTCACCGCTGTTTATCTTCTTTGGCGTGGTGTTCTTCCTCAGCCGCAAGCAGACCCGTGCGGGTCAGTTAGGCCGGGCCAGTATCGGCCTGGGCCTGATATTGCTGGCGCTGCAGCTGATTGTCGAAGCGGCTCGCCCGATTACCCAGGCCGCCGGTGTCCAGGTGCTTTTCTCCAGCCTGACCGGCGACGTGATGCTCGATGCGCTGCTGGGTGCGGTGTTCGCCATCATCAGTTACTCCAGCCTGGCCGCGGTGCTGATCACCGCGACGCTCACCGCCACCGGCGTGATTTCGTTCAAGGTGGCGCTCTGTCTGGTGATTGGTGCCAATCTCGGTAGCGGCCTGCTGGCGATGATCAACGCCAGCGGCTCGAATGCCGCGGGCAAGCGCGTGGCGCTCGGCAGCCTGCTGTTCAAGCTGATCGGCTGCGTGTTCATCCTGCCGTTTGTCGATATTGTGGCGGAGTGGCTGGATAAGCTGCCGGTCAACGATGAAGAGTTAGTGATTTTCTTCCATGTGTTTTACAACCTGATCCGCTGCGTGGCGATGGTGCCGTTTGCTGACCTGATGGCGCGCCTCTGTCGCCGTATGATTGCCGACGACGTGGATAACGCGCTGCACCTCAAGCCGAAGCACCTCGATCGCAGCGCGCTGGATACGCCGGCGCTGGCGCTGGTGAATGCCGCCCGCGAAGCGTTGCGCATGGGCGACGTGCTGGAGCAGATGCTGGAGGCGTTTAATAAGGTGGTACATGGCGAATCCCGCGAGGAACGCACTGTGCGCAGGCTGGATGATGATGTCGATGTGCTCTATACCGCCATCAAACTCTATCTGGCGCGGATGCCAAAAGAGGACCTCCCCGAAGAGGACTCGCGTCGCTGGGGCGAAATCATTGAAATGTCACTAAATCTGGAGCAGGCCGGGGACATCATTGAGCGGATGAGCGGCGATGTCGCTGACAAGTCACTGGCAGCGGGCCGCGCGTTCTCTGCCGAGGGATTAAAAGAGCTGCAGGAGCTGCATGAGCTGCTGATCGCTAACCTCAGAATGAGTCTGTCGGTGTTTCTGTCACACGATATCACCAGTGCTAAACGTCTGCGCCGCGCTAAACATCGCTTCCGTCTGATGATCCGCCGCTACTCTCATGCGCATGTTGACCGCCTGCACCAGAAGAACGTGCAGAGTATTGAGACCAGTTCGCTGCATCTCGGTTTACTGGGCGACATGAAGCGCCTGAATTCACTGTTTTGTAGTGTGGCCTACACGGTGCTGGAACAGCCCGACGATGAACGTGACTATGAATAAAACTGAGCGGAGTGAATAACCTGCCGCGCCGGAGCGGCGATCGTCCGGCGCGGCAGCAGTGAGATGCGGCGCAGTGCAATAATGCGCCGCCACTGTTACTTCTTCTTAATCGGCTTTCCTGACCAGTAACCCGCCAGCAGTGAACCTGACAGGTTGTGCCAAACCGAGAACAGCGCGCCTGGCAATGCCGCCAGCGGTGAGAAGTAGAGTTTGCCCAGCGTCGCCGCCAGACCGGAATTTTGCATGCCGACCTCCAGCGCCAGGGTACGGCAGGTTGACTCATCGAAGCCAAACAGCTTACCGCCCCAGTAGCCGCCAAGCAGGCCAATCGCGTTATGCAGGATCACCGCCGCGATCACCATCAGACCCACCGATCCAATAAAGGCCTGACTGCCCGCCACCACCGCACTGATGATCAGCAGAATACAGACCATCGAAAACGCAGGCAGCCAGGGTTCCACCCGGCGAACCACGCTGTTCATGCTGTGATGAATGATCAGTCCCAGGGAGATGGGGATCACGACGATCTTCACGATGCTCAGCAGCATGCCAGCCACATCAACCTGAATGTGGGTATCAACATAAAAGCGGGTTAACAGCGGCGTGGCGAATACACCCACCAGCGCAGAGACTGACGAGATCGTCACCGACAGCGCCACATCCCCCTTCGCCAGATAGATCATGACGTTGCTGGCGGTGCCGCTGGCAACTGAGCCGACCAGAATCATACCGGCAGCCAGATCTGGCGGCATATGAAACAGTTTTGCCAGCCCCCAGGCGGCTAACGGCATCACCAGATAGTGCAGAAAGGTTCCGGCAATCACCGGCGCAGGTCGGGTCAGGACCCGTTTAAAATCGTCGATATTCAGGGTCACACCCATGCCGAACATAATCAGCATCAGCAGATAAGTGACCCAGGGTCCGATGCCGAGAAACGTACCTGGAGTGTAATAAGCGGCGACAGACAACAGCACGGCCCAGAGCGGGAACAGGCGGGTTAACGTGGCGAGCATAGCCAGACTTCCTTATAAGAATGTTATGTTTTATGCAGATTTGCCATAGAGAGTCATCATGCAGGAACGACTGCCGTGACGAAGGCCGGATCATAACATTTCATTATCATGGCGTAAGGCGAAGATGGGTCGAGGCGGGAAAATGCGGATCGACTGCTGCCGATCCGCTGATTATTGACGAAATTACGCTGCTTTTTCCTCTAAACCGCGGTAGATCAAACCACCAATCACGGCACCGATAATCGGCATTAACCAGAACATCCACAGCTGAGAGATCGCCCAGTCACCCTGGAACAGGGCTGCCGCGGTGCTGCGTGCCGGGTTAACCGAGGTATTCGTCACCGGAATGCTGATCAGATGAATCAGGGTTAACGCCAGGCCAATCGCAATAGGTGCAAAGCCTTTCGGCGCACGTTCGCTGGTGGCACCCATGATCACAATCAGGAAGATAGCGGTCATCACTCCTTCGGCGATCATACCTGACTGCAGGCTGAAGCCGCCCGGCGAGTGTTCACCGTAGCCATTCGCCGCAAAGCCGCTGGCCGCTGCACTGAAGTCGCCTTTACCGCTGGCGATCAGATAGAGCACCGCGCCAGCGGCAATGCCGCCAGCCAGTTGCGCGATGATGTAAGGGATAGCCTGAGACGCGGGAAAACGTCCGCCTGCCACTAATCCCAGGGTCACCGCCGGGTTAAAGTGCCCGCCTGAGATGTGACCGACCGCATACGCCATGACCAGCACGCTCAGCCCGAAAGCCAGCGCCACGCCCATGAAGCCAATGCCCAGCTCCGGGAACGCAGCTGACAGCACGGCACTTCCACAACCGCCGGCCACCAGCACGAAGGTACCCAGCGCCTCTGCGACTAACCTTTTCATGATATTTCCTAAATTTGGGTGAATTGATTCAGCGGCGGGATTATAAATCTGCGGAAAGGGAGCGCAATGCAGGTGCACGAAATGCGCAGAGAAAGGGGTTGCCATTTGGCAATAACAGAATGTAACTTTATGTATTAAGGGGATTTATCGGAAGTCGCGTGCTGGGGAGTAATGAGGGAGATATGAACCATTCTTGCCGTTTTTCAGGCCGCGCTGACGCGGCCTGAATGGCAGAGAAGTTTACTCGAACAGATTACGATGCAGCGTACGTACCACGCTTTCAGCATCGTTGCCCGGTACCAGGAAGCAGAGGTTGTAGCTGCTGGCACCGTAGCAAATCATCCGCAGGTTGAACGGGTCGAGCACACCAAACACCTCTTTGCCGACGCCGCACGCTTTTGACAGCTGGTTGCCGATAATCGCCACCAGCGCCAGATCTTCTTCCACTTCAACCCGGCACAGCGACGAGAGTTCAGTCAGTAAAGCCTGGGTCAGCAGGCTGGCACTGGTTGAGGTCGATCCGGTGGTGTCGAGCGTAAGCGCCACGCTCACTTCGGAGGTGGTGATCAGGTCAACCGAGACGTTATGACGCGCCAGAATATTGAAGAGTTCAGCAAGAAAACCAAACGTATGCAGCATGTTAAGGCTGTGCAGCGTTAACAGCGTCTGCTTACGGCGTAGCGCCAGCGCCCGAAACAGCGGCGGGTTGCGGGTTTCATTGCAGACGCGGGTCCCACCGGCTGCCGGATCCTTGCTGGAACCGACGAATACCGGAATACCCCGGCGTACGGCGGGAAGCAGCGTCGCCGGGTGCAGCACTTTCGCACCGAACGTCGCCATTTCAGCGGCTTCTTCAAAAGTAATTTCATCAATACGCTTCGCCGTCGGCACCACGCGCGGATCGGTGGTGTAGATGCCCGGCACATCCGTCCAGATATCCACACGCGCCGCATTCAGCGCTTCGCCCAGCAGCGCGGCGGTGTAATCACTGCCGCCGCGACCCAGGGTGGTGGTGCGCCCTTCGCTTTCACTGCCGATGAACCCCTGAGTAATGACCAATGCCTGCTCAATGCGCGGCTGTAACTGCGCCGTCGCCTGCTCCGCCAGCACCTGTACATCCGGTACTGCCCGGCCAAAATGATCGTCGGTACGCATTACCTTGCGGACATCGAACCACTCCGCATTAACCTGGCGTTCACGCAGAATTTCCACAAACAGCAGTGATGACATCAGCTCACCGTGGCTGACCAGTTCATCGGTCAGGGCATTCGAGGTTGCCAGTGAGGCGGCTTCGGAAAGCATGCTGATATTGTCGATCATCCGATCAATTTCATCGCGGATCACTTCCGGACGCTGCAGGCGATCAACAATGGCGTACTGGATACGGCGGATATCATCAAGCAGCACAGCGCGCTGAGGAGCCTGCTGGCCTTCAGCCAGCGCAACCAGCAGATTAGTAATGCCCGCCGAAGCAGAGAGCACCACCAGACGCGTGCTGGCGTCCTGCAACACCACATCGGCGCTGCGGTTCATCGCTTCAAAATCGGCTACGCTGGTGCCGCCGAATTTTGCCACTATCAGTGTTTGAGACATGTAGGACCTCGTGTCAGGTTATCTTGTTCTCGCCGATGAAAGGGTCGAGAAACATTCTTTCAGCCAGGCACAAGGAAAGAGCAGAAACGGGCGGACAAGATCGGATAGACGAGTCACCCAGAAGCGCCCCACCTTGCGAAACGTCGACTGCAGACGTTTCTGGTGACAACCCAGAGGATTCAGCCCCTGTAGCCGACAGGCAGCACACCGCGTGCTGACCCACCTCGGCGTCGCTCCCCATCATGTGTTTTCACCGGATACGGTTCCTCCAACACACTGCCTGGGCGACGCGCCTCTTCTGGCTTGCGCACAGGTGCGCAAGTAGGCGCATAGATCTAGCCTTTTCTGGACCTGCTGTCAATGTCAGCGATGCCCGGAGCGCCGCATCAGAAAACAAATGACTCTGCGTCGCAGCGGCTACAGTGCTTAATGGGTTCAGCCCATGCAGCAATCCCTGATACGGCACAACGTTTTGCGCAGACTTTCGCGTCACACTTTACCGCGCGTTGCCTCTGCGGTCCGCTGGCTGTTCGCGCCAGTGAATGCTGGCGATAAACAGCGGCGTTCAGATCGCCTGTCCGGCGCGCGCTGACAAAATTTTTCCTTTCAGTTACAACTGTGGTCATACTGAAACGCTAAACGGGCATGATGTGCCTCCGATGGAATGACGGTTCTTAATATCAACAAGAGTGTTGCCATGAAAAATATCAATCCGACACAAACCGCAGCCTGGAAAGCGCTGCAACAGCATTTTGAGCAGATGAAGTCGGTAGAAATTGCCGATCTGTTCGCCCAGGATGCCGATCGTTTTGCCAAATTCTCTGCCACCTTTGATGATCAGATGCTGGTGGATTTCTCCAAAAACCGCATCACCCAGGAAACCCTCGATAAGTTACAGGCGCTGGCCAAAGAGACCGACCTGAGCGGTGCCATTAAGTCTATGTTCTCGGGTGAGAAGATTAACCGCACCGAAGATCGTGCGGTGCTGCACGTCGCGCTGCGTAACCGGAGTAACACGCCGATTCTGGTGGATGGCAAAGATGTGATGCCAGAGGTCAACGCGGTGCTGGATAAGATGAAAGGCTTCTCTGAGCGCATCATCAGCGGCGAATGGAAAGGCTATACCGGTAAAGCGATCACCGACGTGGTGAATATCGGTATCGGCGGCTCTGACCTCGGCCCGTTTATGGTGACTGAAGCGCTGCGCCCGTACAAAAACCATCTGAACATGCATTTTGTTTCTAACGTTGACGGCACCCACATCGCCGAAACGCTGAAAGATCTCAGCCCGGAAACCACCCTGTTCCTGGTGGCATCGAAAACCTTCACCACCCAGGAAACCATGACCAACGCCCACAGCGCGCGCGACTGGTTCCTGAAAACGGCAGGCGACCAGCAGCACGTAGCGAAACACTTTGCTGCGCTGTCGACCAACGCCAAAGCGGTGGGCGAATTTGGTATCGACACCAACAACATGTTTGAATTCTGGGACTGGGTTGGCGGCCGCTATTCACTGTGGTCAGCGATCGGCCTGTCGATCATTCTCTCGATTGGTTTCGATAACTTCGAGCAGCTGCTGAGCGGCGCACATGCCATGGACCAGCACTTCGCCTCTGCGCCGGCTGAGCAGAACCTGCCGGTGCTGCTGGCACTGATTGGCATCTGGTACAACAATTTCTTTGGTGCTGAAACCGAAGCGATTCTGCCTTACGACCAGTACATGCACCGCTTTGCCGCCTATTTCCAGCAGGGCAATATGGAGTCAAACGGCAAGTATGTGGATCGTGCCGGTCATCCGGTGGACTACCAGACTGGCCCCATCATCTGGGGCGAACCTGGCACCAACGGTCAGCACGCGTTTTATCAGCTGATCCACCAGGGTACCAAGCTGGTTCCGTGCGACTTTATTGCGCCGGCCATTACCCATAATGCGCTCGCGGATCACCATCCGAAGCTGCTCTCTAACTTCTTTGCCCAGACTGAAGCGCTGGCGTTTGGTAAGTCACGCGACGTCGTAGAGAAAGAGTTTACCGATGCCGGTAAATCTGCAGAGTCTGTAGCCCATATCGTGCCGTTCAAGGTGTTTGAAGGTAACCGCCCGACTAACTCCATTCTGCTGCGTGAGATTACCCCTTACAGCCTGGGCGCACTGATTGCCCTGTATGAGCACAAAATCTTCACTCAGGGTGCCATCCTGAATATCTTCACTTTCGATCAGTGGGGTGTGGAATTAGGTAAGCAGCTGGCGAACCGTATTCTGCCGGAACTGGAAAATGAGGACGAAGTTACCACTCACGACAGCTCCACTAATGCCTTAATTAACCGCTATAAATCCTGGCGTTAATCGGCGTTAATTTCATCGGGCGGCCACTTTGCTGCCCTTTTTTTGTCTGTTTTTACATCTGAATGGGCTGTTTATATCGTCGGAGAGCATGGGTTGTCAGGGAAAAGTCTTAAAATAACCTAAGATAATTCTGAACATCGATACACTTAACGGGCCAGCATAAAGTATAAAATGGTCCTGAAATGGGGCAATCTCTATTGTTAGCTATTGATTCATAATCATATTCAGTTTCAGCAATCCTGAGTAAATTCTGATTATTCTTATTCCGTACCAGATATTAATAAAAAAGAACATTCCGCTTTGCAATTGATTCGCCAGTAGCGAAATATCTGGCATCAGCCCGAAATATTCCGATATAAAAAGTAGTTATCCCCAATCCAGCTAATTAAATCACGCGCCCACCCCGCTATTCACCCTGGTTTTTCCGGTGCTGAACTCTGGTATTTTGTTGCCCTATACTGAACGCGCCCGCAATGGGACTGTCCGTCGATTTTGCCGCAGTCTGACTGCGTTGCAACCTCAGCGGACAGAGATCCTTCATTCACTCAATGCAGGAAACGCTGTTATGAAAAAAACTATGGTTGCCGGTGCAGCCTTGATCTTCGTTGCCGTCTCTTCCAGCGCATTTGCTGCGCCGGAAGAAGCTGGTACCGCAGCTGGCGCGCAGGCGGGAGCAATCTCTGCTGGCACGTCGACCGCTGTGGGTATCGGTGCACTTGGCGCGCTGGTCGGGCTCGGCATTGCCGCTTCTGGCGGTGGTGACGGTGCAAATACCGGTACAACAACCACGACCACGACGAGCACCACTCGTTGATGGATGCCCGACCCCCGTCTGATTGCTGATCTGCAGCAAACGGGCAGAGGCTGAACCACTGACTTCGGTGAGTGAGGATGCTGAGCCACGTAACCTGTATTTCTGCAGCCGGAACGGGACGGGCAGAGCACCTTTAAACATAACCACACGCCTGTGTGGTTATTTTTTACTTTGGCATGACTTATCAGGGACACACAGTGCGCCAACTTCCTCTGCTGCTCGCTTGCCTGCTGCTGCAGGCCTGTACACAAACGCAAAAAGGTCTTGAACAGACTCTGCTGCTTGCGGTTAACGGTCCGGACGACGTGACCGTTACCGATCAACAGGTCAATAATCTTCCCTATGCCAGTCTCTATGCTCGCCTGAATGAAGGTCCGCGCATTTTTGTGGTGCTCGGCTACAACGAGAAAGGTCAGCAGAAATGGGTGACACAGGATCAGGCGATGCTGGTGACACAGCATGGCCGCCTGGTTAAAACCCTGGGCTTGCCGGATAACCTGCTGAGCGTCAGCAATCTGCAACAGGATCCGCTCGCTGACAGCCTGCATATCAGCAACGGCGCAGGCTGGACCCGCATCGTGCAGTGGACCGAACAGGGCAAGGTTCGCGGCGCGACTGTGCGTTCAACCTTCCAGCGCGGCACCGACGAAGTCCTGACCGTGGCGGGCAACCGCATTCCGTGCCGCGTCTGGCATGAGCAGGTGAGCATCGACAGCAGTAACCGCGAGTGGGAAAACACCTTCTGGATCGATAACAGCAGCGGCGATGTGGTGCAGGCCCATCAGATGCTGGCGGCAGACGCCTTCCCTGTAGATATCACTATTCTGAAGCCGGCGAAATCATGAAAAAAATCACTTTTTTGCTGGCCGGGCTGAGCCTGTTCAGCGCCGCAGAAGCGCAGGCAACTGCGCAGGTTATCGTTCATGCACCGCACAACGGCGGTCAGGCTGAGCTGAGCCAGGTCGCGGATCTCTCCCAGCTGGTGACTCTGCCTCCACTGCAGGTCAACACTGACTGGCGTGCGACCTTTATTGCCGAGCGCGGCGCCAGCGCAGTGGCACAGCAGCACTATCAACAGACGCTGGGCGCGTTACGTGCCTGGCGTGCCGACAGCAGCGGCGATCGGGCGGCGGCCATTGATGAGGTGATCCGCCAGCTGAGCGCCATCAAAGTAGCAGGTCGCCAGTTCACGTCGCTCGACCCGGACTGGATCCGTCTGCATCCGGCTGACAACCGTCGGCTGGAAGGCAGCTATGACCTCTATCTGCAGGCCCCCTCAGATTCTGTACTGCTGCTCGGCGTGCTGAGCGGCGCAGGCAAAGTGAGCTGGCAGCCGGGTAAATCAGTACGCGACTATCTGGATGGTCATGACGCACTCTCCGGGGCAGAACGCAATTTTGTCACCGTGATTGCACCTTCAGGCGCCACACAGCAGGTGCCGGTTGCCTACTGGAATCATCGCCACGCGGAAGTGGAGCCAGGCAGCATTATCTGGCTCGGCTTTTCGTCATGGAGCCTGCCAGGCAGCTATGAAGACCTTAATGAAGGCATCCTTTCCGTACTGACTCACCGGATACCAGACTGATGAAAAAACGTTATCTCTTCAGCCTGTTGGCTGTTTCCGTGGCGGCAGCCTGTCAGGCGCAGGCTGACACCTGGCCCGAGCCGGTGGGCCCTTCACAATCCGATTTCGGCGGCGTGGGTCTGATGCAGGTGCCGACGGCGCGCATGGCCAAAGAGGGCGAGTTCAGCCTCAACGCGCGCGACAACGATCAGTACCGATACTACTCCGCGTCACTGCAGCTCTTTCCCTGGCTGGAGACCACGGTGCGGTATACCGACGTGCGCACCCGTCAGTACAGTGCGGTCTCAGAATTCAGCGGCACGCAGAGCTATAAAGATAAAGCCTTCGACCTGAAACTCCGTCTGTGGCAGGAGGGCTTCTGGCTGCCGGAAGTGGCGGTGGGAACCCGCGATCTGGGCGGTACCGGTCTGTTCGACAGCGAATACCTGGTGGCGACCAAAGCATGGGGACCGTTCGACTTTACCCTGGGGCTTGGCTGGGGCTATCTCGGCAATAGCGGCACCGTGAAGAACCCCTTCTGCTCATACAGCGACAGCTATTGCCAGCGTCCGCAGGTGGGCGAAGCGGGTTCAATCAACGGCTCGCAGATGTTCCACGGTCCGACGGCGCTGTTTGGCGGCGTGGAGTATCAGACGCCCTGGCAGCCGCTGCGCCTTAAAATGGAGTATGAGGGCAACGACTACCAGAATGACTTTGCTGGCCGCCTTGAGCAGCGCAGCAAGCTCAACGTCGGCGCGATTTATCGCGTAACCGACTGGGCTGACATCAACGCCAGCTACGAACGCGGTAACACCTTTATGTTTGGTGTCACCATTCGCACCAACTTCAACGATCTGCGTCAGGCGCACATCGACAGCGAGAAGCCTTCCTACAATCCGCAGCCGCAACCTAAGTTGCTGGAGCCGACGGTGGTGGGCACTCAGCTGACCGATCTGAAATACAATGCCGGTCTTGATGGTCCGCGTATTCAGACTCAGGGTCACACGATCTATGTGTCAGGCGAGCAGACGAAGTATCGCGATACCCGTGAAGGGGTGGATCGTGCGAACCGCATCATCATGAACCACCTGCCTGACGGCATCGACACCATCAATGTCACCGAGTCGCGCTTTAACATGCCACAGGTGACGACTGAGACGCAGGTCGCCAGCCTGCGTAACAATCTGGAAGGCTATCCGCTGGGCCATGAGCAGCCACTGCAACAGACCCGCAAAGAACCGGTCGATCCGGGTACCACTGAGCAGGGGATGTTTATCCGTCAGGATCGCCTGAACTACAGTCTGTCGCCGGTGCTGAATCAGTCGGTGGGCGGCCCGGAAAGCTTCTATATGTATCAGGTCGGCGTGATGGCCAGCGCTGATTACTGGCTGACGGATCACCTGCTGGTGGGCGGTAGTCTGTTTGGTAACCTCGCCAACAACTACGACAAGTTCAACTACAACGGCGCACCGGCGGACTCTTCGCTTCCGCGCGTGCGTACCCATATCCGCGACTACGTTGAGAACAACGTCTACGTCAACGATCTGCAGGCGAACTATATGGGCCACCTCGGTAACGGCTTCTATGGTCAGGTTTACGGCGGGTACCTGGAGACGATGTATGGCGGCGTGGGTGGCGAGTTGCTCTATCGTCCGGTCGATGCGAACTGGGCGGTGGGCGTCGATGCCAACTATGTCCGTCAGCGTGACTGGGACAACATGATGCAGTTCAATCGCTACAAAACCTCAACCGGCAACCTGACGGGTTACTGGCGTCCATGGTTCATGCAGGATGTACTGGTGAAAACCAGCGTCGGTCAGTATCTGGCGAAAGATAAAGGCGTGACGGTCGATGTGTCGAAGCGCTTCGACAGCGGCGTGATGGTGGGTGTCTATGCCACCAAAACCAACGTCTCGTCTGAAGAGTATGGCGAAGGCGACTTCACCAAAGGCTTCTATATCTCCATCCCAATGGATCTGTTCACTGTGACGCCAACGCGCGGTCGCGCGCAGGTGAACTGGGTGCCGCTGACGCGTGATGGCGGTCAGATGCTGGGTCGCAAGTACCAGCTGTATGATCTGACGTCCGATCGCGACGCGCGCTTTAACTAAGCAGATGGCGGCCTCAGGGCCGTTTCATGCGGTTAACAGAAAGCAGGCTCAGGGAGCATACACCTGAAGCAAAGCATAGCAATGAGATCGCGCCTGCTCAGGGAACCCGGTCAGATCGGAAAGGCGCTAATGCCATCCCTGGCCGCTCGGCCCGCGCCGTCCCTGGCGCGGGACGCTTTCCTCCTCTGACCGGGTTCCCTGCGCGTTGAGTTTCTTCATTATTGCTGCCAGATTTAACCGGAGCTGGATTTGTCAGCAGTCTGAAGCGGCCCTCAGGCCGCTTTTTTATTTAGTCCGCGTCGTAGCCGAGATTCGGCGCCAGCCAGCGCTCCACTTCCATGACCGACATCCCTTTGCGTGCCGCATAATCTTCCACCTGGTCACGCTGGATCTGCGCCACGGCGAAATAGCGGCTGTCAGGATGGCTGAAGTACCAGCCAGAGACTGACGCGCCCGGCCACATGGCAAAGGATTCGGTGAGCTTCATGCCGGTCTGTTCTTCCACCGCCAGCAGACGCCAGATGGCGGCTTTCTCAGTGTGCTCCGGGCAGGCCGGATAGCCTGGCGCCGGGCGTATCCCCTGATAATTTTCCCGAATCAGCTCTTCATTGCTGAGATTTTCGTTGGGCGCGAAGCCCCAGATCACCTTACGTACCCGCTCGTGCAGGTATTCGGCAAAGGCTTCCGCCAGACGGTCAGCCAGCGCTTTCACCATGATCTTGTTGTAGTCGTCATGCTGACGATCGTACGCCTCCGCCAGCGCATCCTCTTCCAGCCCGCCGGTCACCGCGAAAGCACCGAGATAGTCCGCTTTGCCGCTCGATTTCGGGGCCACAAAATCCGCCAGACAGTAGTTGGCGAAGTCGGTTTTTTCGGTCTGCTGGCGTAAGTGATGACTCACACACAAAATCTCATCACGCCGCTCATCACTGTAGAGATGAATATCATCGCCGACCCGGTTAGCCGGAAAAATACCGACCACGCCACGTGGCTTCAGCAGCGACTGCTGGCTTAATTTGTCGAGCATCGCATTGGCATCGGCAAACAGACGCTGCGCCTCTTCACCCACCACCTCATCTTCCATGATGCGGGGATATTTGCCCGCCAGCGACCAGGTCATAAAGAATGGCGTCCAGTCGATGTAGTTGCGCAGCGTTTCAATGCTGGCCTCCACCTGACTGACCCCGGGACGATGCGGCACGGGTGGCGTGTAACTCTCCCAGTCAATTGAGGTGGCGTTATCGCGCGCCGCCTGCAGCGAGACCGGCGGCGTGCGCGGCTTTTTGCGTGCATGCTGAATGCGCACGGTCTCGTACTCTTTGCGGGTTCGGGCGACGAAATCCTCTTTTAACGTGGAGGAAAGCAGCGACGACACCACGCCAACGGTGCGTGAGGCGTTCTGCACGTAGACCGTCGGGCCACTGTAATGCTGCTCAATTTTGACAGCGGTATGCGCCTTCGAGGTTGTCGCGCCGCCAATCAGCAGTGGTAAGGTAAAGCCCTGACGCTCCATCTCTTTCGCCATGTTGACCATCTCATCCAGCGACGGCGTAATCAGGCCTGATAAGCCGATGATGTCCGCATTCACTTCGCGCGCCGTTTTAAGAATTTTTTCGCCCGGCACCATCACGCCAAGGTCAATGATTTCGTAGTTATTACACTGCAGCACCACGCCGACAATATTTTTGCCGATGTCGTGCACGTCGCCTTTGACCGTGGCCAGCACGATTTTACCGTTGCTGCGCCCCGCCTCTTTGCTGGCTTCGATAAAGGGTTCCAGATACGCCACCGCCTGCTTCATCACGCGCGCCGATTTCACCACCTGCGGCAGGAACATTTTGCCCTCACCGAACAGGTCACCGACCACGTTCATGCCAGACATCAGCGGGCCTTCAATCACCTCTATCGGCCGTGGTACCTGCTGGCGCGCCTCTTCGGTATCCTGCTCGATAAACTCGGTGATCCCCTTGACCAGCGAATACTCCAGCCGTTTCACCACGTCCCAGTTGCGCCATTCCGCTAGCTGTTTTTCCTGCGAGCCATCGCTTTTGCCGCCACGGTATTTCTCCGCCAGCGCCAGCAGCCGCTCGGTGCCATCATCCCGCCGGTTAAGAATCACATCCTCTACCGCCTCGCGCAGTTCTGCCGGCAAATCATCATAAATCGCCAGCTGGCCTGCGTTGACGATGCCCATATCCATGCCTTTACGGATGGCGTAATAGAGAAAGACGGCATGTATCGCTTCACGCACCGGATCGTTGCCACGGAATGAAAACGATACGTTGGAGACGCCGCCGGAGATCATCGCATGGGGCAGCTCGCGCTTGATATCTTCGCAGGCACCAATGAAATCCATGGCGTAGTTGTTGTGTTCGTCGATGCCGGTGGCGACCGCAAAGATGTTGGGGTCGAAGATTATATCTTCCGGCGGGAAACCGACCTGTTCGGTGAGGATCCGGTAAGCACGGCGGCAGATCTCAATTTTTCGGGCGCGGGTATCCGCCTGACCCACTTCGTCAAACGCCATGACCACCATCGCCGCGCCGTAACGCCGGACCTGACGCGCATGATGAATAAAGGCCGCTTCACCCTCTTTCATCGAAATTGAGTTCACGATCCCTTTGCCCTGAATGCACTGCAACCCTTTCTCAATCACCTCCCATTTTGAGGAGTCGATCATGATCGGCACGCGGGCAATATCGGGTTCGCCAGCAATCAGATTCAGAAAGCGTACCATCGCCGCCTCGGCGTCGAGCATGCCTTCATCCATGTTGATATCGATGATCTGCGCGCCGCTCTGCACCTGCTGCAGCGCCACTTCCAGCGCTTCGTTATACTTCTCTTCTTTGATCAGCCGTTTAAATTTTGCCGAGCCGGTGACGTTGGTGCGCTCACCGACGTTAACAAATAGTGACTCTGCGGTGATGTTAAGCGGCTCCAGACCGGAGAGACGGCAGGCCACCGGGATCGTCGGCAACTGACGCGGTGCGACGCCTTCAACCGCCGCCACCATGGCAGCGATATGTTGCGGTGTGGTGCCACAGCAGCCGCCGATAATGTTCAGGAATCCGGCGGTGGCCCATTCACCAATCTGCTGCGCCATCAGTTCCGCATCCAGATCGTATTCGCCAAAGGCATTGGGCAGACCGGCGTTGGGATGGGCGGTCACGTAGCCTTCAGCGATGCGCGACAGTTCCGCCACATACTGACGAAGCTCGTCGGGTCCCAGCGCGCAGTTCAGGCCAAAAGAGAGCGGTTCGGCGTGACGCAGCGAGTTGTAAAAAGCTTCGGTGGTCTGGCCGGAGAGCGTTCGGCCGGAGGCGTCGGTGATAGTGCCGGAGATCATCAGCGGCAGCGCCACGCCCAGCGCTTCCATCTCGGTCTGCACCGCATAGACGGCTGCTTTGGCATTCAGCGTATCGAACACCGTTTCAATCATGATGATGTCGGACCCGCCCTCCACCAGCGCGCGGGTCGATTCGCGGTACGCCTCCACCAGCTGATTAAAAGTGACGTTACGGTAGGCAGGATCGTTAACATCGGGTGAGATCGAGCAGGTGCGGTTGGTCGGGCCGAGCACACCCGCAACATAACGCGGACGATCCGGCGTTTTCGCCGTCCACGCATCGGCGCAGGCCCGCGCCAGGCGGGCCGCTTCAAAATTGATCTCCGCCGATAAACGTTCCATCTGGTAATCCGACATCGCAATCGACGTGGCGTTAAAGGTGTTGGTTTCGAGGATATCCGCACCCGCCGCCAGATAGGCGTCGTGGATCTCGCGGATCACCGCCGGTTTACTCAGCACCAGCAGATCGTTGTTGCCTTTGAGATCGCAGGGCCAGTCAGCAAAACGGCTGCCGCGATAATCCTCTTCTTCCAGCTTATAGCTCTGGATCATGGTGCCCATACCACCATCCAGCACCATAATGCGTTGTGCGAGCTGCTGTTTTAACGCGTCGATTTTATTGCTCACTGTTGCCCCATTCACGTCAGTCTGCTGGCGGAAAAGCCCGTTTTTCATTCTGGCACAAGCTGGTCAGGCGACAAAGTAACCTCGACTGAGAGTTTTTCAGGTCACGGCTGTACAGGTCTGACCAGAAAACCAGCGTTTGCAATGCGCGTGATTAAAACGAAAATGATTTCCACAATGCAAAAGGAGAAACAATGATGGCAACGCCGGTTCCTGTTAAGCGCGGCAAGAAACCCCGTGGCACCCCTGTCGCCGCACCCGCGGGCGGTCAGGTGCAATCGCTGACCCGCGGCCTGACGCTGCTGGAGCTGATTGCTGACTCACATGGCAGCGTAGCGCTGACCGAGCTGGCTCAGCAGGCGGGTTTGCCTAACTCCACCACGCATCGCCTGCTCAGCACCATGCAGCAGCAGGGTTTTGTCCGGCAGGTGGGCGATCTCGGGCTGTGGACGATCGGCGCACACGCCTTCGTGGTCGGCAGCAGTTTCCTGCAGAGCCGTAACCTGCTGGCGCTGGTACACCCGGTGCTGCGTAGCCTGATGGAGCAGTCCGGTGAAACGGTGAATCTGGCGGTGCTGGATCTCAGCGATCACCAGGCGGTGATCATTGATCAGGTGCAGTGTACCCAGCTGATGCGAATGTCCGCGCCGATTGGCGGCAAGCTGCCGATGCATGCGTCTGGCGCAGGCAAAGCGTTCCTGGCCCATCTGGGCGATGAGCAGGTCACCGCCCTGCTGCATCAGAAAGGATTGCATTACTACACGCCGAAAACCCTGATGTCGCCGCAGAGTCTGAAAGAGAATCTGGCGCTGGTGCGCAAAGCGGGCTTCTCGTTTGATGATGAAGAGCATGCGCTTGGACTACGCTGTGTCGCCGCGCCGATCTATGACGAACATGGCGAGGCGTTTGCCGCGCTCTCCATCTCCGGCCCCATCGCCCGCATGACAGACGATCGGATTACTGAATTAGGTGCACTGGTCATCCGCGAAGCGCGCCAGGTTACGCTGGCGTACAGCGGTCGTTAACTTTATCTGCGCCGTAGCAGACGCTGAAACGCTGCGTCTGCCGCCAGGCGATCACCTCTTCCACATGGCCCTGGGCGATGCGCTGCTGCTGCGCGCGCCACCAGCGGGCGTCGAATATCTCCGGATGCAGTTGTAACAGCAATGCGCCGGTAGCGGCTTCACTGCATAACGCATAGCGGAAGGTTTCCGGGAAGACATCGTCCGGCCCGACGCTGTACCAGGGCTCGGCGCTGAGTTCATCCTCCTCATAGCGCGCCGCGGGCACCTCCCGGAAGTGCAGCTCCTGCATCGGGCGAATCTCATCGTAATCGTAAAAAATCACCCGGCCATGGCGGGTGATGCCGAAGTTTTTAAACAGCATGTCTCCGGGAAAGATATTGGCCGCCGCCAGCTGTCGGATGGCATTGCCATACTCCTCAATCGCGTGACGTCGCTCTGCGGCATTCGCCTGGGCCAGGTAGAGATTAAGCGGCTGCATACGGCGCTCCAGCCACAGGTGACGAATAATCAGGCGATCGCCTTCGATATGCAGCTTCTCAGCCACGCAGGCGTGGAGTTCTGCCAGCAGCGCCGGTGAGATGCGCGACAGCGGCAGCGCAAACTGCTCGAACTCCTGCGTATCCGCCATACGTCCCACGCGATCGTGCTCTTTGACCTGCTGATAACAGGCGCGGACCTGCGCTTCCGTCACCTCTTTTTGCGGCGCGAAGCGATCCCTGATGACCTTGAACACCCAGTCAAAACCCGGCAGCGTGAAGACCAGCATCACCATGCCGCGCACGCCGGGTGCGATCTCAAAGGCCGTCTCATTCTCTGCCAGCGCCTGAAGATACTCGCGATAGCTCTCGGTTTTACCGTGCTTCTGGCAGCCAATCGCCATATAGCGCTCCGCCAGGGTTTTGCCAGGCAGAATCGGTTGCAGCCAGGCAACCAGCGCCGCAGGCACCGGCGCATAAACCATGAAATAGGCGCGGGCAAAACCAAACACAATGCTGGCGTCATTCACATCGGTCAGACAGGTGTCGATCCATAGTTCGCCCGTTTCACTGCGCTGGATCGGCAGCAGACAGGGCAAGATGCCTTCCGGCAGATGCAGCCGCGCCACCAGCCAGGCGGTTTTGTTACGATAGAAGAGTTCACTGTTAACCTCGAGCCAGCCCTGGTTCAGCCGGGGAAAATGCGACTGCAGGTGGCGGACAATCCAGCCGACGTCGCGAGCGCGCTGCTGCCACGGCAACGTCAGCGGTAAATCGCTCAACACCTGATCCACCAGTGCCAGCCAGCCCCGCTCCGGCTGATAACGGCGCGATAACGGGCGCAAAGGTGTGACCGGTGCGGTCAGGGATTGAGAGCTGAAGATAAACAGCCGGTCAGGCTGCAGATCGGCATGTCCATGTAACCGGCAGTAGACAGAATTAAAGAAGCTTTCGGCAATTTCATGCCGTGGATAGCCGGGCAGCAGGCTTTGATAGTGGTCCTTAACCCGCAGCCAGAACATCTCATCCCAGCTGGCCGCACCGTTCAACACCCGCAGTTGATCGGCAACCAGGCTGACGTGATGGTCATAGAGATGAATACGGGCCTTCATGGCATGCTGCACCGCCTGCCATTCCGCCTGCTCAAACCGCTGCTGTGCGCCAGCAGTGATGTCGAGAAAGCGACCATACTGTGCATCAAAACCCTGCAGGATAGTGTGGGCGATCAATGATTCGCGTGGCGGCATAATCAGCTCCGGTAAACGCCCGCCCGCGGTTTGCGGACGGGGAATCAGTCAGAGGAAAAGGGTCAGAACTGATGCTCTTCGGTCGAACCGGTGAGCGCGGTGACCGAGGACTTACCGCCCTGAATGATATTGGTTACCTGATCAAAATAGCCGGTGCCCACCTCCTGCTGATGCGATGAGAAGCTGTAACCGCGATCGCGGGCAGCGAACTCAGGCTGCTGAACCTTTTCAACATAGTGACGCATCCCTTCGCCCTGGGCGTAGGCGTGGGCCAGATCAAACATGTTGAACCACATGCTGTGGATGCCCGCCAGCGTGATGAACTGGAAGCGATAGCCCATGTCGCTGAGCGCCTGCTGAAACTTCGCGATGGTGCGATCGTCGAGGTTCTTCTTCCAGTTGAACGACGGTGAACAGTTGTAGGCCAGCAGCTTGCCGGGGAAACGCGCATGAATGGCGTCGGCAAAGCGCTGCGCCATCGCCAGATCCGGCGTTGAGGTTTCACACCACAGGATGTCAGCATAAGGTGCATAGGCCAGCCCGCGACTGATCGCCTGTTCAATGCCGGCGTGGGTGCGGAAGAAGCCTTCTGCCGTCCGGTCGCCCTGGATAAAGGGACGATCGTATTCATCGCAGTCTGAGGTAATCAGGTCAGCGGCGTCGGCATCAGTTCGTGCCAGCAGCACGGTTGGCACGCCCATCACATCGGCAGCCAGCCGTGCCGCTACCAGTTTCTGAATGGCTTCCTGAGTCGGCACCAGAACTTTGCCGCCCATGTGACCGCATTTTTTTACCGCTGCCAGCTGATCTTCGAAGTGGACCGCCGCCGCGCCCGCCTGAATCATCGCCTTCATCAGCTCATACGCATTCAGCACGCCGCCAAAACCAGCTTCAGCATCGGCCACAATTGGCAGGAAGAAATCGGTGTGCCGGCTGTCCCCCGCTTCAATGCCGCTGGACCACTGAATCTGATCGGCGCGCTGAAAAGTCTGATTAATGCGCGTCACCACTTCCGGCACCGAGTTCACCGGGTAGAGCGACTGATCGGGATACATCTGGCCCGCCACGTTGGCATCCGCCGCTACCTGCCAGCCAGAAAGGTAGATCGCTTCGATGCCCGCTTTGGCCTGCTGCAGTGCCTGCCCGCCGCTCAGCGCACCCAGGCTATTGATATACCCTTTTTTCGCCTCGCCATTCAGCAACGCCCATAATTTTTCCGCACCGCGCTCTGCCAGCGTACAGGCGGGCAAGACCGAGCCGCGCAGATTGACGACCTCTGCTGCGCTGTAAGGGCGGGTAATGCCCTGCCAGCGTGCGGTCTGCCAGAGTTGTTCCAGTTGATCGATCTGTTGAGTACGTGTCATGGCAATAGCTCCTCTGTTCAGGGGATCAGGCGATAGCCTGGCAGGGTAAGAAAGGAAACCAGCTCGCGCTCGGTAGTGATCTGAGCCATCAGCTGCGCCGCGTCGTCATAGCGACCGGCGCTGAAGTGGGCTTCGCCCAGCGCGTTTTGCAGCAGATGCAGCTCTTCGTTAAGCCAGCGCAGAAACAGTTCAGCTGTGACCTGCTGGCCGTTGTTCAGCATTTGCTGATGATGAATCCATTGCCAGATTGAGGTGCGTGCGATCTCAGCGGTGGCGGCATCCTCCATCAGTCCGTCAATCGGGACACAGCCGTTACCGCTGATCCACGCTTCCAGATATTGCAGCGCAACACGGATGTTGGCGCGCATACCGGCTTCGGTACGCTCACCCTGACAGGGTGCCAGCAGCTGCTCCGCTGTGATCGTCGCATCCTCTTCCCGCATGACCTGCAGCTGGTTTGGCCGGTCGCCCAGCGCAGCGTTGAAGACCGCCATCGCGGTCTCTGCCAGACCAGGATGAGCAATCCAGGTGCCGTCATGCCCGTTACCTGCCTCCCGCTGCTTATCTTCCGTCACGCGCTGCAGTACCCAGGCATTGCGCGTGGGATCTTTAGCGGGGATGAGCGCTGACATCCCGCCCATCGCAAAAGCCCCCCGCCGATGACAGGTTTTAATCAGCAGTCGCGAATAAGCGTCCAGGAACGGCTGAGACATGGTGACGGACTGGCGATCCGGCAGCACGCGATCCGCATGCTGTTTCAGGGTTTTGATATAGCTGAAGATGTAATCCCAGCGGCCACAGTTGAGGCCAACAATGTGATCGCGCAGATTCCACAGGATCTCATCCATCTGAAACACGGCGGGTAAGGTTTCGATCAGGACAGTGGCTTTGATCGTGCCACGCGGCAGATCGAACTGATCCTCGCTGAAACTGAAGATCTCACGCCACCAGGCGATCTCCTGCCAGCTCTCGGTTTTCGGCAGATAGAAATAAGGCCCGCTGCCTTTGGCCAGTAATGGCCGGACGTTGTGGAAGAAATAGAGCGCGAAATCAAACAGCCCGCCCGGAATTGCCTTTCCCTGCCAGCTGACATGTTTTTCTGACAGATGCAGACCGCGCACCCGGCACATCAGTACCGCAGGGGTAGCGCCGAGCTGATAAATTTTGCCTTTGTCGCTGGTATAACTCAGGGTGCCCTGTACTGCTTCGCGTAGTGTCAGCTGCCCTTCAATCAACGTTGACCACTCCGGAGACAGCGAATCCTCAAAGTCGGCCATAAAGACTTTAACGTTTGAGTTCAGGGCGTTAATCACCATTTTCCGATCGGGTGGGCCGGTGATCTCGACCCGACGATCTTCTAAATCTGCCGGAATAGATTGAATACGCCATTCACTGGCCCTTATGGAAGCCGTTTCCATATCGAAGTCTGGCAGATAGCCCTGGTCATATTGCTGCTGACGCTGCTGGCGAGCCGATAACAGCACTTCGCGTTGCGGTGCAAAGCGTGCGACCAGAGACTCTAAAAAAGAAACAGCCTCGGGCGTTAACAGCTGCTGTTCTGCATGGCTAAAGGGCTGGCTGAAAATCAGGGTATGGCTGATCACTGAGTCTGTCATGCTGGCGTTCTCCTGTATTCAAAGGATCGAAAGCAGCGGATCCACACGGTGTTTATTTTATGAGCTACAGGATCAGAGCATAAGCATTTATTTTTTTAAATCAAAAACTATTTCCATTTTTAAATAAAAATTAACCTATCCTTATGTTTTATCTGCAATAAAAATTTAATCCATTAAAGGAATTGCTTTCATTTAACGTTTTAAAGGCGAAAAAAAACCGTGTTGCTATCGGCTAACACGGTTCAGTTGATCTTCAGACAGGACTATTCCAGCGTTGGGTTCATGTGACGCAGATCGAACGGCGTGATCTGGTAAACGTAGTAGTTGAGCCAGTTCGAGAACAGCAGATTGCCGTGGCTGCGCCAGGTGGCGCGGGGTGGCAATACCGGATTATCCTGCGGGAAATAGTTATAAGGGACTTCCGGATTCACCCCCGCTTCATAATCGCGATGGTACTCACCAGACAACGTCAGGGCATCATATTCCGGGTGACCGGTAACAAACACCAGACGTTTGTCTTTACTCGCCATCAGATAGGCACCGGTTTGTTCCGATTCAGCAAACAGCTCAAGATCGGTGTAATCCGTTATCAAATGAGTGGGAAAATCAGCATAGCGTGAGTGCGGTGCGAGGAAATTATCATCAAAACCGCGGGTCAGTAACGCATGGGGATGCAGTATCTGATGCTCATAGACGCCAGACAGTTTGTTATGCCGGGTTTGCTTGGGAATGCCATACAGAATGTTAAGCGCGGCCTGAACCGCCCAACAGACAAACAGGGTTGAGGTGACATGCTCATTTGCCCAGTGCAGAACGCGCTGAATCTGTGGCCAGTAAGCGACATCATTAAAATCAACCAGCCCGAGTGGTGCACCTGTCACGATTAAGCCATCGTAGTTATCATGCTGGATATCTTCAAAATTGCAGTAGAAGTTGTTGAGGTGCTCAGTGGGCGTATTGCGTGACTCGCGGCTGTCGATGCGCAGCAGCTGAATATCGATCTGTAAGGGCGAGTTGGAAAGCAGACGCAGAAACTGATTCTCCGTTTCGATCTTTTTCGGCATCAGATTCAGTATGAGCACTTTAAGCGGGCGGATCTCCTGAACACTGGCGCGCGACGATGTCATCACAAAGACATTTTCGTCACGCAAAAAATTCACTGCCGGTAATTCGTCGGGAACCCTGATTGGCATAACCTGCTCACCTCTTACAACCATATAAACGTTTAGACATCCAGATGCCCAACATTAGCCTGATCGTTGTAAGATGTCGAGGTTTGATGCAGAAAATGAAAATGTTTCAGCTTAACGTGGCAAAGTGCAGACGTAAAAAAGCCCCGCACTTTCGTGCGGGGCTTCTTCACTTATTTAATGCCTGGCAGTTCCCTACTCTCGCATGGGGAGACCCCACACTACCATCGGCGCTACGGCGTTTCACTTCTGAGTTCGGCATGGGGTCAGGTGGGACCACCGCGCTAAAGCCGCCAGGCAAATTCTGTCTCCGCGCCGCCCGTAAGGCCGCGCAGATATATCCGGTACAGGCTGAAAATCGTGTCTCTCAAAAAACGCCTCTGGCGTTGTAAGGTTAAGCCTCACGGGTCATTAGTACCGGTTAGCTCAACGCATCGCTGCGCTTAC